>JAHBXV010000001.1 GCA_019636285.1 Planctomycetaceae bacterium
GTAGTACCGTCAAAACCCTCTGGACGTCCGAAGTGTTCCTGAATTTTCAGGGGTCTTCGAGCCGCCAACCGGGTTTTGACGGAGGCTCTGAGTCCCCTCGCAGCAATCCGCGCGCTCGCGAACGGCATCCATGAAATCGCTTCCTGTCGCCTTGCAGTTCATCACCAACCCATCGCGGCGACGCAATTTGTGGGCGTTGGGAAAGTTGCTGCTGGTCTTCGTCGGCATGGTGTTCGTCTTCACCGTGACGTTCCACTATCTCATGGCGCGCGAGGGGCAGCGGCACTCCTGGGCCACCGGCATCTACTGGGTGCTGGTCGTCATGTCGACGCTCGGCTTTGGCGACATCACCTTCCACTCGGACCTCGGGCGACTCTTCTCGGTTGTGGTGCTGCTGTCGGGGTCGGTCTTCATGCTGGTCCTGCTGCCGTTCATGTTCATTCAGTTCTTTTATGTCCCCTGGATGGAAGCGCAGGCGGCCGCGCGGGCGCCGCGTCAACTCCCGGCGTCGCTGTCGGGGCACGTCATCCTCACGGGGCTGGGGCTGGTCGAACAGGCCCTGATTCGCATGCTGGCGCGCGCGAAGATTCCGTACGTCGTGCTGGTTGCCGACCTCACCGAAGCCCTGCGACTCCACGACGAAGGCTATTCGGTCATGCTGGGCGATCCGGTCGATCACCTGACGTATGGTTCGGCCCGAGCCAACCAGGCGGCCCTGGTCGTCACGGCCCAGCGGGACACGACCAATACGAACATTGCCTTCACCGTCCGTGAAATCTCGTCGTCAGTGACCATCGTGGCGACCGCTTCGACCGATGCGTCCGTCGATATCCTGGAACTGGCAGGCTGTAATCAGGTGCTGAAACTGGCGGAAATGCTCGGCCAGGCACTCGCTCGGCGCGTTCTCGGCCGCGATGCTCGCAGTCTTGTCGTGGGGCAGTTCGGCAACCTGTTGATCGCCGAGGCAGCCGCTGCCGGCACCGCGCTCGTCGGACGAACCCTCGCGGAACTGCGTCTGGGAGAAGAAACGGGCGTGACGGTCGCAGGGGTGTGGGACCGGGGACGATTCACGATTGCGGGTCCGCGGACTCGGGTTGAAGCCGCTTCGGTACTGCTCCTGGCGGGAACGCGCGAAAACCTGGATCGTTACGACAATCGCTATCGGATCGACGGCATTACCGATGGCCGCGTCATCATCATTGGCGGCGGCCGCGTCGGTCGAGCCGTTGCCGCGGAATGCGGCAAGCGAAATATCTCATTTCGTATCATCGAGCGTTTGCCGGAACGGGTCCGTAACCCAGCCGATTATATCGTGGGAGACGCGGCCGAACTGGAGACACTTCAGGCAGCAGGGATCGATGCCTGTTCCTCGGTTGTCATCACGACGCATGACGACGACGTCAACGTCTACCTCGCGATTTATTGCCGCCGGCTAAGGCCCGATGTGCAGATTCTGGCCCGCGCGAACCAGGACCGAAACGTCTCGACCTTGCACCGAGCGGGAGCCGACTTCGTTATGTCGTATGCCTCCACCGGGGCGAGCAGCATTTATGATCTTTTGAAGCGCGGAAATATTCTGTTTCTCGCGGAGGGACTGGATGTTTTTCGAGTGCCGGTCCCGCCGAGCCTCGTGGGGGATTCGCTGGCGGAAAGCCAGTTCCGCGCCAAGACCGGCTGCACGGTCCTGGCGATCGAAAGAGCAGGCGACCAGGTGATCGACCCGGGCCCCGATCATCGCCTGGCGTCCGACGAAAGCCTGATTGTCGTGGGGGGTTCCGAGTCCGAAACGAAGCTCTTCGAGACTTTGTCGTGATACCTTGAAGCCCTCGCCCCTGAGAGGCCCTGTGCGATGGCCGTTCTGCTTCCTCCGAAATGGATCACGACCGTCTCGGCGGACGAACCGCCCAGCCGTCTGGCCCTCGTCACGCTGACAGGCCGCCTGGAAGCCGTCGTTGCTCTGTTACCTCGCGCGGCGCGGCATGGCGACGATGATCCCGAATTGGTGCATCAACTTCGCGTCTGGACCCGCCGTGCGGGTTCCGCGATCGTTCTTTTCGGCGACATTTTGCCCCAGCGCCGCGCGCGATGGATCGCCAGGCGTCTCAAGCTCATCCGAAAGAGCTGTAACCCGGCCCGCGATGGCGATGTTTTGATCGAACGGGTGATGCAGGAACCAACCTGGTCAAGCCTCCAGCAGTGGCTCGAAGTGTTGCGCTCCGATCGCCGGAAGGCCCAGCGAAAGCTTCGTCAAGTCGCACGTGACTTGCGACGCGACGAGGACTTCCCCGGCCGTGTCGCCGCCTTTCTCAAGAAACTCCGGCGGCGCGACTCCAATCGCTCTCCGGAAGTGCTTTTACTGACGGATTGGGCGCGCGAGCGGTTGCGCCCCCTCTCCAGCGACTTCTTTTCGTCGATCCCCGCCGACTGGCAGGACGACACCGCGCTCCATCGCCTGCGCGTGCGAACGAAGCACGTGCGCTATGCCCTGGAACCGCTGGCCGGCTGTTTTTCTGAAGAACTACGAACCAATCTCGTCCCCCAGATTGAGTCACTGCAGGACGCACTGGGCGTGATCCAGGACCTGGCCATCGCGCGCGACCGGTTGCAGTCCGACCTCAATCAAACCCGCCTGCCCGAGACAACCGAACTGCGGAACCTTTTATCGCGCTGGCACGAAGCGTCCCATCGAGCCAAGGCCTCGCTGGCGGCTCAATGGCCGGCGGAGAGGTTCGTGGAATTTCAACGTGAGTTTCGGGAGTTGCTGGAAGGATGACGTCGTTTTAACGCGAAGGGGGCGGCAGGAGTTGGACTTCAACATCTTTGAAGATTCCGACCGCGGACTCGGGACCTGAAAGCGCCGAGACGCCCGGGATCATAGTCGGGAATTCCGAGTCCTCGATCGAACCGTCTTCGTATTCCAGAATCTGGCGACCATCGACGTAGCCCTTGAGAGTTCTACCGACACAAGCCATAGCGATTTCCAGCTCGTTACCGGGATATCCATCCGGTTTATAGTCGACAAGAGTCGTCCACTGGCCGTTGACGATTCTCCCCAGACTAAACTTGAAAGGCCGATAATCGGTGAAGTCGTACACAAAGGTATAAGTCAGCTGATCGTCGGGAGTCCGGAAGTGGAGATGTAGGCTGCGTCCGCTTTCCTTCTCGACTTTCGCGCGAATGATTGCGTTTCGGGCGGAAACGCTCGGGAAGTAAAGACTGGATGCCTCCAGTCGAAGAATGCCGTTTTCATACTGCTGGCCCTTTGAACGGGAATTCTCCTCGTGTTGGTTGACGGCTTTCGACCCCGCTTTTCGAAATGGGGCATTCTCGACAAGGTTGATGAATTCCTCCTCGGACGTGAGCACTTTTTGCCATGTTCCGGATGCCAACTGCGAATAATCGGGCTCGAGTTGCGGATAGCCTCGCTTGTCGCCGCCAATGATGACGCAACGGGGCAATGCCAGACGGAGTTTCTCAATTCCGGCGTCCGTGACTTTTGTCTCAGTGACACTGACGTGCCGAAGGTTCCTGCATTGGGCGAGATCGGCCAGACCGGCGTCGGTGAGATTCGTGTGATAAATTAGCAGGAGTTCCAGGTCCGGCAGCAGCTTGAGATCTTTCAGGCAGCGATCCGTAACGTCAGTCCACGCCAGCCGCAGCCTCTTCAGATTCTTCCAGCCGGCAATTGTAGCGGCCGCGTTGTCCGTGCATTTCGTACCGCCGAAATCGCAATGCACCAGATGGTCGCCGCTCAAGTGAACGAGGTCTGCGTCACGAATCGGAACACCCCACGCGAACAGGCTGCTCAATTGTCGGGAGTTCGCCAGGTATTTCAGACAGTCGCCCGTCAGGTCATGATTGTTATTCAGCGTGACGATGCGCAGATTCGTGAATTCCTTGAGTACAGCCAGGTCGCGGTCGCGCAGTGCGACGGATGTGTTCAGTGATAGTTCTTCGATTTCGCGACATTCACGGAGGTCTGCAAGCGGGTTCTCGGGCAATTCACTCTTGTTATCAAGCACGACGCCGGTGACAACGAACGCCTCATGGGGGATTTGATCCGGCTTCGAGGCATGAACGATTTCCTTTCCGCCGACTCGAAGGCGAACATTACCGCCGAGCGCAATCACGGACTCCGCAGCGCGGCGATCAGACTCCAAATGATCCTCGGCAGCGATCTTCGACGGAGAGAGATTCGCGACAACCGGAGAAGTATTGGCCGGTACGCTGGCTGGCGCCAGGACCGGGGTTCGGATCGCGGTCTGATTGGCCGGTTTTGACGATACGAGCCACGCCAAGGCAAGGAATGCAGGTAAGAAGAATGCCATCGCTGCGATTGCGATAATTGTTCGACGCGAAAGTGTTCGGGAAGTGTTGTGGCTGGCTTTGCCAGGGATGATCGCCGCAGCTCCGCGATCCAGCAAATCTATCACCTCCCGAGCCGATGAAAATCGTTCCTGGGGCTTCTTGGCGTGTAATCGGGCGATGATGGAGGTCAGCCACTCGGGCACATCCGGCAGAATTTCATGGATTGCTCTCGGTTGGTCCTCTACGACGCGTTTCAAGACGGCGATCGCTGTGGACGCCCGAAACGGGGGCCGGCCGCAGGACATCACATACAGAACGCTGCCCAGGCTGAACAAATCCGAGCGATGATCCACCTCCAGACCCTGTGCCTGCTCAGGGGACATATACAGCGGTGTCCCGGAAATCACTCCGCTTCTGGTCAGGCTGGCGTCATCGCTGGAACGGGCCAGGCCGAAGTCGGTGATCCGGGGGCGTTCTGAACCATTTTCCAGCAGAATATTCGCTGGCTTGATGTCGCGGTGGATCAAGCCCTGAGCATGAGCAGCTTCCAGACCACTGGCGATCTGTCGGCCAATGGAAACAACCTCATGGATACTGAGTGGCCCGGTGGCGTTGATCGCGTCCTGCAAAGTCTGACCGTCGATATACTCCATGACCAGGAAGGGCAACGGCTGTTCCTCGACGGCATGAATGCTGACGACATTGTCGTGTCGGACGGCCGCCGTGGCGCGGGCTTCGCGGAGAAATCGTTTTCGCGCGGGGGAGGTCGCTGCCAGTTCAGGTGTCATGACCTTGATGGCGACGATGCGATGAAGTTTGGCATCGAATGCCTTCAAGACAATACCGCACCCGCCTCGGCCGATGATTGCTTCAACATCGTAGTGCAACAGTCGGCCGAGCGAGCCTGGCCTGGTGGACGGTTCCAGAAACGACAGGTCCGTTTCTTCGTCGATCTCTCGGCTCCGCATGGCTCCGTGGTCTTCGGCCTGTGCTCCGGCCATCTGCTGTAGCGCGGGAACGTCGAGAAACTCTCCGGAGCGTTCATGAGCCGTCAGGAGGGCTTTGACTTTGCGAAGCAGTGCCTCGTCCCTCTCGCACGCCTTCGCAATGTATGCCGCACGTTCCTGGAGGTCGTCAATTTCAAGGGCGGCAAGGAAGATATCCTGGACCTGCATCATTCGGCTCGCTTGTCCTCAACCCGTTTCAATCGTGTGTCACTACTAACCAAGGCAATGCCTATGAACGGATTACGATTACCGCTCGACTTGTCGCACAAACGTTCTAGTGTCTCCAGGAAGCTGAAACGTGTTACCATCAAGTGAAATTCCGTCAAAGGTTCCCGTTCCGGTCTTGAACGTGAGTCGATATGTTCCATCGTCCTTTCTCTCCCAGGAGAAATGCATCGTCTGGATGAGACGCTTGGCGGCTTCAAATTGCTGAAGGGTCTGTCCGGGACTCGGCTTTTGTGTCGCCAGAACCTTCGGATCGACAGTCATCACGCCGGTTCCGTTCCGGTGAAAATGGTAGGTGGCTGGAATTCCTCCTCTTGGACCGATGTGGCCGTCCCACTTGCCCACAATCGGGTCATTCCCCCCGTCGGGCTTTCCGGCCGCAGCTCGCTGGCGCTTTTCGGCATCATCCAGTCGCATCAGCCAGATCGTCACGTCTTCACCCGTCGCGGCGGCTTCATTGAAGAGCTTGCGAGCCGCCTTTCGGTCGGCGATGCGGTCAAACGCCAGGAAAATGCCCAACGTGAGTTCAGGGGCTTCCAAGGCTGCCAGATCGAATTCGGCGAGTTCCACCCAGGTTCCGGCAGGCAGGTCGACAATCTGTTTCTTGGTCTCGCGACCCAACGATTTCGACTTGAGAACCAGTGCGTCGCCACGCGTGCTTTTCTCGTAACGCACCAGCGTGTATTCGATACCGGAAATCTCGATGGGCGACCCCGGCTCCAGTTGGGCAGCTTGTTCAAGGACGATTCGTTCCAGGACTTGCAGCCCATGAATGGCATTCTTGTCTGCTTCAAGTCGCGTTCCGTAGTTCCGCAAGTCCTGCTCTTTCGCCAGCGAATCCAGCGTGGCGGCGGCACTTCCGTACTCCCGCCGACGAAGGAGTTCCGACACTTCTTCCCAGACCACCTGATACGCGTCCCTCGGCTTTTCCTCCTTCGCAAGCAACCCAGCGGCGTCCGACAACAAGAAAGGGAGCACGCCGAAGAAAAATGCCACATGGAGGAAACAGCGACAACACCATTTCCCGAAAGGCGAGCCGTGGTTCCGGAGGGGAAAAAGACTCTGGTTCGAGCTGGAAATTGGTTGCATGGCTGCCTCTGTTTGGGAGTTGGCAATGGGTCAGGAGGACGAACGCCGTCATCCCAGAGTCAATGCGCCATTCCAGAACAGGGCTTGCCAGAATTTTCAGGAAGTTTCTCCGAGGTTTCCGTTGCCCTCCATTTCGTCGCGCAGCCATGCACGCGCGAAAGCCCATAACCGGCTCGCTGTACGTGGGGAAATGTCCAACGCGCGACTTGCTTCGGGGAGCGTCAGCCCGGCGAAGTAGAGGAGTTGCACCAGCTCAGCCGCTTGCGGATCCAATTCGTTGAGCTTTTGCAGGGCTTCGTCCAGAGCGAGGAGATCCTCCTGAGGTTCCGGCAGAAACGCCAACGCTGCCTCATCCAGTTCCGCGCGAACCAGTCCGCCGCCTCGTTTCTGGCGCCCCTTGCGGCGGGCGTTGTCGATTAAAATCCGGCGGATCGCGACTGCCGCGGCTGCGAAAAAGTGCCCCTGGTGATCCCAAACTTCCGGGTTGGCCCCTCCCGTCAGCCGCAGATAGGCTTCATGGACGAGGGCAGTTGGTTGCAGCGTCTGGCCCGGTTGCTCGGCGGCCAGCCAGGCAGCAGCCAACTGCCTCAATTCGCTATAAACCAACGGCAGCAACCGGTCGGCCGCCAGCGGATCGCCAGATTCAATCGCCGTAACGATCTCTGAGAATTCACTCATTGGCTCAGCCGCTCCACGGTTCATTCCCAGCCAGGCTAGTTGATGATATTAGTCCCTCACGGCATTCCCTGCATGGGATTTGGCTGGCAGGCTGTTCGATTCGAAAGGATCAAGCGACAATCCCGGCGCCAACTTCGCCTCGCTCCGGTGCTCTTCTCCGGTGATACGGCGACGAATTGATTCGCCGTAATAGCCCGCGTCGAAAGCCTGGAACACGAAAATGAAGGCTTCTCGAGCAATGTTCGGAAGTTGGCGCTCAAGCAAGAGGCACCAGATCGGGCGGCGAAGCGAGCAAAAAATGCCAACTTCTGACCGCTCTATCACCTGCCCGCAACTCCGAGCAGCCTGAACAAGAACAGTAGACCGCAGTGGAGTGCTGCCTTTTCTACTGTTCTCCTGCTCCACTGCTCGGCTTTTTCGCCGTCAGGCGCAGGATTGTTTTATTGCCGTCGGCAATATGAGCGGAGAGGGAGGGATTCGAACCCTCGATACCCTTGCGGGTATACCGGTTTTCGAGACCGGCGCATTCAACCGCTCTGCCACCTCTCCGGACGGTTGAGTTCGACCGGCGGATGATACCCCTGGAACCCGGACCGGGCAAGCGGCGAACCGACTGCGTCCACCGGGCAACAGCGTTTTCAGACCGCGATGCACCTTTTTCCCGCCATTTTGGCCGGTCGCATGGCCGCGACCCATCGGGGAGCGTTCTTCCGCATCAATGTTTCTCCCCGAACGAACGTGCCCCATTTCCCTTTTTTCCCCTTGGCCGCTAGTCTGCTGTCGGACGGAGTCGCCACTGGCCACGGAGGGCACTTTTCGATTCCTGGGGGCAGCCTGCCATCACCCGGCCTGCCGCGAGACGCTCATGACGATTTCCGCCACCGCTTCCGCGGCGCCGGTCGCCGATTCTTCGGACGTAGAGTTCCTGAAGTCCCTCAAATGGCAGCCGGGGACCGACGCTGAACTCCGTCGAGCGGCTGCCCAAGGCGACGTCGCCTCGTTCCTCAAGCTGTGGTGCCGGCAGGCATCCGCCTCTCCGCGACTGCCGGACGAATGGCTGGCGTCCTGGGGGCATGTCGAAGGAGCCGATGACGCGCTGACATCCCTCTTTGCCAGCCGCCTCCCCACCGGACGGCGATCGTCCAAAACGGCCATCCATGCATCGCCGGGCTGGGGAGTTCGCGTCGAAGCCTTTCTCAAACGCCTCCGTTCGAGCGATGCGCCGGCCGATGCGATCGTCCTGCTGGTGGGTGCCGAACTGTGCGCGCGGCTGGCGCGAGCGGGCGACACCGAGAACTTGTGGCCGGTCTGGCGAGCCGTCCTTGAGGCGGCTCGGTCACATCAACCGGCCCGCAACGCCATTCCCTCGACACGGTTCGACCTGAAACTCGTCGAACAGGGCGAACTTCCGTATGTGCTGGGGACCGTCTTCGCCCCGCTCGCGGAATCGGCCGCGTGGAGCAGAGCGGGTAAGAAATTCCTGATCGAGGAGTTGGTGGGACGGACCGACTCCGATGGGACGCCGCATGCCGAGTTGTTGCCGGTCCTGCCAGGCTGGATCGCCTCGCTGGCTCGCGCGACGGGCTGGTCGCGCTGGGCGGGGATACCGCTTTGGACTGGCGACGCCGAGGGGATGCTCGAATCGCTGTGGGAACGTGCGATTCCTCTCTGTCAACACGACGGCCGATTGTCTCTCAGCAATGGCCATCCGGTCAGCCCGCTTCCCGTCCTGCGATGGGGTGCGACCACGCTCGAACTGGCCTCGGGGGCCACGTCTGCGTTACTCGCTAACTTGTCTCGGCCACAAACCCGTCGGCCAGCCGGCCGGAGTCGCAGCAGCAGCGGTGGGGGGCTGATGCCTTCGAGCCAGTCGGACTGGGCTCGGTTGGCCGTTCTGCGCAGCGACTGGAGTCCGCAAGCCGATTCCGTCGTCGTTTCGCATCATCAGTCGGCCCCCGGGCTCGAAGTCGCCATCGGTGGATTTCCCATTTTGCAGGGTCCGTGGCAACTGGAATTGCAGGCGGGATCGACCGTCCTGGAACTGGCTGACGAGTGGTCCTGTGTCTGCTGGCAGTCCGACGCCGATCTCGACTACGCCGAATTGCAGATGGTTGGCCCGAAAAACTGCCGCGTGGAACGGCAGGTCTTGCTGTCGCGAACCGAGCAGTTCCTGATCCTGGCGGATACGATTCGCAATGCTCCTGGCGAGCCGCTGTGCGTCAAATCGACGCTGCCGCTGGCACCTGGAGTTACCTTCCAGCCCGAAAAATCGTCCCGGGAAGGATGGCTGCAAGCCGACCGTCGCCGCGCACGGCTGTTGCCGCTGGCCTATCCGATCGACCGCGTGTTGAGCACGCCGCATAAGTTGACATCGTTACCGGGCGGCCTGGAATTCGAATACCGCGTTGCGGGTCGCGGACTGTTCGCGCCCATCATCATCGACTGGAATCCGAATCGATCGCGCGCGGCCGTGGAATGGCGGGCGCTCACCGTCACCGAGAACAGCAAGATCGTCCCGGCCGGTCACGCCGCCGGCTATCGCGCTCGCCTCGGCAAGTTGCAGTTACTCCTCTATCGCAGCCTCAAGACGCCTCAGTTCCCGCGAGCCGTGCTGGGCCACCATACGAATTCGGAAACGGTGATTGCCACGTTCGGCAAAGACGGAACCGCCGAGCCTCTGCTGACGGTCGATGACGACGAGTGAACACCGCTATGAAAAAAGAAGCTGGGATACGCCGAACGGCTATCCCAGCTTCCGTTGCGGCCGTTAACTATAAACGCGGCGCTGTCGGCTTGATGGGCGGTTGGCCGTGGAGCACGCCCTGCACCTTGACTTTGCGCTGATAGACCTTGTCGCCGGCCGTTACCGTCAGCACGTCGTGATTCGGACCACCGAAGCAGAGGTTCGAACACTTGCCGTTTGGTGTGGGGATGATGCACAGAACGCGACCCGCTTGATCGCAAACCTGGAGACCCATCCGCGTGGCAACCCAGAGTCGGCCATCGCGGTCGGTCCGTAGTCCGTCAGCCCCGCTGTCATCTGCCGAGTCCGGAACATGCAGGTGATAATACTTCTGCTTGTGCTGCAAGCTGCCATCCGGCTGAATCTGATAGCTATAGACCCAGTGGGATCGGCTGTCAGCGACATACAGCAATTGCTGATCGGGCGAGAGGGTGATGCCGTTGGAGAATTTCAGCCCTTTGTCGACGACCTTTTTCTCGCCGGTTGGACTGATGTACCAGACCTGACTGGGTGACTTGCCATCCCAGCCGGGTTCGGTGACATACACGCCTCCCTGTGCGGTAACGACCAGGTCATTCCCCCGAAACCCGTCGGCGATAACTTTCGCGACGCCGTCGTTCCAGGCGAGGATGTCCTCGGTCTCTCCCGCAGCCGCGTAGAGGCGACCATCCGGCCCGAATCGCTGCCCGTCCCCACGCATGTTTCCGTCAATCGCCACGGCGAGCTGGCCGTCGACAGACAGTCGATAGGTTTTGGCGTTCGGAACATCGTTGAAGAAGACATCGCCGGCCACGTTCGTCGTGGGGCCTTCCGTGAACCGGTAGCCTTCACCCACAAGTTTCCAGTCTTCGCCGGGAATCAAAATCTCCTGCAACTGCGGCGACCCAAGGCCAGCTTTGACCGGTTGCGGCCAGTCCTTCCACAGCCAGCGGACGACGTCCGGAAAGATCTCCGTCGCATGCTTGCCGTTGTGAGCGCCGTCGCCCCACTCGTGGGCGACTTCGTATCCGGCGAAGACGAGCGATCGCTCCATGGCCTGGTTGGCCATCCACCAGTCGCCGCCGTAGATATTGAGATCGTTGCTGCCATCTTCCAGGAAAATGCGGATCGGCTTCGGCTCGTACTTACGAATGAGCGTCGAGTATTCGTGCCCCCCGCGGAGGCCGACATAAGTGCCGATCCCGCTGAAGACGCGGCTGAACGCATCGGGACGGTGCCAGGCCGCGGTGAACGCGCAAATGGCCCCGCTGCTGTTCCCCGCGATGGCACGGTCGTTTCCGCTGGTCGACAGTCGAATCGGCCGACGGTCGCTGGCCGTCTTCGTCTCGACATCGGGCAGCAATTCCTCCAGCAGGAACCGCACATAGTCATCGCCCATTCCGTCGTATTCATAGCTGCGGTTGAAGCGGTCGAGCGCCTGATCGCTGAGAGCGGGCACGCGGCCGTGCATGACGAACACGCCGATCGTGACTGGCATTTCTCCAGCGGCGATCAACCGGTCGAAGACCTCTGGCGCGTTGTATTGAACGCCGTCCTGATTGACATGCACACAAGCGGGCTTGTTCGGGTCATACTGACGCGGGATATACACCCAATAGTCCCGGACGGTCCCGGGAAACACGTTGCTCCTGGCGAACGAGTACTTGGTCACTTCCCCCTTCGGGATCTCTTGCCCCACCAGGGACGCGGAAAGACCGAACATCGCCAACCCGAGCCAGACGAAAACGTCAGAGTATCGACGCCACATTGCGAATTCGCTTTCTCTCATAGAATGATCGTCCTGGTGGAATCTCAACGGCAGCGCTCTGTCAATGTTAATAATTTGGATGTGCGCCACTGGCTTCGCCAGTGCATCTTTTTTTGAATGAAAGACTTAATACGCACTGGCAGAGCCAGTGGCACACGAAAGTCAAGTCCTGACAGAACCGTAGGCTGCTATTCGATGCTCTGAGTCGCCTCGGCCGATGGAAACGTGGTCGGAGGCTTAAGCGTCACTTGACCCGTAGCGGCCCACTCGGCCCCTCGCTGCAATGTCGTGACGAAACCCGCGCACTTCATGGCTTCCACCGAGTGACCCAGCGCCGTGTGGAACACGCGACCCTTGCCATAGTCGAGCGCGAACAGAAGTGGCTCGTGTTCGCCTGTTCCGCCGGTCGCGGGATCCGAATAGGCCGTCGCCAGGACCGTGATGTTCTTCGCCGGCCCGCGCAGGCGGTCGTAAAGTTCGTCGGCAACGTGCATCCACTTCGCCGGCAGTCCGGCAATAATGGGATGGTCCGTGTTGATGTGCTCAACCACGAATGCATGCTGCTTGCCATGGCTGCCACCGCGGCCGGGTGACTCATCGCGAACGATCTTGCCGTCTCGCAGCCGCAGGTACGGCCCGTCCTTCTCGGTTCGGCCGCCCCAACCGCCGAGGCCGATCATCTCGTTATAGGCGGGCCATTCCGGGAAGGCATTGTTCGCCGCGTGAACGCAGACGAAGCCGCCGCCCGCCGCCAAGTATTCTTCGAATTTCCGCTGGGTTTCTTCCGGCCACGGCTTGCCGTTGTAGTTGGAGACGACGACATCGTACGCACGGAACGGCGGATCGAATCCCTCGGTCTCGTCGGGCGGTGCGGTGACGACATCCACCTTGAACCGCCCGGTTTGCTCCAAAATCGACTTCAAGACCGGCGTTGTCCCCTTCCAGTTGTGGTTGTTCTGACCATCAATCAGCAACGCACGAATGGGCGCATCATTGGCAGCCGAAACAGATCCCAGACACACCAAGGAAAACAATGCGAAGAGACCAAGACGGATCATCGGGCACCTCAAGCAGGTTCGTCGGGAGGTTACTTCGTCAGCGTGCCTGTTCAAGCGGCAACCACTGGCACACAGAGCGTACCTGTGTCCAGGCGCCAGGTCGAGCGGGCCAAGGAGCCGCAAGTACCAGGTGACGGCATAGAAAAACGGGTGGCACGCCCTGAAGGCTTTGCAAAAGGGCGTGGTCTTCCGTCGCCACCGGGTTAACTCGACCGCATGCCATCGTCATCAGACGAGCCCACGCCCTTCGAAGACACCGGGCGTGCCACCACTTCGCGTCGGGTTCCGATTTGACCGTTCTTTCACCATAATGCCCCACACGTCTGAAGAGAGACCGAGTCGGAACTGTGGGAGCGCTCGCAAGCGATGGGAACCAAGGCCAGCCTGTCCGCGGAAGAATTGCGACTTCAACAATCGGCAGACCGGACCGCGAACTGGCAGCGCTGGGGCCCGTATCTCTCCGAACGGCAATGGGGAACCGTTCGCGAGGACTACTCCGAATACGGCGAATGCTGGAGTTATTTCCCGCACGATCACGCCCGCAGCCGGGCCTATCGGTGGGGCGAAGACGGTCTTCTGGGCATTACCGATCGGCAATGCCGACTCTGCTTCGGCCTCGCGCTCTGGAACGAGCAAGACTCGATTCTCAAAGAACGGCTTTTCGGTCTCACTGGGCCGGAAGGGAATCATGGCGAAGACGTCAAAGAGCTCTACTACTACCTCGACTCGACCCCGACCCATTCGTACATGAAGGGACTCTACAAGTACCCGCAGGGCGCCTATCCGTACGGCGAACTGGTGAACAAGAACCGGCAGGCCGGCAAGTTGGCCCCGGAGTACGAACTGCTCGATACCGGCTTGTTTCGCGAGAACCGGTATTTCGATGTCATTGCCGAGTACGCCAAATCATCGCCCGATGACATCCTGATCCGGCTGACGCTCATCAACCGCGGTCCCGAGACGGCACGGCTGCATGTCGTCCCGACGCTCTGGTTCCGCAACAGCTGGTCGTGGGGTTGCACGCACGAAGGCTGCGAAGTCAAGCCGCGACTGATGCTTAATGCCGAGGGGTCTGTCGACGCCGATCACGCCACGCTGGGACGCTATCGGTTCGCGTTCGCACCGGGCCCGGACGGTCAGCGTCCCCGGGTGATGTTCACCGAAAACGAGACGAACTTTCAGCGGCTGTTCGGTGAAGCGGGACCACCCGTCGCCGCGAAAGATGCCTTTCACGATGCCGTCATTCATGGCGATTCCCTGGCGCTGACGCGCCGCGTCGGCACGCGGGCTGCCCCCTGGTACAAACTCACTCTTCCCTCCGGCGGCCAGTGCGTGCTCCGGCTGCGCCTCTCGTCAAAAGACGTTGCCACGGACGACCCGTTCGGCCCGGAGTTCGAAAAGACCTTCACGCGCCGCCATGACGAAGCCGATGCGTTCTATCGCGCGAAGATTCCGGACTCTGCCAGTGCCGAAGAGGCAAGTGTCGCGCGGCAGGCCTATGCCGGCCTCTTATGGACGAAGCAGTTCTATCACTACGCCATTGAACCATGGCTCGATGGCGACCCTGAACAGCCGACGCCCCCCGCCGCGCGAAAACGTGGCCGCAATCATGACTGGCGGCATCTGTTCAATCGCGACGTCATCTCGATGCCCGACAAATGGGAATACCCCTGGTACGCCGCCTGGGATCTCGCGTTTCACATGATTCCGATGGCCGCGGTCGATCCCGAGTTCGCCAAGGCGCAACTGCTGCTGATGCTGCGCGAATGGTACATGCATCCCAACGGGCAGATTCCCGCCTACGAGTTTGCGTTTTCGGACGTCAACCCGCCGGTCCATGCGTGGGCCTGCTGGCGGGTCTATAAGCTGACCGGCCGCAAAGGGGCTCGCGACCGTGAGTTCCTCGCGCGGGCGTTTCAGAAGCTGCTCATCAATTTCACATGGTGGGTCAACCGCAAGGATATCGACGGCAAGCATCTTTTCGCGGGGGGCTTTCTCGGGCTCGACAATATCGGGGTCTTCGATCGCTCGAAACCACTTCCCACGGGGGGGCAACTCGAACAGGCCGATGGCACGGCCTGGATGGCATTCTACTGTTCGACCATGCTGGCGATCGCCCTGGAACTGGCTGACGGCGATCCGACCTATGAAGACGTCGCCAGCAAATTCTTCGAACACTTTGTCGCCATCGCCGATGCGATGAATTGCCTGGGGGGCTCTGGCTTGTGGGACGAAGCCGACGGCTTCTATTACGACCAGTTGCACACCGAGACGGATTCCCATCGACTCAAGATTCGGTCCATCGTTGGTATTATTCCCTTGTTCGCCGTCGAAGTGCTGGAAGACCAGCGTCTCACGAAGGTCCGCGGGTTCCGCCGCCGCATGGACTGGTTCCTCAAGAATCGCCAGGACCTCGCGCGGCATATCTCGTACATGACCGAAGAAAGCGACGTCGGTGGCACGCATGAACGCCGGCTGCTCGCCATTCCGTCACGCGAGAGGCTGGAAAAGGTTCTTCGTTACGTGTTCGATGAGAACGAATTTCTCTCGCCGCATGGCGTCAGAGCGCTCTCACGCGTCCATCGCGAGAAGCCCTATGTTTTCAATGCCGGCGGCGAAGAACATCGCGTGGAGTACGTGCCGGCCGAATCGACCAGCGGTATGTTCGGCGGCAACTCGAACTGGCGCGGCCCGCTGTGGTTCCCGGTCAACTATCTGCTGGTCGAAGCACTCGAGCGCTATCACTATTTCTATGGGGATTCGCTGCTGGTCGAATTTCCGACCGGTTCCGGGAATCGAATCACGCTGCATCAGGCCGCCTGCGAACTGAGCGCGCGGCTGCAATCGCTATTTCTTCCGGACAAGGACGGCCACCGCCCCTGTCACGGGGGCGAACCCCTGTATGCCCGCGATCCGCACTGGCGCGACCTGGTTTTGTTTTACGAATACTTTGACGGCGACACCGGTCGTGGCGTGGGGGCCAGCCATCAGACCGGATGGACCGCCCTGGTGGCGAAGCTCATTGGCCTCGCGTGTAAGGATCGCTGATCGCACTCATACGATGGATCGACGTTAGTTGGTCAGCCGTCGTTGCTCGACAAGAGACACGCTGTCCCCATGCCGCCCCCCACACAGAGAGCGGCAGCGGCGCGGGTCACGTCACCACTGGCAATCCGCCAGGCCAGATGGACCACCAGCCGGGCTCCGCTCGCGCCGATGGGGTGCCCGAGAGCAATGGCTCCCCCTTCCGGATTCACTCGGTCCGAATCGCAACCGAGTTCCCGCAGGCAGGCCAGCGTCTGTGCCGCAAACGCCTCGTTGATCTCGATCTGATCGAGTTGCTCAAAGTCCAGCTTTTGTCGCTCCAGGAGAGAGCGAAGCGCATGAACCGGTCCCAGACCCATCGCCGCAGGATCACAGCCGACAGTAAGCGCGTCATCCCACAAGCACAGGACGGGCCATCCTTCGCGTTGGGCAATGTCACGCCGCGTCAGCACCACCAGTGCCGCACCGTCGTTGATTCCACTCGCATTCCCGGCGGTGACCGTTCCCCCGGCGCGAAACGATGGTTTGAGCTTCGCGAGATCTGCCGGTTTCGAATCTGGTCGCGGGTGCTCGTCCGCCGTTAAATCGAAGGTTGGCACCAGTTCGTCGGCAAAGATCCCTGCCTCGGCTGCCGTCGCATAAAATTGCTGGCTGCGGAGTGCCCAGGCGTCCTGCTCATCGCGCGACAAGTCGTACTTCACCGCCAGGTCTTCGGCCTGCTCGCCCATATGCCGACCGTCGAACGCATCGCGCAGGCCGTCGCTGAGGATCGAATCGACCAGCGTGGCATCGCCGAGCTTCAATCCCTGCCTCGCACGCGGCAACAAGTAGGCGGCCTGCGACATCGACTCGACTCCGCCGCACAGGACCGTCTCGGCTTCACCCGTCTTGATGAGCTGCGAGGCCAGGCGAATCGACTCGAGCCCCGATCCGCACATCATGTTGATGGTGACCGCAGGCCGATTGACGGGAATCCCCGCGCGGATGCCAATCTGCCGGGCGATATTCATCCCCTGCCCCGCACCCAGCACGTTGCCGATCAGAACCTGGTCAATCTTCTCAGCCGGCACGACGTTCAAGACAGCCTTTGCGACGACCTCACCCAGGTCGGCACAACTGCGATCTTTCAGCTTTCCGAGAAAACGTCCCACGGGAGTTCTTCGCGCGGCAACGAGACAGAGTTCGCTCATGGTTCGATGACCCGAATAAACGTTTCAAGGCCCGTTCGATCCAGTCGAAGTGACCGCATCAAAACAGCGCGCGGGCATCAGGGCAACTTCGCGGACAATCGGCCGAAAGTCCATCTGGGCGAGGACGTCATCGTTCAAGTCGATTCCCGGCGCGATCTCAATCAGTTCCAGGCCCCCTTCAACGAGGCGAAAGACCGCGCGCTCGGTGACATAAAGCACTTGCTGACCGCGGGCGCGTGCCACCTCGGCCGCAAACGAGAGTTGTTCCACCCGTGCCCGAAACTTGCGATGGCAGCCCTCTCGAACGATGTGCAGTTTCCCGTGCCGACACGCGACTTCGAGTCCTCCAGAGGTCAGCGTACTGCAGAAGACCAGCCGCCGCGCGCTCTGCGAAATGTTCACGAAACCGCCGACGCCCGCCAGCCGCGTCCCGAACCGCGAAACATTGACGTTCCCCGTCGCGTCAATCTCAGCCGCCCCAAGAGCTGCGAAGTCGATGCCGCCGCCGTCATAAAAATCGAACTGCGACGGCTGATCGACGATTGCCTCCGGATGACGCGACGCCCCAAAGCTGAGACCGCCGGCGGGGACTCCACCAATGGGACCGCTTTCGACGGTCAGGGTCACGCGATCGAGCAGCCCGCGTTCCCGAGCAACCTGGGCCACCCCCTCGGGCATCCCGATTCCCAGGTTCACGATCGAACCTGGCAGCAGTTCATCGCACGCCCGACAGGCGATGATGCGGCGGGCGGCGTCCCACGTAGTACCCAAAGCCAATGACGGCTCGTCGTCGCCATCCATCGACTCGGACAGGAAATACGACGTGTTAGATGCTTCTGCGAAAGTCTGCTGATGATCCGATTCATCAGCGACGACGATCCGATCAATCAATACTCCCGGTACGCGAACCGTGTGCGGTGGTGCAGCATGTACGAGAATCCGTTTGACCTGGGCGATCACAATGCCGCCACTGTTCCGCGCGGCCTGGGCGATGGGCAGCACCTCACCCACGATTGCTTCTTCATCCATGATGAGATTGCCATGGATGTCGGCCGCCGTCCCGCGGATCAGGCCCACATGAACTGGAAACGCCTTATAGAACAGCCATGTCCGGCCGTCGAGTTCGACGCGTTCCACGAGCCGCGAGGTCGAACGCTTGTTGAGCGCCCCACCGGCATGCGCGGGATCGATGAATGTCCCCAGCCCAACCTTGGTGATGCACCCTGGTCGCCCGCCTGCGATGTCGCGCAAGAGATGGCAGATCACCCCTTGCGGGAAGTTGTAGGCTTCAATCGCTTCTTCGATGGCCAGTCGACCAATCCGTGGAGCCAGCCCCCAATGTCCGCCGATGACGCGTTGAAGCAGCCCGGCATGGCCGAGATGATTCAATCCGCGCGACGCACCATCTCCCTGACCGGCTGCATAGACCAACGTCAGATCGCGCGGTTCGCCCGTCGCCAGGAAGCGTGATTCGATAGCCGACGTGAGCGCCTCCGGATGGGCGGCTCCGACGAAGCCACCGCTGACAATCGTCTGCCCGCTGCAAATGAGCGCGACGGCCTCGGCGGCTGAACAGATCTGGCGTTCGCTCCGAGGCATTAACCCCACCAGCCCCCGTTGACGTGAAGCGTCTGGCCCGAGACGTACTTTGCGAGGTCGCTGCACAGGAACAGAATCGCGTTTGCAATGTCGTCGGGTTCCCCGAAGCATCCCAGCGGAATGTTCTTGAGCATCTCGCCGCGCACGGCCTCTGGAATGCTGGCACCCATGTCGGTGAGCACGACCCCCGGCGCCACGGCATTCACGGTGATCCGCCGCGACGCCAGTTCTTTGCTGAGCACTTTGGTGAGGGCAATTACCCCGGCCTTGGCCGAGGCGTAATTGGCCTGCCCGAAAAAGCCGACAACCGCTGAGATCGACGCAAGACTCACAATTCTTCCGCCATCGGCCAGCACCTCCGCAGCAGCGCGGCATACACGAAAAACGCCGGTCAGGTTCGTTCTGATGACTGCCTCCCATTCGTCGTCGGTCATCTTTCGCAACGTGCGATCTCGAATCACGGCCGCGTTGTTGACCAACCCGTGGAGACCGTACCCGTGCTGCCGAATCGCGGCGAACATCGCGTCGACCTGCTCACGATCGGTGACATCCGCCGGAACAGGAACTGCACGCGAACCAAGTTCGCCGGCCAGTTCTTCAGCGCGCTGCCGATTCGCCTGGGACTCGTCGGGAAAGTAATTGATGAAGACGCTTCCCCCGGCCGCGTGCAGCCGTCGAACCGTCGCGGCCCCCAGCCCCTGGCTACCGCCAGTCACTAGATACGTCTTGCCCGTGAGGTCGATTTCAACCACCCGCCCACTCCCGTACGTCGGTGTCGATCGCGATGTTAGTTCGAGGAATCTGCGACTGTTATCCGCCCCGGCGACACTCCGTGCAATCCTCGTCGGACGGGCAAATCAATCACCGGGGCCAGATGGGCTGACTCGACCTGCTTAAATGAGCCAATTCTTACCCGTTGACAAAAAACCGACCGGTCGGTATAGTAAATCAAGCCAATGGGATTGTCGGGATGACTACGCCAGCAACGACCGAGAGAATTTTTCAAGCTGCCATCCAGCTCGTCTCGCGCGAGGGGATGCTGGCAATGACGATCGACAACGTCGCCAAGGAAGCGGGGATCAGCAAAGGGGGAGTGATGTACCACTTCCCCTCCAAGGATCAACTCGTCTCCGGCACGCTCAAGTACTACGCCGAGCGGCTGGAAGGGATGCTGTTGCGGCGGATCGCCGAAGATCCCGAGCCGCGGCGGAGGTGGGTGCGGGCCATGCTTGGCTGCCTCTTCGATCCTCCTCCCTCGGCTGACTCAGCCATCCCGGACGAACTGTCCGCCGAGACCGTTCAGAAATTCATGCTGGCTGTCTTCGCGGCCGCGATCAACAACCGCGGTTTTTTAGAGCCCCTTCTGGAAGTCGGACGACGGCTGCGTGACCGGTTGCTGTCCGATCCCGAAGATGGCC
The DNA here is from genome assembly GCA_019636285.1 of Planctomycetaceae bacterium. Taxonomy (GTDB): domain Bacteria; phylum Planctomycetota; class Planctomycetia; order Planctomycetales; family Planctomycetaceae; genus JAHBXV01. The sequence continues at coordinate 20,108 of JAHBXV010000001.1, forward strand.
TGACTCAGGTTCTGATCTGGCTGGCAGTCGATGGCCTGTTCTTCTGGGAATTCGTGGGGATGATCCAGCCCGGAGAACCCCTGTACCAGCAGATCGGAGCGGCTCTCCGGGAACTCGCGGACCCGAACAATGAAGCGCCCGCATTGGCGGCGAAGCGTCTCTTCGAGACTCGAGGAGGTGCCCCATGACCCCTTCAACTTGGAAACCCTTTCTGCAAAACCGAGTCTGGCGCTGGCTGCTCGTCGCTGCTGTCCTCGTGACGGCTGCGGTGATCTGGGGTGTCCGTGAGCAGCCGATTCTGGCTGTTGCGACTCAACCGTCTGAAAAAACGAGTCCCCCGGCTCCACGTCAATTTGTTTCTTCCCTAGGACGGCTTGAGCCACGCGGAACAGTCGTGACCGTCGCGGCACCATCCGCAACCGCAGGTGCCGTCGTCGAAGAGTTGCACGTCGACGAAGGACAGACGGTCAAGAAAGGCGAGTTGCTGGCGACGCTCGACAGTTACGAGCGGCAGCGCGCCGTGGTCGAAGTCGCTCAGTCGCAACTCGCGGTTGCTCAATCGGTGCTCCAGCAGGTCGAGGCCGGTGCCAAGAAGGGCGACATCGACGCCCAGGAAGCCATGGTCGCACGGGCTGACGCGGAACTCGAAAAAGCCGATCGCGAACTCGAGCGTGCGAAGTCTTTGTCCGCCCGCAACGTCCTCCCGGCTGAAGAAATTGAGACACGCCAACTCGCCGCCGATCGCGCCCGCATCGAGACTCAGCGCGAGCGAGCCCGGTTGATCAGCCTCAAAGAAGTCCGCGAGGTCGACTTGAATGTCCGCAGGGCTGAAGTGACCGCCGCACGCGCGGAAATCACCCGGGCCAGTGCGGAACTTCGCTCGCACCGCATTGTCGCGCCACGCGATGGCCAGATCCTGCGTCTGCACGCGTACCCCGGCGAAGTGATTGGTGACGATGGGTTACTGCAAATGGGAGACGTGCGGCATATGCAGGCGGTTGCCGAAGTCTACGAAGGAGACATCCCACTGGTCAGACTTGGTCAGGTTGCCGAAATCATGGTCGAAAGCCTGGGACTGAAACTGAAGGGGACCGTCGCGGAACTGGGTTGGATGATCGCCCGTAAGGACGTCCTGTCGAATGATCCGGTCAGCGACACCGATGCCCGGGTTCAGGAAGTCCGCATCGATCTCGATCCGGCGGCTGCCGAAGAAGTCGCGCGCCTCTCCAATGCCCGCGTGGAAGTCATCATCGACGTCCGTAAGCCCGCTGCCAAATAAAGGTCTTCTCCAAAGTCGCAATGCTGGCATATTACGCGAAGCACTTGCGTCGCCGGCGGCACGCTGTCCAGAACAACAATCAATAAGCCCTACCCATGTTCTGGTCCAGCTTTCTCCTCGCATGGCGGCAGTTGAGCTTCCACCGCATGAAACTGGCGGTGGCCTCGGCCGGAGTGGTCGTCGCGGTGATGCTGATGCTCGTGCAGCTTGGCATCCGGGAAGGAGCGATGGACGGCAGCGTCTCGTTCGTTCGCAAAATTCAATCCGATCTGTGTCTGATCAGTCCGCGAACGAAGACCATCTTTCAATCCACCGCGCTGCCGCGCCGCCTCCTTTACCGGTTGCTCGCCGATCCAGACGTTGAGCGAGTGCAAGAACTCTACCTCGGTCAGGCACGTTGGCGCAATCCCTGGACGTATCAGGAATGGCCGATCTCGATCTATGGTCTCGATCCCGAGCACTGCCTCGTTGATCTCAAGGGCTATGCCGGATACTCCTCGCTGCTGCACCAGCGCGACCGGGCCGTCTTCGATCAACTCAGCCGCGACACCTATGGGCCGGTGGTCGAGACCGTTGCTCGGAACGGCTTCATGGAAACCGAAGTCAACCGGCGTCTCGTTCGTGTCGTGGGGTCGATTCGAGGCGGCGTCTCCATCACGACCGATGGCAACCTGTACCTCACGCCGGAGAATTTTCTGCGCGTGCTCCCCGAACGGAATCCCGGAGGAATCGACGTCGGCCTGATCAAGCTGAAGCCCGGAGCTGACCCGCAGACCGTTCGCGATCGTCTCGCACCGCTACTGGGTGGCGAAGCCATCATCATGAGCCGGCAGGAACTGGTCGATGCCGAAGTCCGCTTCGTCCGCGAAGTGACCCCCATCGACTTCATCTTTGGCATGGGGGCCATGGTCGGGTTCTTCATCGGCTTCGTGGTCGTGTACCAGATTCTCTATACCGAAGTCACCAACCATCTCCCCCAGTTCGCGACCCTCAAGGCCATGGGATTCACCAATCGTTACTTGTTGCAGGTCGTCATCAGCCAGGCTTTCATGCTCTCGATTCTGGGATACTTTCCCGGTTTCTTCCTGGCGATCTGGCTGTACGGAGTCGCCGAACGGGCGATTCAGATGGAATTCTCGATGACAGTCGCGCGGGCGCTGCTCGTGTTTGGTTTCACGCTGCTGATGTGCGGTCTGTCGGGGGCCATCGCCGTCCGGAAGGCACAGTCCGCCGATCCGGCTGATGTCTTCTAAGGTCGACTTTCCGAGCAGCATTCCGAATCACTTCATGCAGTTCGTCAGGCCTCCGCAAATGTCATCCCCACCAACGGAAGCTAACCAGACGCCCGATTCACCGTCTGTCATCCGCGGCCGCAACATGAACTTCTGGTTTGGCACGGGCGAGCTGCGAAAGCAGATTCTGTACGATATTTCGATCGATGTCGCCGCCGGCGAAATCGTGCTGCTAACCGGCCCGAGCGGGAGCGGAAAGACGACGCTGCTGTCCCTGCTCGGGGGGTTGCGGCACCTGATGGACGGGGAATTAGTCGTCCTTTCGCACTGCATGCACCGGGCCTCGGCCGACGAGCTCGTTCTCGTCCGTCGCGAGATTGGATTCATCTTCCAGCAGCACAACCTGCTCGAGTTTCTGACGGCACGTCAGAATGTCGAGTTGATGCTGCAACTCCAGCCAGCCGTTTCCGCGGACGAACGCCGCCGCCGTGCGGAGTCCGTGTTGACCGATGTGGGCCTGGCGGACCGTCTCGACTACCACCCGGCGAAACTTTCCGGGGGGCAGAAACAGCGGGTCGCGGTCGCTCGCGCCCTCGTGGGCGGCCCCCGGCTGATTCTCGCAGACGAGCCGACTGCCGCCCTCGATAGCCAATCCGGTCGCGACGTCGCCAATCTCTTGCAGCGACTGGCGAGGACGAACGGGTGCCCCGTGCTGATGGTGACCCACGACTCGCGAATCCTCGACATTGCCGATCGAGTCATCGAGATGGAAGACGGCCGCATTTCAGCCGCCTGACGGGGTGGCGACTTCGTCGAGACGGCTCGGGTACCCGTACAGGTCGAACGCGAATTTCAAGCGTTCGTACAGGGCGGCCTTAAGCTTCGGATCCATCCGGAATGCGTTCTTCTTGTAGTTCAGGAGATCGGGAAGAATCTTCTGAATCTCCGGTTCCAATCCCGCCCAGTTCGGCAGATTGATCGCTGAGTAGATCTCCCGCATCTTCCCGAGGGGATCGGCTTCCAGATCCTCGAACCGCACTTCGACCAGATTTCCTGCGGGAATCAGATGCTTTGTCGATTCATACCGCCGGATCGCATGCTCATAAGTCAACAGCATGTCTTCCTCGGTCCCCACATGGTTGGGCCGGCTGATGGCATTCTCTTCAAAGATGGTCCGGCGGAGATGAACCGACGAGCTATAGACGGCGTACGGATCGCGGTAGATATAAATGAATTTCGCGTCGGGAAACATCTCGAGAAAGAGCGGCACGCGATACGTGTGCGACGGCGACTTGAAAACAATGGACTTATTCTGCAGGTAAGTCAGCTTCCGGGCCATCAGCAGGAAGCTTTCCTTCCAGGCCGCCAGTTCCTCGGCCGTGCAATCGGTCAGGTCGAAGAAGCGTTCGTAACGCGCGCGATTTCCCTGGTGAGCCAGCATCAGGTACGGCGAAACCAGAGTGGTCAAGAGCAGCGCCAGTTCGTCTTCCTGCGGCATCTTCCAGCCCGTCTCGACGTTATCCATCGGACGAGTCTTGGGAATCAGCGGCTGCGTCAGTGGAGCCAGGACCGATTCAGTCAGCAGAAAGTGCGGCAGAAACAATGTCTGGTAAAGGTTCGGGTAGGTCAGCGTCTTGTCGAGCATCATCAGGTTGTGCAGCAGCGTGGTTCCGCTGCGCCAATGCCCAAGAATGAACACCGGAGGATGCTCGATTTTCACCCGTGCGACGCGCGCCCCGTAAATCGCGCGTTCCAGCATCGCCCAGAACGAATTCGACAGGGCCGTCATCGAGATCGAGAATCGGCGCAGGCGATAATCCGGGCTCAGCGCCGGCTCTTGCGCGAGCAGAGCGCGCCAGACTCCCCAGGTCGCGCCATGCCAGGCACAAAATACCCCTTGAGCTGTCCGCTTTTTCGCGGGAGCACTCGCGGATTCGGCCGGTTTGGACATCGACACCCCGTTCTTGGTCTCTCAATCGGTCTTCGACCAGGAGTCACGCGACGATCGCTGGGCTCGTCCCTCTGCCGCCATTCGAATTCCCGGCAGCGCGAATGGAGCCACGGCGATTGCCTGGTGGTTGACCACGACTCGGGAAATCCCCTATACGTCCAAGCGATTCGACGGCGATGGCCCACTGCCCGTATCGGCTTTTGTGTTCGTCCGGCAAAACCCTTTCTCGGCAAGATCCGCCATCGAAAGGAGTGCCGGAACCAAGAGCCGACGAAGCGCCGGGACGGCGAGCCGGTTCGAGTTCTAGACCAATTCGAACTGGCGGACAAGCGGGAACCGGAATCGAAGCCGGGTTCATTCGGATCGCACGTCGATGGAACGAGTTACATCGTATCGGGACGTCCGCCGTTGGCGAGAAATGACCGGATATAGGCTGCCCGGACGACATTCCGCTCGGTCGACTCCAGCCGCTGCCGCTGAAGTTTCTGCAAATGGGCGGGCTGAGTATGAATAAACAGCGAATTGATGGCCGGAATTTCCAGGTCGTCGATCAGGCCCAGGTTGATTCCCAATCGGACGCTTGAGAGCAGATGCATGGTTTCTTCAGAGGAAATTGTCTGCGCGGTCCGCAAAATACCGTACGCGCGGGCTACCTGATCGTGCAGGCTCTGACGGTTTTCCTTGATGAGGGCCTGCCGAACGCGCCGTTCGTACGAAATGATGTTGGGAACGACGTCCTGAATGGTCTTGATCAGCTCGACCTCGCTTTTTCCGAGCGTGACCTGGTTGGAAATCTGGTAGAAGTCCCCCATCGCTTGGCTTCCCTCGCCATAGAGGCCGCGGACCGCCAAGCCGATTTTTTGCAGGGCCTGAAAGACCTTGGAGATTTCCTTGGTCATGACCAGCGCGGGAAGGTGCAGCATCACGCTGACGCGAATGCCGGTCCCGGCATTCGTCGGGCAGGCCGTCAGATAGCCGAACTGCTCGTTGAACGCATACGTCACACCCGATTCGAGCGCGTCGTCCAAGGCGTCCATCTGACGCCAGCACTCCTCGAGCGACAGTCCGCTGTGAATCACCTGCATCCGCAGATGATCTTCCTCGTTGACCATCAGGCTGACGCACTCTTCGTCGTTGAAGGCCACCGCCCGGCCTGCCTGATCCTGCGAGTGCTCGCGGCTGATTAACTGGCGTTCGACCAGGAGCTGGCGATCGAGTGACTCCAGGCCATGGATTTCGCAGTAGTTGAGGCGGAGGCCAGCCGGGCGTCCATCGAACTGTTCCCGCAGCAGGTGCTCGATCTCGCAACGCGTCTCTTCATCCGCCCGCGTGGGAAATGGGTACTTCGCGAGATTGCGGGCCAGCCGCACACGGCTGGACATCACGATGTCCGACTCCGCGCCGCTCCCTTTGAGCCACTCCCCGCTCGTCCGAGTCAGACGCTCCAGATCCACTCAAAACTCCCGTAGTCGCGGCGGCCATATGGTCACGCCGTCCCGTCCGCCATGTCCGGTATGCCGTCCACCAGGCACTGCCAAACTCGCTGCCGCACCGTCAATCAGCCGACTCGGCTTCCAGGGCGGAAATCTCATCGCGCAGCCGTGCCGCCTCCTCGTATTGTTCGTCATCAACGGCGGCTCGCAACCGTGAGCGGAGCTTTATCAGGCGATACTGTTTCTGACTGGCGTCCGGCGCCCGTTTCGGCACCTTTCCAACATGCTGCGTTTCTCCGTGGATGTTTTCCAGAAGCGACAGCAGTTCTCCGCGAAAGACCTGATAGTCATTCGCGCAGCCCAGTCGACCATTGGCCCGGAATTCCTTGAATGTCATTCCGCATTCGGGGCACGTCAGATCGTCGACATCGTCATCTGTTTCGGCCAGGGAAGCAGCCACCGCTTCGCTGGGCGACGTCGCGCTCACCGGTTGATTCAGGTATTCCTTCGCGCAAGACTCGCACAGATGCCTGGCCTGAACTTCGCCATGCCGAATTTCGGTGATATGCAGAACAGATGGCTTTGAACAGCGTTCGCACTTTTTCATGGTGAGGCACTGTTCAGCAATGGGAACCAGTTGAAACAACCGCAAACACGACTGCACAAAGTCACCGCACAAATGCCAATCTGTTCAGGCCCCCTGAAGATCAGCCTCCGTAACCGGTTACCTGTCAGGATTTTAGCTGTCACTAGGGGGGTGTCAAGGTCCGCAGGTTGACTGGGTGGCGACCGAATGGTCTTGCTCTGTCCGCGGGGATGAAAATGACCCGCCGCGTTGCCGTTTTGTCACGTTCGTGATTCCGTTCGTTGACAAGTCTTCCGACAACTGCCGGTGAATTCTCTCGAAATTCGGCTCGGAAAAGGGCCTTTTTACTCGGTAATCACCCCCCCTTGAACCCCGGCATAGGTCTTGCAGCCCACCACTTTAGGGCGCTTTTATGGGGAGGTCGCGCGATCATGGTCTGGTGGAAACGTGGATTTCTGATCGTTCTCCTCGTGCTGGTGGGGCTGATCGGCTTTCGATTGGGCCGCGCGGTGCCGGCCCGACCGATTGCGACAGCCGCCTCGCGGACCGTCGAACCGACGGAATCCGGCATGGACGGCCAACCCGCAGCGCCGGGTGAGATTGCGGGAGCGCCTCAATCGGAGCCGGCGAAAACCCCGCTGATTGGGGCGCTGAAGTCCTTGGTTGAGAGTTCGCCCGTGTTCGACGAGGCCGATGCCACCGGCAGCCTTGTTGACTCGCTGGCCACGGCTGACGACCTCCTGTCAAAGGCCAAACTGCAAAACCGTCAGGCGCTCGCACGCCTCAACCGGCGTCCCCCGGTAGCGGGGACTCGCTCGATCGTCCTGGTGAGCGTACGCGGCCTGCTCCCGAGCGACGTTGCGAGTGACGATGCTTCCTCGAACCTAACCGCGATGTGCGCCGAGGGAATCCGGTTCACCAACAGCCACGCGGCCAGCCCCGATCCCGAGATGGCCTGGCGCGGGTTGATGCATGGACTGGGGAGCGGACGTGCGAAAGAAACCGGACGCCGCGGCACATCACTCGCCGAGGTCCTGTGGCGAGCATCTTACGTGACGGCATTCTGCGGAATCTGGCGAGAACCCGACCGGTTGCCAATCGATTCCGGATTCGAGCACTGGTTTGGAGTTCGCGGCAGCCATCAGGCTTCGATTCCTTCGATGCTCGAGTTTCGCAGCGACCGAGCCGCGGTGAAGGTGGACGCTCACTCTGCCGCCGACCTCATCGATGCCACGTTCGCGGATGGACGTCAGTGGCTCAAGACGGCCGATCGTTCGCCGTTGTTCCTGCATTTATCCTGGGCACTGCCTGAGTCGGATGCCGAACGCGCGTCGGCGTTAGAAGCCGTGTCGCGGGCCATGCGGGCCTTGCTGGACGACTCGGCGTCAGGTCGCCGGTTCACAATCATCCTGACCGGTGATCTGGCCGCTCCCGATGGCGAGCGCCCACTGTCCGAAGAGGCTCTGCGGGTTCCGCTGGTCGTCTGGTCGGGCACCGGGCCTGGCAGCATTGACGAACCTGTCTGGACATGCGACCTGCTTCCCACGGTCGCCGAATGGGCTCGCGCGCCGTCGGCCGTAAATCACGACGGCCGTTCCTGGAACCCTCTCCTCGCGGGAAAAGACTGGCCAGAGCGGCTGCTTTACTGGAAGACGACCTCCAATCCGCCCTGGCAGGCAGCGCTTTTGGGCGACTGGAAAGGGATTGCCGCGCCGGGTTCCGCAATTAGGCTCTATAACCTCGAACTCGACCCCGACGAAAAAATTGACGTCGCGCGACATCACCCGGAGATTGTGCGCCAACTGGTCAAAGAGCCGCCCAAGGCCACCGAGGAAGCGGCATCCGAGCTGTAGAGCCGCCTCACGCCTCGGCCGATTTCAGGACATCGCGGATCGCGCCACTCAGGCGACGGATCCCTTCCCGCAGGTTGTCGGGAGGAAGAACCCCGAAACTCAGCCGCATCTGATGGGCGCGGGACTGCCCATTCACCGTCGGGTAGCACAATTCGCCCGGCACGTACATCACGCCATGTTGCCGGGTGGCCGTGTGAAAGAGCGGAGACGCAAATCCCGTTTCGATGTGTTCGGGCAGGCTCAGCCAGACGTAAAGGCCCCCTTCGGGGCGCAGCCACGAAACGCCGGGGATATCCGCAAGAAACTCATCCGCGGCCCGCAACAGGGCATCGCGCTTCGTCCGGTAGCTGGCCTTCACCTGTTCTAAGTGGGCCACGTACGCTCCGGACTTCAGCACGTGTGTCAGCAACGCCTGATTCCACTGCGAAGAGCCAAAATCCAGATTTCCTTTCAGATTGCAGACCGGCGTCATCAGCGGTCGCGGCAACACGCCGAAGCCGGTGCGTACCCCCGGCGAAAAGCTCTTGGAGAACGTCATCGCGAGAATGACGCGTTCATCGCCACCCGGCCGCGACCAGATGCTTGGAATTGACGGACCGTCATAGCGCAATTCTCGGTACGCGGCGTCTTCCAGAATGTAGATCGGGTTTCGCCGCGAATACTGCTGGGCCAGTCGCAGAACCTCGCTGCGACGATCGTCCGCCAGACACGCACCGCTGGGATTCTCAAAATCGGTGACCAGATAGATCAACTTCACGCGATCGAGTTCGCCGCGCTGTTCCAGGTCTGCCAATGTCGCGGCTAAGGCATCCATGCGCATGCCGTTTTCATCGGCCTCCACGCCGATCGTTCGCGCGCCGACCCCGTCGAGCACACCCAGGAACACGAAGTAGGTCGGCATGGCGACGAGGCAAATGTCGCCGGGATCGAAAAGCGCGTCGGCGACCAGGGCGAGAAGCTGCTGTGACCCGGTCGTGACAACGAGGCGATCGGCACCAATCCCCAGTTGCTCCACGGTCCGACCTTCCAGCCGTGCCAGATGCGCCAGCAGGCTGTTGCGGAAACCCTCGTCCCCCTGGGTGGTTCCGTATTGCAGGGCACCGCGACCGCGCGACGTATTGCTCAGCACGGACGTGGCTGCCTCCAGGCACTCCGCAAGCGGCAGACTCGATTCGTCGACAAAACCCGCAGCCAGGGACAGACAAGAGCGATTTTCGATCCCCTGCTGCATCAGAAAGCCGATGGCCTGGCGCGATGCACGACGAGATCGGACGCTAAAAACACCATCACTGGGAGACGATTCATCGTTCATGCGGGGACTTTCCAGAACACAAGCTCGTTACCGCGTCATCGGCAGATATCGCGCAATGCTGTCCCGGACAATCCGACCGGATGCCAGGTTCGAGGATTTCGCCTAACGGCGAAAGACGCGACGAGCCGCGAGGATCGCTTCCACGAGGCTATCAACCTCTTCGCGATTGTTGTAGAAGGCCAGGCTCGCGCGAGCCGATGCAGCTAGTCCAAGCCGGTCGTGAAGCGGCATCGTGCAATGATGGCCGGCGCGAATGGCCACTCCCTGCCGATCGAGCAGGTCGGACAGGTCGTGCGGGTGAACGCCCTCGACGACGAAACTGAAAATGGCTCCGCGATCGGGCCATGCCGGTCCGAGAATCGTAAGTTCCGGAACCTCGGCCAGACGCTCGCCCGCATACCTGGCCAGTTCGTGTTCGTAAGCCATGATCGGCTCCATGCCGATCTGCTTGATGTACGCAATCGCGGCACCGAGCCCCGCCGCCTGGATGAACGGCCCCGTTCCCGCTTCGAATTTCGCCGGAAGATCAGCCCATGTCGCGCTGTCCCGCGTGACTTCGCGAATCATGTGTCCGCCGAACAGAAACGGATCCATGGCTTCGAGGAGTTCGCGCCGACCGTAGAGCACGCCGACCCCCGTGGGACCGTAGAACTTGTGACCAGAGAACGCCAGAAAATCGATCTGGTCGCGTGTCACATCGGTCATGCCGTGAGGCACACTCTGGGCCCCGTCGACGGCGATCAGCGCCCCGACGTCGTGTGCCCGCCTGGCGAGTTCGGCAACCGGATTGATCGTCCCCAGGACGTTCGACATCGCTGTGACAGCAACCAGTTTCACCTGGCGGTCGAGCACGGTGTCCAACTGGTCCATGTCGAGCCGGCCATCCGTGGTGAGCGGAATGTGCCGAATCTCCGCTCCCGTTGCCTTCGCGGCTTCGTACCACGGAACCAAATTGGCGTGATGCTCCATTTCGTTGAGGAGCACCACGTCGCCAGCTCGCAGGAACTTGCGTCCCCACCCATGAGCGACGAGGTTAAGCGACATCGTCGTGCCGCTGGTGAAGACAATCTCCTCGACCTCTCGGGCCCCCAGCAGCTCCCGCACCTGCTCGCGGGCGTCTTCCAGGAGCGTCGTCATCCGATCGCCCAGCTCATGGATGCCCCGATGCACGTTCGAATTGTCGCGTTCGTAGCATTGCCGGATGCAGTCGACGACCCGATTCGGCTTCTGCGCCGTCGCGGCGGTGTCGAGATACACCAGCTTTTTACCTGTCCGCAGCGTCTGATCGAGAATCGGAAACTCGGCCCGAATGGTTCTCCAAGTGGCATCGTCGCTGAGATCGGCCATCAATTGAATCCTTCACTGATCGCAATGCTCCGGTCGTCGCCTCGATTCCGAAGCCGATAGGAGTCAAGCCGCGAACCGGCGGGCCGAACGGTCTCCGCTCCGCGCGGAAGCATTGCCCCTGCCGGAAAATGACCTGTTATGGCGACATCAAGCCAGCCCGAAGCCGTCCAACGTTCGAAGATTCGCCAATTCGCGCGGAGGAACCGGCCAGCCGCTCTGATGTTATCGCGCGTTTGAAGAAGCCATCTCTTCGGCGGCAGGCTGGTGTTCGCTCGCATACAGCATGGTCTTAAGGATCTTGAATCCCAGGAGGCCGCACTTCTGTCGACTGGCCGTAAGCGGAACCTTGATCAGATCGAGCATGTCACGCGCGCCGAATTCCTTGAGCTGCTCGAGCGTCTTCCCTTCGATGGCTTCACACAAAATCGAAGCTGCCGCCTGGCTGATCGCGCACCCCTTGCCGTCGAACCAGGCTTCCTCGATGCGCTGGTCGTCTCCCAGCCGCACTTCGAGCGAGAGCTGGTCGCCGCAAATGGGATTTCGATCCGAGTGCTGACAAGTCGCCCCCGGGCAATGGCCCTTGTGGTAGGGCGACTCGAAGTGATCGAGGATGTGGTCGTTGTACAGATCGTCCAGACTCACAAGCATCCTCCACCGGCTCACTCGCCGGATGGCTCGAGCAACTCGAATTTTCGCAACGGTCTCTGCGAATATTGTAGAGCCGCACCCTGCATTGGCCAAGTCGACTCGCGGCTGATTTTCCGGAGACCGATCGGGAAGTGTCCCGGTGTGAACCGGCCCGGTGCTCGCCGCGTTTTATAAAATTCGCACAAGCACAATCTAGGAAATAATTTGCGCTCGCAATCCTTCCAGCAGGCGGACCGCCTTGCCGATGTCGGCCCGCTGGCGATCGCGGTCGTGAGCAATCTCCCGCTCGATGGTCAGCGGACCTTTGTATCCGAGTTCCAGCAGCGTACGGAGATAAGTTTCCATCCCCACATCGCCATCGCCCAGGGCCACTTCCTGACCCCAACCGGTACCGCGAACCTCCTCGGGGGCCCACTTTGCGTCTTTGCAATGGACGCTGCGAACGTACGAACCGACCTTCTTAAGGGCCTCGATCGGGTTGCCGGTGCCGTAAAGGATCATGTTCGCCGGGTCGAAATTGATGAAGAGGTTCGGCCGGTCGACATCGTGAATGAATTCCAGCAGGTGATCCGCCGTCTCCTGCCCGGTTTCCAGGTGAACGGCTTGTCCGTTCCCGGCGGCATGATCGAGGAGTTCACGCGTCGTGCTGATGAGATCTTTGTAAGAGCTGCTCGCCCGATCGGACGGCACGAAGCCAATATGCAGGCCGACCGCCGAGACGCCAAGCTGCTTCGCGAAGTCGGCGATTTCCTTCATCTCGGCAAGTCGTTCGGCCCGAGTCGCCTCGGGAACAAGCCCGACGGTCCGGGCTGTCGTCGCGATGTCGGCGTAACTTTCACCTTCGAAGCCGCCAAACACGACCGTGACAGTCGTGCCGGCATCGGCGCAGCGGGCCAGAAATGCCTCGGCAGCCGCCGGGTTGCGCGACTCGCGGTGGGGAGAATGAAGTTGGACCGTGGGAATCTTGAGTTCCTTCACCACGTCGAGGTGGACGCCCAGACCCGCATCAACCGACGCGAAGACCCCAATTGACCACGGTTGCATGTCAGTGTCTCCCAGTGTTCCTGCTGACCGATACTTCACTTGCCGACGAATCGAATGGTCGCCGTTGCTGGCAGAATGTTCGACCCGCGCGGGAATCTCGTCTGGTTCAACGATTACGAGCCCGAAATGATAGGCGTTCGCGAGCCTGATCACCAGCATGTCGGAAGCCGCATGGCGTTGAAGCGTTGTCAGGGACGGACGACCCAGCCCTGGAGCTTTCGGCCGCGGTAGCGCACGGGCTCGCCAATCGAAGAAACCTGCCAGGTGGTTCCGAGGTCGGCATAGGCCAGCGATTCCCGCCGAGACCACTCCACCAGCAGTCCCGCTCCGGAGGGGGAATCCTTAAGCGGCCAGCGCCCTTCCCAGCGCGAGGCAACTTCCAGTTCCGCCCGCGGCCACCGGTTGCGAATGACCGCCAACAGGCGCGGGGGAATCTGTCCGCGTTCGGTCAGGAGGGCCACCTGGTCGACTTCCGGAGTCTCGTGCAATCGGAAACTGAATCGATCGAGTTGCTGCTGCCGGTCGTCGCGCTGCCGTAAAGACTTCATTCCCAGTGCCACATGCCCGAACAGGAGCACGAAGAGGAGTAACCGCAAACTGACTCGCATCAAGCGATCATGACCGGGGGGGACATCCGGCTGACCGATCAGGGCAACAATCAGTCCCAGCACGGCCGTGGCAACCGCGGCCACGCCCGCCAGTTGCCACGAACTGGTCACGAGCGCCGTCGCCAGGCCAATTGTGATAATCGTCCCCAGCGCGGCAACTGGCAGCGGCACGCTCCGACGAAGAAAGGCATCGATTCCGTAGGCCGCGATCACGCAGTCCGGAACCAGAAGCAGCGCATCCCACTGATCCGGCAGAATAAGAAGGCGATCCGTGACCAGGTAAATTGCGACACGCGCGATCCAGGCCACCAGCCACCAGCCGACAAACAGGCCCATGGAACGCTCGCGCTGCGAGAATCCCCCCTTCAGGGCATCCGACACCAGACAGATCCAGCCAATCACGATCCAGCCTGCCAGAAACGTCCGTTCCAACAGCAGGTAGTCAATCGACTTCAATGCGTGATCGCGAAGTTCCAGGGCTCCTTCCTGACTCAGCAATCGATCGGACGGCAAGCTCGTGATGAACTCGCGCCATCCCCAGTCAGCAACGACTCCGTTGACCGTTGCGATCCAGCCAATCATCAATGAGGCCGCGACCGCCGCGCAGAGAATCCAGGCCGCCAGCTTTCGAGTGCGATTGGAGAAGTCCCGTCGGCTACCGACAGCCATCGAACGGGATTTTCCGACAGACTCGTAAAGAAGTGCCAGGAGCAGCGCCAGCGGCACGATGAGTGCCGCCAGGCCAATCGTCAGGAACGCGGCCGCGAAACAGACTCCGGCCAATGGCAGCCGCCACGAATACCAGCGCCATTCCAGTTCCGAGTGACCGACATACAGACTGGCCCCGGCCAGCAGAAAGGCCAACCCGGGAATCTCGGGCGAAGGTTCCGCCGACGTTAAAAGAAACGTCGACTGAAAGACCAGCGCGACGGTTGCCAGCCACGCCAGCCGCTGCCCCGCCAACTGGCGGGTGAGGTGGAACGTCAGCAGCGCTACGGCGGCGCCGCTGAGGTACGAGACGACGCCCGCGGCGCGCACGGGAGAAATTCCCGACACCAACGAGAGGCCAGCCGCGAGCCACGATGCCATGGGGGGTTGACCACCCAGCGTCGTCGTCGTTCGCGATCGGTTGCCGACCAGAAATTCCTCGAAAGTCGTGGCGGCCGAGACGTCGGCCGCGCGAACGGCCCACAGGGCTGCCGTATCGTTCCAGGTATTCTTCTTGATCGCCGCCAGTCCTGGAGCGAGGGCAAGAATGACCAGGAGGGGTTTCAGGCAATCGCCACGGTCCAGCCACGAAAACAGCGGGCGAGGAGGAACCCGCAAGAGTTGTGGCAACTGGTCGTCGGCGACAACACGAATGGACATTGCAATCTCTGGGAGCGTGTCCGCGAATTCTCCGAATCCCGACGCGGCAACGGGCACGAACGCTACTTCCGCACGCGGGCCCCCCAGCCGTTGTTCGCGGAGACGGATCTCAGCAGGCCAATTAGTCTCCCATCAGCGCCGGCGATTTTTCACCACCTGGCTGACCTGTCGAAACTCGGGCGAGGTCGATGTTTGCAACCATTCGAAAACGACCGCCTCCGCCGTGGTCAACTGCACGCCGGCCCCCTGCAAACGCCTGAGGGCGGCGTCGTGATCGACGGCGAACCGACTACCGACTCCATCCACGCAAATCGTGACGTGATAACCAAGAGAAACCAAGTCCATGGCTGTCTGCGCGACACAGACATGCGTTTCAACACCCACCATCGCGACCTGAAACCGCTCCAGATCGAGATCGCCCGCGGCGGGCCAGTCCAGCGCCGGAACCGCGCTGAACTCCCGTTTTTCGCGAATGGCGTCAATCCCTTTCCGTAACGATTCGATGGTTGGTCCCAGGCCCTGGGGATATTGCTCGGTGGCTGTAATGGGAATCGACAGTTCCCGCGCCACCGACGCGAGAAACTCGCAGGTGGCCAAGACGGCGTCGCCCTGATCGATCGCCGGCATGAGCCGCTCCTGAACGTCGACGATCAGCAATTGGGATGTTGATCGTCCCAGCAGATCCACATGGCGCGGTGGCATGAAAAACCTTCTCGAGAAGATCTGGTAATGGTGGCGGTGGCGCCAACGAGATCGCGTGAGCCGTCAGGCACGAGGAAAAAATCCGCACGAGCGTAGACTTTCCCAGGAAAACTCGGTAGTGCAGTCAGGCTGGTTGCAGGGTGTCCGCGTCGAATTCACCCGGTTCGCTCCCAACGAACCATCGACGATGACTGCAGATTCCACATGTTCCATTCCGTTGGACGGTTCATCCGTCGATAAGAGCGAAGCGTGAGCACGAAGATCCGTTGGCTGCCGTACCTGCGAAGTGCCTTCGTCCTGTCGATCGTGGGCATTCTGCTCGCCGAAGCGAAGGGTCAACAACCGTCGGGAAGTGGCGACCCCCTTGCGGTGTTTGCCGCGGAGCTGGTGGAAATCCGTCCGGGAGAAGGCCCATTTCCGGAGTCAACCGTGCTTCCCAAGACGTTCCGGATCGCGCGGCATGAAGTTCCGCAGAACCTGTACGCCCACGTGCAGGGCAGCGATCCCAGCCGCTGGAAGGGCCCTCGAAATTCGTCCGAAATGATGACATGGAACGAGGCCCGTGCCTTCTGCGAGAAACTGACCGGCATGCTCATCGAGCGGAAGCTCATTCCTGCCGACTCCGTGGTCCGCCTGCCCACCGAAGCCGAATGGGAATACTGCTGTCGGGCCGGCACGACGACGCGATACAGCTTCGGCGACGAGGCCCAGCAGCCCGGCGACCAGGGAAACAAGGCCACTCGGCTTGATGAATTTGCCTGGCACACGGGCAATGCGGCCGGCAACGACCCGCCCGTGGGAGCCTTGAAGCCCAACGCCTGGGGACTTCACGACATGCACGGCTACCTGTGGGAGATGACCTCGGACAAGTGGTCCAAGGCTGAAGCCGATAACGTAGACGTACCCGAAAACGCGATCGTTGCTCGTGGTGGATCCTGGAAAGATCGTTTTGACCGATTGACATCGACCTCGCGAAAGCCGATCGGTCCCGAGGAGCGGGACGACAGCCTGGGGTTTCGCTGCGTCGTCGCACCGGCAAAAAAGTGAGGATTCTCTTTGAAATCTTCGGGATGAGGCCGACTCGATCGACCGCGTTCCGTGTTTACCAGCAGTTTCGCAAACGTGGTCCGGAAGATTCCACGGTTGACCAGATGGAGAGCTTCCCGTTTCTGAAGCGTGTTTGCTGAGTGGTCGATGGCGGAAATTCTGCTCGCATCAGCCGCGCATCTGCAATGAAGACTTCTTCACAGACGCTCGAAGAGATTGGGAAACAGGCAATCTACGCGGACGTTTCCGCTGGTTGACGCAAGTGCTGGGGAACTAAATTTTTTGTTTGACGGGACTCGTTTCGGGGTATCGGGTTATGGTTTCCGAAACCGTGATTCGCTATCGTGACGAGCGCTCGAGCGGTCCGGCAGGGAAAACACGTAGACGGTCGGCAGCCCGAAACCCATCAGGCATCGGGTCAATCGTACGTCCTATCCAGATCTTGCTCGGGTTAATACCAGTGATGTTGCTCGCGTAACGGTGCGTTCCAGATCGTCAGGATGCAGGGACTTGGTGCAGCGATGAATGGTGATGAAAACCGGCAGGACTCGTCGGTTGAACCGGTGGTTTCGGAATCAATTCCCGAAGTCACGGCCCAACATTCGATCTCCGAAGAACAGTCTGCCGGGCCAGGCGGACAGGACGATGGAACCGGATCGGCTCCGGTCGATAGTGGCGCGGAAGTACCCGTTCTGGCGGAACCGGCGTTGGAAGCTCCTCCCGAGATCCGCTCGGAGTCACCCGCCGAGACCGTTGCCGCGACACCCGCGCCTGCCAATGGGGAAGCGCCCGCAGGGGAAGCTGTTCCGGAGCCCGAAGCACCGCGCCGCAAGATCCAACTGAATCCTACATCGACCGATCAGTCGCTGGCTGCCGTTCCTTCGCTCGGACCGGGAACGTCGACGGCCTCGCTGACTCCCTCAGCAGGACCGGTCGATCTGCCGCCGCGACAGACGCAACTCGACCAGGGTCTGGAAGACGAAATCAATGCAGCCATGAGCGGCGCGATGGTCGCTCCCGTTGCCCGACCGGAAGCTCCGTCCGACGGGACACCCTCTCCGAGCACGCTTGCGTCCGAACTCCCCACGTCGGAAGAACAGCTCACCGGCGGAATGCGTTTGAAGGCCAAGGTCCAGTCGGTGACGGCCGAGGACGTCTTCTGCGACGTCGGCTACCGCGCTCCCGGCGTCGTGCCGGTCCGACAGTTCCCGCAGGGGAAGCAGCCGCGAGAAGGCGAAGAGTTTTTGGTGATCGTCGACAAGTACGATTCCGAGAACGGCGTGATTCACGTCAGCCTGCCCAAGGCGACTCGTAAGGCCAAGGGCGGCTGGGACGAACTGCAGATCGGGCAGATTGTCGACTGTTACGTGAACCGAACGAACAAGGGGGGGCTGGAAGTCACGATCGCGAATCTGCGCGGCTTCCTGCCAGCCAGTCAGGTCGATGTAGGCTTCGTTGCCTCGCTCGACACTTATGTGGGCCAGAAGTTCCCGGTTCAGGTAACCGAAGTGAACCCGGCCAAGCGGAACCTGGTGGTCAGCCGCAAGGCGATCGTCATCCAGGAGCGAAAAGAAGCCGCCGCCGTTTTCTGGCAGAAAGCCGAAGTCGGCCAGCAATACAATGGTCGAGTCAAGACCGTGAAGGACTACGGGGCCTTCGTCGACATCGGCGGAGTGGACGGCTTTCTGCATGTGGGCGAGATGAGCTGGACCCGCATCCGTCATCCGTCCGAAGTCGTCCAGGAAGGCCAGACGGTTGACGTAATTGTCCTCTCGCTCGATCGCGATCAGGAAAAGATCGGCCTCGGAATGCGGCAGCTGGCCCAGAACCCTTGGGCCGAGGCAGTCGACAAGTATGCGGTGGGGCGTAACGTCACCGGCAAAGTGACGCGCGCCACCGACTTTGGCGCTTTCATCGAGTTGGAACCCGGAGTCGAGGGACTCGTTCACATCAGTGAACTCGACCATCGTCGCGTGCGGAAAGTCACCGACGTCCTCGCTGTCGGCCAGGAGGTCCAGGTCCAGGTGCTGGAAGTGGCCCCCGACCGGCAGCGAATCAGCCTGTCGCTTAAGGCGCTGAAGGAAAAGCCGGAAGAACCGAAGGACGAGGATCTCTCGCCTGGCAAAGGTCAGCAGTACGACCGCAAACGCAAAGAGCCTTTGCGTGGTGGGACCAGTGGCTCGGCTGGTTCATCCGGTCTCTTCGGCGATCCGAACGCGTATCGTTAATCGGCGGGTCAGAACGCCGGCGACTGGTATCGACACCAGTTCGACGGCACGGGCGCATGGATTTGCCCGTGCTCAAGTCACTTAGGCCACCCGTGCTCGCGGTGCGTCGCTGGTGTGGTTCACGTCGTCCGCGATCTTGCAAATCGTGTCCGGCACCAGGGGAAGCGAAACGCCCAGCGCGCGGCGGAGTTTCCGGCTTTGCAGCGAAGTTTCGCCGCCGCCGAATCGGGTTTGCGATTCCGCGCGGTCGGTCTTTGGCAGAACCAGTTTCCAGCCGTCGGGACGCCACTGGTCAGCGAGTTTACGGGCCACCTGAAACGGACTGACGCGCTCGCCCCCGCCCGCGTGATAAACTCCGGACAGCCCCCCTTGCCAGGCAAGAAGCACGAGGTCGGCGAAATCGCAAGCGGCCATCGGTGAGGCATGCGAGAAGGGGCATTCGCTCACGGTTTCGCCACGGCGGACTGCCGCTGCCAGACGATCGACCCAGGAGGTGCCGCTGCCGGAAGCTCCCAGGAGGTTCGTCCGCAGAATCAACGTGGCCGAGTTCAGTTCCATCGCGAAGTCTTCGAGCGCGCGGAATGCCACGGCTGCGGCATGTCGGGAGTAGCCGACGCTCGTCTCCGAATGAAACAGTCGAGGCCCCGTGAAGACAGCGTCGCTCGTCACCAGCGTCACATGAATGTCGACCTGAGCGGCAGCTCGCAGCCAGACTCGCTCGGACTCGAGCGCGCTCAGATCGCTCGGCTCGCCGGTCCAGGACGATTCGCTCGCGGCACCGCACAGGACCAGCCTGTGGACATCGAGCTCGCGGAGGCGTTGGACCACTTCCGCTTCGTTTGGCACGGCGGCATCGCCAATCTTGCCCAGGCAATCGGGTCGAGCAGCCGTATGCAGACACCCATGTCCCGAAAGTCGAGACTCGAGGACCGCGCCGACGACTGTTTCCACTCCGACGACAATGGCCGACTTCAAGGCGTGCCTCCCTGCTCGCGATTCAACAGCATGCCGCCATCACTGGGGGGCGAGATGATAGTTCGAACCGCCCGGACCTGCCAAGATCAGTCCGCCCCCCGCAATTCCCGGTGGATAGTCATCGATGATTCCCGGATGATGTCGTCTTCCAAGAAACCTTCCCTTTCGCGACGGAACGTAAGAACTCCCCATGATTCTTGATCTCTTTCGCCTGGATGGACGAGTGGCGCTGGTCACGGGTGCCGGCCGCGGCCTGGGCCAGGCCATGGCGGTCGGGCTCGCGCAGGCTGGGGCCAACATTGTCTCGGTCGCACGTTCCGCTGACGCTCCGGAAACCCGCGCGCAGGTCGAAGAAGCGGGACGCCAATTCTGGCATTATTCTGCCGACTTGCAGGAGGCTTCGCAGCGCGGTGGACTCGTGGATCGCATCGTCCAGGAGACTGGTCGCCTCGACATTTTGGTCAATAACGCCGGAATCACCGGCCGACACCCGCCGGAAGACTATCCGCTCGAACACTTCACCGCGGTGCTGGAAGTCCATCTGGTCGCGGCATTCGACCTCAGCCAGCAGGCGGCACGAGTCATGCTGCCTCATGGCCGCGGGAAGATCATCAACATCGGCTCGGTCATGTGCTTCGAGGGTGGCCTGAACATTCCGGCCTACACCGCAGCCAAACACGCACTGGCCGGGCTGACGAAGTCACTGGCGGTCGGCTGGGCAGGTCACGGCATCAACGTGAATTGCCTGTGCCCCGGCTATTTTGCGACCGAATTGTCCGGATCGCTTCAGCGTGACCCGGTTCGCGGTCAGCAGATTCTGGATCGCATCCCGGCCGGTCGCTGGGGAACCCCAGATGAACTGGCCGGATTGGCTGTCTTTCTGGCGAGCGATGCCTCGAACTATATGCACGGAAGCGTGATCGTTGCGGACGGGGGCTGGTTATCACGCTGAAACCGCTTGTTTTCTAGGGTTTTCTGCCGCTTTTGCCCCTTCGGTGGAATCCATCAAAAAACAGCGAAATTCCTCGAAATATTTCGCCTCGGGGAGTCAATTGACTCCCGAAAAACGCTGCTGGGTATCGCCGACCCACCAAACGAAAGCACCCGGCAGCCGTGAAGCAACCGGGCGCGGAATGGTGATCGGCCAATGAGACAGCCCCGGCCACATTGCTGCAACCGGGGCCGTCTCGGGCAGGGGGTCGGACTGGTTATTCAGCGAACGTCGACAGGGGCCTGAGTTGCAGCGTCCAGGTTCGCGGCAGGTAGGCCACCGACAGCCGTTCGTTGTTTTCCGCCGTGGCGACAGCTTTCCCGGTATCGCGTTCGTAGACTCGTGTTCGCGGCGGGAACGATGTCGGGTCGGACGGTCGTTCCTTCACCGGGCAGGGCAGAAGCAACAGGTTGCCATTGTCGGCAACCGCCGCCCACAGCCTTCTCTGCACCGTCCATTCGCCAGCGTTCAACAGGATGGCGAGCTTGCCCAATTCACCCATCGGCAGCCCGTTCGCCTTGCTGGCCGGAACCGAGTCAGGGGACGTCGGTTTGAATGTCCGATCATTCGGAACGTCGATCACAACCAACCCGATGGTTCGCTGAGCCGCTTCCGCTGGTCTTCTGATGCCATCGGCTTCCGCCTGAATCTCCCTCATCGTGTCATCGAACCGGGCCATTTCCTCCTTTCCATCGCCGATCTCGACACGCTGGAAAACCGCCGCTCCGGGACTGTCGCCCGCGATGATGGCAGCAGCCGACAGGGAATCGCCGGAGTGAACAACTCGATCGTCGCCAACCACAACGAATTCTTTCGACATGATGAATATTCCTTCCAGAATCGCCCGCTGTGCCACGCATGGCCGCGAGCGTGAATTGAGTCGAACAAAAGACACGAGCCCCGGAGAACGTCAGCCAGGGCGTCAGGTGAGCTATTCCGCAGACGCCTCGGGCCACGGACACATTTTCCGTTTCCGGCTGGCCTCCCATGTCTCGAGATTGCGGATCATGCCGCTGCCGAAATTGCCCGGCCGCCGGTTCACGCAATGCTGAAGGATCATCGCAGACGCGATCCGCGAGGGGTCTATTCCGAGCAGTTCGCACCGATGCGTGAACGTCTTCCACAGATCGGAAGGAACATCGATCTCGACCGTCTGGCAGCCCGGATACTTCACCGATGGCCGCTCTTCGACGGCTTTGACCATTCGCGGAACCGCCATCGGTGAACCGTCTGGTCGCGCCCACTCGTTGTAGAACCGGGCGACTTCGCTAGCTTCCTCGAACGTCCCGACAAGCGGAGCATCCGGCATGAAATCCACCGTCCACGCGGTTCGTTCGCCCGGTCTTCTCACCGCTGGGCTACGGGCCTCGACAGGGCGACGGCGGAACGAACTCAAGGGGCCGTGTGGTATGCAGGTCTGCACTATCGCACCCCCTTTCCGCCGCTGAAGTCTCTGCAAACGGGGGGCGTCCATCCGCGAACGTAGCCACGGCTTTCGAGTTGCCGGGTCATCGCCTTGCGGGCGTTGTTGTCGGCCGGAGCCAACCCGGCACGAATGCGGTGTTCGGCCTTCGACCAACCACGTCGAATCTCTTCGCACATGGCCGCGATTTCGGCGGGGCTCGGGTCGCGTCTTCTGCCGTCGCGGTGCGCGATAGCTTTCTGCCGCTGGGCCTGACGATAGGCGTCGCTGAATCCGACTTCGGATCGGGCGGGTTCGGATTGTCCGGGCGCGGAGTCGCGCGGACTCGGGGCGTTTGCCACCATGAGAATGATTCCCCTCGGGAAATGGCTCGTGCAGTCGCTAGAAAGCGGTCCAAGGGCCGCCGGGGTCGCTTACCAAACGCGCAGTAAACTGCGCCGCTCCTTGCGGAGCGCCCACGCCAGCACGAGCCGTGTATTCCCCTTGATGCCTTGGAGTTTTTTCTACTTGGAAAACGGAACACAATGGCAGAGGTTCCGGTCGGGCAGTTTCTAGCTGCCCGGCGACGGGGATCATGCTCGGGACCGTCCACTTTGGCAAGCGCAGTTCCGTAGATTTTTCGCGGCGCCGGTCAGGCTGTTGCAGCGTGCAACACCCTCGGCAGCCAGTTCAAGTTGCGGGCTGCAACTTGAAAACCAGTCCCATCGCGTGACAGGTTTCGAGTGGACTAACATCGCGTGAGCCCACTTCCGGCCGGATCAAGGTTGCATCGTGCAACTTTGATTTCCGGGGGCTTCATCTCTAATTGTCGATGCGCGCGACAATTGCCATCTGGCCGCCGCTCTCAACGGTTGCAGCGTGCAACCGTTGCCAGTGTGCTCGGTCCCATCGTGTGACCAACCACCACCGCATTCGCTCCCAGCCACGTCCTCCACGCCGGACGATGCCGGAGCCATCGAACCGGGCAATCGCACGCCACGCGAGCAGTCAGGGCTACCCCGGCAGGTTAGGTTCTTCCGGCCGCTACGCGCAGGTTGGTCATCTCGGCGGCGACCCATTTTTCCGCCAGCGAGGTGCGAAACATGGAAAGCAGCAGCATCAGCCGCGCGACATGTTGTTGTTTTCCGACATTTCGAGTTCTTCGGGCATAAAAGTTATTCGCTCGGCAGGAAACTGACCAGCATGGACGGGCCGGAAGAACCTAACCCGGCGGGGCGTCGGAATCGTCGTCTTCGATGTCTTCAACCGCTGCCCGCTGTGTCCATAGGCGAATCAATTCTGGTTCGATGTTATCTCGCCAGCGTTGGACCGTCCTTGCCTTATCCACGCGGAACAGCCGTTTCCAGGAGGCCAGGTATGTTCCGTCATGGTCTTCAAGAGCGCGCATGACAGACTCTGTCAGGGTATTTGTTTCTCCGGACTCATCTGAGTACGCCGCAAGATAGCCCATCACATCCAATAGCAGACCAGAGCATGCGTACCAGTTCCGCCCGTCCTGCAAAGATCTCCACAAAACATCGAAATGGATTTCCGGTTCGTCGTCGCTCACGTGAAACGCAACCCCCCGCCGCTTCGCATCGCGGCTAACATTTGTGTGGATTCTTCCTTCTGTTGCTTCGCCAAATCCTGAATCGCCTTCTTTGTTTCGATCGCGGCTTTCAACTGCCCACCAGCAGCCGTCTGGCTGAGCCCCATAAAATTGAACATCGCCGCTGATGCCTTGCCTGACTTCGTCGTCGATGCTCCCGGTTCTTCGCCCTCGCCTTCGGCGTCGCCAGTCGCACCACTGCTACTGCCGCCAGTCGCCACGGCGGCCACGTTAGCGGCTGCACGCTGTCGCAAGGCGTCCAGTTCCGCTTGAAGCATAGCGACTTGAGACGATGCCGCCGCACCACTGCCCGCTGTTTTTTCTTCCAGGGCCGCACCAGTCGCGTCCGTGATCGACTTCATGCCATCGTTGGCAGCTTGCCCAGCCGCCGCAACAGCGTCTTTCATGGCCGCCAATCCGGCATGCTGGAACTGGTCGGATCGAACGATGCCGTCGCCAGTGTCAGGCGTCATGCCGCGAGCACGCCGCTGGGCTTCGATACGGCGACCGCGTTCCGCTTCTTCCTTCATGTTGACGCCGGAGATTTGCTCCAACGCCCAACCCATCGCGCCGCCTTCGCTGGCGGATTCAAGGATGTAATCGCTGATCGCGTTGACGGTCTGCTGCCACTTCGCCATCACGGCATCAGCAGCCCCTGTGAACAGTTGCACGAGTCCGGCGGTGATTTGTGCCCACGAGTCGAGCAGTGTTGAACCCAGCGTCGCAAAGGCTCCTGAGATGTCGCCGCTGAGCAGTTTGCTCGCGATGGCTCCAAGCGTCTCGCCGAACATAGCATGAATCGCCTCCAGCCCCTGCGTCATGACCAGTCGCAATCCGGTCATCGCGATTTGTCCGGCCAATGCCAGATCCCCACTCTGAACAGCAGCCACGATGCCGCCGACCGTGTCACGAACGGTCGTCAGGATGCCGCCGAACGTCGACGACACGAACTCCGCGAACGCCTTGCCGGACGCCGTGAATCGCACCCACGCATACGCACCAGCCCCCACGGCGGCGACCAGTAGACCCATTGGTGAAAGGATCGCACCGACCACGGACGCTACAAAACCGAATGCCGCGCCAACGGCCGACATGACGGTCAGCAGTCCGCCGATCGCAGCCCCCGCACCAACGAAGACCGCTCCAATGGCGGTGATCGCCGTTCCGACCGCAGCCACGCCAATCGCGATTTTCGCAACAGTGACAATCAGGGCGTGATTCTCTGCTATGAACTTTCTTACCCCTTTGACGATCACCAGAAAGCTATCGAGCGCCTGTTGTGCCATTGGAGCCACGGCGGCCCCAATCTCATAAATCGTCGCTCCGATCACCCGGCGAACCCGATTGATTGCATCGGTGATTGATGCGGCTGCTTTGACCGATTCCGGCGAGGGGGACAACCCGAGTTCCTTGGCTTCCGCCCGCAGTGCCCGAATGTCTTTCATCATCGGCAGCAACTTGCGACCGCCCTCGCCGAACACCGCCATTGCTGATGCGGCCCGCTTGCTCGGGTCTTCGATGTCGCCGATCGACTCCGCGATGGTTTGGAACTGCTCATCCGGCGACATGGACTGAATCGCCTCTAGAGACAACCCCATCTCTGCCAGAGCTTCTTTTGTCTTGACCGACTCGGGACCGATGCCGCCTAGGTTCTTCTGCATTCGTTTGGCCGCGTTTTCAACCTCTTCCATCGAAGCGCCGGATTGTTCCGCCGCGAAACCGAGTTCCGATAAGGCTCCAACCGACATGCCAGTGCGTAGGCTCATCTTGTCGAGAGCGTCGCCGACACCGGCGAAGTAGGTCACGGCGCCAGCGAGCCCACCAACCACCGAAGCACCAGCCGCCGTGACCGTGGCACCAATCCCCATGATGCCTGAGCCGAACGATTGCAGGTTCGCCTGGGCTTGCTTCAGCCCCTTCGTGAGATTGTCTTTCACTCCCAGGCTGACCCATGCACGGCCCGCCATAATATCCGCTCGCGACATTGCTAAACCTCCTCGCCTGTTAACTGTGAATAGTGGATGTCTGCCGTTGGGTTCCTAAAAGCGCTGCGCCGCTCGCGTTCGGCCTCCGACCATTCTAACTGAATCGCCGCACAAGCCGCCGCGATTTCTTCCAAGGTAGGCACATATGGCGCGTTATCGGTTTGCAGGTCGTCGGGTTCCATCAATTCGGGGACCGTGTTCATTCTGTCACCTCGCAACAGGGGTCGCCGTGCCTTGCTTCCGCGCGTCGGACCGCTTCGTTAATCAGGCTGCCGTGCGGATCAAGCGGATTGACCCAGAGTAGTTGCCGTGCGGCGTTCCAACCGACCCGCCAGCGCTGTGCGGTCTTGGCTTTCGCAATCTGCTTTTCAGTCGGTTCGATGCCGTCGCCGCGTTCCACGAGAGCGGCATGACGGGCGAATCTCGTCTCTGCCTCTTGAAGCCAGCCGATGATTGTCGCGCGATTGGAAAGGCACCATTGCGGGCCGCCTGCGTCCATCAATGCGGCGCGACCTTCGCACGTTTCACACCAGGCACTCGGGATATTCAATTCCGCGAGCAATTTTTTCAACTCGGAGCCAACGCCATAAGTTGGCGCTGGGCGCGGAGTTATGGCGATAGCGCTATGGATATCTGTTTTTCCGCTGCGAACTCCACTGGACGAATGAGCCGCGCGATGTGATTGTGCGTTGTTAGCCTGTGCTGCGAACACCGCCCGGTATCGCTTCACATCTTCTGGCGACACCCCTTCCGCAGTTCCGAGACAGATAGCTTTCAGGCGCCGTGGTAAATGCTCACACAACGATTCGTCAAACGGCTGAACTTCGCCGCAATGCTGGTCTTGATTGGGATTGCCGGTTTTCAATTGGTTGTCCTTTGCCGCCTGATTGACTCACAATCTGCCAGCCAGTTGCCGGTTGACGTCTCTGTCGGAACCGGGGTTTGCCCCCATTGTGGCTATCGAACACCGGCCGAACCGGATGCCCTCTTTTTCACATGCGACCATTGCCGCCGCACGTCTTACGGCCCATCGAACATCGTCACAGACTGACCGTTGCCGACATGACGTAGCTCACACCGGCGCCGCCGCCGCAGCAGTTGTCGGTATCTGTCCATGAGACAGACGGGAATGTGATAATCAGCGGGCTAACAGACGTCACGCTCCCGGTCAGTGTCGGAAGCCCTTGGCAAGATACGTTGGGCTGCAACTGCCATGAGTTGCTCGAACAGGTAAGGATTGCCTGCGGGACGCAACCGGATCCGTTGGCATCCCAAATCGAGCCCGAGACACCCGCCAGCGGGATTTCGCAGTCGAACGCCGCACAGTCCGACACCAAATCGAGCACCAGGCTCGGATAGTCGCTAATGGTCGGACAGGCACAGCAATCCAACTCCGGCAGCGTGAACGTCAGCCAGATACCAACACACCGGCATTCCTGATTGGTGATGTCGGCTTCGCCTTGCGACACCCAACAGCCATCAATGAGGCAGAATACTTCAACGTGCCAGTCGGTTCCGTCGCACCAACTGAGCAGACCGAGCCCACTGCCGGTCGTCCCCCAAAAGTATCCACAAGCGCCGTCAGGATCAGAGACACCGCATGGAAGCGTCGCGTTTCTGGTGACCTGCACGCCAACTTGACCGCTGTGCTGCGGGCAGCCGGAAATAATGAATGTGAACACCCCCTCATCCCAACCGGGATCGCAGCAGGTGCATTTGTGGGCTGGGTCATTGCACGGATTGACCGTCTCTGAATCAACCGGCACAACACAGATTGAACATTGCAAATTGGCCTGCCTCAGTCCGGCGTCGATCGACTCAAGGATAAAGACGCCTTTCGAGTTCCAATCCCACGCCGCGCAGGTATAGACCGCCGTGAGCCCCTCTTGACCAACAACCTGATCGTCGGTCGTAAGTGTGAGAATCGCGCCGCCGGTCCCGTCTGGTTCCAACTTCCACATGCGGTGAAATAGCGTTGTAAACGATTCCCAGTCGTCGACACCGGGCGAATCAACCGCACCGGCTGCTACCGCGTCCACCCATGTGCAATATGCTTGTGTGCGGTTCGCGTCGTTCACGCGAACGATGCCATTCTTGGCCGTGGTATCGCAGATCGACGGAGCCGGGCTGTCATCCACTTCCAGGGCTCGCCGCCGCCAGATTGACCAGACACAACCCACCGTGCACTCTTTGCGCAGAATGCTGCATGGCCAGAGTACGCTGGTCGACATGGGGCCTGCGCCAAGCTGGTTATGGTCGCACTCGACCAGCACGGCGTAGGCACAATGCGATGTCGGCAGGTCAGGGCAACAGATTGAATCGGCATCCGGGCTGTCTGTCGCCGTGTTCTCATGCAGACAGTTGCAGCCGTGTTTGATGCGAGAGAGGCGAGGCATTTTCGTTGGCTCCTGTTAAATGACCGCCTCGGGACATGCCGTGCCCGTCACCTCAAACGATGCCGCTTGCGGACTGGTGATTTCATCCGACCCGGCGTCGAAGTTGACTTGGCAAGGCGACTCATCGAGCAGGTTGTAGGTCGTCGTCGCCGTGACCTCGATTCCTGACCCGGCAAACAGTTCGACCGTCACGGAACCAGACGACGAATCGGCAGTCGTGACCGCGTTGCGGAAGAAGTGGCGCCCGCCGTCGAACGCCTGCCATTTGTCATCTTGTTGGTAGGCTGCAACGATGTCGCCTGTGATGTAGCAACCGCGAACGAAATCGAAATACAAATCTTCTTCGTCGCCATCCGTGCCGTCGTACAGAACCTCAGTTGCATCCGCTCCACTGGGATGCGATCCGCGGTAAAAGGCTTCCGGTCCCGTGCCGTCAATGCGGAACAGTTTTCGAGCAGAGACCGCACCAGCGAACCGAACTACGCAATCAAGCTCATCAGTTCCATCGGGCTTATAGAGAATCTCCAGCGGTCCCGAGTCCCATGATTGAAGAACGTATTCGCCATCGACGGCACGGGCGAACGTATGATCTGCGTCCGTGATGTTGACGAGTGCCATGCAGACGCCCGACACTTGGGCGGTCTCAACCTCCTCATTGAGGGCCGGACCTTTCAGGATGCCGAACCGGCAATCGGGCTCGGGCTCCTTGCCATCGAGCCAGATACTCTCATCGGTCACCTTCTCGATCACTTTGCCGTCGATCCGCAGAATCTCACCCTTGCGGCGGGATTCGCCAGACGAGTTGCGGAGCTTCAACAGGTCGGTCGCACGAGCCCGCGTTGGCGATGGTGTGGAACTGCTGAGGCGCTGATTCGCGAACGATTGTCCGGCGTCGATCATGTTGTTCCAGATGGTTGCCGGAACAGACTTGATAACCGAGCCAGCGGATACTTTTCCCGAGTTGTCGGCGGTCATAAACTGGTCCTCTTAGAAAGAGTTTGGATTCGCGCCCGGACATGACACCCGGCCGCGAAGGATTGCAGGTCGTTCAGACCGGCCACGTCAGTACGGTTGATCCGAAGTCGCGCGATTGCCGATTGCAGCAACCGGAGCGCCTCGTCTTTCTCTTCTTCGGTCGCGGACTCGGGAAGCGGCAGATTCAGTTTTGCTTGTAGTTCAGGGGTCATCATGCGGCAGCCTGAAAAGCGTCAAGGTTTTCGAGCAGTTCAAGAATGGCCGCCTGTTCTTCGCCTGGGCTGCATCGGCCACCGGTCAGCCGCTCGCGCAGGCTTTGTGTGTTCACTGCATAAAGCAGTTCATCGAGAAATGCCGTCTTCCATGCTGCCAGCCGTTCGCGAACTTCGGTCTCAACCGAGAGCTTCGGAACCAACCGATCCAATAGCGTGCGGGCAGCCACGGCATCGCCCAACTTGGCCTGCGTGAGCAAGGCTTTCCCCAGATCGGCGACGTCCCGTGCAGTGACCGCGTTTTCGAGTGCCTTGCGGGCCTCCGCTGATCGTGTGCTCCGGCCGGCCGCTGCTTGATTGCCGCTGACGAACCGGCCATTGGGGTCGCGGTCGTGTCCGTTCACGTCCGTTGAAACGGTCGTTAAATCTTGCTTACCCATCTTAACTGCTCCAAAGTGATTTCGAGATTACGGTGTGTGTGTGGGAATTATCCGGTCGGAAATTGCGGGCTGCGCGAGGCAGCGCCGGAAGAACCTAACCCCAGCGGGGTAGCTAGGGGCCACCCAGCGAGCGCCGCCGAAGGAAATAAACGGCGCCCGCCAGGTGACCGCCTCGACTATCGCGTGAACAACTCATCGAATGCCGCTGGTGCGGGCAGGTCCACAATCGTCGACACGAACAACGGCGCGAGTCGTGCGGGCTCATCGCCGAGCGCCATCAATACCTTGAATGGCGTTGGCGCGCCGTACCACTCAGCCTGCCAGAGCATGCCAGACGGAAACCAGAACTCGGGATGGAGAGCTAGAAGCCGTTTCCAGTAATGGATAGCGGCCCGCGCGAACTTCACAGAATGCAGGGGGTCGTATTCCATCGGCACGCGGGGATTCTCGGCCGAACGGGCAATCGTCTGTCGCTCTCGCTCCACTCGCTCGACTGGGACGTCTTCCGCCGCCTGTTCATGATCGAAGCCCCATTCCGCATAATGTGCTAACTCGTGGCATAGGATGGCCAGCGTCGTCGACCGATCACCGGGGTCAAGGTCATCGACGTAAAAAGCGGGACGCCTGCCATCCCATCGACCAGCCGCCTGCAATTCGTCCTGGGCCAGCATGTCGAGCACTTGCCCGTACATACCGCCGGTCATCTCGCTACCGAATTGGAAGCCGTCGCTCGCCGTGAGAACGTAAGCCGGATGGCCGGTCAGTTTGGCTGCGATCCCTTCCAATTCCTCGCGCGTCAATGTCTCCGGGGGTTCCGCAGAGTCGTCGTCGTCATCGTCTTCCGAATCTTCGTCGTCCTCATCTTCGGACGGTTCCGCCGCGAAGCCCCGGATGGCCACGGGCTGCGTTGCTGTGTCGTCGCTCACCCGCTGATACCATCGCTCGCCACCGCCGTCGACGCGCCACGGAACCCAACAATCGCCCGCCACTCCAACCCCTTCGATCTGTTGTTCGGTCAGTTGTGACGCTGGCAGGTATCGCGGCTGCTCGCTGGCCTGATGCGCCGCCGTGGCGTTAGTTCCCGCCGTCGATCGGTCATCGGGCGGAACTCCGAAAATTGCCCGTCGTAGATTCATCGCCATGTCGATTCCCTTCTGTAGAAATGTCATCGTTCGTCCGATCCTGATTCGTTGGTCATCGGCGGGTTAAAACGCCGTATCGGTCTGGAGATTCTCGCGGGCCGTGTTTTGAACAGCCTTTGCGGCATCCCACGCGCGGTGCAAATCGATCAGCGTGCTTTCGGCCGCAGTCCGCTCGCCGCGCAGCCGTTCCAGTCGCGAGGTTTCGCCGGTCAGTTGTGCGGGGGTAATGCCCCGAGCCCGTTCGCTGGCAATGTGCGCCGCGAGTTGCTCGATTTGCCGGGTAACCCGCCGGATGGCCTGATCGGTCTCGTCCACCTTCAGACGGGCGGTTTCGGCAGCGCGAGCAGCCCGGTTGTACTCGTCTTTCAGCGGTCCGACTGCCGTTTGTTGCAGATCCTGTGCAGCCGTGCGGCCAGCTTGTTCAACATCCAGGAGCCGTCGCACCTCATGTTGCAACGGAACCACGCTTTCGCGATGCGACTGAACGGCCCGTTCGAGCGCCGCGTCAGCGTCGGTAATTTGCTGGGAGACGGCTGCCCGTTCAGCCACGGCGGCAACGCCAGCTTGAACGTCAGCGACCAGACGGCGGCGGCGGTGAAGGGTTTGGACGTCGTTGCGCAAATCAGCGGGCGACTTGTGGGCCGCTTCGAGCACGTCGACGACTTCATCGGGGGCGGGGTCGCCGCCGTCAGCGACCTCGATCACTAGTTCGCGATATCGCGCAGCCCGTTCCGCTTCGCGGGCGCCGGCCAGTTGAGAAACTTTCGACAGCAGATCAGTCATGGTCAATTCCTTCGATTGGGGTTCTGAAAGTGAGATTCGGTTCGGTCCTATGTTCGCTTCGGTCATCGGGTCGAGTCGGTCAGGTCATCTTTGCGGCACCTCCGAGCCGCCTTGGGTTTCCCGGTCTAATCCGGCAGACAGACGGGGTATGGGGGTACGGCCCCCCCTTATAGGGGCCGTCCGTACCCCGTACGGTCAGGGGGGTACGCCGTACAGACGACCCGACGACGTAACAACTGTTCATGCTCGCGACCCCATCAGATAGTCCGCGAGTCGATAGGTCACACACTGGTTGCCACGAACGTTTGACTCTTGCTTTGAGACTCGCCCGTCCTGTTCCATCTGGGCGATGATCCGCAACGCCCGGTCGCGGCTGAATCCGGTTTCCTCACGGATTTTGGTTAGCGTCAGTTCGCCACCAGCCAGTCGAATCTTCTCAACAATCTGCCCGGCCGCTTCGCCATCCTTGTTCGCCTGCCGTTGCTCTTGCTTCGTCGGCAGCCGCTTCAACTGGTTCGGGTCGCAATCATCAGCGGGCGACCACAGCGGATACGTCCACGCCAAGCAAAACGGCTCAACTGGTGCGAATGACCGGACCGCCGCGTCGACCACTACCACGTCCTCGGCTTCATGGGGCCGCACGACGACGTGAGCGTCGACGGCTCGCGCCATCGCTCCGGCCCCGCTTCCCACGTCCACGACGTCTTTGTCGGACTGGCCGCCCTTGCTCGCATGGTGGACGAGCAGGTAAGCCGCTCCAGTCTCACGAGCCATCGTGTCAATTGTGTTGTAGACGACCTTCATGTCGTCGTTGCTGTTCTCTTGAGTGCCGCCGAGCAGCACGCGGTACAGGGCGTCGATAATCACCAAGAGGTAAGGCTCGCTTGCCCGGCGAACCATCTTCCCGATTTCTTCCAGCCCCATGAGGCGCCCGCGCAGCGACACCACGTCCAGCCGTCCAGTCAGGTCATCGACCGACAGTCCCATCGCCTGGGCCACGGTTGAAATACGGCTCGCCAACACCTCGGGATGTAACTCGTTATCCACGAGCAGCACTCGACCGGGAGCGCAGTTGTAGCGGCCCCATAGCTGCCGACCCGTCGCAACCGAAATTGCGATGCCGTACGTCATGAAGCTTTTGCCGACCTTCGATTTCGCATTCAGACTGCCCGTCTCGCCTTGGCGAATAACCCCGTCGATCACCGGGCGCCGGAGCGTCGGGTAATCCTGCACCAGCTTCGACAGCGTCATCGGGGCCACGCGGGCTTTGCCGACCCCTTCATTCTCCAGGTCGTCACACAATCGCCGGAGTTCGGCGACAGCTTCGTCGACGTCGATGTCGGGTCGTGTCTGCTGTGCCAACCGCTCGACCAGCCGTCGCCGTCGCCACGCCTTGCGGACCAATGCCCAATTGCCAGCCGCCTGACCCGTCAGCAATTCACCATTGAGCAGCGTTGCCGCGAGTGTTGAACCCTCATGGTGACTCAATGGGCGTTCAGGAATCGAGTCGGAAGCCTCTTGCAGTTCCCAAATGCTGATGGGTCGGTCGTCACCATGCTGGCGATAGACGAACCGCGCGAGCAGCAGTAAGTCGCGTGCAGCCGGATCGGTGATCGCAACCGGCTCAACACTGAGTTCGTCGATCAGCCTCGGGCAGAACACCAGCGCGGCCACGAGATTGCATTCCGCCTGTGTCAGATTATTCGCCACCGGGATTGCCCTCCCGCGTGATCGATAGGGGGCGAAAACCGCTGTGTTTGAGAAGAATCCGCAGGGCCTCAAGCCGTTGCTGTAACGGCTTGCCATTCCATCGCGGATAAGTGGCAACCCGAATGTCGATCACCTCGGGCGTGTCGTCCGCTTCTTGCGTCGCCTTAATCATCGCCAACCGCCTTTCTTCTGGACGGTCGCGAGCAGCGCATCAGCCGCCGACCAGACGTCTGAAATCTGGTCCTGTCGCGCGGTCTGTAGCCATCGCGTCACGATTTCTGCCGGGTTCGGAGCCGTCGTGAGAACAGCCAGGGCGTCGACGTCGTCGGTCTGGTCGCAAGCTGGGTCGAACAGGGATCGGGTCTGGCTCATCGGGCCACCCCCAATCGCCGGAGAAGCCTTACAAAACGGCCTGCCAGTGAAACGGGGCCGCGTGACTCGGTCGCGAGCCCGCAGCGTAGGCGGGCCGCGTGATAGGCGAGTTCAAGACGTTCGCGATCGTCTGGTGGCAAACCCGGATTGCCTGCCGTGGCAATTGTGCTACGATTCATTTCGTTGTCCTTCGAGAATGCCCGCGAACCATGCTCCCCAGCCGGTCGCGGGCGTTTTTGTTACCACTCCAGCGCAAGTTCGGCCTCTTCTTCGCACTCACGGTCCATCGCCACATGGAAAGCGTTGTTCCATGCCTGCGGGTCCGGTTGCTGGGCAATCCAGGCTTGCAGCTCTTCAAGAATCGAATCCGCGAACTCGCGGTCGGCGCCATCGCAGACCAGTGACAAATCGAGAGCACAACTCGCCACGCCTGCGGCCTCGTCGAAGCACTCGCCAAAGTTGGATTCCTCTGGTCGCTCGCCCGTCTGCTGCAATTCGTAGGCGGCCTGCATCCTGTGCAGAGACTTCCGATATTCGGCCAAGCCGCGTTGCGGCGTCATGGTCGGGTCATCGACATGCGCGAACTGGAGACGTTCGCCAGGGGGCTGAATCAGTGTCAGTGTGGGCATGGTCGGTTCCTTCGGTTGAGAGTTGAGCCCGGCCGCGACATTGCGACGGGGCTGGTTAAACCCATTCCTTCGATGTCGCGATTTGCTTTCGCCTGGGCTTCGCGGCCTGGGCCTGCTGGGCTGCCGCTGGACGATTGCCACGAGTCGCGAGAAAGGCGTCAAAATCCTCGGGCAAGATTCGCCACCGTGGCTTTTTGCCGCCTGGGGTTCGGCAGACATTCGTGGCCGCGAGTTGCTTCGAGACGATCCAGTACTTCACCGTCTCAATGTCGACTTGCTTGGCCTCGGCAATCTGCTGGACGGTCAGCGCGTCTTTCAGCACGGCACCGCCTCCGTGGTTCGTGGTGGCTCACCGTAAAGCCGCTGGAGCTCCTCCCGGTCTTTCTCCAGTTGCTTCGCTTCGGCGACAATCTTGTCAGTCGATCGCAGGATGCGGGCGAGAACGACAGCTTTGTCGATCGCTTTTCGCGGGTCTGGTTGCGGCATGTTTGTCTCCTTTGAGTGCCGTACAACCAACCCGGCGAGCGTTAGCGTTTGCGTTAGCGCTAACGGGGCCGCGCAAGCAAAAACCCCAGCTTTCCAACTGGAAAACCGGGGTTCGAGATTTCAGATTTTTTTCAGAGCGTTAGCGGAGCGTTAGTCCAGGTTCCTTTCGTTAGCGCGGAGCGCCTTCCAATCGTCCAGTTGTCGAATCCGGCTGTCGCCGACGTTCAGCACTTTTGCCCATCGTTTCGCGGTCCAGCTTGCGGAACCTTTTTCGATCAGCAGCAGCCGCCGGAACTTTTCGTCAGTCTTCAGTACCTTGCTGGCGAGAATCTCCGCTATTTGACCGACATGCTCCTCCCCGGTGGTCGCCAGCACGATTCTTTCCCGAAGTTGATCGTACGGGTCTGATTCCTGATTCTCCCGATCGGCCAGTTGAACACCAGTTTCCGCGACTGCCCCAGCGATAGCCGGTTGTTCGACGGCAGCCGGTTCGCCAATCGGCTGTGCAGCTTCGCGGGGTTCTTCGACGGCAGCCGCCCCCCGTTTTGCTCGCGGGTCTGGGATCGATTCAACCCGAAGGCGGGCCCGTGGATTCTCCCATTGGGCGAGAATCTCGCCAATCTTCTCTTGATCCGTTTCACTGCCGTCGTCGGCAATGTAACCACGGGCCACAACCCCGGCCGCTGAGAGTCTCACTTCGAGAAGCCCCGCCCCGATCGACACCGTGGCATCGCGAACAAAACCGCCGTCACGAACGACACCAGCACTGACAAGCGACTTTTGCTGGACGGCCTTGAAGCATCCCAGCCCACCAGCGACATAGAAGAATTGCCGCTCGGGTTCTGGTCCGTCACGGAATTGGACAATCGCATCTAGCCGCCATTCGATGAATCCGGCGTCCGTGAGCCGCTTTAGGGTTTGTTGCCCGATCGCTGGCACTTCGTCCCATTGAATCGGCGACCACGTCTCTGGGCCATTAAGTAGCCACCCTGTCATCGCGCTTTGAAATGGTTCCGTCCAGTGAATCTCTGTCATCGTGCCAGCCCCTGATTGCTGGTCGCCTGAATGAGAAAAGCACGCGGGAAACTGGCTTCAGGAAAACCAGCTTGTCGAACCGTCGCTCTATCCCGCGCGTGTACGATTCTACGCGATTTGCACCATTACCGGGACTGTTCCGCAACCTCGGGCCAGAGCCATTCGCGGACCGTGTTGACGGCCTTCCGCAGCCGATCATCCGAAACGCCGTGGCGATAGTTTCCGGCCATTGTGTTGTCGCTGTGTCCCATCACGCTATTGACGCTAACCTGATCGGCGCACTCGCCCGCGATCGTCTCGAATTGGTGGCGCAGGCTGTAGAACCCCCTGCCCCTGTGCTTCGGAATCTTCAGTGTCGTGACCAGTAGATCGAACCGCCGCGCAATCACGTTGATCGTCGACACTCGGTCAGGGTTCGTCATGCTGGGTCGCAACTGCATGAACTGCCCGCCCTTGTTGTTGAGAAACACGCGGTCACTGTCGGCGGGATCGGCGGGTTCTGGCCGTTCGGCAATCGCCGCTTTCAGCGCCTCGATCGTCTCGGGCCACAGCGGGATGCGACGTCGAACGCCGGTTTTTTGTCGCGCGAACTCCACCCAACCGTTTTCCAGGTCCAGGGCTGATTGGGTTAGGGTCGAGATGTCCGTGTTGCCGAACGCACAGTTCAAACCCGCCAAGATCATCCCGCGCATGACAGGATTGGCGCGTCCCTTGATGGTCTTGCCGTCCACCTTGACCGCCTTCCCGGCCAAATGGTCGAGCATCTTCCGCAGTTCGTCGGCAGTGAATATCCGGGGATCGCGGGCGTTGCGGGCGACCAACAGGTCTTTTTTCTTCGGCCGCTTGAATGCGGAGCCGTACCGCACTGGCTTGCCATCCAATAGGTTTTCGGAAGCGTATCCGAAGACGATCCGACACCGCATGATGCGAGACAGCAGCGTCACGACGTTGACACCCTTGGCCAGCGCCGCGCGGAATGCCGCGAAGTCATCCGGCTGGAGCGTCGCGACGTCACGGTCGCGCCCGAAGTGTCCGGCGATCAGATTGCACGTCCCGATATAGCTGTCGAATGTCGCCCGCGACAGTTCCCCGGAGTCGACCAGCGATTGCCGATGGTTCAGAAACGAGTTGCACGCCTCGGCGATAGAGCAGCCTGCCACGGCGGGCGCTCCGTCAGCAGACGGAACCGGCAGCCCTTTCGCCAAGTAGGGCCACTGCCTGTTAAACTCTTCCAGGGCAGTAGCCGCCGCCGCGTTCTGGTTATCGAACGCGACAACCTGACCGTTGACGACGCGACCCCATCGGCCGAAGAAAAACAAACGGCCTTTGATCTTCTTCGAGAATCGGCCAGTGACGTGGTATCCAAGCGGGAACGTCGGGTAGGGGCGTGACGGCTTGGTGGGCGCGATGGTACGATTGGCAGACATGGGGCTTTCCTCGGTAACAGCGGGGATTGCTTCTGACTCCCGGTAGCTCGAACTGCCGGGAGTCAACTTTCTACTTCCACGCTACCCCCACGGCTTCCGGGAGTCAAACCGGGAGTCAACAGCACGCACGGCAGCAGCCACGATGCCAGAAAACACTACAGAAATAGACTTTCTGAGCTATCGTGACGTCAGGAATAATGGCAGCGTGATCGCGATCGATGGAGCCTGGCTGTCGCGGTGACTGGCCGAAGTTGTCGGCGGCCTCTGTGAAGCGCTTGGAATCTCAGCAATCAGTGACGTTCATGACACACCAACCGGTTCCGGAAACTCGCCCTCTCAGAGTGCTGGTCACCGCCGGTCCGACCCGCGAATATCTCGACGACGTTCGCTACCTGTCGAACGCCAGCAGCGGACTGATGGGCTATGAGATCGCGGCGGCCATTCGCCACTCCGGGCACGAGGTCGTCCTCGTATCCGGGCCCGTATCCCGGCTGGCTCCCGAGGGAGTGCAACTCGTTTCTGTCGAGTCGACTGCCGAAATGGCTGACGCCTGCCGGCTTCACTTCCCAGAGTGCGATGGCGCAATCGGCGTCGCCGCCGTCTGCGATTATCGCCCGGTCAATCGTCATGCCGGCAAGCTGGCTAAGACCGGCGGCAAACTGATTCTGGAGCTGGAAGAAACCGAAGACATCCTCGCATCCCTCGGCAGCATGAAAACCCGGCAGTGGATCATCGGTTTCGCGCTGGAACCGGAGGCCGTGGGGCGGGAGAACGCTCTGCGAAAGTTGCGGCAGAAAAACTGCGACGCGATCGTTCTCAATCACCCCGAGAGTATCGGCTCGTCGAGCAACCGGGTGACGGTCCTGTTGCCTGACGGATCGACCGGATTGAGCGCGAGCGGATCGAAAGCCGACGTCGCGAGTCAATTGTGGGCCTGGTGGCTCGGCCATTTATCGAGTGCGGGCTACATTCGGATGTAGGTATACCCGCGATCGACGACGTGGAAGCCGGCGCTTTCAAACACCTTCACGCAGGGGGCGTCTACGTCGAGCACGCGGCCTTCCACCAGGTCGACCCCCTCTTCCCGCAGCCGCTTGCAGGTCTCGACCAGCAGTTGCCGACCATAGCCCTGGCGTCGAAACGAATGCTCGACTTTCAGATCAAGAATCCCGGCGGCCCGCCCTCCCCAGCAGTTGTAGTAAAAATCCAGCAGAACGATCGCCAAGTCCGCGATCGTGGCCCCGGTGGCCTTCTGAAGCAATGACTCGCGACGGGTCTCCAGCCGCCCCAGCCGCGTCGACCACCACCAGTTGGGAAGCGGATCGGCCTCGTTAGTTGTCAGCACCGTGCTGCGACGGAGTGAGAGAATTTTCGCCGAGATCGGATCACGGGTGCGGGCAAGATTCCGCTGCATCACCAGCCAGGTTTCGGCCTTCCGATACCTTTGTGATTCCAGAAATCCGTGAATCAACGGATCTGACTCCAGAAACCCGGCGAATTCCGCGCCGCCATAAATCCCATGATAGAAGGGGGCACCGGCCGGACCAGCGATGATCGTCGTTGCCCCGCGCGACCTGAGATACTCTTCGCCGCGCGCGAGCAGTTCTCGGCCCACTCCCCGGCCTCGATAATCGGGCGCGACGATCAGGGCGTTGATGATCCCCTGGCGATGGTCCAGGCGGGACGACGTGGCATCGGGCGCGAAACCGGCATGCACATAGCCAACGACGCGCCCATTTTCCTCGGCAACCAGGAGACCCGAGGGGTCGAAATACGTCGGCGCGAAGGCGACATCGTCCAGCACGTCGCAAGATCGCAGCCCGGCGGCACCACGTCCGAAACCACACGAATTCCAGAGCCGCAGGATCTGCGGCGGATCGGTGTTCCGAAAAGTCCGATATGCAATCACGGAAGAATCCGAACAGGACATTCCGTAGACAACAGCCAGAATCCGTCCCAAATGGCGCGATCAGAGACGGGTTCGATGCATCCACGTTGCCTGCGGAGGGCGCGGGAGTACAACCTTATCGTATCAGCCCGCCGCGGGGCACGCGATCCCCGCAAAAAACGACGCGAAGATCATCGCCGCGTGCAACTAGCGGGAACGGACCTTCTTGACCGCACCCACGATCGCTTCCGCCGTCAGCCCGTACTTCTCGAGCAGCCCCATCGGGTCGCCGCTCTCACCGTAGGTGTCGCCGACGTTGACGTACTCCATCGGCACGGGCGTCGTCCGCGCGACAACCGAGGCAACCACCGAACCCAGCCCGCCCGCCATCAAGTGCTCTTCCGCGACGACGATCCGCCCGGTTTCCTTGGCGGCGGCAACAATCGCCTCTTCATCAACCGGTTTGACCGTGTGCATGTCGAGCACGCGTACGGTGATTCCCTCTTTCGCCAGGAGTGCCGCCGCATCCAGGGCGATGCCGACCATCAGGCCGTTGGCAATAATGGTGGCGTCTTTTCCGTCGTTGAGCGTATTGGCCTTCCCGATCGTGAACGGAGCGTCGGCCCCATAGACTTCCGGCACTTCAATGCGGCCGCACCGCAGATAGACCGGGCCGTTGTGCTCGAGCATCGCGCGCGTCGCTTTACGGGCGGAATTGGCGTCGGCCGGAACAATCGTCACCACGTGAGGCAGCGCGGTCGACAACGCAACGTCCTCGATGCCCATCTGCGAAGCGCCGTCTTCCCCGATGGAAATGCCCGCGTGCGAGCCGACCATCTTGACGTTCATCTTGGGATACGCGACCGACATGCGGATCTGGTCGAACGCATTGCAGATCAGGAAGCACGCAAAGCTCGACACGACGGGAATCTTGCCAGCGGCGGCCAGACCGCCAGCGACACCCACCATGTTGCTCTCGGCGATCCCCACATTGAACGCACGATCCGGGAACGCCTTGGCAAACCATTCGGTACGGGTCGAATTGCCGACGTCGCCGTCAACCGTCACGACGGCCGGGAACTCGCCGCCGAGTTCCTTGAGCGCCATGCCGAAGGCATCGCGAGTCGCCTTGCCCAGCTTCAAACCACTGATTTCGCCGATATTCATGTCTACTATCCAGGTTGGACCAATGTTCCAAAGCTGATGGAAGTCCGCGATCACCGGTTGGCCGCGATCGGCCCTCGGCCGAGCGTCATTGTCCGGTTAGGCCAGGTAGGCCAACGCCTTTTCGGCGAGTTCTTTCGAGAGCGGCTTGCCGTGATAATTCACGTCACCGGTCGTTTCCAGAACCGGCAGAATGCCGAAGCCCTTCTTCGTCTGCGAAACGATACACGTCGGACGATCTTTGATCGACTTCAGCTTGCCCAGCGCGTCGACGACTTCGCTCATCACATTTCCATTGATGACCAGCGTTTCCCAGCCGAACGCCTTCAGCTTGGAGTCGAAGGGACGCAGGTCAAGAACCTCGGCGTGCGAACCGGTCTGCTGATAGCCGTTCTGGTCAATAATGAGCGTGAGGTTCGACAGCTTGTACTTCGAGGCGGAGGCGATGGCTTCCCACATCTGGCCTTCGCCCATTTCCCCATCGCCCGACATCACGTACGTGTGAGCGTCGTAGCCGTCGAGCCGGCAGGCCAAGGCATGGCCGACACCCAGTGAAAGCCCCTGCCCCAGCGAGCCGGTCGAAGCTTCGATGCAATCGAGCTTCGCCATGTTGGGATGCCCCTCGAACGGGCTCCCCAGCTTACGCAGCGTCATGATCTGGTCGAACGTGAAATAGCCGGCTTCGCACAGGGCGGAATACAGCACAGGGACCGCATGCCCCTTGCTGAGGATGAACCGGTCCCGCTTGGGATCACGGGGGTTACTTTTGTTATGGCGGAGGAAGCCCCCAAAGTAGAGCGCGGTCACGACTTCCGTCGCCGACATGCTGCTCGACGGGTGTCCGCTACCCGCTTCCGTCGTGATCTTGATGATCTTGCGACGGATCTCCTTGGCGGTTGCTTCGAGTTTGGCCAGATCGGGAGTGCTCATAAAACTTCCGCCTTCGCAGACTGACACGCGGTCCCTGATGGCAGGCACACGCTGGAAATCAACTTCAAAGTTGACGAATGCTAACCATGGGCCACGGGTGCCGCAAGGATTGACCGGCCGACTTCTGGGTCAAACAGGTCGTTTGCCACCCGCACGAATCAGCCGATATTGATGCCGAAATGCTGACCTACGCAAACAACGCGTCCAATCCCTCAAGCGCGGAGGGATAACGCGGCTGCCAGCCCGTCATCGATTTCAGCTTTCGATTCGAGCAGCGTTTGTTCAGCCCGCCACTGCCTCGACGCGCGGTCTGATCCTCGTCGAATCGCGGCACCGGTGCGCTGACCAGTTCAGCCAGTCGCCCGTAGTAGTCTCCGCGCGTCAGCGGCCGGTCGTCCGACACAAGAAACGTCTCAAATTCCGACAGCCCCTCGCTCGCCAGGACAGCATCGACGGCTTCCGCCGCATCGTCCACATGGATGAGATTCAGCCAGGCAGCGGGACTGCCAGAGAGGGTTTCTCCCGCCTGCAATGCGGCCACGCGCGACAGCAATCGGTTCGGGCCGTAGATGCCGCTCAATCGCAGAATGCGGTGGCGCGCTGCGGGCTCTCGCTCTTGGACGAGTCTTTCGGCGCGCAGGCAATACTGTCCGCCCGGCTGCGTTGGAACCGTGGGCGACGATTCATCGACCCACGAGCCATCCGACTGCCCGTAGACGCTGCTGCTTGAGATGTAGACAAACGTGTCGCACCGCCCTTTGAGGATTTCGCAGACGTTGGCGAGGCCGTCAACGTAAACCGCTTCCTGGGAATGTGTCGCGGCACGATCAAAACCGACAGCCCAAAGCACGCACCGTGCGCTAGGCAGCGATTCGAGAGACTCCCTGACGCACACGTCGCCAATGACGGCATTCCAACCGCGGCCTTGGAATTCATCCGCCCGTGCGGCTGACCGAGTTAAGACAGAGACGGTCTGCCCGCGCTCCTGCGAGCGATGGGCGACGCGCTCGCCGAGATAGCCGCAGCCAATGACCAGGAGATCGCAGTCGCGGGTCGCGCTCAAAACCGCGTCATCCTCGACGAATTGTTGTCGCGCGTGCCCTTACGACGTCTTCGGAGCGTCACAATCGCTGACTACGGAAGCAGTTTGGCGAGGTCGGCGTGCGGCCGCGGAATCACGTCGGCCAGAATGAGCTTTCCGCCGAGGCGTTCGACCGTCTGGCGGCCCACTTCGATCGCGGTCTGCACGGCCGCGACGTCGCCGCGAACCATGATGGTCACATAGGCAGCGCCGATTTTCTCTTTGCCAGCCAGCACGACGTTCGACGACTTGAGCATGTCGTCGGTCGCATGCAAAGCCGCAACCAGTCCCTGAGTTTCCAACAGGCCCAACGCGTTCGTGGCGCTCATGGTCGATTCTTCTCTCGGAATGCGATTGTCGTAACTGCCCAACAGCGGGCTCAGGACAGGTTTCGGGTTGGCCAGTTCCCAGGTGACATCCAGCGGAGCGGGCAGAATCGAAACGAGGCCGTCGCTTCCCATGCGACGCGCCAGCTCAATTCCCTGTTCGGCCGCCGCCGCCACGGCGCTGACCGTGCCAACGAGCTTGATGCACTGCGCCGCGCTGTCGGCGCTTTCGATTCCCAGAATCCGCACATCCGCCGTCTTCGCGCAACGATCCGCCACCACGAACGATGGGGCCAGATTATTGATTTCCAGCAGTGCCAGGCTGAAACGATCGGGCATGAGCGACTCTGTGTTTGCACCACGTCGACGGACAGCGGAATTTCAAACTTCCGCCGAGTTCAGGCGCTGGAAACTTGTGACGAATCCCGCGGTTAAGACCCGCGCGACCTATCGCTTTTCGGCCCCCAACGGCGCAACTTTGGCAGACTCTGCGGATTTCGGCAACTGTGCGGCCAGTCGCGAGCGACCGGAAACACCAACGCCTGGTGTTCCTATCGAACGCCGACGGCGTTTCGGACGACTCGGCGTCGCATTCGTTCTCCAACGACGTTTGGGTAAGCTGTGCCGCGTGTTTCTTTTCCGAAACCATTCTGGCAGCGAAATGATCCATGTCTGACGAACGACAGGCCCTGGCCGCCATGATTTCCGGCTACTGGATCTCACAGGCCATTCATGTCGCCGCGAAACTGGGGATCGCCGATCACCTGGTCGACGGCCCCACCTCGGCGGAGAAGCTCTCGCAAGAACTAGGCTGCCTCCCCGAACCGCTTCATCGCTTGCTGCGGGCGCTTTCCAGCATCGGAATCTTTGCCGCCGCCGACGATGGCCGCTATTCGCTCACACCCCGCGCCGAATTTCTCCGCAGCGATCATCCGGCCACCGTTCGCCCGATGGCGATCATGCTGGGCGGCGTGCAGTACGCCAGTTGGGGAGAACTGGAGTATTCCCTGGCAACGGGGAAGACAGGTTTCTCGAAGTTGCATGGCCAGGGACTGTTCGACTATCTCGGCGAACATCCCGAAGAGGCCGCCGTCTTTGATGCGGCGATGACGGCGATCCACGGAACCGAAACGCAAGCCGTTCTCGAAGCCTATCCGCTCGAGAGTGCGAAGAAGCTGGTCGACGTCGGCGGCGGAAACGGTTCGCAGTTGATCGAGATGCTCGAACACGCTCCCCATCTCGAAGGAATTTTGTTCGATCTTCCGCATGTCGCCAGTCGAGCCGAACCCGTGCTTCAGAGTCGCTTGCCCGGCCGGTGCGAGGCGATTGGCGGTAATTTCTTCGAATCGGTGCCAGCCGGCGGAGACATCTATCTGCTTCGCCATATTCTGCACGACTGGTACGACGAAGACTGTCTGCGCATTCTGCGACCCATCGAGGCGGTTCTGCCGGCAACGGGTCGCCTGCTCGTTATCGAGAGCGTGATTCGCCCCGGCAACGAATTCGACTTTGGCAAATGGCTCGATCTGACGATGCTGGTCGCTCCCGGTGGAAAGGAGCGCACCGAAGAAGAATTCGCCGCGCTGTTCGGCGCCGCGAAGTTAAAGCTTGTGCGGGTTGTCCCCACCAATTCTCCGGTCAGCGTGCTGGAGGTTGTCCGGGCGAAGTGACGCGGCGGGACTGAACCGCGAATCACCTTTGAGCGGTAGGCCAAGCCTCGGTCATGTGGTACAACACATCTGAACTCGTGGAGCGGGAGCGCGCTGCGTCCGTCTCTTCACCTCATGACGTCGCCACGCCCCCGGCCCGCGAGCATGACCGAAACCATATCGGTTGAACTCGTTCGCCGGCTGACGAGTTTCGCGAATTCGCCCCTGCATCTGCTGGTGCATCGGTCATCGTCGATGGCCGACTTCGCGCGACTTTTCAAGATACTGGAAGGTGCAATCATTGATGACCGAGAACTCCAGCCTCGTGGATCGCGTGCTTGATCGCTTGCGCGAGCAGCGGCAGGACTGGATTGCGACGTATCGTCGGCAGGTTTCAGTCAAGCTCCCATTCGAAGCAGCTTCGGCCGATGCGGCCTACCTGGCGGACCTGGGCATTTCCCATG
The DNA here is from genome assembly GCA_019636285.1 of Planctomycetaceae bacterium. Classification (GTDB taxonomy): domain Bacteria; phylum Planctomycetota; class Planctomycetia; order Planctomycetales; family Planctomycetaceae; genus JAHBXV01. Next base: position 64,817 of record JAHBXV010000001.1, read on the forward strand.
TCTACGCCTCGCCGATCTTCAAGGCCCGTCCTGGCAGCGAACACGGGTACGACGTTTGCGATCACTCACAAATTAACCCCGAATTGGGATCAACCGAAGACTTTGACGCATATTGCGAGGAACTTCATCAACACGGATTGGGTCTGATTATCGACCTTGTGCCAAACCACATGGCCGCGACGCCCGAGAATCCCTGGTGGAACGATGTTCTCGAAAACGGCCCCAATTCCCCCTACGCGGGCTACTTCGATATCGACTGGCACCCCGTCAAGGACGAACTCGCGAATAAGGTCATGCTGCCCAAGTTGGGCGACCCGTACGGTGCCGTCCTCGAGCGGGGTGAACTGCAAATCGAATTCGACGAGGGTGCCTTCTACGTCCGTTATTTCGAAACGCGATTTCCGCTGGGCCCCAAATCGATTCTTCCCCTGCTGCTGTTTCGCCTCGACAAAATCGAAGCCGAACTCGGAGCCGACTCGCCGGCTCTCCTCGAGTACCAGAGCATTCTGACTTCGCTGGAGTATCTCCCCGCGCAGACGGATATCTCGCTGCGTGACACCATTGAACGGCAGAGGGAAAAGGAAGTCATCAAGCGCAGACTGCGGGATCTCTCCGCCGCCAGCCCCGAGGTCGCCGCTCATATCGCGAGCAACCTGTCAAGTTTCAATGGAGAGCCTGGCAATCCGGCGTCATTCGATCGTCTCGACGCCATCTTGAACGCTCAAGCCTATCGGTTGGCCAACTGGCGCGCGGCGTCGGACGAAATCAACTATCGCCGCTTCTTCGATGTCAACGACCTCGCCGCGCTCAGCATGGAACAACCCGCGGTTTTTCACGCCGCGCATGCCCTTGTGGGTCGACTCCTCGCGCTGGGCCAGGTGAACGGTTTGCGAATCGACCATATTGACGGACTGTTTTCGCCAAAAGAGTATCTCGAACGTCTGCAATGGCTCTATCTCGCCGAAACCGCCAGACTTCTGTGCGAAGCCGATGGCCCCGATGCGCTGGCCAACTGGCCCGCGATCGCCAGTGAGACTCTCCGCGAGTGTTGCCGCCGTCTGGAACTTCGATCCCCATCACGAGCCGATCTGGTGGCGATTCTGGGCGCCAGTGTCGGAACGGAATATCGAGACGAGTCGCCGACGACGGAGTCGCGCTCCGCGGAGTACCCGCTGTATGTCGTGGTCGAGAAAATTCTCGGACCAGATGAACCGCTTCCAGACGACTGGCCCACGGAAGGAACGAGCGGTTATGACTTTCTGAACGCTCTCAATGGTGCGTTTATCGACGCGCGCGGCCTCGCTGACCTTCGACGGCAGTTTGCCCGCGTTACCGGCGACCGTCGGGAATTCGAACTGACTGCCGAAGACGGAAAATCCCTCGTCCTGCGGGTCGCCATGGCGAGCGAGTTGCAAATGCTCGCACACCGCCTCAATCGAATCTCCGAGCAGCATCGTCGGACGCGCGACCTGACGCTGAACTCGCTGCGGTTCGCGCTCCGCGAGATTCTCATCTGCTTTCCGGTCTATCGAACATACCCCCGCCCCGGCGGCGTTTCCGACCGCGATCGCCGCGTGATCCACCGTGCGATTCGGCAAGCGAGGCGCAGAAACCCCGCCGTTGATCCCCACGTCTTCGACTTCATTCAACAGGTTCTCCTCTTGCAGCATCCTGCCGGGCTCTCTGAGGCAGAGATTCGCGATCGCGAGTTCTTCGCCGGTCGGTTCCAGCAAGTCACCAGTCCGGTGATGGCCAAAGGCGTGGAAGACACGGCGTTTTATGTCTATCTCCCGCTAGCCTCCGCGAATGAAGTTGGCAGCTACCCCAGCGACGCGGCGTTCTCGGTGGCGGACTTTCACGACGAAAACATGACTCGGCGGCAGCGAATGCCGCGAGCCATGTCGTGCACGAGCACCCATGACACCAAACGCAGCGAGGATGTCCGCGCCCGAATCAATGTCCTCACCGAAGTGCCTCGCCTGTGGCGCGATGCCGTGTCGCGATGGCTCGCGAAGAATCGCAAACTTCGGCGGAAGATCGACGAGGGCGTCAGCCCCAGCCGTACCGACGAATGGCTGCTTTATCAGACGCTGATTGGAACCTGGCCGCTCGAGTCCCTCGACGGTCCTCTGCCCGACGATTATGTCGAACGGCTGATCGCGTATTGCACGAAGGCCGCGCGCGAATCCAAACAGCAGACGAGCTGGATCCATCCACACGCCGACTACGAAGACGGACTGCAGCAGTTCGTCCGGTCGCTGCTCGATCCCGGGGTTTCGGCCGGGTTTCTGGCCGACATCCGACAGATTCTGAAAACAATCATTCGCCCCGGTCTCGCGACGGCGGCAGCGCAGGTCGTGTTGAAGACACTCTCGCCCGGCGTCCCCGATTTTTATCAGGGTCAGGAGTTGTGGGACTTCAGTCTCGTGGACCCGGACAATCGGCGCCGCGTCGACATGACGCACCGGGCGCGGCTCCTCGACGAAACCCGTAACCAGTACGCCGCGGCCCCGGCCGAATTCGTCGAACGGCTCTTTCAAGAACCCGCGAGTCCCGAGCTGAAACTTTTCATGACGTTTCGTTCGCTGGAAATTCGACGCGAGTACGCAGACCTGTTGCAAACCGGAAGATACCAACCTCTGGCAGTTGCTGGCCCCGCCGCCGATCATGTGATCGCTTTTGTCTGGCTGCCCACCGATCGAACGGCCTCGCCAGACGACGTGCTGGTGGTCGTGGCCGGTCGGTTGTGGCTCAAACTTTGGCAAACCCGTGGCGATGCGGCAGAGTCGGGACAATGGCCCCCGCGTGGAGTCTGGCACGAGACATCCCTGGTCGTGGATGGATTGCCGACCGCGCGACCGCTCGTCAACCTGCTGACTCGCGAGTCGCTGGAAGGGTCCGGTCAGACGCTGCCCGTGGAGTTGCTGCTGGGCAACTGTCCGGTCGCCGTCCTCGGCAACGCACATGCTGATTGACCCTCAAACGGCGGGAGTCGCATCCACCGGCCTCTTCGACCATTCGGCTGTTTTCAGACCGCATCCAATGCGATAGGCTTACAGCGTGGCAGCAGAATCTCGTCATGCCCCGCTGATCGGCAGGTGGCCCATGCGATGTCCCAATAGTCTTGCATCCCAGCGCGAGCCGGTTCGCGACTCGTGTCGACACTCATGGTCTGGCCCTTGCCTCGTGGGGATCCTGGCATGGGGTTACATCGCGGGCTGTGGCAGCGGGCGAACCCCGCTGCCGCAAAATCCAGTCAACAACACGGCGTCCGCGCCTCAACCAGCACCCGGTCCCGCTCCGTCCGCGCCGGCCTCTGGAAATGCTGTTGCCAAGGCGAACACCGCTCCAGCCGGCAAATCAGCCCCGAAATCAAACCCCAAGCCGGCGAATCCACACCTTGGCAATGCCCGTCCGGACCAGATCTTTGAGTTCTCCGAACCGGAGAAAGTCGGGTTGCTCGCTCGTGACGAAAGCCTTCCGGGAAATCAGTTCGCCGTCGTCGACCGCCCGCGTTCAACAAGCGATCGTTTTATCCTCGCGGCGACGGAGAATCCCGGCGCTGACCCACGGCGACCGATCGGAGCGTCCGGAGTGGGCGGGGCCGGGGTTGCCACGAATGCGGCCACGAGTCCTCCCGGAAATAATACTGCCAGCGGGACGAACACGACGGCCGCGCTCCCAGCCGGTTTTACTGCCGCAGCCGGTGCCGGAACTGATGAAAGCGGACTGCCGACGCGCGTTCGTTGCGACGTCCTGGGCGCCGAACTGGTTCTGATTCCGGCCACCGTGGGGATTTTCGGCTCGGAGACCGGTCCTGCGGAGACGCGCCCGCAGGTCCGTCTGTTTCAGGACGCGTTTTACATCACGCAAACGGAATTGACCGTGGGGCAGTATGCCATCTTTCAGCGGGATCGTGACGAGAAAAAGATCCGCGTTCCGGCGGCCTCCAACGCGAGCGACAATCCCAAACATCCCGTGCTGGGCCTCTCCTGGGGTCAGGCACAGGTCTTTGTACGGTGGGCGGGGATGGAACTGCCAACGGAGGTCGAGTGGGAGCTGGCGGCTCGCGGCCCTAGCGGGTTCCGCTGCCCCTGGGGCGACGGCCGGGCCCTGTGGCCCGATCGCCGGACTCCGTCGACAATTTCGCCGGTAGGACGCTACCGCGGCGACATCAGCCCGTATGGCGTGTACGATCTGGCCGGCAATGCGAAAGAATGGTGCGCGGACTGGTACAGCCCCACCTCGTGGGCCAGTTCTCGGAGCGAATCCACGAATCAGGGACGCAACTGGAGCGGTCCCCGAAAGGCCGAACCCGCCAACCACCGCGTTGTCAAAGGAAATGCCCCCGACTGGAGTTGTTGGGCTCGCGAAGGACGGGAAATGAGTAAGGGTTATCCAGACGTCGGGGTGCGCGGCGTGCTGCGGTTGCCGTCAGCCACGCCCCGCTCAGGGACGTGATGGATTCCCGCGCCGACACCGAGACTTCGGCGTAACTTATGGAGGACGAAGAGATTAGCGGAGCAGTGACGCACCCGGGTTTGCCGCGGGGCATGACCATCCCGACGGAAAGTGGTGGTTCACCGGGGATTCCCCTGGAGGACTTTTATCCCTCCATCGCGGCGACAACGCTGGGAGGCGGACTGGGAAGCCTGTTTGACTCGCTACCCATCTGTTTCGGGAATGTCCGCTGGTCACATCTGCTGTTTGTCCTCCCGGCGGCTCCCTTGGCGGCCCTCATCTATCTCGTGCAACGCGTCGCCGGAGTCCACTACCGTTTGACGAGCGAGGCCATTGAGCGGTTTTCCGGCCTGTCAATCCGCCCGGAACAGCGTTTGGCGCTCGATCTTGTCGAAGACGTCCAGATCCCGCCGTCATCTCGGCACGAGTTTCTGCGCACCGGGGACATTCATATTCTCGATTCCGCCGGAAACATGCTCGCCATCTGGCCGGGAATGCCTTATCCGGACCGCATTCGCACGCTGCTGCTCGAAACCTGCCAGACCAGACGGCAAATCGGCAAAGCTCTCGGCCAGATTCAGAGCCGTTCCGCCGCCTCCAGCCAATAACGTAACCACGAGCCGCCTACCGAGCCTCTCTCACCTTTCGACGGACCATCGCTTCATGGACCTGAAGAACTACATTCGTAATGTTCCCGACTTTCCGAAACCGGGCATCTTGTTTCGCGACATCACGCCACTGCTCTCCGAACCGCGTGCGTTTCGGTACGCGATCGACCGTTTTGCGGAGCATTTTCGCGGTTCCGAGCCAACCGCGATTCTCGCCGCCGAATCGCGCGGCTTTATCTTCGCCGCGCCGCTCGCGATGGCTCTCAACGCCGCGTTCATTCCGGTTCGTAAGCCCGGAAAACTGCCGGGCCGCACCCGCCAGTTCAAGTACGACCTCGAGTACGGCACCGACTCGCTGGAAATCCACATCGATGCCATCAATGCCGACAGCCGCGTGCTGCTGATCGATGACCTGTTGGCCACCGGCGGAACCATCGAAGCGTGCGTGAAGCTCGCCGAACAGAGCGGCGCCACGGTGCTTGGCTGCGGCTTTCTGGTCGAACTGACGTTCCTGAACGGCCGCGAGCGGCTGCGAGATTACGACGTGATGAGCCTCATCAGCTACGATGGCGAGGACTGAGCTTCCAACAGGCTGGCCGCTTCGACGATGCGAGGCCGGCGTCGCCAGTGGCCGCGATAGATGGTGCAACCGGCTTCCGCGCGTCGCTTGTGGAAGCTGGTGCGGTAATCATCGGGAGCGTACTCAGGGACGTCCTGGGCGATGTAATCCGGGTGAGAGTCCATGATGGCCCGAATCTCGTCGAAGTAATCTTCGACGTCGGTCCACGAGTGGAGATCCCCGTTGTCGACAATGAGTGCCGACAACCGGGTCGCGAACTCCTCGGTAAAAATTCGCCGACGGCGATGCCGCCGCTTCCACCACGGGTCGGGAAAATAGACGTGTGCCGCGTCGATGCTCGCCGCGCGGACCCGCTCGTTGAGAAACCGCCTGGCGTCGCCGCCGACAACCCGCACATGATGGAAATGTCGTTTCGCAAGGCGTTTCGCCCCCCGGCGGCCCTCCTTGTAGTCGAGTTCCAGGCCAACCAGGTTCACGTCGGGACGGCGCAGCCCCGACTCCACGAGGAACCGGCCGCGGCCACAGCCAATATCGAGCTCTACGGGGTTCTTATTGCCAAAGAATTCCCGCCAGTCGATAACTCCCGGCACATCGTCCAGAGTGCGGAAGTAGGGAAAGAGTTCGTAGGCCACGTTTCAAAACCTGGAAGGCAAATCGACAGCGTCAGACTTCGCAGCGCGCTTTTCGCGTACCGCCGTACCAATTCATGATTGAGGAGGCCGCCGACCTCTGTCCGCCGCCGAAATGAATCAGCCGACAATCGCAACCACCCGACAGTGACTTGTCGGGAAAAGCAGGCTTAATCGCCCAGTTCGGCTGCCGCGCGCTCTTTGTGAATCGGGACGCCAATCAGGTGGCCGTTGAAGACCAACTTTCCGTTCACATAGCCCTGGAAATCGAATTCCGACCGCCGGGGCTTCAACCGGGTACACAAGCACAGGATCAACAGGCGATCGCCCGGATAAATCGGTCCGCGGAACCGGACCTCCTCCATCCCGCCAAAACCCAGGAAGTCGCCATCGAGCAGATCGAATTTCCGGGCGTAGAAGCCCGCGAGCTGCGCGGCACATTCACACATCACCACGCCGGGCATCAGGGCAAACCCCGGCATGTGGCCCCGCACCCAGAACTCGTTCTCGGTAATGTCCTTGTACCCGACCACGCCATTCCGCTCGCGGTCCACATAGAGAACCGCGGTCAACTGCTCCATTTCAAAACGCTGCGGGTTGACCTCGCGTATTTCTTCGAGAGTGAAAAGCGGCTTGTCGAAGTCGAACATCTCCAGAGGGTACAAAGGAGGTGGGGCCATCTTCGGGATTCCGACTCAAGAACCAGACAGAAAAAAAGCGGTAACCACCCCGGGATCCAGGCTGGCGCGACAGAGCCACCGACAGCCGGTGCGAAAGCCGGATCGAAGGCTCGCAAGCCGTTCGACCGCAATTGGAATTCCCAACCGCCAGTGGTTTTTCGACAGGCTGCCAGGCCCCGATCGCTCCATCCGCCCGAGCGGCCGAAACTTGCGTCGAAGTTTATCGATGATCGCCCGTCCGGACAACACCGATCGCGGCCCCTTCGCTCGGCAACCAGCCCCACGCCCCGAAGATTCTGCCAGGCCGACCGCTGGTGCGTTCGCCTCACTCAGGCCGCCGCCTTCATCGAAACTTTCGGCTTCCGGGTCACCAGCCATAGCAACACGGGATTCGCGATGTAAACGGTGCTGTAGGCTCCGGTCACGGTCCCGATAATCATCGAGAAGGCGAACCCGTGGATCCCGTCGCCTCCCAATGCGTACAGGATCACGACCACGATCAGCACGGTGAGCGCGGTTAGAATCGTTCGCGACAACGTCTGGTTCACGCTGAGGTTAATCATATCGTACGTGATATTGGGGTTCTTTCCCTTGATTTCACGAATACGGTCGAAGATGACGATCGTGTCGTTGAGCGAGTAACCGACGATCGTCAGCAGCGAAGCGATCAGCCCCATGTTGATCTTAAAGTCGTCGAATCCCAGAATTGCCCCGATGGGCGTATGACTGAGATAGGCGGCCACGGCAATCGCGCCGAGCGTGACCAGGACGTCGTGAGCCAGCGCGACCACCGCCGCGTAACCAAAGTAGACCTTCTCGAACCGGAACCAGATGTAAACGACCGTGGCCAGCAGGCTGAGAATAATGGCGATCGCCGCGTCGCGCTGGGTCTCGAAGCCAACCGACGTGTCGAACGAATTCACTTCTTCGAACAGCGGCGCGTCGGCGAAGTTCTTCTCCACGGTCGCCAGGGCGGTCGCGAAATCTTCGGCCGTCACCTCCCGCGTGACGCTCACCGTCGCGGACTTCACACCCGAGGCGGCATCTCCTCCCTGGCCGTCGCCCTTCACCGCGACCAGCGTGTTGGCGAACTGGTAGCGAGGAGCGTCTCCCGTGCCCGGAATGGCTTCGAGCGCGGAAATGACATACTCGCTGATCGTCCCCTCGCGGACCGGTCCACTGAACGACAGACCCGCGCGGTGCCCACCCGCGAAGCGGCGTTCCGCATCGGAAATCGTGGCATCGTCGGCAGCGACCGGAATGGCTTCCACCTCGCCAGCAGTCGCGGTCACCCGCCGCAGCGCGAACTCGGGTTCGGACAGGGCCTCGTTAATCCTGGCGACGACGTCGGGCTGAGAAGCCTCGGTGGTACGCATGCGGAATCGCGTGGCGCCGGCGCTTGAAGACTGATCGTCGGAGGTTGTCAATTGCTCCAGGCTGATCGTCGGGCCGAATTTTTCTTGCAGTTGATTCCGCACCGCTGCCGTCTGCTGGGGAGCCTCGAACTCGAACGTCACCATCGTCCCGCCGGTGAAGTCGATGTCCATGTTGGACGATCCGCGGACGATCAGCGCCCCCATTCCGATCCCAATCACCACGGCGGATGCCAGGAACGCGAGCCTCCGCGTCGCCAGAAAGTCGAAATTCGTCGCGCCGATCAGTCGCATCATCGTGAGGGTTTTCACCAGCCGCTTGCGCTCGATGATTTCAAACGCCAATCGACCGAAGTACAGCGCCGTGAACAAACTCATCACGAGACCGATAAACAGCGATACCGCGAAGCCGCGAATCTGGTCCGAACCGATCAGGTACAGGATCACGGCCGTGATCAGACTCGTCAGGTTGCTGTCGATGATCGTCGAGAACGCCTTGTCGAAGCCGTTCTGAATAGCCATGCGCAGGCTTCCGCCGCGTTCCAGTTCTTCACGCATGCGTTCGTAAATCAGAATGTTGGCGTCGACCGCCATCCCGATCGTCAGCACCAGGCCCGCGAGGCCCGGCAGCGTGAAGGTCGCCGAGATGAACGACATGGCCCCCACGACGAGGATCAGGTTCAGGAGCAGGCACAGGCAGGCGACAACACCGGCCACCCGGTAGTAGACCAGCATGAACAGGAACGTGAAGACCGCCGAAATGGCGATCGCGGTGATCCCGCTGGTCTGAACGTCGACTCCCAACAGCGGACTGATGGAAAATTCCGTGACGGGTTGCGGCTTGAGCGGAACTTCCAGCGCCCCCGCATTCAGGACGTTCACCAGTTCGTCGACTTCAGCCTTGGTGAACTGCCCCTGAATAATCCCGCTGTCGCGAATCGGCTCATTGATGCTCGGGGCCGACTCGATCTTGTTGTCCAGCAGAATCGCCAACTGGCGGTGAAAACCATCGGTCCGATCCGGCTGGTATCGCGTCGTCAGATTGCCGAACAGGTTTCCGCCCGTCGCGTTAAACCGGAAAGAAACGGCAAGCTGCCCCGTCTGGTCGGTCGTGGGCGCGGCTTGAATCAGATAGCGACCGGTAATCTGTCGTTTCGGGTCGATCACCACCAGAAACTGCTGAACCTCTTGAGTCTTTCCATCTTCATCAACACGAGAAACAGTGCGAGTCGCCGTTCGGTCGCCGCCCACTCGCGCATCGTCCGCGACATCCTTCCACGCCGCCGCGACTTGCAGGTTCCCCTGCTCGTCTTTGCGGCGAACCTCGTTCTGATCGGGCCGCAAAGCTCGACCTTCCGCGATAATTTGCGGATGGTCCTTGTCGTTCGCCAGCATGGCGAACTCAAGGCTTCCCAACCGGGTAATGAGCCCCTTCTTCTGGGCAATCACTTCCCGATCGGCGCCGGGAATGATGACTTCGATGCGGTTGTTTCCCACGCGGCGGACGGTGATTTCCTCGGCACCGCTGGGGTTGAGTCGCTTCTGAATCGCCGCGACCATCTTGTCGAGCGAATCTTTGGTCAGTTGCTCATTCTCGCCGATTTTGCCCGACTTCACGGCCTCGCCGTAGTCGACTTCGTAGACCAGGTTTGTGCCCCCGGCGAGGTCGATCCCCAGGCGAATCGCTTTCCGCCAGTCTTCACCGCGGGCAATTCGCCACCCGAACGGCGCCAGCGCGAAGAACACCGCCATCAGGACGATGCTGATTCGCATCGCCACGTCCTTCATCCGCAGGGCATTCGCGATGAGCGGCCCGAGAATCAGCGGAATGCCAAATACCACGGCCACGACAATCACGAGCTGAAGCGGGGTGATGGCGGGTTGGGTCGTCGTTGTTTCGGCGGCTTTGGCGACATCGACAGCCGCTTGGGCGAGGGTCAGGAACGAATGCAATCCGGGCATGCGTAGGTCCACACAGGCAGTCTGACGTCGGGACTTGGGAAAATTCGAGTTTTTTGAACCGTTACAAATGAGCAACACCAGAACGCGTTGCTCTTATCTGAGACCGAACCGATTCGCCAGACGTGCTGACAGGCTGTCGGTCCCTTGAAGGGCAATCAGCCCGTTTTGGCATCCGATTCGGCATCGGGTTCGAGAACGCGGGCAATACTTTCCCGCAGAAAGCGAATTCGCGTGTTGTCGTCGACCCGCAACGTGACTTCCTTTCCGTCCGGCGAGAGATTGGCCACCGTGCCAATGATGCCGCCGATCGTGACCACGCGATCATTTTTCTTCATGGCCGACAGCATGTTGCGGCGTTTCTTCTGCTCTTTCTGTTGAGGCAGAATCATCATGAAGAAGAACAGGGCCACGATGGCGATCATGGGCGCGAAGCTTAGCCACATCGGAGCTTGTGGCTTGGCCTCGGCTTGCGCCAGGACGCCGAAAAGTTCAACCATCTCCATCGCACATTCCAAACGAAAAGAGTCCGGATCGCCGCAAAGGGGGAGACCCCTGACAGCTTCCAGACAGCTCGCAGGCCAGTGCGGCCCGCTGACGAAGCGGGCATCTTAGACGGATTGATTCCAACGGGCAAGCTGAGCAGACCGGAACGCCGCCGATGTGCCCGCGCGGATCGCCGCCCGCAGTTCCCGCAGCAACTGTTGGTAGAAAAACAAGTTGTGCCACGATGCCAAAATGGGGCCCAGCATTTCTTTGGCGATGAACAAATGCCGCAGGTAGGCACGACTGTATTGCGTGCAGACCGGGCACGAACACTCTTCGTCCAAGGGGCGCGGATCCTCGCGATGGCTGGCGTTCCGCAACTTGACCACGCCCCGGCTGGTGAAGACCGTCGCGTTGCGGCCGTTACGCGTCGGCATCACGCAGTCAAACAGATCGATCCCCCGCAGTACGGCCTCGATCAGGTCGATCGGTGTTCCCACGCCCATTAAGTAACGGGGACGATCCGTTGGCAGGCGTGGGGTCGTCACGTCCAACGTCGCATACATGTCGGCCGGGGCCTCGCCAACACTTAGTCCGCCCACGGCATAGGCCGGAAAATCAATTGGCAAAAGACCTTCTATCGATTTTTCGCGAAGCCCGGGATCGGTTCCGCCCTGAACGATGCCGAAGAGGGCCTGATCGGTGCGTCGGTGTGCCTCGCGGCAGCGGGCCGCCCATCGCGTGGTCCTTTCGACCGCTTTCTCGATCGTGGCGCGGGGCGCTTCGTGGGCCGGGCATTCATCGAGGCACATGATGCAATCGGCCCCGAGTTGCTCCTGAATGTGCATCGCCGTCTCGGGCGACAACTCGAGCTTGCTGCCGTCGATGTGCGAGCGGAAAACGACCTTCTCGTCGTTGATCTTCATCTGGCTGGCCAGGCTGAAGACCTGAAACCCGCCGCTGTCGGTGAGGATCGGGCCATCCCAGTTCATGAACCGGTGGAGCCCCCCCAACCGCTCGACGACATCGGCTCCTGGTCGCAGGGCCAGATGATAGGTGTTCGCCAGCACCATCTGGGCACCGGTCTGGCGAATCATGTCGGGGGTCAGTCCCTTCACGCTCGCCAGCGTCCCCACGGGCATGAAGGCCGGAGTTTCGACGACACCATGCGGGGTCACCCAACGCCCCAGGCGGGCCATGGTGGTGGGATCGGTCGCGTCGAGGTGGAACTGAAAGGAAGACACGATGGCTGGAATTCCAGGGGTGAGAGCGAGATGGCGATCCGACGGGGTATGTCCGGGACGTCTAGGTTCCCGGCGTCGAACTCGTTTTCCGCGAAGTGAGTTCGCCCGCGTCGTGGCGCTGCCAGAATTCGTCGGGAGACCAGCGCTGAGGCTCGCGAAACTCGATGTCCAGCTCAGTCAGGCTTGGCATCTTCCGAATGGCGTCCAATCCCGCCGTGATCTTCTCGGGAGAAAAAATCAGCCGCTGGAGTCGCAGATTCGCGAGCGGTGTCAGGTCCTGAACCGGCGTCTCCGCGATGTGCAGCCGTTGTAGCGTTCCCATCGCGGCCAACGGCGACAGGTCTTCCACGGCTGATCGATGGAGCGTCAGACTGACGAGCTTCAGCGATCGTAGCGGGCTAATGTCGCTGACCGGCGTATCGTTGAGCCACAGGGAATCGAGGGGCAGTTTCGCCAGGGGTGTCAGGTTTTCGACCTTGGTTCCCAAAAGATTGAGGTAGGAAATTCCGCTCTCCGCGATCGGGCCGAGGTCGGCCACGGGACTTTCGTTCAACCAGAGCGTTCTAAGAGGCATGCCGGCCAGTGCCGAAAGATCGGTCACCTTTGTCCCCTCGAGGTAAAGTTCCTGAATCGGCATGCCACGCAGCGGAGCGAGATCGTTTACCGGGCAGCCACGGAGTCCCAAATATTCCAACTTCAGTCCTGCCAGTGGCGCGAGCGACGTCACGCTGGGGTCGGTGAACTCGGCTGCCGTCACAACGCCTTCCCGAACCAGAAACTGGCCGTTCGAGCTGTCGTAACCAGGATTCGCGGCTTCCATCGCCTGCTGCAATTCCGCCGAGATTTCATCGCCCGACTTGGGTAATGGTGCGGCGCTGGGGGCAGCGGGTGGTTCACCCGATGCGGCTCGTGGGGAGAGATCGCGAGGGTCGGGCGCGGACACTTTTGGCAGTGCTTCCAGCTCCTCGCGACTCAGGACGAACGACTTTTCAATCGTCGGGGATTCGGGAATGACGCCAATGAGGTGCAGTTCGAAAACCTCGTAGTCGTCGACGTTGACCTTTTCTCGGGCCAGGGTGAAGACGCGATTCTTGAACAGTTCGGTGCGGGCCGGTTCGGCATCGGGATCAAAACGGGCCGTTACCGCGATTCGCAGCGTGGGTGGGCCCTCTTTGGGGGTTCCCCCCTCGACCTGGGGACGCGAGCCTCGCAACTCATAGGCGATCGCGTCGCGCAGGGGACGAAAAGGCCGTGAATGCTCGTTCCAGTAGACATAGATGCCCCCTGTCGCCAGAGCGCCGAACAGCAACAGGCCAATGACGACCCAACGACCGGGAATCCCCGGTCCGTGATGGGGGGACGGCGTCGCCTGGGTCGGGTTCGTATCAGCGGACATGGACCAACATCCTCAACGGCCACGCAGTCGATTGCTTCAGTTCGGCGACATTCTAGCGGCAAGCGGCGATTAAGACGCCCTCCGGCAATCCGGCCAATCTGGGAAACGGGAATACCCGCCTCTATAATCGCCGCATGCCCACCACGGTGTTTGAACTGACGGACTGGACCTGCCTGACGCTGACCGGAGCGGACCGGGCGGCGTTCCTGCACAACTTCTGCACGAACGATATCAAGGGATTGGCTCCCGGACATTGGCGGGAGGCCCTGTTCTGCAATGTGAAGGGCCGCATCCTCGGTCATGGTCTGGTCTTGGCCGGAACGGATTCGCACACGATTGTCGGCTTTCCGGGACAGGGTGAGCGGCTCGTCGCGCATCTCGATCGTTACATCCTCCGCGAAGACGTCGCGGTGCGTGATGACTCGGCCGAGAAACGATGCTGGTTCCTTTCCGGCCCCGACGCGGTCGAGACCGTACTGCAATCCGGGATGTTGCAGGGCGAACCGGTTCCCGGAATTGGCTGTCTGGCGAGTGGCCCGGGAAGAGTGTTCGCGCGTCTCGACTGGTTCTCGGAACCGGGATTTCTCGCGCTGGAGGAGACGACCGAACCGAAATCGGAGGCGAAGTTCGACGGCGAGCGCGGGACACCCGAGGAATTCGAGTTTCGTCGCATCGTTGCCGGAATACCGCGGATGGGGGACGATTTGACAGAGGACAATCTGGCCCAGGAGTCAGCCCGAACCGCCACGGCGATCTCTTTCATGAAAGGCTGCTATCTGGGCCAGGAACCAATCGCCCGGCTCGATGCGCTGGGACACACCAATCGCGAATTGCGGCGGCTGCGCATCGATCCGGCTGAGCCGTCGGCCTTGAGTGGCAGCGAACTGGTGACCGCGGAAGGACTGGCAGCCGGCCATCTGACATCGACCGCCCCGGCGCCCGACAAAACCCTGTCGGCCGGGCTGGGGATGATCCGTACGAAATTTCAGACACCGGGAACCCGCCTCGTCGTCGCCACGACGGGCCAGACCGCCGTTATTCAGGAATAGTCAATCCGCATTCAGCGAGTCTTCAACACGAGGGGCCGGCCAGGCGCGCCCCGGAGAACTGGAAACGCAATGAGTTTGTTTCGTCCCGCCATCGAGCGGATGGCTGGTTACACCCCTGGCGAGCAGCCGCAGGATTCCGGGTGGATCAAGCTGAACACCAATGAGAATCCGTATCCGCCATCTCCCGCAGTCCTGAAGGCCCTGCACGCGACGGTCGATTCCGGGCGATTGCACCTGTATCCCGACCCGCTCGCGAAGGCCTTTCGACAGGCGGCCGCCGAGGTATTTCAGGTCGATCCGGACTGGATTCTGCCCGGCAACGGCAGCGATGAGGTGCTGACCATCCTCACGCGGACCTTCGTCGATCCTGGCCAATCGACGGTCTATCCGTACCCCAGCTACATCCTTTACGAAACGCTGGCCGACATTCAGGACGCCGGCAGCACGCGTTGGCTATTGAATCCGGACTGGTCGTTCAACTGGTCGACTGCCGGAAACGTGCTGGAATCGGCAAAACTGGTCTTCATCCCAAATCCGAATTCTCCGTCGGGAAACCGCTGGAGCGATAGCGACATCCTGCGGGCCATTCCGCCGTCGGGCATGCTGGTTCTGGACGAAGCCTACGGAGACTTTGCCGATTCACCTCATCGCGGGGAACTGCTGCGGCAGCCGAGGGGCGAGCGGATCGTCATCACGCGGACGTTCAGCAAGAGCTACAGTCTCGCTGGGATTCGGTTTGGCTTCGCGATTGCTCATCCGGATGTCATCGCGGGGATGCAAAAGGCGAAGGACAGTTACAACTGCGATGCCTTGTCCCTCGCCGCCGCCACGGCTGCCATGCGCGACCAGAACTGGATGCAGGCGAACGTCGCCAAAATCCGGGCCACGCGCGCGCGACTGGCCGAGAGTCTCACTCAACTGGGATTCGCAGTCACGCCAAGCCAGACCAACTTTATCTGGTGCACCTACCCCGGCCGTCCGCATCGAGACTTGTACGATGCGCTCAAGAGCCGGAAGATTCTCGTCCGGTACATGAAGTTTCCGGGCGTTGACTGGGCACCCGATGGAATCCTTGATGGACTGCGGATCTCCATCGGCACCGACGACGAAATCAACGGTCTGCTGACGGCCCTGCGTCACATACTCTCCCAGTGAAGCATCTCCAGCCTAGCTCGACTTTTACTCTTTGCACGCAGGTTTGACACGCCATGACCGAGCGCACCGCGTCGATTTTCCGCAAGACCGGGGAAACCGAGATCTCCCTGAAGCTGAACCTCGACGGCAGCGGAAAGACCAGCATCCGAACCGGCGTCGGATTTTTGGATCACATGCTGACGCTCTTCGGACGGCACGCCCTCATTGATCTAGAGATCGATGCCAAGGGCGATCTGGAGGTCGACGCGCACCACACCGCCGAAGACATTGGCATCTGCCTGGGCAAGGCGATCGCGGAAGCCGTCGGCGACAAGCGGGGAATTTTCCGCTATGGCTCGATGGTCCTTCCCATGGAAGAAACTCTCGTCACTGTCGCGCTCGACCTCAGCGGTCGGATGAAGTTCGTCTGGAACGTCAAATTCCCAACCGAGAAAGTGGGGACGTTCGACACCGAACTGTTCGAGGAGTTCTGGCAGGCGGTTTCCTCCAATGCCCTGATGAACCTCCACGTCCTGCTTCACTACGGAACAAATAGCCACCACATCGCGGAAGCCATCTTCAAGGGGTCGGCTCGGGCGCTCCGGCAGGCGGTGACCGCCGATCCCCGGCAGACGGGGGTGCCAAGTACGAAGGGAGTGCTTTGAGGAAGTGGTTGGTAGTTGGTGATTAGTGGTTGGAGAAAGGCAGAAGAAACACGAAGCACACGCGCCGGGGTTAATTTAGGTGACCTGCGCGGATTTTTCTGATTTCGCTGAAGTTTCCACCTCTAGTGGTCGATTCTCAAGAAACGGTGACGTTTCGAAAGGAGTCGGCGGCGATGCTGTATGGTTTGTACCTATCCGCGCAAGGGGCCGAAGCCCAGGCGATGCGGCAGACCATCGTCGCGAATAACCTGGCTAACGCCGGAACCACGTCGTTCAAGCGCGATCTGGCCGTTTTTCGAGCCCATCAGCCGCATGACCGTTTGAATGGCGAACGAGCCGAGCCACCCCCGACCATCAACGATCAAACCGGCGGCGTGACGCTGGACTCGACGCTCATCGATTACAGCCAGGGATCGCTCCGCGAAACCGGCGGCCGCTTCGACCTGGCCCTTCTGGGGCCTGGGCTCCTGGAAGTGACCGACGGTACGACTACCTCGTGGACGCGGGATGGTCGACTGACGCGCACCGCGGACGGCGAACTGGTGACCGCTAACGGTGGCCTGAAAGTCCTCGGCGAAGATGGAAACTCGATCGAATTGCCGCTGGAAGCAACGGATCTGGAGATCGGCGCCGATGGCCGTGTCTACGCGATCGACGCCCTCTCTCAGCGGTTGGAGGTTGGACAGTTGCGCCTGCGGGAACCGGTTGATCCCGTGCAGCTCATCAAGCTGGGTGACAACCGCTACTCGTCGATCGGCGACATGATACCCGCCGAATCGACGGTCGTGCGTCAGGGCTCTGTCGAAGAATCGGGGACGCGACCGCTGCTTGAGACACTGGAGCTCATCGAGTCGTCGCGCAACTTCGAGATGAACATGAACCTCATCAAAATGCAGGACGAGATGCTGGGACAACTCTTGCAGGCCGCTCCGCTGTAGTCGGCCGAAGCGATGCTTTATTCAGGGAAGACCAGCGACACCTCGCGGTAACTCGACGAAGACCGATCCATGCTGTATCGCTCACTCCACACAGCCGCATCCGGAATGGATGCCTCGATCTTCAACCTGGACGTGATCGCCAACAACCTGGCGAACGCCGGGACGACGTCGTACAAGCGCTCGCGCAGCAATTTTCAGGACATTTTCTACCAGTACTACAAGTTGCCGGGGCAGCAGGACAGTTTAGGGAACCGGACCGGCGTCGGCATGGCGTCTGGCCTGGGAACGCGCGTCGTGGCGACCCAGATGAATTTCGAGCAGGGCTCGCTTCTCGATACTGGTCGTCGGCTCGACATCGCGATCGTCGGCGATGGATTCTTGCAGCTCCAGGATGCCAATCAGCCACTCTACACGCGCAACGGCACGTTCACCGTCAACGAAAATGGCGACCTGGTCGTTGCGTCGGCAGATATGGGGCGTCGGCTCGATCCGCCGATCACCATTCCAAACGACACCATCGAGATGTCGATTTCGCCGGAAGGGATCGTCTCGGTCTTGCAGCCGGGTTCCCCCAATCTGACACAGGTGGGTCAGATTCAACTGGTGCGATTCATCAATCCCGAGGGCCTGATGCAGAAGGGGGACACGCTTTACGCTCAGAGCGATGCGTCCGGCACTCCCATCCAAGCCAATCCCGGTCAGCAAGGACTGGGGACCATTCGGCAGGGCTACCTGGAAATGTCCAACTCGGAGCCGGTCGAGGAACTGGTGGAACTGATTAAGACCCAGCGAAACGTCGAACTCAACAGCCAGGTCGTGCAGGCCGCTGACCAGTTGCTGCAGTTGGTCGCCAACCTGCGCCGGTACTGATCAAGGCAAAGACTGAACGGTTCCACTGAAAGGCGCCCAGCAAGAGATAACCCGAAGCGTCAGCGAGGGAGAGAACGGAAGACCCTCGCTGACGCTTCGGGTTACAAGATGGATACTTGGCCGTCCGGAAAACTGAAGGATCACCAGCGGGAATGGAAGCCCACCTGCGATCGCAACGAGACATTCTGCCACGAACCATTGGTCTTCTGGCAGTGGCGATTTGCTGCGCTGCGACTAGCCTTCAGGCAAATGGCGCGGAAATCGTCCTCAAGCCGACGGCGGTCGTCGAGGGCGAACTCATTCAACTCAAGCACATTGCCGACATCCGCGATCCCGATCCCGAGATTGTGGAGCACCTGGGCGCCGTGGTGATTTCGCCCGCCCCGGCAGCCGGCCGCGATCACCAGATTGGGTACGACGCCGTTCGGACTCGGCTGCTCGCCCTCGGCTTTAATCTCGGCAGTCTGGAATTCACGGGAAGCCACAGCGTGGTGGTCGGTCGCGGCTCCGCGCCTCGGCAGACGGCCGTGCCCGCTCCCAAGCCATCGGAGTCCCCATCGCCTGCTGCGATCGAAGAACGTCTCCGCTCGCTGATCGAAGCCCATTACCTGCCCCTCCGTACGGACCAGCCCTCGCTGCGAGTCAAAGTTCAAGTCCATTCGAGTGATCTTCCGCGACTGAGCGCCGTGCCGAACGATCGCCTGAAATTCGCCGAAATGGGGCTTCGGCTGGGTGGTCCACAACCGGTGACGGTTCACTGGAACGATGCAGCCGGTCAGCCCCAGTCGACGCGCGTGGCGGTCTGGCTGACTTCGGCGCCACGCGTGCTGGCGATTCGCGGCTCGCTGCCGCGCGGCTCGATCATTCAGGCCGCCGACTTGCAGTGGAACGAATCCGAGAGCGAGCGAGGTCTGAAAACGCTGGAAGCGGCGATTGGCCGTGAGACCACCCGCAATCTGCGCGATGGTGAAATTCTTCAACTGGAGGATCTCCGGGCCGTTCCGCTGGTTCGAACGGGGGACATCGTCACCGTCCGTATCCGGACAGGAGCCCTGCTAGCCAGCCGTCAGTTCAAGTCGCTGGGGACGGCCGGGCTCGATGAAACAGTCACGCTCGCGGCGCTCGACAATCCGCGCGACCGGGTACAGGCCGTCGTCACGGGTTACCACGAAGCCGCCATGTCGCTGGCCGGAACCATCGCCGGGAACACCGTGCAGGATGCCACGGGGGTGATCCGGTTTGAACAATCGTCGAACGGGGGTGGACGATGACACTCTGGCCTCGCAGCATCGCGAGTCTGGTCGTTCTGGGAGTCATCGCTCAGGCGTTCATCGCGCCGACGGACGGTTTGGCCCAAGGTCCGCCGCTGATCGACCTGCGAAACGCGGGGACGATCGAAGACTATTCGTTCGTGGCCATTCCCACGCCGCCGCCTCCGCCCGAAATCAAGGTCCACGACATCCTCACGATCGAAGTGGATGAGAAAGCCGAAGTCATCGTCAATTCGCGGTTCAATCGCCAGCGAAACGGTGCTTATCAACTGACGCTGTCTGAATTCATCCGGCTGCGCACGAACGATCTGCGTCTGGAGCGAACCAACGCGACAGAGCCGGGGATCGAAGGTGAACTCCAGAATCGTCTGCAAACCATCGGCACGTCAACGGACCAGGAAGGAATCACCTATAAGATCGCTGCGACCGTAGTCGACGTCCTGCCGAATGGTTCGATCGTCCTCGAGGCCCGCAAGTCGATTCGTACTAACCAGGACTTTTTCGAGTATCGCCTGACCGGGCGAATTGACCAATTGAAGATTACCGCCGCGAGAACGGCTCGGACTGAAGACATCGCGGAGTTGCAAATTGAACGCCGCCAGCGCGGCAAGGTCTTTGACAGTACGAAGGTGAACTGGATGACGGGGCTGATGGACCGCTACTTTCCATTCTGATCGAGCATCCCGAGTGACCGGAAACGACTTCGGGAAGGAAACGAAACTGTGGCAGGTGTAGCAACGATTCACGCTGTCGTTCGAACGGTATGGCGGCACTCCCTGAGCCTTCGAAGGGCGTGCCGAATGAACAACTCCCACGCCCTGCCGCAAAGCCTTCAGGGCGTGCCACCCCTGCGCATCGTGACGGCCGCGGTGATGCTGCTCGCCTTCGCGGCGTTGCCAGACGCGGCCCAGGCACGGGTACGGCTCGAACACATCTGCACGATTCAGGGACAGCAGGAAGTCCGGCTGACCGGTATGGGGCTGGTGGTAGGTTTGCCCGGAACCGGCGACGGGGCCAAGAACGCTTCGACGGTACGGGCTCTCGCCGCCGCCATGACCAGGCTGCAACACCCGATCACCGAGCAGGAGATCCGCAACGCCGACAACGTCGCGGTGGTGCTGGTGGAAGCCACGATTCCGCGAACGGGACTGCGTCGCGGCCAGAAGATCGACGGTTTCGTGAGCGCGATCCTGGGAGCGAAGAGCCTCAAAGGGGGTCGGCTGCTGTCGACTCCACTCACCACCAACGTGGTCGGCAGTAACGTCGCCGTCGCATTGGCAGGCGGCGCGGTACACGTCGAAGATGCCGCGCGTCCCACCAGCGCGAAAGTGGTCCAGGGTGTCGATCTGCAGACTGACGTCACGAGCCTGTTCGTCAATCAGCTCAAGGGTGACATCATCACGCTGATGATCGACCCGACGCATGCGAGCTTTTGGACGGCCAGTGAAGTCGCGCGCGTCATCAACACCGAGTTCTCGTTCGAGTCGGGCGGCAAAGACCTCGCCCGCGCGGTCAGCCCTGCCGCCGTCGAACTGACGCTGCTGGGCGAGTACCGCGATCGTCCTGTCGAGTTTCTCGCCGAGGTGCTCGAAGTCGGGATCGACATTCCCCAGACCGCGGCGCGGGTTGTTCTCAATAGCCGAACCGGGACCGTCATCGTGACGGGTGAAGTCGAAATCAGCCCGGTCGTCATCAACCACAAGAGTTTCAGCATTGAAGTGACAGGTGAACCGGTGTCACCCACGGTCGGCGGCCCCTTTGTCCCGGTGACCGAGGGGGATGGCCGACAGTCTCCCCAGAAATTGCAGCAACTCGTCACCGCGCTCAATCAATTGCGCGTTCCCACGACCGACATCATCGAGATCATTCGCGAACTGCATGTGAGCGGGAAGCTGCATGCGGAACTGGTGGATCGTTAAAGAAGCGCTCCGCGTTGCGTCGCGGCTAAATTGGGTTCTCACGGATGTCCCTTTCAGCACTTACCAGCACTGCGGCCAATCCGAACAGTTCGCCGGACTCGTTCCAGCGGACGTTTCAGGAGTCCGTCGGCGGGCTGATTTTTGGCGAGATGCTGAAATCAATGTGGTCGACCGTCGGCGAACCGGCCTATATCCATGGCGGCCAGGCCGAAAAGATGTTTCGGGCCGAACTCAATCGCGAATTGTCGACGCAGTTCGCGTCGAATCACGGCGGCGAGATGGTGCGCGAGCTCTTCGATCGGTTCGCGGCCGGTGTCAAAGCCCGGCAGAATCCGCCGGAAGGAATAAGCGGGGGCGCACAAACGTCGCCACTTGTTGGATCAATAGAATCGTTAGAGTCCACCCGACTGCTACAACAGGCAGAAGCGTCTCAACAAGTTTATCCGGCAGGCATCCCGTCAGAAGTCATGCCCCCACTTTTCCGAAAATGACTTCAGGAGATGTCCGAAGACCGTCCGCGTCGTGCCAGGTGCGCGGCAAATGACGGAATCGGGATAGGCTCTCGCGGCAACGACTTTTGTTGTTCGCGAACCAGTCCATCCGCCAACCAGTGGCGGACTGCTCGGGGGGGCAGGCCATGGATCAGAAGTGGTGCGAGGAAACGCTGCGTTTCCTGGTCAGTCTGGAAAGCGCGCACGCGGCGCTGGCCGAGGCGATGGACGCCCAGCGGGTCGCCATTCTCGCGCATGAACCGGACCAGTTGACTCGAGCCATCGAGTCGACTCAGGCATCGGCCGATCAGTTACACGGCCTCAAGCACTGGCGGTCGCGACTTCTGCTTGCCGCCGGAAGCCCGGTCCCCCAATCGCTGAAGGAGGCGCTCGAAAAGCTGCCGGACGTCGTCCGACGGCGCTTCGACGGTCCGATTGCCGCGGCGGAACGCCAGATCCACGAATCGCGGCTGTCGGCCTGGGTGGTGTGGATTCTGGGAAACCGCGGCCAGGCGTACTGCGGCGAATACCTCGATCTTCTAGCCGCGGGCGGCAAACTCGACCCCGGTTATTCGGAACGTCCGCGGCCAATCGGCTCGGGCGGCCTGCTGCTGGATGCCTCGGTCTGAGTTGCGTGGGGATCTGTCACGTTGCCTGATGGCGTCGTGACCAGGGAGCCCCGTCGCCCCCATCGTGTCGCCAAGGATGCGCGATCGTGTCACTGAATTCGGCGCTCGCAACCTCTTCGCACGCTCTTGGGCTGTTCTCGCTGGGCATCCAGGTTGCCGGGCAGAACATCAACAATGCGTCGACGCCGGGCTACGTTCGTGACGAGCTGACGGTCGAAGCGGCGGCCCCGTACCGCGTTGGCGGCGTGATTGTCGGCGGAGGAGCGAGAGCCGTCGGCATTCGACAGGTTCTCGACCGGTTCCTGGAAACCCGAATTCATCAGGCGAACACCGACGCGGCCGGCGGGCAGGCGCGAACGGCGGCGTTCGAGCAACTGGAACTGTCGCTGCAGGAATTCAGCGACAGCGACCTGTCGAGCTCCCTCAACCGCTTTCTGAACGAGCTTCAGTCCATCGTCAATCAGCCGGACGACGCGGCGCTCAGGTCTTCCGTCATTCAATCGGGCGTGCGATTCGCGAGCGATATCCAATCGCTCAGAAGCCGACTGGGCGAGGTGCAACTGTCCTTCAACGAGCAGTTGACCTCGGTGGTTGGTGAAGCGAATTCCCTGATCTCGCAAATTGAGAAACTCAACCAGCAGATCAATCAGTTGGAAGCTGGCGGGCTGAATAATAGCGATGCCGGCGGCTTGCGCGTGCAACGGCTCAGCGCCATCGATCGGCTGTCGCAGATCATGCCGATTCGCGCGATCGAACAGTCATCCGGAATGGTCGATATCTACTCGGGGTCCGAATATCTGGTCCTCAACGGCGTCTCGCAGCGACTCGAAACATTCACGACCTCGAACGGTGACGGGACCGCGAATGTCCAGGTCCGCTTCAGCCGCACTCAGTCCACGTTCACGGGCCTCAACGGTCAACTCGGCGGATTGATCGACGGTCGCGACCAGATTCTGGGTGGATTCCTCAAACAGCTCGACACGCTGACTCAGGGCGTGATCTCGGCAGTTAATCAGGTCCACGCGAGCGGTGAAGGGACGGCGGGCTTCACGACGGTGACCGGAACGCAATATGTCGCGGACACATCCGCGGCCTTGAACTCCGCGGGAATTCCATTCTCGATCAAGCATGGCGGCTTCGACGTCAAAGTCGTCAACCTGACGACTGGCCTGACGACGACGACGCGCGTCGCCATCGATCTCGATGGGATCGGAACCGACACCTCGTTGACGAGCCTCGCCGCGGCGATCGACGGGATCGACAATCTGTCGGCGTCCATCACTCCGGATGGTCGCCTGCAAATCAAGACCGCGGACGGTCATGAAGTTCGATTCGCGGACGACTCGAGCGGAGCCCTGGCCGCGCTGGGAATCAACACTTTCTTCAAGGGGACGTCTTCGCTGGACATCGCGGTGAATGACCGATTGCTGGCGGATCAACGGCTGCTCGCCACTGGCCAGGGGGGTGGACCGACCGACAACCGCAACGCCGTCGCGCTCGCGAAGAGTCTCGAATCGGGAAATTCCGCCCTGAACGGGCTTTCGGCGACACGGTTTTATGAGCAGATGGTGGGCACGGTGGCGGCGACGGCGGCGACCGAACGGGCAGTCACGAACGGATTCACCAGCTTTCGCGACACGCTGAAAACACAGCGGGAACAGACTTCGGGGGTCAGTCTCGACGAAGAAGCCATTCGCGTGATGAACCTGCAACGGAATTACCAGGCCGCGGCCCGGATCATTTCCGTCGTCGACGAACTGTTGAACACTCTCATCAATATTTGAGGCGGGCGCGCTCACCCTGATGGTTCACGGACGTGAAAACACTCTGCAAAAAGTAACGCGAAGCGTCGGCGAGGGAGAGAGAACGTCCCTCGCTCACGCTTCGGGTTACAAAAGACAAACCCGTAATCGGCCGACGATTGAACGCACCCACGTGAAGGCACGGTCTCTTTTGACGGCAAGACGAGCATGGCACTGACACCACTCACCGCTGGACGAGTTCCCAACAGCCTCATGGGCCAGCGGCTGACCACCGGCTCGCAGCAGGCGCAGATCAGCATTCAACTGCTGCAGGACCAGTTGAGCAGCGGGCAGAAATTTCGACTCCCCTCGCAGTCGCCGACGGCGGCGGTTCAAACGGTCTCGCTCCAGCGGCTGATCGAGCGTCGCGAGGCTCTCAAGACTAGCCAGACAATCAACGACGGTTTCCTGACGGCGGCAGATCAGTCGCTCACCGCCGTTGTCGACGCCCTGAACAGAGCGAACGCCATTGTCACGGCGGGGATTGGCGCCAATGCGACGCCGGAAGAGCGGACCGCGCTGGCGAACGAAGTCGCCGGGCTGCGTCAGGGGATCATGAACGCAGCGAACTCGGAGTACAACGGCCGATTCCTGTTCAGCGGCAGCCAGGGCCAAACCGCCCCATTCGAATTCGCGTCGGATGGCTCGGTGCGCTATCGGGGCGATGGGCAAAACTTGCAGACGTTTGCCGATTTCAACCTGATGATGGCCTCCAGCGTCGATGGAGCCACGGCGTTTCGCCCCGAGTCGGCCCCCGTCAACCAGCCTCTTCGTCCGAATCTGACGCTTTCGACACGACTCGGGCAGCTCAACGACGGCGCGGGCGTTCGCGATGGATTCATCGAAGTGACGGTCGACGATGGCACCGACACCATCAAACGGACGGTCGATTTGCGCGGCGCTCAAACTTTGGACGACGTGAAGCTGCGGATCGAGTCGACGTTCGCGGCCGAAGCCATCACGGTGACGGTCGATCTCGACCCCGCGAGTAACAAGGCCCTGCGACTGACGCCGTCTTCCGGAACGATCGCGATCGCTGACACCACCGGCGGAACGACGGCGAAAGACCTGGGGATCGCTTCGACGGCGGTCGGGCAGGTCATCGGGGCGGCTCGCCCCCCCGAATTGACGTTGCGGACAACGCTCGCTTCGCTCAACGACGGAGCGGGAATCGGAACGACGGCCGGTACCGGCTTGCGAATCGTGAATGGCGGTAAAGTTTCGGTCGTCGATCTCGATGGCGCGACCACTGTCGAGGATCTGTTCAACCGCATCAAACTGGCCGATCCCGACGTGGTCACGCGCATTTCCGCGGATGGCGAGCGGCTGGAAATCGTGACACGGCTCAGCGGGGCGGAATTCTCGATCGGCGAGAATGGCGGAACGAACGCCGCCGGTCTCGGAATCCGCACGATGGATGGCTCGACACGTTTGAGCGAATTGAATCGCGGCTTTGGCGTTCAATTTGACAACGACGGTCGCCTGAGCGTCACGCGGCGCGACGGAACCAGCGTGGAGATTGATCTCACCGGCAGCCAGACAATTCAGGATGTTCTCGACCGTGTCAATGCGGTTGATCCTGGAGTCCTGGTGGCCAGTCTGAATTCCGTGGGAAATGGAATCTCGCTGACAGACGGTTCGGGAACGGGGCCGTTGACGGTCGAGGCGACTGTTCTGGCGAACGACCTGAAGATCGCTGGCAGCGACGACGGCGGTACGGCCGGCGTCCTGAGCGGCGGGGATCCCAATCCTCGGCAATCGGGCGGCGTATTTTCGCTGCTCCAGCAACTGGAAAATGCCTTGCGCACGGGAGACAACCGGGAACTGGCGCGGCTGGGGCCGCAAATCGGGGCGGAAACCGGACGGATCACGCTGCTTCGCGGAGAAATTGGAGCGCGGCAGCAGATTCTCGCGGACGTTTCCAACCGGATGCAAGAATCGGACATCGAGACGAAAGCCACTTTGTCGAAAATTTTCGACGCCGACCTGACTGAGGTCATCACGCAGATGCTTTACCAGCAACAACTTCTGCAAGGTTCGCTGCAGGTGGCGGCGCAGTCGCTGCAGCTTTCGGTCCTGAATTACCTGTAAGCTCGCGCGAAGCCCCGGGACGGATCGCGTGTTACAGGTGGAACGGAACGGTGATGAACCCGGGCCGTCCTTCGGATCGGAATTCACCTTCGCGTGCAATTCCCGCCGTCGGCGTGTTTAATCGCGGGCTCGCAAGCATTTTTCGCGTCGGCGGACCGGCGCGCGGCGATCTCCGGACCGATTCTGGTCGACTCGATCGAATCGCCCGGTTGCCGCGGCGCGCATGTCGCGAGTTGCCGGATGGCATCTGAGACTTTTCGCATCAAGGATTTTCCTCCATGTCGATCGACAGCAAGAACATCGAGAGCAGTTTGCAGGAAACCCGCAAGTTTGCTCCGCCTGCCGACTTCGCGGCGAACGCGAATATTTCCAGCGAGGCGCAATACCAGGCCATGTGGCAGAAGGCCAAGGACGATCCGGCCGGGTTCTGGGGCGAATTGGCCAGCGAAAACTTGCGATGGTCGAAGCGTTGGGATTCCGTCATGGATCAGTCCATGCCGGAAACGCGCTGGTTCAATGGCGGGAAAATCAACGCCTGCGACAACTGCGTCGATCGCCACGCCGAATCGTGGCGGCGCAACAAAGCGGCCATTATCTGGGAAGGCGAGCCGGGCGACACCCGCGTCCTCACCTACCAGGATCTGCACCGCGAAACGAGCAAGTTCGCGAATGTGCTCAAGCGACTTGGGGTACGGTCTGGCGACCGAGTCACTCTGTACATGCCGCTCATCCCGGAACTCGCCATCGCCATGCTGGCCTGTGCCCGTTTGGGGGCCACGCACTCGATCATCTTCGGAGGCTTCAGTTCCGACGCCGTCGCCGACCGCAACAACGACGCGCAGGCGAAAGTCGTCGTCACGGCTGACGCCGGCTGGCGTCGCGGCAAGGAAGTGCTGCTGAAGCAGGCCGTCGATGAAAGCCTTGCCAAGTCTCCGACGGTGGAAAAAGTCGTTGTCGTCCGGCGAGCGGGCATTCCGGTGCACATGGCGACCGACCGGGACTACTGGTGGCATGACCTGATGTCGGATGTTTCGTCCGACTGCGAATGCGAACCGGTCGATGCCGAGCATCCGCTGTTTATTCTTTACACGTCGGGAAGCACGGGAAAACCGAAGGGCGTTCTGCACACCACGGGCGGCTACCTGCTCGGAACAATGATGTCGAGCCGTTGGGTGTTCGACCTCAAGGAAGAGGACACCTACTGGTGCACGGCCGACATCGGCTGGATCACCGGGCACAGTTACGTGGTTTATGGACCCCTGGCCAACGGGTCGACGGTTGTCATGTACGAAGGGGCCCCGAACTGGCCTCACGAGGGACGTTTCTGGGAAATCATCGAGAAGTATCGCGTTTCGATCTTCTACACCGCGCCGACGGCCATTCGCGCTTTCATTAAGTGGGGCGACCACTGGCCCGCGAAGTACGACCTGTCGAGTCTGCGGCTACTGGGATCGGTCGGCGAACCGATCAATCCGGAAGCCTGGATGTGGTATCACAAGGTGATTGGCGCCGAACGCTGCCCGATCGTCGACACCTGGTGGCAGACCGAGACCGGCGCGATCATGGTCAGCCCGCTTCCGGGCATCACCGCGACCAAGCCCGGAAGTTGCACCCAGCCATTGCCGGGAGTCGTTCCCGACATTGTCGATCAGCAGGGGAACAGCCTGCCCGCCAACCAGGGGGGGCTGCTCGTCATGCGGCAGTCGTGGCCATCGATGCTGCGAACGCTTTACGGTGACCACGACCGCTTCAAGGAAACGTATTTCAGCACGATTCCCGGTTGCTATTTTGCCGGCGACGGGGCGCGGCGCGACGAAGACGGTTACATCTGGGTGATGGGGCGAGTCGACGACGTGCTGAATGTCGCCGGCCATCGCCTGAGCACAATGGAAGTGGAATCGGCGCTGGTTGCTCATCCCCAGGTGGCGGAAGCGGCGGTCGTCGGTTTCCCGCACGACATCAAAGGCGAAGGAATCTGCTGCTTCGTCACGACGAAGTCGGGCGAGGGAAATGAGTCGCTCGAACGGGATCTCATTCAGCACGTGCGAAAGCACATCGGCGCCCTGGCGACTCCGGACAAGATCAAGTTCGCGGCCGCGCTGCCGAAAACTCGCAGCGGCAAGATCATGCGGCGTCTGCTCCGCGATATTGCCGCCGGTCGCGAGTCGGCGGGCGACACGACCACGCTGGAGGATTACAGCGTCCTTGCGAAGCTGCGCGAGAATGACGAAGGCTAAGCCTCCCTCATGCAACCGGTTGTGACTGCCGGAAATGTACCGAAAACCAGGCAAACGACTGGTTGCACGGAGGTTGTGTAGAATCTCTCAACACACGGAGACTGCCAGGCTCGGCCCACACCGAGCCTGGCGGAAAGGCTCGAGGCGATACACCGCACAAAATGATCGAATACAACCGCTACAGTTGGTGGAAGACCGCGCTCTCTTTTCGAGGAACGGCACTCCCCCGTGCATCGGGGCGAATTCTGGCCTTCACGATTTATGCGACCCTCGTTCAGGTTGTCTATGAACTCGGGCTCGATCGCGGCTGGATCGATCAGCAGCATTTTCTGGGTCTCGATCCCGTCGGGCACGCGGTCGTCGGTTCGCTGCTGGGGTTCCTCATCACCTTTCGGATGAACGCATCCAATTCGCGGTACTGGGAAGGGCGCTCGCATTGGGGGGCGATGATTAATGCGAGCCGCAACCTGGTCCGCTACGGCTGCCAGGCTTCGACCGGAGGACGCGAACTGGCGGCCCTGGTCGCCGGGTACATTTATTCGCTACGCCAGTCGCTCCAGGGAAAACGAGACTTCGGCGAAGCGATCCTGTACCTCAGCCCGGAGCAGTGCCGTATCGCGGAGAAATTCGGCAATCGTCCGACGGCAATTTCGGGATTCCTTTCTGAGTGGATCATCGCTCGCCAGCGGAACACAGAGATTGACACCGTCCAGTCACGAATGCTGGAAGAGCAGCTCGGTAAACTGGTCGACGCGCAGGGTGGCTGCGAGAAGATTCAGAAAACGCCGCTCCCGTTTGCCTATGTGGCGATGATCAAGCAGCTCATTCTGGTTTACCTGGTCACTTTGCCGCTGGTGCTGTGCGAACGCTGCGGCTGGTGGTCGCCGCTGCTGATGGCGATCATCGCCCTCGGCCTGTTTGGCATGGAAGAGGCCAGCGTCGAAACAGAAGACCCCTTCGGCTCGGACGACAACTGCCTCGATCTCGAAGCGTACAGCCTGACAATCGCACGCGACACGGGACAACTGGCCGCCAATTTTCCAATTCGCATCGACGCGAATCGCCGTCATCGCGACACGACGTCCGAAACAGCATCGGCGGGCGAATAGCTTCGCGGATCCGCATCTTTCCAATCCAGACAACCTCATTTCCTTCCGCAGGACGAACACGACCATGGACGTGATCTACCGATATGATCCGTACGCGCCGATCGAAGCTCGTGGCGTTCCGAACGCAGCCGCCGCGAAACAGCGTCTGATTGAAGGCAACGAGCGGTTTGTCGACCTGGTCTCACGGATGCAGCAGCGAACCCTGGGCGAATCGGCCTCTGAACCGATCGTGGTTCCAGTCAGCCCGCTGACGATGGGCCTCCCCCTGTTCCCGGGAGGAACCCCGACGCAGGCCCCGTTTGCCGCCGTCGTTGGATGTGCCGACGCGCGGGTTCCCACGGAGTCGGTCTTCGATCAGGCCTTCAACGATCTGTTCGTGCTGCGCGTGGCCGGAAACGTGCTTGGTTCCGAGGGTCTTGGCAGCCTGCATTACGCGCTGAAGTCGTTTACCGAAAGCCTGAAAATGGTGGTCGTGCTGGGACACGCCAAGTGCGGAGCCGTGACGACCGCCTGCGATGCCTACCGGTGTCCGGAAACGTATGCCGACGTCGCCGTCACGCATGAGCTGCGCAGCATTATCGACCAGTTGCAGATCGCGGCACGGGCGGCCTCGTTGGCGCTCGAGGCGAAGGGTGACGTGGCCGAGACGACGCTCGATGAGCGTTCGAAGCTGACAAGTGTCGCCGTCTATGTGAACGCGGCAGTCACGGCGCTCGCGCTCGGACGTGAAATCCGGATGTTCGGGGCACACAGCCCGGCCGTCGCGTTTGGTGTTTACGATTTCGACTCCATGCGCGTCCAGGAACTTCCTGGGTCGACCGTCTCGGGATTACGGTCAGCTCCCGAGTCGGCAAAGGAACTGACGGCCTATGCGCGGGAGGTTGCGGAATCTCTGCTCACTATGGACGGCGAAACCCAAGCACGATCCTGCCAAATGACCATGCAGTGGTGAGCAGCAATTAAGCACGGCCTCATATCGCCCTGTTTTTATGAAGCCGTTTTCTCCGAAGATCACGACGATATCTCCGGTCGTACCGTTCAGGATCGGTGCGATGGCACGGGAAGTGCTATTTTTTTGGGCTGCACATGGCTCCCTTGTGCAACTCTCGACCTCCCCTCATTGACTGTCAACCGTGCCGCGCTCCCATGACCAGACCGTTTCTCCTTCTTCAACTGCTCGATAGCGGCGGAACCCGTTCGCAGCAGGAATGGATCTTCCGAGATCAGACGCAAGTCACCATTGGCCGTTCCGCGGAACAGCACGTGGTCCTTGCCGACCCCTACGTTTCGCGCGCTCATGCTGAGTTACTTTGGCAGGACGGTCACTGGACAGTTCTCGCCACTGGCCGCCACGGCGTGCAACTGAGGGGACGACCTCCGAATGATGAGCCGCTCGTAGAAGGGGATATCCTGCAGCTAGGCCCCAGCGGGCCGCGGCTTCGCGTGTCTTTCACCCCGCCATCTTCGAGCGACGTCAACGGCACTCTGAGTTTTGATGAACAGGAGATGGTGATTCTGCGACTGGATCGCGGACAGCTTGAGGAGGAAACCAGCGTGATCATCGATTCCGACTTCTTTCAGAAGCTGCAACGGATCAAACGGGACCGAGAAACTCGGCCCGACGGTCGCTCGGGAACGGGCTGAACAAAGCCCTCGGAGGACATCGCTCAGCCGCCGAACCCTACCCTCTCCAAGGCCTCACCGTGCCCAAGATCATCTCCACCCATTCCTTTCGTGGTGGCACAGGGAAGTCGAACACCACCGCGAACCTGGCAGTCCTCACCGCGAAGCGCGGACTGCGTGTCGGCGTCATTGATACCGACATCCAGTCGCCCGGCATCCATGTCATTTTCGGCTTCGATCCGAAGTCGGCCAAGAGCTCATTGAACGATTACCTTTGGGGCCGCTGCCGGATCGAGGAAGCCGCGTACGACATGACCGAGGGCTGCATCGGGCAGGTCCACACGGGGGACGAGCGCCCGCGTTTGTTCCTGATTCCTTCGAGCCTGCGGACGGGTGAAATCGCGCGGGTGCTTCGCGAAGGGTACGACGTCGCGAAGCTCAATGACGGCATTCACGAACTCGTCGAGGGCCTTAATCTCGACGTGCTGTTTATCGATACGCACCCAGGCGTGAACGAGGAAACGCTGCTGTCAATCGCCATTTCTGATGCCCTTGTCCTGACATTGCGGCCCGACCAGCAGGACTTTCAGGGGACCGCCGTGACCGTGGAACTCGCCCGGCGGCTGGAAGTGCCGCGCATGTTCGTCGTGGTGAACAAGGTGCCCGAAGGAATCGACCAGGACCTGTTGCGCGAGCAGGTGGAAGCCGCCTATCAATGCCAGGTCGCTGCTTTGCTCCCGCTGTCCAATGAGATGGTCAAGCTGGGCTCCGGGGGACTCTTTGCCAATCGGTATCCCGATCATCCGCTGAGTGTTTCACTCAAACGTCTTTCTGACGAACTGATGACCAGCTAACAGGACCGCATTGACGTCCATTCGTCCCCGACAGTCCGAACTTTCGGCGTCGTGAATCCATCGGCCGTTTCTCGTCCACGTTCTCCGCGAAGGTTCCAGGGATGTCCACCAACCAACCGGCTCCCCCGATCGACGAAGTTGGCGCGCTCCTGGGCCGGATGCGTTCGGCAGCGTCTCCGGTTCGGGATGTTTTGCGGGAACTCCATGAAAGGCTATCGAAAGACGATTCCGGTGAGGTCGCGACGTATATCCCGGAACTCGCGAAGGCGAATCCCGGCTGGTTCGGGCTGTCAATCTGTACCGTTGACGGAAACACGATCGAGTTCGGAGACGTGTCGCAGCCTTTCACGATTCAGTCGATTTCGAAGGCGTTTGTCTACGGAATGGCTTTGGAAGATCGTGGGCTGGAGAACGTGCTCGCCAAGGTGGGTGTCGAACCGACCGGCGATGCCTTCAACTCCATCGTTCTCGACGAGATTTCGAATCGACCGTTCAACCCGATGGTGAATGCCGGGGCGATCGCGACGTGCGATCTCATCAACGGGGCGGACCATCCTGAGCGCGTTGCCCGCATGCTTAACATGATTCGGACTTATTGCGGCCGTGAGATTCACATCGATCACTCGGTGTTTCTCTCCGAGCGGATGACCGGCCATCGCAATCGGGCCATGGCCCATCTGATGCGCAACTTTGGAATGATGGGCGAGAAGTTCGAGGAGTCGCTCGAACTCTACTTTCAGCAGTGCAGCATCCTGGTGACAGCCAGCGACCTCGCGGTCATGGGGGCCACTCTGGCAAACGCGGGGGTGAATCCGAAGACGGGCGAGCGTGCAATCTCGGCTGACAACGTGAAGTATGTGCTCAGCCTGATGTTGACCTGTGGCATGTACGACTATGCCGGGGAATGGGCTTTTCGCGTGGGACTGCCCGCCAAGAGCGGCGTGGCGGGCGGCATTGTAGCTGTCATTCCGGGCGTCGGCGGGATCGGCGTCTTTTCGCCGCCACTCGACGCCAAGGGCAACAGCGTGCGCGGCGTGCGTGCCTGCACGGAACTCTCGCAGCGGTTTGGCTTGCATTGTCTGGCAACCGGGTCGGGAGGCAACGCGCTGCTTGAAGCCCTTACAGCGAGACGGCGTTGACGAGGCTTTCGGAATCGCGGGGTGGCACGCCCCTGAGTCTTCGAAGGGCGTGGCGAACCTGTGTCCGATGACGAAATCCTCTCAGCATTCTGTGAGGTTCACGCCCTTCTGAGAGAGACGATTGCTCAATCGGCTGGCCCGTGAACCCACGTTTCGCAGCAACTTGCCGTTGAAAGCCTTGCCTCATCAACGCACACTGATGGGATGTTTGATCGTGTTCTGACATCCTCGTTTGCATCAACCCCCGTCGCAGGGGTTTTGTTCCTTTTGACTCTCCTGCCAGGAGTGTTATGGGGAGCCGAGGCGAAGGTCGACTTTGTCCGCGACATTCGTCCGCTGCTGCAGAAGCACTGTTACTCGTGCCATGGGGCGGAACGCCAAAAGAGCCGGCTGCGGCTCGATATCAAATCGGAAGCGCTCCGGGGCGGCGAAATCTACGGGCCAGCGATCGACACAGCCACACCTCTCGAAAGTCCGCTCCTGCTCCTGGTACGCGGCCACGACGGCTTGACGATGCCTCCCGAGGGAGATGATCTTTCATCGGGTGAGAAAGATCTGCTCACGCGGTGGTTCAAAGAGGGAGCCATCTGGCCCGACGGCGTCGATCTGGCGAAACTCGAAGATCGCCGCGATCACTGGTCGTTCAAGCCGGTGACGGCTCCGGAGCCGCCGGAGGTCAGCGATGCGGACTGGTACAAGAATCCCATTGATCGATTCGTGTTCGCGAAGCTGCGCGAGGAAGGACTTGTCCCCGCGCCGGAAGCCAATCCGCGCCACTGGCTGCGGCGGGTCACGTTCGATCTCACCGGGCTGCCGCCCACACCCGAAGACCTCGCCACGTTCCTCAGTGAGATCGAATCTCGCGGCATGGAGACGGCCTATGAGAGTGTCGTCGAGCGGTTGCTGAAGTCACCGCGGCATGGCGAACGCTGGGCGCAGCATTGGCTCGACATCGTGCGGTACGCCGATACGCATGGCTTCGAGGTCAACACCGAGCGGCCGAATGCCTGGCCCTATCGCGACTATGTGATCGACGCCTTCAATCGCGGGACGCCCTATGATCAGTTCATCCGGGAACAGATCGCGGGTGATCTCGGGGACGCGGGGGCCGCGACGGGTTTCCTGGTGACGGCTTCGGTGCTCCTGCCGGGACAGATCGGCAAGGATGAGCCGTCCATCCGGCTGGCACGGCAGGACTCGCTTGACGAGATTGTCGTCAACATCGGGCAGACGTTTCTGGGACTTAGCATCGGCTGCGCGCGGTGTCACGACCATAAGTTCGATCCCGTGACGCAACGGGAGTATTACTCCATGCAGGCGTTCGTCGCGGGCGTGGAATACGCCGATCGTGAGCTCCAGACGCCCGATGCGATCCAGAAGCGAGCGAAAATCGCTGCATGGCGCGAGCGCCTGGCGGCGATCGATCAGGAACTCGCGGGGCTGACGCCGCTGGCCCGATCCGGCGC
The DNA here is from genome assembly GCA_019636285.1 of Planctomycetaceae bacterium. Taxonomy (GTDB): domain Bacteria; phylum Planctomycetota; class Planctomycetia; order Planctomycetales; family Planctomycetaceae; genus JAHBXV01. The sequence goes on from JAHBXV010000001.1 coordinate 99,520, forward strand.
GATGCGAACAGCCGTTAATGCGCGAATGAATGTCGATCGTTTCGCCCCCGTCGAGACCCGCCGCGTGCGGTTCACCATCGAAGCGACCAACTCGCTGGAGCCGTGCATCGATGAGCTGGAGGTCTTCGATACTGAGGGGACCAACGTCGCGTTGGCAAAGGCCGGAGCCACGGTCACTTCGTCCGGAGATATTGTTGTCGCCAATCGCCACGAACTGCGGCAAATCAACGATGGCGAGTACGGCAACTCGCGAAGCTGGATGTCCAACGAAATGGGCCGCGGCTGGGTGATCGTCGAGTTCCCCGAGCCGAAAACCGTGACGCGAGTTGTGTGGGGACGTGATCGGCAAGAACAGTACAAGGACCGACTGCCGACGAGCTATCGGATCGAGGCGGAGGTTACGGACGGCACCTGGCAACTCGTGGCCGACGCGACCGATCGCCAGCCGTTCCAGCCCGAACAGGCCGTGACAACTACGTTTAGCCCAGCCGGGTTGTCGCCCGCGGAAGCACAACAGGGCGAAGCGCTGATCGCCGAGCGAAAACAGATTGAAGCCGACATTCGCGCGGCGGAAGTGGGCCTGACGGCATTTGCGGGGACGTTTCGTACGCCGGATGACATTCGCCTGCTAACCCGCGGCGACCCCGAACAGCCGAAAGACCCGGTCTTACCAGCCGTTCCGGAGGCGATTGGTTCGTTGACGCTGCCGGTGGACGCACCGGAAGAAACCAGGCGGCGGGAACTGGCGGCTTGGATCACGGATCCTGCCCATCCGCTGACCGCGCGCGTGATGGTCAATCGCGTCTGGCAGTGGCATTTCGGCACGGGGCTGGTCGATACAGCGAGCGACTTCGGCCGGACCGGGTCGGTCCCATCGCACCCGGAACTGCTCGACTGGCTGTCGACGGAGTTTGTGCGTTCGGGCTGGTCGCTCAAGCATTTGCACCGGTTGATTGTGCTCTCGGCTACTTATCGGCAATCGCAGCGATTCGACGCAGCGGCTGCTGCCAAGGATGTCGATGTTCGCCTTCTGTGGCGATTTCCGTCGCGTCGGTTGGATGCCGAGGAAATTCGCGATGCGATGCTGGCCGTCAGCGGACGACTGAACTTGAAAATGGGCGGCCCGGGCTTCGACCTGTTCGATAAGCGCGGCGGTTTGAGCGGCTTCACCCCGGTCGAGTCATTTTCGGGGGATGGCCTCAGGCGGATGATTTACGCGCACAAGGTACGGCGTGAACGAGACGCCGTTTTCGGTGCCTTCGACTGCCCTGATGCCGGACAGAGTACGGCTCGCCGTCGCGAATCGACGACTCCGATTCAAGCTCTCAACCTGCTCAACAGTACGTTCACTCTGGAACAGTCCGAAGCGCTGGCGAAGCGTGTTCAACAGGAAGCGGGCGACGACCTCGCGAAGCAGATCGATCACCTGTATATGCTGGTACTCGGACGAACAGCCAATGACGAGGAACGGCTCGCTGTCGAACCGGTGGCGCGTGAGCATGGGCTGGCGACTGTCGCGCGAGCGCTTTTCAACAGCAACGAATTTCTCTTCGTGCCGTGACAGACTTAGATATGAACCATCGCCTCTATACTCCCTTTGTCCGGCAACATCCCCTGCTCGATCGCCGGAGTTTTCTGGCTGATTCGGGGACGGCGTTGGCTGGGGTGGCGCTGACCAATCTGCTGGCCGGGGATCGGCTGCTGGCGTCGTCGCCGGAGATTAATCCCGGTCGTCCGTTCGCGCCCCGGCAGGCGCATTTCGCGCCGAAGGCGAAGAACGTCATCGTCATTTTCTGCGCCGGGGCCGTCAGTCAGTTGGAGACGTGGGACTATAAACCCGAACTCATCAAGCACGACGGCCAGCCGCTCGCAGGGGGACCGGCGGTCACGTTTCAGGGACCGGCCGGCAATCTTGCCCGGCCGCAATACGAGTTTCGACCGCGCGGCGAGACCGGGAAGATGGTCTCGGACATGATCCCGCATCTCGCGGAGCTGACCGACGACATTGCCTTTGTGCATTCACTGACCAGCAAAAGCAACACGCACGGACCGGCCGAGAATTTTCTCTCGACGGGTTTCGTGCTGGATGGCTTCCCCAGCCTGGGTTCGTGGGTGACCTATGCCCTGGGGAGCGAGAACCAGAATCTTCCCGCGTATGTCTCGATCCCCGATCCGCGCGGCGTCCCGCAGAACGGGTCGAACAATTGGGGGCCGGGTTTTCTGCCGGCCGCGTTTCAGGGGACGCCGCTCAGCGCCAAGGAGCCAATTCGCCATCTCGTGCCGCTGGGTGTTGGTCCCGCGGCCGATGCCGCCGCGCGCGACCTGCTGGGTCGGATGAATCAGCGGCACCTCGAAGAACATCCCGGCGACAGCAAGCTCGCGGCCCGCATCGCCAGCTACGAACTCGCGGCCCGCATGCAGCTCAGCGTGCCGGAGATCACCGACCTCAGTCGCGAGCCCGCTCATGTCTGGAAGCTGTACGGAGCCGACGACGAATCGAACCCGACGAAGGCGGCTTTCGCGCGAAATTGCCTTCTGGCCCGGCGATTGGTCGAATCGGGCGTGCGGTTCGTGCAGGTCTTTAATGGGGCCTATGCCAGCGGCGGCGAGCTGAACTGGGACGGGCACAACAAGCTGAAGGAACAATACGACCGCCATGCGGCTATTCTCGATCAACCGGTCGCCGGGCTGATACGCGACCTGAAAGCCCGCGGCATGCTCGCCGACACGCTGGTTGTCTGGTGTACCGAATTCGGCCGCATGCCCATGTTCCAGAAGGGAGCGCAAGGCCGCGACCACAACCCGGCCGGCTTCACCTGCTGGCTGACCGGCGCGGGTGTGAAGCCCGGCGTCAGCCACGGCGTGACCGACGACCTGGGACAAAAGGCGGTCGCGGACATCCATCCCCTCTACGACTTCAACGCCACGATCCTGCACCTGTTAGGCCTCGACCACGAACGCCTGACCTTCGAACACAACGGCATCCAGCGCCGTTTGACGAATGTGGAAGGGCATGTCATCCGGGAAGTGCTGGCGTAGGTGAGCGGGTCCACGGCACACGGACAGGGGCGCGGAATCGCGGAAATGCTCGATTCAGCGCGACAGAACTGTCTTTCCGTCAGGCGATATCCGACGGACTCGGTATGACATCTTCCGTGACTCTGCGTCCACAAAGTAGACTTCATATTTCCATATGTTGCGCATATCCAGCAGCGGATATTCAGTGATCCGCTTCACTCTCTCCGGATCAGGCTGCAAATCAACCGGTCCAGCCATTTCCTGAAACACCCTGTCATCTGACCCCGCCGACATCACTTTGACGCTCCCGTCTGCCATCAGGCATTGCGTCACCTCTCGAACTCGGCATCCAAAACCATCCGAATACTCACCCAATCCGCGTCTGGCATCTCGCCAACCATACGGACAACCGACGGGAAGAAAATTGTCGAGTGAATCGGCCACCATCAGTCGAGCGGAAGTATTTGGTCGTACGTCCTTGGTTGCCATCGAACTGTTGCGATAGAAGATGGACTGGCTCGCCGCGTAATGATTCCTGACGAGACCATCCGCACGGATCGGGGACGGCAAACTCGGATTCCTGAAACTTTCAAACGGATAATGGTGAGCCCGAAACCAGTCGACAGCTTTCGGGTCGTCCCAAGGAATGTCCAGGTCAACGGTGTTGTACCAGGGCGACGCATCCAGATATGGCCTGAGAAACGTGGTCCAGTCGTGGAATGCGACGCCATCCTCATTGAAGACACCACCCGGCGGGAAGACGTTGTGCGTGTCGTGATAGTTGTGAAGAGCCAGGCCAATCTGTTTCAGGTTATTGCGCGAGTGCGTCCGTCGGGCCGCTTCCCTGGCCTGCAGGATGGCCGTCGCCAGAAGCGAGAAAATCAGGAGCACAACGACTGCACAGACACCGATGACCGCCGGACTGGGAATCCTTGAAGCGGGTGGGGGCAATTCGTTGTCGGTCGGCATGTTGCGCCTCCTAACCGCCATGTGCGCCTCACCGGCGGCTTACCGCTCGCGATTACACGCTGCATCATACGCCAGATTTCTCGTAAAAAGGCGATCGCGTTCTTCGCCGTCCAAACTTGAATCTATATGCATCCGATGCTGAACGCATCGACGATGGTAGCCTTGGGCGCACAGCGCACGGAATTGAGCGAATCACAAATTTCGTATCGACCCCGGTACGGGGTCGCAGAGACGGTTCATTCGCTCTGCGACCCAGCAAGCCAACGGTACTTACGGGGGGTAACGATCTTCTACGCTCAGTTTGCCGGCACTCTGATTACCGTCCTCGAGGGATCGTCGTTCAGCAGAAAAGACGTGATCTTATTGCACAGGAACACAACGGCGATCATGGCCGCCGAGCTGACGCTCCTGCCAGCCAATGGAGCGATTGCCAGACAGCATAGCGCGAAAAGAGGCGTGACGCAGCAAAGAATACTAAGCCAAAGCGGCATTCTAGCCCTCATTTCCGCACCTCCCGCTTACTCGTGCGGGAGATGAATTGCTTCGTCTGCTTTGCGGCATTCTCAAAGAGTGAGGGAACAAAATTCAGCAAGTTGAGACGATGTTCGGCACTCCACTCCTCATACGGCACGACATCTTTGGTCTCTTCGCCCCGAGAAGAGTCGAGCACGTACGAAACGATACACAGTCGCCAAGACCCCTTCCATTTTCGCCACTCGAGGCATTCGGTCCAAAATCCACCGTACTCATCTTGATCAAAGACGGTAGACACAGAACATGGAATAGGGAGCTTCTTGAGAGCTGACGACACTTCGTTCCACCGTTCGTCGAGGCGTTTGTACGCCTCGTTAACGTCCGAACGAAGGGCCTCGATTGGCGCAGAGAGCGCGCCAAGATCAAAGTCGACCATTTCGGTCTCCTATTGCCCCAGTCAGGGGCGGGTTAAAAAACTGCTGCCACCGGTTAGGCGACATTAAGTGCTACTCGCACTCTTTCGGATGCTACGTTGACGGTTTTATTCTGGCAAGGGAAATCTTGGCCGGCTGTCTCGATATTTTACCTCGAAATGGCCCTATCACTCCCTCCCCGGCACCTTCTTCAGCGTATACGCCGCCGTTGCTGGGTACAGCGCGGTTTCCGCGATTTCGCCGCAGGTGAGTTCGTAGACGTGGCCGGGTTTGAGGCCGTCGACGGTGAGGTGGACGCGGGTTGTCGTGGCGTCGACGGCGGCCGTGGTGATGGTGGGTGTATGGCGGCCGGAGTCCGGGGTAGCGTAGGAACCCTGCCAGACTCGCGTGTAGCCGGCCAATTGATAATTCGCCGCGTCACCGCCGCGCTGGCGATCGATGGGTTTCAGGAACTCGATCTCGAAACCTTCTGGGGTGGCGCGGACTTCGCGAATGCCGTTGGGGAGGTCGCCCTTGCGACGCAGGCGGGTGATGTCCCCTGTATTGAGGCCCCCCTGCCAGCCGGAATCGTAGATGTTGCCGACATAGAGATCGCCCTCCGGCGAAATGGCCACGCTGAGCGGGCCAGTCAGGTGTTCGGTCAGGCTGGGTTGGCCGGGCGGACACAACGGATAGACCGCCCCCTGCAACACGCCGTCCACGACTTGCGTGCTGAAGCGGACGAGGAATCGCGTGTCGTACTCGGCTCCGATGATCTGGCCGCCGAAATCGCGGCTGAGGGGCCAGTCGCGATCGCGCGGCACGTAACAGATGCCATTCACGCTGCGCGTCCACGGATGCGGAATCTCGACAGCCGCTGACTCGGCTGGCTGATCGGTCTTTTCATCCAGTTGAGCGGGAACGCCGTAAGCGCGGCCGGGACGGATGACGTTCAGTTCGTTGAAACAATTCTGCACCCCCTGCTGATCGGTGGTGAAGACATTATCGTGCTCATCGATCGCCAGGCCGGTCGCGTAACGCAATCCGGAGGCGATGGATTCGATCTGTCCGTTGGGTTCGATCCGCAGCACGCGTCCGCGCCAGCGGGATTGCGACTTTGGACGATTCTTGTGGGCGTAGTCGCTGCCCAGCGAAATATAATAGCTCCCGGCCCGGTCGCGAACGATGCCGCAGGTCCAGTCGTGATAGTCCTCGGTATACCCCCAGCCGCTGGCGAAGACTTCGCGCTTCCGGATGGTGTTCGAGGTTGCCGCGCCGACCAGCCGCAAGACTTCGGGCTTATGAGCAATTAGAAGATCGTCGCCATCGACCGCGATGCCGAACGGAGCCGCGAGGCCGGTCTCTAAAGGTTCGGCGAGATCGCCGACGCCGTCCTGGTTGGTATCGCGAACGCGGAAGATCGTCCCTTGCAGCGAAGTGAAAAGAAGTTCTCCGCTCGCGTTCCACGTCATCGCTGTCGGCATGATCTTGGGCGAAAGGGGAAAGCGAACCCCTTCGAAGCCGGGCACCTGCGTGACGGCGTTCTGCGGAACAGGATCAAACTCCGGCCGCATGAGGGGCGCACGCTGCGGCGTGAGATCGATTGCATAGGTGATCGTGAGCGGCTTGTTTGCATCGGCCGGAAAACCATAGAAGCCATCGGCCCCCAACGCCATTGCATCGACCTGAATTCGCGCTGTCGGCAATTTGGGTTTCAGCGTCTCACCGAAGAACCATCGGAACAGCACCGTCACGCCGGGGGAGGCATCAATGACCGAAACGCGACGCACGACTTGACCGTTCCGGGCTTCATCGGTCCAGACTTCGTGAATCGTCGCGCTGGTTTCTTCTTCCTCCGTATTCAGACGGTAAGTCAGTTCGACGGCGTCCGCCGTGATCTGATAGCTGATGAGTTGACCGCTTGCGACTTCCACTCGCTGCCCGAATAACTGATTGGCGCCCTGCACGTTCAGGACGAATTCGGACGTTGCATCGGGGGCGATCATCGCGGGAACGCCGGCCATGTCCCAGAACCAGCTCTTGCCGGCCGTACGCTGGCGGGCGAAATCGCCGATCGTCCACGCTCGCACGCCGGGGTGCTCCAAGTCGAACAGCAGACTCAGGCCATTGCCGAAACCAGCGGCGAATGCATGCGGAATCGTCGAGACCGAGATGCCCTTGGGAGCAGAAAAGACATCGCGCACCACGCGCGGCGGCTGTCCGGGCGCGACTGAGACAAACTGCTCGACCACAGCGGGATTAGTCGGCGGCGGGAGATTCGGATCATGCAGGGCATCCCAGATGGCGGCGAGTTGCCGGGCAAGTTCACCATTCAAAAACGTCGGATGCGGCCGCTGGTATGACGGCATCTCCACGCCGGGCATCACTCGTAACGGAGAGCGCGTCCAGCGGAAGTAGTACTCGGGCCGCATTCGCGCCCCGAGCAGGAACAAGTCCGAACCGCGTGTTCCCAAAGCCACCTTCTGCGGCTGATACTCTTTGAGTGCATGGCAGGCGATGCAACTGAAGCCGGTTCCGCCCAGGAGTTCTCGGCCCGCAAGCTTGACCTGGGGATCGGTCGAGTCGATGGGGTACTTCGGCGTGTCGGGAGCCTCGGCCGGAATTTGGTCGTGCCCCTGCAACAGTCGAACGAGGGCGGTTTCGTCGTCCGGGGAGTGCTTGTATTTCGGCATGCGAACCCGCAGCCAGTTCATGCGGGGTTTCTCCGACGCGCCGGCCAGGGCTGTTTTGAGGGCAGAGTCGAGCATGCGATCGCCGACGGCAGTCAGAGCGGGAGGAATCAACTGCTGAGTCAGTCCTTGCAGCTCCGGTTGCACCTTGGCAATCGTCGCGGCATAGCGGGAGATCCCGCGCTCTCCATCCCGGTCATGGCAGTCCGCACACCCCTTGCGTTCGAGCAACTGCGTTCCATGAAATTCGGGTGTTTGCACGAGGCGATCGGTCGTCCAGGTCTTGAGGTATGCCGCGATGGCCGCCGCATTCACTTGAGGAAAGCCCGGTCGACCGGTCTTGGCGTCGGCCCTGGGAGCCAGGCATCCCGACTCCGACGTCAGCCGAGCACGAACGAGCGGGACTGGCTTGTGCGACGATTTCTCAGCGTCGCCCACGCGGTGGCACGCCGTGCAGCGGAAGCGTTCGGCCAGTTGAGCGCCGCGACCTGAATCTCCCCCCGAGCCCGGTTTCCAGGACGCTTCCTGTGTGTCACCCGTCAGCGCCGCGACGACATCAATGACTTCGGCCTTGGAAAGCGTCATCTGCGGCATGCGGTGCATCGGGTCGAGCGATGCGGGATCGAGGAGCCAGCTTAATAGCCAGTCAGCGGAGCGCCGCGATCCAATTTCGTTGAGCGAACCTCCCGCATAGGGGCCCGTTTCGCCGACTTCACCATGCTGATGGCAGGCGAGGCAGCCGAGTGTCTGAATGAGCAGCAACCCGCTCTCGCGGGACTTGGCGACATCCTTCGCGGGTTTCCAGTCCTGGAGTTTCGGCGGCTTGGCCGGCTTGTTCCGATCCCGCAGCCAGGCGAGCAGATCGTCCGCGTCGCTGGCAGAAAGTCCGAAGACCGGCATCCGTGAGTCGCCAACTGTCTCGGCCGTGCGCGTCAGATGGCTTCGCAGCCAGTCGGGATTGGTGCCGAGTCCCACCGCTTGCAGCGAACGCGAGGGGAGCGGTGTCGTGCCATCGTTGTGACAGGCGGCACAGCGGAAGGCGTCCCATTGCTGTCGACCACGGGCGACGTCGAGTTCCGTTTCGCTGGGATCGCGGAGCAAATGGTGAACGGGGAGCGGTTCCAGCGGAAACAGATCGGCTGACCAGTAGAGGTGGAACTCGGCCGGTCCACCTGAAGATTCGTAGGAGATTTCGAGGTCGCGCATGCCGAATGAAAGTGGCGTCGATGGGCCGCTAACCCAGCCGACTGCGTTGCGATCAGCCGAAAGTAACTCCTGGTCTCCCAGACGAACGGTGGCTTTTCCCTTGAGAAACGCATGGAAGCGATATGTTCCGGCCTCCTTGAGCAGCAGCCGTCCCGTCCAGCTTGCCTGAAACGGACCAGCCGGGAGCCGGGGGTCGGGCGTGCCGGCTGACCAGACAAACGACAAATCAGCGTCGGGTCGTTCGACCGTTCTGGTTTCGCTCGTGTAGACCGCGTTCAACCCGGGCTGCTCTTCGTCGAGAAACGCGTCATCGTCCTCTGCCGCGCGGACAGGGTGCGCAAACAGCAGTAACACAAGCGCGAGACAGCGAACTCCCTGACTGTGGAGTGCGTCCACCAGATTGTGAAGATTATTTGGGGACAGGCGAAAAAGCGTCTTGGTCAATCGATGGCGGGCAGGCCAGAGCATCGATCCTCCGGGGTTGTCACTTCGGTGCGGACGAGGAATTGCCAGTTTTTCGAGCCTTCAAATTACCATCTCAACCCATGAAGCGACATCGATTCGTTGCAGCCTGTCTTGAAGAGACGTTGCTGTCGACAGGTCTACGCGAAGCCGCAACCTTCGCCGACGCCGCCGGTAAATCACCCGCGAATTGACCCTCAAAATTCCGGCGGCGTATAATCCAAGGGACCGTGCCCCGCGTTTCCCTTCGGCCGTTCCCGTCACCGTGAAGGAGTGTTCGCTGATGCGTGACCGAGGAAGTTCGGCCGTTTGTTCGATTTCGTCCAGTATTCCGGCGTGGCTCGTCGCTCTTACGATCGGCTACGCCGGATCGTGCTCGGCGTTCGCGCAAGATGAGGCGCCTCCCGCGAATGCCCCGGCTCCGGAAGCGCGTCAGCGGTTGATCGGTCAGTTCATTACCCTTCGCGCCCCGATTGACGACGGTGTCTATGCGCGCGTCGCCAATACGCTCCTCGACCTGCGGACGCGCGCGACCCAGGAAAAGCGCGAGGCATACCTGGTTCTTTCGATCACTCCCGGTGTCAGCCCCGTCCACCAGGTTCATGGATTGGCGCGGCTGCTTTCGTCGCCCGATAGCCAGGGCGTGAAGACGATCGCGTGGGTGCCCGAATCGCTGACGGGTCCGCATGCACTGATCGCGCTGGCTTGCAACGAGATTGTCATGCGTCCGGAAGCGGAGTTGGGCGACTTGGGCCGCGGCGCGCCGCTGGAGCCGGAAGACGTTCAGTTCGCGCTGGGATTGGCGCAGAAGCGGCACAATCCTCGTTTGAATACGGCCGTGGTTCGGGCGCTTTTCGACCGCGATACTCAGCTTTGGAGAATTCGCACCAAGGATCAGCGTGACACGGCGGGACAGTTGCGAATCGTCGCGCGCGACGAACTCGATGCGCTGCGGCAAACAAATGTCGCCATCGAAGCCGCTGAAGTCGTTCGCGAGCGGGGGACGTCGCCGGTCTTCCGCGGCGAAACCGCTCGCAGCCTGGATATCCTGGTCGCTCATACGGCCGACTCCAAGGGCGATCTGGCCGAAATCTACGGGCTGCCCAGTGAAGCCATGAAAGAGTCGTTCGGCGATCTGGATGGTCGCCGCGTTCGCCTCATCAAGGTCCAGGGCCCCATCGACACCGTGCTGGAGAACTTCCTGCAGCGACAGATGGATCGCGCGGTCGCCGAAGGCGCGCAGATTCTGATTTTCGAGATCGATTCGCCGGGCGGGCTGCTCGTCCAGAGCATGAATCTCGCCCAGGCGATCGCGGCGCTTGACCCCACGCGGGTGCGAACTGTTGCTTATGTCCCTTCGATGGCCCTCAGCGGGGCGGCGATTGTCGCGCTCGGATGCGACGAAATCTATCTGCATCCGGACGCGAAGTTCGGCGATGCGGGGGCAATCTTCGCGGCCGGTGCCGAGGGGAAGTTCGAACGAGTTCCGGAAAAGCTCCTCAGCCCGATTCGCGTGGGCCTGCAAGGACTGGCGGAAAAGAAGAACCGGCCCGTCGCCGTGGTCGAAGCGATGGCCGATCGCAAGCTCATCGTCTACCAGGTGACGCATCGCGACAATGGCAACACCTGGTACATGAGCGAAGCCGAAATTCATGCCTCCAACGGCGAGTGGATCCAGGGGCCGCAGGTCCGCGAGACCAATGGCGAACTGCTGCTGACGGTCGATGGCCGGCGGGCTCATGAACTGAAGATTGCTCAGTCGCCCGTCCAGGATGCGGATCAACTGAAGACACGTCTTGGAGTTCCCGAAGCCGTGCGAATTGTCCCCGTCAAACAGACGTGGGTCGACGCCATGGTTTTCATCCTCAACTCGCCGGCGGTAACGGTGCTGCTGCTCGTCCTGGGCGTGGCGCTCATTTATCTCGAGCTCCACTTCATGACGGGCCTCTTGGGCATCGGCGCGGCGCTCTGCTTTTCGCTGTTTTTCTGGAGTCGGTTTCTCGGAGGAACGGCTGGCTGGCTGGAAGTGGTGCTGTTTCTGTTGGGTGTCGGCTGCCTGGTCCTGGAATTCACCGTCATCCCCGGTTTCGGCGTGTTCGGTATTTCGGGAATCCTGCTGATCCTGGCCTCGCTGGTGATGGCGATTCAGACCATCGGAAATCTCGAGCCGTCGTACGACATGCGGCAACTGGCAACGGCACTGATGATGGTGATCGGCGCCCTGCTTGGCGTGATGATCTTCGGACTTAGCATGAATCAGTTTCTGCCAAGAATGCCGTTCTACAACCTCCTGGTTCTCTCTCCCCCGGAGGCGATGGTCCCCGAAATGTCCGGTGCGAGCGTCCGCGCGGTCATCGCGGGTGACGATCGCTTGGTGGGACGGCGCGGCAAGACGCTGACTGTGTTGCGCCCCTCGGGAAAACTGGATCTCGATGGCGACGTACTGGACGTGCTCTCAGACAGTGGCTACATCGCCGCAGGAGAGGTGGTCGAAGTGATTTCGGCGAAGGGGAATCGCATCGTCGTTCGGCAGACAAGCTGAAATCGATCTCGCCTCTGGCCGAGTTCGGAGGCCGCGGGTACAACTACAGCGGGGAGAGTGGACTGAGCGACCGCTGGATGACTTCGGTCATCGGGAGGAAAGTCCGGGCTTCGCAGGACACGGTGGTGGGTAACGCCCACCGTCCGCAAGGACAGGGACAGTGCCACAGAGAAGAGACCGCCGATCGCTTCTTACGAAGCGAGGCAAGGGTGAAACGGTGCGGTAAGAGCGCACCAGCGGTTCGGGTGACCGAATCGGCTCGGTAAACCCCACCGGAAGCAAGGCCAAGCAGAAGGCAGTGCGTGGTTCGCCACGCCGCGAGGCGGTCCGTCTCGCTCCAGTCTTCGGGTAGGCTGCTCGAGACGGCGGGTAACCGCCGTCCTAGAGAAATGGTCGCTCGCGACAAAACCCGGCTTACAGGTCCGCTCTCCCCGTTTTTCGATCCCAGGCGGGCGCCTGGGATCGAGTGCAGCGCTCCCCGTTGGGTCGCGGCTATTTTCACATGGTGGGTTTGGAATCAGCCCTGACCTCCGCACAACGGCTCTTTCCTCGCCGTGATTTGAGGGCACTGGGGGGCCATCTCGCGATTGAGTTCAATGTAACCGTGCCACTTGTCGGGAACGTCACACTCATAGTAGATCGCCTCGACGGGGCACTCAGGAATGCACGCTCCGCAGTCGATGCACTCGTCCGGGTGAATGAACAACATGGATTCGCCCTCGTAGAAGCATTCCGCGGGGCAAACCTCCACGCAGTTCGTATACTTGCAGCCGAAGCAAGGTTCGGTCACCACCATCGCCATTTCACTCTCCTCTGTTCAATCCGGGCGTCTCTCCCACGTAGGGTGAATGAGGAAGTACGGCTGTCACCGGACACGACTTTTCCCATTTCTTCAAAGTCCATTCCGTGCTTGAAGATGCATCGAATCAGGAGCTTCTCGCTGCCTGGAAGGAGGGGAACCAGCAAGCCGCGCGAGTGCTCGTGCGACGCTACATGGTGCGTTTGACGGCGCTTGCGCGAAGTCGCCTGTCGCGCAGGCTCGCCCGCCGGATCGATCCCGAAGATGTCGTGATGTCAGCCTGGCGCAGCTTCTTCGTCGGGACCAATCTTGGGCGTCTCGCGATCGCGAATGACGACAACCCGTGGCCACTTCTGGTCACGATCACGCTACGCAAGCTTGCCAGACAGGCGGAACGGCACTCAGCGGAACGCCGAAATGCTGGTCAGGATGTCTCGCTTGAAGAAAACGTCGATTGGCAAATGGCGGTCTCGCGCGACCCCTCTCCCGAAGAGGCAGCCATGCTCGTCGATGAAGTCGAAACTCTGATGGGGCAGTTGGATGATTTCAATCGCGAAGTGCTGACGCGACGGCTCTAGGGAGAGGAACACACGGCGATCGCGTCGGCCATGAACTGTTCGGAGCGGACCGTCAGACGTTCGATCCAACGGATCCGATCGACTCTCGCCGATCGCGACGTTGACGGCTCGCAAGAGATGAGCCAGCAACAGGTTGGGCGAGACAATTCAGGACCGGGAACCCCCGTCACCGCTCCGCGATTGGACCTCCAGCCAAGTTATTCCTATCGCGAGATCACGCTGCAAAAGCTGATTGGCGAGGGAGGTTTTGGAAAGGTCTACCGCTCCGTCCGCCACTCAGACGGAGCAACGGTTGCGGTCAAGTTTCTCAGAAAACCATTCTGGAAGAATCAACGAGCAAGAGACCAGTTGCTGCGTGAAACTCATCTGGTATCAAGTTTGACCCATCCCAACATCGTTCAGCATCGCGGTTGGGGCACCACGCCATTCGGTGCGTTGTTCGTTGTGATGGACTGGGTCGACGGCCAGACGGCTGGAGCCTGGTTTCAATCAAGCCGCGGTTCCATTCGGGAGATCATTCGCTGTGGAATCGCGATGGCGGACGCCCTCAACGCGGCCCACGTGGCCGGGTTGGTCCACGGCGATCTCACGCCAAACAACGTGCTCCGGAGAACGGACGGCACCTTCCTGCTCACCGACTTCGGATTCGTGAGACTGGTCGGAGACAGCACTACAGAGATGCGGGGCGGCACACCCGGCTACTTGGCCCCCGAACAGCTTTCCGATCTCTTTGGCCCGATCGGCATTCACACGGATGTCTATGGCCTCGGAGGACTGATCTATTCCCTAGTGACGGGATGCGCGCCAATGACAGGACGCGACGTCCCCGAGATTCTTGCCAACGTGCTCTCATCCCGGTCGCCGCCGCGCGCCAGCGAACTTTTAGAAGGGGTACCTCAACCGCTGGACGAACTTCTGGCTCGCTGCCTGCGCAAAGAGCCAGGCGAGCGGCCACAGTCCGTCACGGAAGTCGGTTCCGCGCTATTGGAAATCAATTCGCGAATGTAGGCCGCGCTCCCCGTTGGGTCGCGGCTGAGCGAGAGGCGATTTTCGTTGCCGTTAGGCGACTTCGACTTCGCGGACCAGGTCCAGACCGTTGAAGGTCGAGGCACTGGCGTTGGTGTAGCTCCCCATCGTCGGGACGATCAGCAGCTCGCCGATGGCGAGGTCGGGCAGTTCCTGGTCGCGGCAGACGACATCGGTGGAGTCGCAAGTCGGACCGGCGACCACGCACGGATACCCGGCCCGGGCATGATGATCTTCGGCCAGGAGCGGAAAGTCCGTGTGGTCGTAAATCTTGCCCGAGAACGAGCCGTAGATTCCGTCGTCGATGATGTACTGCGTCGAACCGTTCGGGCGAACCGACTTGCCAATCACCGACGTGATCAGCGTCGCGGTCGTCGCAGACATGACGCGGCCCGGTTCCGCGATAATGCGAACCGGCAGATCGCCGAAGTGCTGCTCGAGGGCCTGACGAACCACGTAGCAGTAGACGTCGAGCGACATGACGGCTTCGCGGTACGGAGCCGGCATCCCGCCGCCGATGTCCAGGACATCCAGCGAGATTCCACAGGCCGCCGCTTCGTCGAAGATGCTGCGAATGGTTCGCAGGGCCGCTTCGTAGTCTTCCGGAACCAGCGTCTGCGAGCCAACGTGGAACGAAATCCCGTTGACATTCATGCCGAGGTCGCGGGCTTCGCACAGGAGGTCGACCGCTTCGCTGGCGGCACAACCGAACTTGGCCGACAGGTTGATCAGGCTGCTCGCCGAGGTGATCGCGACTCGCAGCAGCAGAGTCGCATCGGGAGCGTGTTCCTTCATCTTCTGAAGTTCGTTCCGGTTGTCGACCACGAACCAGCGGCAACCCGCGTCGTAGCAGGTCTTCAGGTTGGCCATGGTCTTGCACGGATGCGTGTGCAGCATCTGCTCGGGCTGGAAGCCGGCATCGAGCGCGGCCCGCAGCTCGCCCACCGAGCAGATATCGATCGAACCGCCCAGGTCCCGCAGCGTTCGCAGGATCGTCGGGCTGGGGTTCGACTTCGCGGCGTAGAACAATTCCACGCCCGGCAGGCCTTCGCGCAGCGCCTCGTAATTGGCGGCGACGGCGGACCGGGAGACGCACATCAGCGGAGAACCGTACTCAGCCGTCAATTCCCGGGCCTGGTCAAACGAAATGACCGGCTTCGCGGTCCGGTAGGACCAGGCGGGGGTGGAAACGGCTTCGCAACGCTCGGAAAGAATGGTCGCCATGGATACACGGTCTCCGCAAAAATCCGCAAATTCGCGGACTGAGACTGTGGAAAGAGAGGGGGCGGAATCCGACCGCCGGAAGACCCTCGGAAATAGACTGCTCTGGACCGTTACTCAGCAACGGACCGGGACGCTCGCCCGCCGGTCGCAGGCTGCGGTATCAACGCTTGAGCAGGTGGCAGGCTCGCGTTTTCAGGCTACCGAACGACGGGGACAGCGGATTCGCGTATCCCTGATCGAGCAGGCCGAAAGAACGAACAGTCAACCACGATTGACCAGCCGAGGCCATCCAGCCGAAGCGAGACCCCAACCGTGACCAGACAGCCGCGAGCACCCGACTCCAAGATTTCGCTGCAACCCACGAACCAGTCCACACGTCCGGGATCCTTCCGGGTGCGACCCTGTTGCCAGGGAGTTCGGTGGAGAGCGAAAGAGTCCGGTTAGCCATCGCGACGCATGATACCTTCCAAGGCTTCTTAAAGGTCTGGGATCATCCAGACCACGTTATTCGCCCCGTCGAGGGGCATCGGCGAAGATTTTATTCACAGTGTCCGGTGAGGTGAAGAGATAACCGCTAAAAATTTCCAGATCTCTCACACCGCGATTTCCTTCGCCAATTCATCGACGGCCAAGGCATTCCCGCTTGAGCCCCTTCGACCGCTCACTCGCCCGGATTTTCCGCCTCGCCCAAGCCAGGTTCGGCAGAATCGGCCGGTGTGCTCTGGAAAACGGGCTGGCTCAGCGTTGAGTGAGCTCACGCTGAAAGCGTTCGACCTCGACTTCCAGCAGGTCCAGCCGCGAGCTGATTCGATTGCTGAAAAGGTCTAAACGCTCAGCCGAGGTCGGCGGATCACGAAAAGAGCCGATTTTAGACAGGTCACCGAGATATTTCCGGTAGTCGATCGGCCGACGTTCCAACAGGTAAAACGTGACAGCCCACGCCTGCGCGTACGCATCGAGTGGCCGCGACTGGAAGCCGGAATCGCTCTCCAGCATCCGTTTCAGCCAACCAGCCTGCCGGGGTGCTTCCAGAAACCAGCGGTGTCGACTCGGATTTAGCCGGTCCCGAGCCCCGTCGACGGTTGCTCCGTTTCTGGCATCCGGCGATTCCAGCGAAGTCGCCAGACCCTCGCTCACCCACGTCGGAACGTCGGCGAGTCGTTCGTGCAGTCCGCAATTGAACGCCGTCTGATGCACCAGCTCGTGCGTCAACGTGCCGACGAAGTCATCTTCCCGCTCGTACATCAGAATGCGGTTCGACAGCCGCGAGTAGTAGCCGCGCATCAGGGAGGTGTTCGTCACACCGTCTTCCCGGCTGATCCGGACGAATTCGTCCCTGTCGCGGCACACCTGGACGACCAGCGGGTACAGCGGGGATGACAACGGCATGCCCCGCACGCGGAAGTACGACACGAGCTCCGCATACGCCGATTTCAGATCCCGCGCGAGTGATCGGCTGCGTCCTCGATCGGCGACAACGACAAACGGACCATCGACCGCCACTTCCCAGTCTCGGCCCTGCTGCCGTTTCAGGGTTTCCGCCAGTGTGGTGGGCGACTCGGGACGAAATCCGCCTGAAAGCGGCCTAAACGAGGTGACCTCAGTCATGACGACCAGGTCGTACCGGCCGTCGGTGCGGGCAAACCAGCACCGCTTACCATCCTGGGCCAGAATTCCGCCCGTCCAGCGTTCGCCATTCAGGTCGATTTCCACGAAGTGCGAGGGCGTTTGCCCGCGCACTTCGGGCGCGACGAGGCAGGAACCGACTGCAGCGATCCAGGCCGCGAGCGGTACGACAACTCTCCTGCCCTGCATCCCGGCGCTCCGACCGCGTTACAATCAAACTGTTCCCGCGATCGTGGCCGTGGCGGGGTGATCGCTGAAGGTGATGAAAACCTAGCCCGTGAGTGCGTCCGATGTGGCAGGAAATTCTTATACCGACGCGGAATGAACGGGGGACACTGCCGAAAGGAGCGTTCGCGGCAGTGCGCAGGGCCGTTCCGAACTTGGTCGTATCGGTCCTGCTGTTCGTGACGACGGCCGGTTCCGGCGTTCTGATGGCGGCTGATGCCGAGCCCGCCGACGCGGAGATCACCATTCTCCTTCAACGACTCGACTCGAGCGGTCTGGAAGAACGAGTACAAGCCGAGTCGGAGCTGCTCGATCTTGGCCCCGCGATTCTGGATCGACTGCCCACGAGCGACGCGAAACTCTCTCGATCCGTCGCGGACGCATTACGACGGATTCGGTTGCGACTCGAACAGGACCAGCAACGTCTGGCCTTGGAACCGACGACTATTCAGATTCGTCTGGACGAATCGCTGACAGAGGCCCGCGCCCGCTGGGAACGGGAAACGGGCAATCGCCTCCTGGTCGCGGACCGCGGTGAACCGGTGTTCCCGAAGCCAGCATCCGGAGGGTTCTGGTCCATCGTCGTCGGCATCGCGGAGTCCCAAGGGCTGGAACTGAATTACGACCGCGACAGCCGGGCCATGAGGTTTGAACCGCGCTCGGCCGAATCCCCTTGGCGATGGGCGTATCAAGGAGCAGCGGCCTGCCGGCTGCGGGAACTAAGTCGGAAGCCGTCCGGAGCGGGCCGGGACCGGCTGACTCTCGAATTTGAATTGCTTTACGAACCAAGGCTGCGACCGCTGTACAGCCTGTTGCGGGTGAAGGACGTTGCCGTGTCCGGGCCGACGCCCAATTCCGTCGAATGCTGGAATCCCAACGCCAGCTATGAAATCCTGCCCCCACCCGATGGCAGCCCACTCACCGGCCGCCTCGAACTGGTCGTCGATGAAGTGGTCGAGTTTCGTCAATTGGCAGTGCGGCTTCCGATTGAGACGACGGTCGTCACCTTCGGTCGCGAGTTGTCGATTCGTTCCGGAGAGCTGAAGCCCGGCGCGCGAGTCGACTACCCAGGAGTCTCGCTGCGAATTCTTTCCATCGAGCCCAGCAGCAACGGTCAGGACATCGAAATCGAAGCCACCGTCGCCTGGGATGCCAGCGGCCCGGCTTTTGAGTCGCACCGCACGTGGATTCTTCATAACCGCATCCTGACCCGTCGTGGCACAATGGACGAGGTGACCATTGAAACACTGGAAATCGACCGCCCCGCTTTACGCGTCATTCGATTTCGAGCACGGCTCGACGCCCAGCGGATGGAGCATCCTGACGCGGAACTCATTTATGAAGCTCCGGTGGTGCTCACGCCTAATCGTCTGGAATTCGCCTTTCCGGCCGCCTCTTCGAAGTCGTCCGACCGCGACGCCCTTGAGTGACCAATCGCCAGATTGGCCGACGAATCGTCCCGACAAAGAATTCCGGCTCGCGGGCTTGCCCCACTTCCCGGGAATGGAGTGAGATCAGCAACGATCTCACGACAGCCAACGTCCGGCCGCCTCAATTCGCCCAACCGAATGTTTCCTTCAACAGGAACCGACAGCATGCCCACGCCCGCCACCATTCAGTGGACTCGCCGCCTGGTTTTGCAGGCAGCCATGGCTTCCGCGATCAGTCCGGCGATGGCGCGACGTCTTCTGGCCCAGACGGAACCGACGACCCTCAACCGGTTTCCACGGATGCTGCACGAGTTCTATGTCGACCAGTTGCGAGCGGCTGAAGAAGCCGGTCGCAAACGACGGGCTTTGGTCACGTCTCCCGAATCGGCGCGCGAGTATGTCGCGTTCGTGCGGGGGAAAATCCAGGAGTCCTTCGGACCATTCCCGGAAAGAACGCCGCTTAAGCCGCGCGTGACAGGTTCGATCGATCGACCAGATTACCGCATTGAAAAGGTGATCTTTGAAAGCCGACCGAATTTCCCGGTCACCGCCAACCTGTATCTTCCGACGCGGCGCGAGTTCCCCGTGCCTGGCGTCGTTGGAAGTTGCGGACACTCGGCCAACGGCAAGGCGATTGAAGCCTATCAGTCGTTCTGCCAAGGTCTGGCACGGCTGGGATACGCCTGCCTGATCTTTGACCCGATCGGCCAAGGCGAACGAAGCCAGTACCCCGACGAGCACGGCGACCACTCGCGCATCGGCATCGGCGTGCTTGAACACCTCTATGCGGGAAATCAGCAGTTTCTGGTCGATGAGTTCTTCGGATCTTGGCGCGCCTGGGATGGCATCCGCGCCCTCGACTATCTGCTGACGCGCCCGGAGGTTGATCCCAACCATATCGGCATTACCGGAAACTCTGGTGGGGGAACCATGACAACCTGGCTGTGCGGCCTTGAATCGCGCTGGACGATGGCCGCGCCCAGTTGCTTTGTGACCACGTTCCGTCGCAATCTCGAAAACGAACTGCCCGCCGATACCGAACAGTGCCCACCCGGCATCATCGCAGCCGGTCTGGATCATGTCGACTTTCTGGCCGCCATGGCCCCCAAACCCGTCATCATGCTCGCGCAGGAGCGGGATTTCTTCGACGTTCGCGGCACCCTGGAGGCCTTCGACGAGCTCAAGCGAGTCTATCGGGCGCTCGGAGCCGAAGACAAAGTCCGTCTGTTCATTGGCCCTGGCCCGCACGGCTACGCGCGAGATGCTCGCGAAGCCATGTATTCCTTCTTTAACGAACAGACCAAAGTGGGCGAAGCTGTCACTGAACCGGAGATCACGGTCGAGACCGACGCCGAGCTGCAATGCACGAAAACTGGGCAGGTCACCGAACTCTCCCCGCGCACCGTCTTTTCGTTCACGCAGGAGCGCTCGCGCGAGTTCGCAGCGTCACGCAAATCAAAGACAGGAGCCGAGTTCGCATCGGCGCTACAAGAGTCTCTGGCTCTCCCGGCAGAGTCGAAGCACCTCGATTACCGTATCCTGCGCCCGCTGCCGGGCCGGGATTTTACCACGTATGCCGTCGAAACCGAGCCGGACATGCATGCGATCGTCTATCGCCTCGGCTCACGGTCGCATGTCTCCCGCCCAGTGGGAAATGGCCAGCCGTGCATCCTGTATCTGCCGCATTATTCTAGCGATGACGACCTGAAGAATGAGCCTTTGGTCGCCGAGCTGCGGAAAGAATTCGCCGACGCTCCGTTCTACCTGTGCGATGTCCGAGGAATCGGCGAATCGCGACCGAACACTTGCGGTCAGGATTCCTACCTGACGCCATACGGCAGCGACTATTTCTACGCGGTGCATGGAATCATGCTCGACCGGCCGCTTCCCGGACAGCGGACGCATGATGTGCTCGCCGTCATCGACTGGCTGATTTCCTGTGGTCACTCCGAAATTCACCTGGTCGCGCGGGGTTGGTCATCTTTGCCGGGGGCATTCGCCGCCGTGTTGTCCGACCGGGTCACGCACGTGACTTTGAAAAACGCCCTCGTCTCGTATGCCGCGCTGGCTGAGAATGAGACGTATGCGTGGCCACTTTCGTCGTTTGTTCCCGGCGTGCTGCGCGACTGGGATCTGCCGGACGTCTATGCCGCTCTGGAGTCAAAGAACCTTGCTCGGATCGACGTCTGGAACGAACAACAGCAGACCTCCGGCTGATTTGAAGCGGGAGCGATCACGCGTTTGGCGGCTGCTTCTCGCCCCGCTTCCCCTGCTGATAGAGATCCTCCATCTCGACGAGGGAAGCGGCCCCCAGCTCGCGTCCCTGCTCCTTGAGCGCGCGTTCGATGAACCGTACCCGGCGTTCGAACTTACGGTTCGACCCGCGGAGCGCTTCCTCGGGATTCACGTGCCAGCGCCGCGCAATATTGGCAACGACGAACAGGATGTCGCCGATCTCGCCGGCAATCCGCTCCTGCCGTTGTTCGTCCAGCTTCGACTGCGGCCCTTCATGCGGCACGTCAACGGCCGCCGGCGTATCGGGAATGCGACCATCCTCGAACAACTCGGCGGCGAGTTCGTCGATTTCCTCGCGCAGTTTGTCGAACAGCATTGTCCGCAGGGGAAAATCGTAGCCTTTGCGAGCGGCTTTATCGGCGATGCGGGCCGCCCGCGCCAGGGCCGGCAGGTCCGCGGGTAACCCATCGAAAATCGAGTCTCGCTGCTTTTCGTTCTGCTTGATGCGATCCCAATTCTTCGTCACTTCTGCCGCGGAGGAGACCTCCACCTCGCCAAAAACGTGGGGATGCCGTTCGATCAGCTTGCCCGTCAATCCACCAACCACATCGGTCAGGTCGAATCGGCCCTCATCCGCGCCAATCTGGCAGTCGAGGACTACCTGTAAAAGGACGTCGCCCAGTTCCTCGACAATCGCGTTGTCATCCCCCGAATCGATGGCCTCCAGCAGTTCGTAGGTTTCCTCCAAAGTATGCGGCTTGATCGTTTCGAGCGTCTGTTCGCGATCCCACGGGCAACCGGTCGGCGAGCGCAGGCGAGCGATGACGGTGCACAATTCGCGCATCGCAGGCAACAAGCGGTCGAAGTCTGGAGGAAGCCCGGGTTCCGGAACCGGGGCGTCTGGTTTCTCGGTCATTGCAAGCTCTTGATGACGGTCTGACCCGGGGCCGACGGGCCGATCACGGTTGGAATCGTCTGGCCAACAGAGTCACAGTTGCGATTCTTGGCGTGAACTGGTTTAACGAACCGCGTGGACTTCGTCGAATCCGCCGATCGGGATTGGGTCTCGAACGGCGAGTTCGCAGGACTCTTTTTGCCGGGGAAGCTGCCATGCGATGGACAATTGTCGGTGCTGTTTTCGGTCTTCTGTCCGGCGCGGCCATCGCGGCAGAACCGCAATCGCGAGCGGAACAGGAGAAAGAATTCGCTGCCCGTCTCACCGACGCCGTTTTGGTGGGGTCGTACTCGATTGATGGACGCGAAGGCAACAAGTCGGACCGTTACGAGATCGCGAAAGCGGAGAAACTGGACGGAGACAACTGGGAAATTACGGCCCGTGTCAAATTCGGCGACAACGACCTGATGATTCCCATCGTTCTGAAAGTCTTCTGGGCCGATGATACGCCGGTCATGTCGCTGACGAACCTGACGATTCCCGGTCTGGGTGAAGGCTTCAGCACGCGTCTGATGTTTTACGGCGACCGCTACGCAGGAACCTGGGATCACGGCAAAGTTGGCGGCGCGATGTGGGGCCGCATCGAGAAAAAGAAGCCCGCGGAATAATTCTCGTCGAGAAACATCGCCCGGACGATTGTCACTGGATCCGTCATGCTCATTCGCGAGTATCAATTGTCCGACGAGGCGTCTCTCATCGCTCTCTGGGAGCGATGCCAGTTGACCCGACCGTGGAACGATCCGCGCAAAGACATTGCTCGCAAACTGAATGGCCAGCCGGACTGGCTGCTAGTGGGATTGGTCGATGACAAAGTCGTCGCGTCGGTGATGGCAGGCTACGACGGTCATCGCGGCTGGATCAATTATCTCGCCGTCGATCCCGCCTGCCGCCGGCAGGGCCTGGGCCGCCTTTTGATGGAGGACGTCGAACGACGTCTTCTGGCGATGGGCTGTCCGAAAATCAATCTGCAAGTCCGCGTCGACAATCCCCAGGCGATCGGCTTCTACGAGTCGATCGGCTACGCCCAGGACGCCGTCGTCAGCTTCGGGAAGCGGCTGATTCCGGATTGATTTCGGTTTCCAGAGTCCAAGAGTCCAACACCACCCATTGTCGAATCGCGAACCCCATCGCGGCGGGTGCCCGCTCTCGCTACGATCACAGTGACCATTCATTGCGACTCATCGGCGAGAGATTCATGCGAATTACGTTTCTGGGAGCGGCCGGAGAGGTTACCGGCAGCCAGCATCTGCTGGAAATCGGCGAACGACGCATTCTGCTCGATTGCGGCCTCTTTCAGGGGCATCGCGCGGAGTCCCGCGCGAAGAACGAGAAGCTCTTCTGCGATCCGAAGACGCTCGACGCGGTCATTCTTTCGCACGCCCATATGGATCACTGCGGGCGACTTCCCTGTCTGGTGCGGGCGGGCTATCGCGGCCCGATCTTCTGCACGCCGGCCTCCGCCGACGTGGCTGCCATCATGCTGGAAGACGGCGCGAAGATTCAGAGGGAAGATGCCAAGTACCTGAGCCGGCATCTGAACCCCGGACACCCGCGGATCGAACCGCTCTACGACGACGAGGACGTGGCCCGGACGCGCAAGTTGTTCGAGGAACTCAACTACGCCGAATGGCACGACCTTGCCAACGACGTGCGACTGCGGTTTCAGGACGCGGGACACATACTTGGTTCGGCGATTGTCGAACTCGAAGTGCACGAAGAGGGTGTCTCCAAACGGGTGATTTTCTCTGGCGACCTGGGACACCGTGGGGTTCCCTTGTTGCGCGATCCAATCCGCGTGGACGGGGGCGACGTTCTCATCTGCGAATCGACCTATGGTGACAGGATCCACCCGCCGCGCGACGACATGCAGCAGCGGCTGATCGATGTCATTCGTCACACGGCGTCGCGCGGCGGCCGGGTAATCATCCCCGCGTTCAGTCTTGGTCGGACTCAGAACGTCGTTTTCATGCTCAACAACCTCGCCAATGCCGGCGAACTTCCCGCGGTACAGGTCTTTGTCGACAGCCCGCTGTCGAACCGCATCACGCAGGTTTATCGACGGCATCTGCATCTGCTGGATGCCGAGTTGCAACGGGTGCTGCGGACCGATCGCGATCCGTTCTCGTTTCCCGGGCTGACCTATATTCAGACGCCACAGGAGAGCCAGGCGCTCAACCGCCGAAAAGATCCGTTCGTCGTCATCGCGGCGAGCGGGATGTGCGAATCGGGGCGAGTCGTCCACCACATCAAGCACGCGGCGGCCGATGAGCGCAACACCATCTGTCTCATCGGATTTCAGGCCGAAGGAACGCTGGGCCGACGAATTCAGGACGGCGCGGCCGAACTGCGAATTTACGATCGGCTGGTTCCGCTGCGTGCCGACGTCGAATCGATCACCGGCTTTTCCGGACACGCCGACGCCCAGGACTTCCGCTGGTGGTTCGAGCGTCTGGCAGCCACCGGTGGCGTCGGCCACACCTTCCTGGTCCACGGCGAACGCGGCGGCCCACGCGCCCTCGCCGAAATGCTGAGCGACATCTCCAACGAACCCCCCATCATCCCGCAGGCGGGAGACTCGTTTGAGGTGTGACGACGGAGGGATCAGCGGTCAGGGATCAGCAATCAGTGAAGTGCGATCGGCCAATATCCTGGTTGTTAACGCCAACGACTTTTCGAATTTCGGATTTCGATTTTCGAATTTAGAATTTCTGATTTCCCCACTTTCCACTAACTACCAACCACCAACCACCAACCACCAACCACTTTCCTCCCCCCATTGCCCCAAACGCCAGTGACGAGTAACCTAACGACTCGATGAAAACAGCGGAGAATTTCCGCAAATGGGTATTGGAAAAGGGGATTTGGCCATGGGTCTGATGGACGGCAAGAAGGGTCTGGTGTTCGGCATTGCGAATGACCACTCGATTGCCTGGGCGATAACCGAGCGATTGCACCAGGAGGGAGCGGTCATGGGGTTCACCCACCTCCCCGATCGCGACCCGGCCAGCCCGAAGATGGAGCGTCGTGTTCGCAAACTGGTCGATCCGATCGGCGCGAAGTTCGTGAAACCGTGCAACGTGCAGGTCGACGAGGATCTCGACCGGATCTTCGAAGCCGCGAAAGAAACCTTCGGCGAACTCGACTTCGTCGTCCACTCGATCGCCTATGCTCCCATTGATGACCTCAAGGGGCCGGTCCACAAGTGCAGCCGTGCCGGTTTCCTGCAGTCGATGGAGATTAGCGTCTACAGCCTGCTCGGCGTCTGCACCCGCGCCCAGGCGCTCATGCCCAACGGCGGAAGCATCATCACCCTGTCGTACCTGGGGGGCGAAAAGGTCATTCCGGGCTACAACGTAATGGGTCTGTGCAAGTCGGCCCTGGAGTCGGCGACCGAGTATGTCGCTCATGAACTGGGGCGACAGCAGGTCCGAGTTAACGCGTTGAGCGCCGGCCCGATCCGTACGCTCAGTTCGTCTGCCGTCAAAGATTTTGACAGCATGCTCAAGATTTACGACGCGATGGCCCCGCTCCGGCGAAATGTCACGATGGAGGAAGTCGCCAAGTCGGCCCTCTATCTGCTCAGCGATCTGTCGACCGGCGTGACGGGCGAGACGCTCCACGTTGATTCGGGTTACCACATCATGGGGGCGCCCCCGGCCGATGCCAAGCTCGATGAGTAGCGGAGCCGGCCAGACGGCGACGCTGGTGGGGGTCGCTGTCGTCCTGCGCGATGAATATTGCCTGGTGGGGGTGCGCTCCGCCGGGCAAGTTCTCGCGGGTCGCGCGGAATTCCCCGGCGGCAAATGCGAACTCGGTGAATCGTTTGCCGAGTGCGCGGCTCGCGAGACCCTGGAAGAGACCGGGTTGGAAGTGGTGCCGCGGCGCTGCCTGCGGCGGGTCGATCATACCTACGACCATGGAACGGTCCGCATTGAGTTCTGGCAGTGCGATGTGTCAAACCGGGCGGTCGACCGCGCTCCCACGCCGCCGTTTAACTGGGTGCCAATCGAGATGTTGGCTTCGCTGCCATTTCCCGAGGCGAATCGCGAGATCATCCGGGAACTGGTCTCGCAGGGCGGCGGCAATCGCGCCTAACCGGGAGCGGTAAGCGACTGACCGTTGTGACGCGGCCCCAGGCCCAGAAAATACGAAGCCGCCGACTGGCTCCATGTCTCGGCATCGGGAAATCGACTCGCACCGTCGGCCCAGCATGTGCGCAGCATGTCGGTATCGATGATGCCGGGATTCATGGCGATCACGGCAAACCCCGCCGGGACTTCCTGCGCCATGGCAAGACTCATGCCTTCCACGGCGTACTTCGTCGCGCAGTAAGGGCCAACGTCCGGCGACGTCGATCGGCCCCAGCCGGAACTCAAGTTGATAACGACTCCGCTCCCGCGCGACAGCATGCGTGGAAAGACATGGCGGAGGACGTTCACGACGCCGACGATGTTCACGTTGACAATGCGCTGAAATTCGTCGGCCGGGGCCTCCCACAACGGTCCGACTGGGGTGATGATCGCTGCGTTGTTGATGAGCAGGTCCGGTACGAACCCATCTCGCGCGAGTCCCTCTGCCCAGTTCGAGACAGCGGCATCGTCCGACACGTCCACCCGATCGAACCGATGAGACGAAGGATACTGTCGCCGCATCTCTTCGACGCGACTGAGATCGGTTCCGACGCCCGCCACGGTGTGCCCCGATTCCACGAACCGCGCAACCAGCGCCTTTCCGAGTCCGCGCGTCGCACCCGTCACCACGATGTTCCGCCGCGTCGTCATGATGGCCCTCCCAGTTGATCCTTCAACGAGTCGCGAGCGACTTCCTGACGTCGTTCAAATCAGTTCGCGCGGGCTCGTTCGCCACCGAGCAGCTCGCGCAACTCGACGACCAGGCCTTCCGCCGCCAGAAGTTCTTCGTCATCCAGGACGTCGGCCCCGTATCTCACGCGATAGAACAGTTCGGTTACGCTGGCCGACAGCGCGGCGACCGCCTCTCGGGGCATCGCCGGGCTGAGTCGCTGGCTCAGCGATTCGGCAAACTCGCGGGGAGTTTCACCGGCACGCCGTTCCACGCCCGCTTGCTGTCTGAGGGTCTCCGTGAACTGGTGATAGAACCGCACGATTTGCCGCAACTGCTGATTGCGGCCCCGCTGCGACAATGCCAGACGTCTCAGCCGCCCCCAGACCCAGCGAATCAGCCAGATCACCGCGGAAAGAACGCACATTGCGACAAACGCTGTCACCAGTCCCGTCACGCTGAACCAGTTCCGTGGCGTCGCGGCCCAGGTCTGCCACTCTTTCCAAAGAGCGGTAAGAGACGTCCATGCTCGACTCAGCCGGTCTCCAATCGCGTGGACCGAAGCTCGAACGGGGCCATAGAACGAGTTCTGCTGCTGCGAATAGTTGATGTTCAGAACATAGTCGGTCCAGGCATGCCCCAACTGACCGCGAATTCGGGCGACGACTCCCTGTCTGTCGGACACCGCCTGAACGCTCGACTCCCGTTCCAGGCCGGGCGTCGGGTCGAGCGTGGTCCATCGATCCGCCGTCACCTTGGCTTCCACCCAGGCATGGGCGTGCCGCTGCTGCACGTAAAACGGCGAATCGGGCGATGCTTGCTCGCCCCCTTTGAAGCCGTTGACCAGTCGGGCCGGAATTCCGGCCGAGCGCAACATCAGTGCGAGCGCGGTCGCAAAATATTCACAATGCCCCTCCTTGCGATTGAAGAGGAAATCCTCCACCGGATCGATGGTCGCATCGGTCACGCTGAGATTCAGCGTGTACCCGTATTCGCCGGAATCGCGCAAGAGCTTCAGCAGCATGTCGGCGATTTCCGGCTTGGTCAGCGGCCGCCCCTGGCGCTCTTCGGCGGCGGCAATTCGCTTCAGCGTTGCGTCCCGCAACGCGGTCAGATTCCCCGCAACCCGCGTGTTTATCGCAAGATAATTGAGACGCAGATACTGATTGTTGACGATCGTCGAAATCTCCAACCCGTCGCGATAGTTCCTCGTCCCAGGACGGGTCGAATAGACGACATAGCTCAGCCGTCGGTTGGGCGCGTCGCCGCGGTCCCGCTCCAGGAGATTCGTGGCCCAGAAACGGGCTCCTTTTTCGGGGCTGGCCCGCGGCCCCTCAACGGTGCAGGCAATCGCACGGCCCAGATGCGGAAGCATGCGCGTGCCGATCGGCTCCAGCACGCAATCCTGCTGGATCGCCCCTTCGAACAAAGTCGATGGCACGATTTCGGAAGAATCAACTCGCCCATCCGACGACCACTTGCCATCGGCGTACGTCGTCAGCACTCCCATGCGAAACATGGGCTCTTCCATGCCCAGTCGAGCGGCATGCGCGGCGACCCCGATGGCCTCGTTCGTAGAGGTATCGGTCAATCGAATCGACAGAACCGGATCGACGCTTTCCAGGATTTGCCCGAGTTCGCCCAGCTTCACTTCACGGGAAAATCCGGTGAGTGTTTGCGACTGCAAACCCCTTTCGTCTCCACTTAGTTCCGAAAACTGAAATCCGCTGTTAAACCAGACTCGCGGAATCAGCATGAAGAAAACAGCGCTACAAGCCAGAGCCAGACTGGCCAAGACACCGACACCCCCGACAAACCGGCCGGTAATCCATCGCCCCCCGTCGTCATACCGCAAACCATTGAAGACTTCCGGAACAGAGTTCCGCCATAGGTCGCGGGATGGTCCCGCCGCAACGGCCAGGACAGGTCGACGGAATTGTTGATCCAGCACCACGAGCGAAAAGACCGCGAGCGTCCAGATCGACGCGACGACGAACGTCAACAGTGCCAGTCCATACCATGTGTCCTTGGTGAGGACGGCGGCGACCGCGACGTGGAGCAATCCGAGCGCGAAGAGACTCCAGTACTGCCGGACCTTTTTCTCTTGCAAGAGAACGATCCACGTCGCATAGCAAACCAGGTGCGCGCCGGAGAGGAGTTTCCCTTCCGGGTTGTCACTGAAGAATTCCCAACTGGCGAACGCGATTGCCAGAAGACCGGCCATGGGATACAGCGCCGGACCGATCCCCCAGCGAAAGGGTTGCTCGGTCAGCCACAGCCCCAGGCCCGCCGCGACGGCCGTTCCGACTGGAATCCAGGCTCCTTCCGCGGCCGCCAGCACGAGCCCCGAAAACGCCAGGAGGCCATACATGCTGAACTGAAAGACGCGCGAAAGATGTCGCGTGGCGGCGTCCTGCTGCAGCATCAGACACCTCCCTTGGCAGCTTCTTGCACCGGCTTCCGTTCGGCCGTCAGTTGAGTTGCCGGTTCATCGTCGAAAATCAGCATGCGCGACACAGCCTCCGGCGAAGCCTCGATGGTCGTCACGTTGGGCGGTCGCGTGACTTCGGCGCGATGAGCCGCGTCGCGTGTCGTCACCTCGATAATGCGTGTTCCCGCCGAAAGATCCTGAATTGTCCCCGCCAGCAATTGCCCCGTGGCGGCGGCGCTGGACGTCGACGCCTCGGCCAGCGCGAACAGATCCAAAAGGCCCTCCAGACCCCCATGAGCTTCCCCGTCCCACCGCTGCGTGGTGCGGCCGGCGATCACGACCGACAGACTCCCGTCGCGGCATGCGCGGCGATATTCGGAACAGATGGAGAGCGCCAGCGAGAGCGCGGACTCAACACGGCTGGCCGCCACGCTGTCATTGGACCGTCCCCCCAGCAGATCGACGAACACCGTGAGGTTGTGTTCCCGATTCTGGTCGTACTCGCGCAGAATCATCTGGCCCCGACGCGCCGATGATCGCCAGTGGATGGCGCGGGGATTATCGCCGCTGCGATACTCTCGGAGCCGATGAAATTCGTCGTCGAAGACTCCGCGTCGCGACAATGGCGTCGCCACGAGCTCATTCGCGCCAAGAATCTGACGACGCGAACCGCGCTGCAATCGGCCAATTCGCGGATAGACCAGCAGCGTTCCGGGGGCCGGCATCCGCGTCGATCGCTGGACGAGCCCTAGCGGAAAACGGGACTTGACCTCCAGCGTGATGAACTCGTAACGACCACGACTCGGCAGACGCAACTGGTAATGCCCGCGCTCGGACGAAGCAGGACGGATGCGGGCAAACAAGACCGATGGTTCGAGATCGACCGATTCGCGAGTCAACAGGTCGCGGACCGTCATCATCCAGGCCGTCAGCCACGGGCGGCGATTCTCCAGAATCAGTTCCACGCTGAATCGCTCGCCCGCCATGACACGCCGGGGCGCCCGCCGCGTCACACGGCAGCCCGTAATCATGGCAAACGTCGCCGAACCATTGACAATGAACGGCCCCGCCATGGTGGCGAAGACCAGCATCAGCATGTTCGACTGGCCGAGGAGCGAACCAACAAAGAGCACGGTCATGAAGAACAGGTAGACCAGTCCTTCACGGGGGATCGAGGCATGATGGCGCACGACCGCGTCCAGCCGTCCCCGCAGCCTTGTCGGCAATCGCCCGACAGCCACCCCTTGCAGTCCGGTCAGCAACAGACCGGCCGCGATCAGCCAGAACAGAGTTCGGCTGGCGGGCCCCCAGAAGCGAATGAGGTCCGGATTCAGCAGTTTGAGAAGAACCGCCGCGCTTCCGAGGATGAGCAAAGCCCAACTCACGACGACCGATCGTCGACTCGATCGTGAGTGCCCGTCCGACATGCGCGTGATACCTTCGCCCCGAGGTGGTCCGCGAATTCTTGACGCCCTGCCCCTGTCGACGACCGCGGCCCATCCTCTCTCGAGACTGCGGACTCGCAGGCCAACGCCTTGCCGACCGATGTATTACAGGCTGTTGGCCGGCATTCGTCCAGTCACCCTCATCTGTTCGCGCGATTCACCAGTCGCGTCGCACAGTCTATCGACGCTGGAGTTCGGGCAGACCCGCCGCCAGGCGCGTCCGCGTGAACAGTTCCCACGCGGAATGATTAAGGCCGAGAAACTTCACCAGTTGCGACACCGAGCATCCGAAGTGACTCGCCGCCCCGTCCAGGTGACCGCGACGGTCCACCACGAAGTCCAGCACTTCGGCGAGCAGGACCGGAAAGTCATGATGATCGGGATTGATGACAATCCGCCCCTTCGGGCAACGCGACTGCCAAAGCAATGACGGAGGCGCGTCTTCGGTCGGAACTTCCCGATGTTGAACCGCGAGCGCCAGCCGCAACCGCTTGAGGGCCACGCGACGGTTCTGCAACTGCTCGCGACGCTCGCTGGCCTGAGCCTCGATCCCAGTCGGCCGGTGGACCAGGTAGACGGCACTCTCCGTCACATTGCGGTGCTGTCCGCCTGGACCACGACGACGTCCCGTGCGCGTTTCGCAGTCCCTTAACAGCAGTTCGTCCGGTAGTGTGACCGGGTGAGGCACCGTCCCTGTGCTCGCTTTCGCCCGCTACGCCAGCAATTCGTGCAGCACGCGAGCCGTTTCCGGAACGATCGAAATGGGCCGGCCACCTCGATCTTCCAGGAAGTAATGAGGATCGATTCCCAACAGGTGATACATGGTCGCGAGGAGATCCTTGGGCGAGGCCGGGACCGAAGTCACGTCGCCGGCAATCTTGTCGGTCGAACCCACCACGCGACCGCGTGCGATGCCGCCGCCAGCCAGCAGAACGGAATAGGCTCGCGACCAGTGATCGCGGCCGCCTCCCTTGGCCGAGTTCAGCTTCGGGGTTCGCCCGTGCTCGCTCACGCAGACCACGAGCGTGTCGTCGAGCATCCCCTGCTGGTCGAGGTCAAAAAGCAGGCCCGACATACCGCGGTCGAAACTGGGCATCAACTGGTCAAGCATTCGCGGGAAGTGATTCCAGTGCGTATCCCACGCATCGCCCGCCAGGCCGTATTCGTCCCAGAAGACACTGACCAGACGTGTTCCCGCCTGCAACATGCGGCGGGCGGCCAGGCACGACTGCCCGAATAGCGACATCCCATACAGATCGCGAATGGAATCCGACTCGCGGCGGACATCGAGAGCATCGCCCACCGCCCGCGAATTGATGAGCGAATAGGCCAGGTTCTGGAAGGTGTCCAGCGACTTGGTCCGCTGCGTCTCATCAAACGAGCGGCGCTGCTGTTCGAACTGCGACAAGAGCGATCGCCGACGGTCAAGTCGGTCAACCGTCATGTCAGCGGGGCGATCGGTAGCCGCCAGTTGGAAATGAGCGTCCGGCTTGCAGGCCACGTACGGATCAAAGATTTCCAGGTCCATGTCCCGCAGGGTTTTGCGAACGCCCCGCGATGCCTCGCCTTTGAACTCCGTCCAGACCGGGTTGTACATGGCACCCAGGTAGGCCGCGTAAGGACCAGCCCGATGAACTTCGCCGGTGCGTTGCGTGCTGAACGGGAACGGCAGCGCGACGTTTTGCGGAACGTTCGACAGCCCGCCCCGACGCTGGCGGTCCATGAACTCGACCACGCTTCCGAAGTAGGGGTGATGTTTCGGATCCTGCGGGCTCAGTTCCATCGCGACATCGATCACCGGCGTCCCCGTCATCGCGTAAGCGACACCGTGAATCGGATGGTCGTGGTGAATCGACCGCAGGACCGTTGTCAGATGCATTGCCCGAGAAAGATTCGGCAAGTGCTCGCAAACATCGAGCCCCGGCAGCGAAGACGGGATCGGCTGCATCGTGCCGCGAACTTCGACCGGAGCCTCGGGCTTCATGTCGAAGGTTTCGAGCTGGCTCGGCGAACCATACAAGAAGACGACGATACACTGCTTGGCTCGGCCAAAGCCGTCGCCCGACGAGGTGCTTGCCGACGCCGTCGATGCCCGCAGCAGTTGCGTTAACCCCAGACCCGCGAACGTCGACCCGCCGATTTCCAAGAGGTCGCGTCGGCTCATGCCGCTGCACAGTCGTCGCTCGGACCCGAGAACTTTTAACATCGGCACGGCTCTCCCCACGAAAAATCCATCGAATTCAGTTTATGGGAAGTCACCACTCGCGGCAAGCGTTCTCCGTGGGCGATTTCCAACTCAAATTCTCCGCCCAAAACATGTTGCGCCTGTCCCATTGGACAGGCCCGGAACCGGGAAATCGCTCAGGAAACCTTGTGCCCAGTGGCCACAGCCTCGGGATGTTCCGAGGCCCACCACAGTCGCCACGTCCGAATGTCATAGCCGTGATCCATCCCCGTCAATTTCCGCAGGGCTTCGCGAACTTCCGCATTCTGATGAACGACGGGAACGACCACCACGCGCCCGGGAGAACGGCTCGACGGATTGAATTCGGGGATCACATTCCCGGTTCGATAGGCCCCGGTTCGCAGGCCCGCCTCGATATCGGGAGGCAGACCGGAGCCCAGACCAGCTCCGAAGTTTCCGTCGCTGCCAAAAGAATAGGCTTGGGAATTTCCGGCCGGTACGCGAACCCGATAGCGGTGCGTTGTCACCAGCGATTGGATCAGCGGGGCGACAGCCCGATCATCCCCCACTCGCGCCAAACCCAGGGCCGCCCGGCAAACCACCACGTTCTGTTCGCTGCGAAGCTGGCGCAGATAGAGCGTCATCGCGTGTTCAAAATTCTCCGGGCCGATTCCCTGCACCGCCAGGTAGCGAATTTCGTCGTCCGGATCCTGCAGACTGATCCGCACCAGGCTGGGGATCGGCTTAGCCCCCGTCAACCCGCTCAGAATGCGCACGCCATACAGTCGAATCTCCCGATGCGGGTCTTCTCCCAGAAATCGGGCGACCGCCGGAGCCGCGTTGGGATCGTCAATCGCCCCAAGAGCTTTCCAGCCCTCTTCCTGTCGACCCGGAACGCGACCCTGGATCCAGGCGGACCACATCCGAACCGACTTGAACCATTCCCGCTCCGCCTCCAGTTCGGCGGCCGACTTTTCGATCAGGTCGAGCTCTTCCGGGGTGATGTATTTTCCCTTGTGAAGGACATACCCCTTGGCCTGCATTTCGGCGTCGTAATCGACCCAGCGTCCGTCTCGCCAGCGGTGTCCCAGCGCCTTGCGTGCCCCTTCGTGCTGGTCTTCCAGTTCGAGAACCTGCCGATACATTTCGGCCGCGTTTGCGCTCAGGCCCTGTTGCCGACACCATTCCGCCAGTTCAAAACGGGCCGCCGCCGTTTCCTCGATACTCCGGAGGCGCGTTTCCAGCTCTTCCTCCACCGCCGATCTGCGCAGGATGAATTCGACCTCGCGGACCGAAATGCTCACCTCGGCGCCGGAAAGGGTCGCGATGGTCAGCAGATGGCCGGTTTCCGGGACAATTCGCCCGTCCGGGTCCAGACTCCAGTTCGTCTGGACGATGCCGCGCAATTCGCCACCACTGGTCAGCCGGATCAGGTCGCCCGCGACGGGGCGGCTACCACCGGTGGCCATCAGGCCGACGAACGTCAAGAATAGGCAGGCTCGCTGCATCGATTCCATGACCGATGACGCCTCCCCTCCAGGAGAAACTCGCGGAATTCCGTCTTCGGAAAGCCGGTTGCCAGACACCAGAATCTCGCGGCGGGAGCAACCTCGCAACAAGCTCCCGCTCGGAATCGTACCGACGCCTCAATTAGATCGTCCACGAGAAGGAATTCAAGAAGTCTCATCGGACGGGACGGTCGGATTTGCCCGCATCACCCGCCGATCTTGCCATCCCCTTCCGAACAAACGCCCGGTTTGTACAGATCGGATGTGGAAAAGGGTCGCGGAGAACAGATAAAATCTCTGGTCTGTAAAGGCCGTGCGGGCTACGCGTCAATGGCCTCAGAACTTCTCCGTTGTCGCGATCGCGGTTGACCACTTCGGCGAAATCCGGGGTGTAGAGTTGCCTGGCGGGATCCATTTCTCGCCCGGTGGCCGTCAATTGCTCCAGAATGGGATTCCCCAACATGACACGCTTTGGATGGTCTGTCCTGACGGTAGCGTGTATCGCGGTTTCTTCGGTCTGCCAGGGGCAAACGGGAACGCCCGTCATCCCCTCGCACGAAAAGCTCGCCCGGTTGGGGCTGGAGCGGATGTGGGTCGGTCAGGCCACGCTGAACATCAGCCGCGACAAGGTCGCCCATATCTCTCTCGATGAAGAGATGATTTTCGTGCAGTCCGACTCCGGACTGATTACGGCCTTCGACGCCGAGCGCGGCGATCGACTGTGGGCGACAAAGCTGGGCCGGGGTGATTCCGAAGCTTTTCCCGCGATCGCGAATGAGAACGAAGTTCTCGTCGTCACCGGGGCCTATCTTTACAGCTTGAACAAACGAAACGGGAACACGTACTGGAAACTGCGTCTTCCCGGCCCTCCGTCAACCTCTCCCGCCCTTGACGACGAACACGTCTTCCTCGGCATGGTCGATGGCAGCATCTATGCCGTCAATCTCGCCAAGGCACGGCAGCTCTACCAGGAACAGCGGCTGCCGCAATGGTCCAGCGAGACCATCGACTGGCGATACCAGGCCTTCCTGGAAGTCACGACTCAGCCCGTTGTCGCCTCGCAGATCGTTAATTTCGCCAGCCGCGGCGGGTCTCTTTATGGAGTGACGGCACGAGACCACAAGCTCGCCTTCCAACTGGAAACCGAGAAGGCGATTGTCGCCCCCCTGGCCCGCTGGGAAGATCGGCTCTTCGTCGCCTCGGAGGACTTTTCCGTTTATTCGCTGAATGCCAACAACGGCAAGGTCTACTGGGAGTTTCTCACCAGCGCTCCCATTCGCAAACCGCCGATCGCCCTCGACCGCGATTTGTTCCTTTCTCCAGAACGCCGCGGCCTGTTCTGCCTCGATTTGCAGACTGGCGAGTTGCGCTGGGTCCGGCCGGAAGTCGAAGCCTTCGCGGCGGCCACGAGCGACTCGGTTTACGCCACCGACGTGGAACGCAACCTGATGCGTATTGACCGCGAGAATGGGGCGATTATCGGCGCGATTCCCATGCGGTCGTTCCCGGTGACCCTGCCGAACATCGTGACCGACCGGATCTATCTCGCCACCGAGTCCGGGCTCGTCCTGGCTCTCCGACAGACAGGGCGTACGTTCCCGGTCTATCACCAGAACCCGTTGCGTCTGCCCATCGTCCCGATGTTCGCCCCGGAAGAGGAAGAAGCGGAAGCCGCCCCGACCACGGAAGGCGAACCAACCCCGGCAGCGACACCCGATACGACGAACTGAGCGTCTGCCGGACTGCAACCGGACATTGCGGCGGCGCCGCAAAGTGCCCGCCCGAGACTCCACGAGCCTCGGCAGGCACAACCAGCCATGTCAGAACTTCTCAGTCGATGATCTTGTTGATCGGGTATTCGACGATCCCCCGCGCTCCCGCTTCTTTCAGCGCGGGAATAATCGTCCGGACATACGCTTCGTTGACGATCGTGTTGACATCGACCCAGTCGGGATCGGACAGCGACGAAACCGTCGGCTGCTGAAGCGCGGGGAGCCGGGAGAGAATGGTGGGGAGATCCTGCCGCCTCACGTTCATCATCAAGCCGACTTTGCCCTCGGCCGCCAGGCATGATTGCAGCATCAGCGAAATAGTCTGAAGCTTGGATCGCTTCCACTCATCGGCGTGCGCCGTCTTGTTGGCGATCAGCCGCGTGGTGCTTTGCAGCACTTCGTCGATGATTCGCAGATTATTCGCCCGCAGCGAATTGCCAGTTTCGGTCACTTCGACGATCGCATCGGCCAGGCGGGGAGGTTTGACCTCCGTTGCCCCCCAGGAGAATTCGACCTTCGCCGTGACGCCATGCCGATCAAGATAGGTCTTGGTCAACCCGACCGCTTCCGTCGCGATGCGCTTGCCCTCGAGATCCTTGGCCGACCGAATCGGAGAGTCGTTCGGGACGCAGAGCACCCACCGCACCGGTCGACGGCTGACCTTGGAAAAGACCAGCTCGCAGACTTCGACAACATCGGCATTCGTTTCGAGCACCCAGTCGTGCCCAGTAATGCCGGCATCGAGAATTCCCTGCTCGACATACCGCGCCATTTCCTGCGCGCGAATCAGCAGGCATTCGATTTCGGCGTCGTCAATTTCGGGATAGTACGAGCGCGAGGGGAACTTGATGCTGTACCCGGCCTTCTTGAACAGTTCGGCCGTCGCCTCTTGCAGGCTTCCCGACGGAATCCCCAGTTTCAACACGCGTTCACTCATCGGCGGTCACTTCCCGGTCGTGGATTTTCACTATTCGCACGCAAGGCGGTGCGTTCAAATTGGCGTCGGCGCGCTCGACAGGCCGACGCGACGAAGGGCAAATCAAGACTTCCCATAGACGGCGGCCGGATCGAACACACGTTCGCCCACCACGGTCACGCCCTGCGACGCCGGGTCGATCCGTCGGAAGAAACAGCTCTTGAAGCCTTCGTGGCAGGCCGCTCCCCCAATCTGGTTCACTTTGACGAGCAGAGTGTCGGCGTCGCAGTCGAAGTAGAGTTCTTTCAACTCCTGGACATTGCCGCTCTCTTCCCCTTTTCGCCACAACTTCTTGCGACTGCGGGAATAATAGCAGACACGCCCCGTTTTCAGTGTCTCGTGGTAGGCTTCCCGATTCATGTACGCCAGCATCAACACGTCGCCCGTCGCCACGTCCTGGGCAATCACGGGAATCAAGTCGTTTTTCTCGAAGTTCGGCCCAGTTGCCGCGTCTGCCGTCGCCACGAAAATCACCTTCCTGCTTCCAAAGAGCCAGCGGGCGCGCCGCCCCTGCTTATCAAACCATGCAGCCTATCACATTTCAGGACCGCCGAAAACGGACTGAAAACCGGCTCTTGGAGCCCAAAATTCATCCATGGGTTCTCGCCGGGCGCGCCGCCAGCACGCGCTCGTAAACCGTGCGAATCCGACGGGTCATTGTCTCATGAGCGAATTCGGTCGCACAAAGTTCGCGTCCCGCCCGGCCCATCCGCTCGCGAAGTTCTGGGTCTGCTGCCAAACGGGTCACGGCATCCACCAATCCGGGGACATCTCCCACGGGAACCAGCAGCCCCGTTTGCTCCGGCAGGACGACTTCATGCGCGCCATCAATCGCGAAGCTGACGACCGGCTTCCCGGCGACCATGGCCTGCGGAAGAACCCGTGCCAGGCCCTCCCAGACACTGGTGTGCATCACAACATCCGCTGCGAGCAGCAGTTCAGGAATTCGTTCGGGGGCAACCAGGCCCGTCATGATGACGCGATCCGTCAGTCCCAACCGTGCCAGATTTTCCTCGATTTGCGGCCGCAGGATTCCGTCTCCAACCAGGAGAATTTTCAGCCGTGGCGCTCTTTCCACGAGCCTGGGCAGCGCTTCCTGCCAATACTCGTGGCCTTTGAGCGGAAACAGCCGTGCGACTTTCGCCACCACGAGGTCATCGGGGGCAAGCCCCAACTCGCGTCTCGCTTCCTCGCGGGAGCGACTCGGGTTCAGGTAGGGAGCCACGTCGAAGCCGCTGCGAATGGTGACGAACTTCTCTCTGGGCGCGACCCCGGCGGCGACGTATTGATCGATCATCGCGTCGCAGACGGTGATGAATTGGTCGGTTCGTGGTCCGGCCCACCTTTCGAGTGCCCGATATACGCCGAATGCGAGCCGCCCTTGGCCCACGTGAAAGGAAGCCCCGTGGACGGTGTGGACGGTTGGTAGCCCCAGCAGGCTCGCCGCCCATCGTCCGAGAATCCCAGCCTTGGAGGTGTGGGTGTGAACGAGGTCGGGTGAAAGACGCCTCAAGCAGCGACGAATCGCAATCGCAGACTGCAAGTCACGCATGGGATGCAGGTTACGACGAAGCTCCGGCAGTAAATGAAGCTCCACGCCAGCCAGCCGCGCCAGCGGCTCCAGAGATCCTTCTGGTCCGACTCCCGGCCCGGTAATCAGACTGACCCGGTCGCCGAACAGTCGCATCTGGTCAATGACGTTCCAGAGAGTGTTTTCCTGGGCGCCCCCGACAATCAGACGCGTAATAACATGGGCCACGTGCATGCGAAACAGCGCCCTCGCGCGTCAAAGAACGAATTGACCCAATCCCTTACGAAACTTATAGTTCTGGTAAGTGTACCGTTTCGTCGCCTGGCGACCAACGGAGTTTGTCCATGTCGACAACCGTTCCCAATCCTTCCGCGCCACCTAGCGTTCGCGGCTCTTCGTGGTCGATCCAACTTCCCAGTTGGCTTCTCTCGCTGTGCATTCATGCGTTCATTCTTCTGCTTTTGGCCCGGTGGCTTGAGTGGTCGCAACGGACTCCGGTTGGCCTGACAGAAGAGTTTGGCCGTGAAGTTGGGCTGGTTCTGAAGTCACCAAAGGCGGCTGACTCGGCCAGCACGCTCCCATCGACGACCGACGACACCCAGGACGTTCCCAGCGAGGCACAGGCGGAACCGATTAACGTCACGTCAGCGACACCGCCTGTTCCCGTCTCCACGGCGACCACTTCGGCTGTCCAGACGATTGGCGCCGGACCGCCCCCCCGGGCCATCGGGGATGAGTCGCCATCAGCGCCATCGGTCTTAACCGACAGCGGCGGAGCCCCCGCGCCGAAGGCCGTCATCGGGGATGGCGTTCCCGGCGCTTCCTTCATGGGGGCGCAAGACAAGGGCTCCCGGATTGTCTTCGTCATCGACTGTTCGGGAAGCATGGCGAATGGGAATGCCATGCGCGTCGCGAAAGCCGAGCTTGTGGCCAGCCTGGAACAGTTGGACTCGGGGCAGCAGTTTCAGATTGTCTTTTACAACGAGAAGACCCGCCTGATGATGGGCCGGAACCGCAGCGACCGGCCGGAACTCTTGTTCGCGACCGACATCAACAAGCGACTGGCCCGGCAGTACATCAGCAGCATTCCTCCGGAAGGGGGAACTATTCATGTTCCCGCCCTCAAACAGGCCCTGGACTTGGGGCCCGAAGTCATCTTTTTTCTGACCGATGCCAAGGAACCGCAACTCACGAGTAAGGAACTGGCCGATCTGGAAAAACGGAACGGCGGTCGCACCCGGATTCACACCATTGAATTCGGGAAGGATTCACTGCTGCAGAACCTCGACAATTTCCTGAAGAAGCTCGCGCGACAGAATGGCGGAACCTACCGCTACCAGGACATCGGCAAGTTCGCCGACCGGTAAACGTCAGGAGTTTTTGGGTACCGCGACTGATGTGCAGAGCCCTCCTCGTCCTGTTCCTCGCTTCCTTGCCCACGGCGATTCACGCCCAGGATCGCGTGATCCTACAACCGGACGGAACCAGTGGAACCGTTTCGCTCAAAGGCGAGATCATCGACTACACCGGTCGTGAACTGGTCATCCGACCGCGCGAACTGGGCGACATCAAACGCTACCCGGCCTCGACAGTCCGCGAAATTCAGACCGCGTACCACGATAGCCATCTCGCGGGGCGCGAAGCCCTCGCGCGGCGGGATTGGGCAACCTGCGAAGACAAGTTGGCCGCGGCTCTCAACCAGGAAACTCGCACCTGGGTCCGCAGGGACATTCTGGCACTCCAGGTGCGCTCCGCGCTCGAACAGGGGAAATGGTTACAGGCGGCACGGCGTTTTCTCCTGATTGTCGAGTCGGACCCGCGGACCATTCATTACGACCTGATTCCCCTGTTGTGGATCGGCGAAACTCTGAACGACGAAGAATCCGCACTTATGCGCGGCTGGTTGAATCATCGCTACGCAGCAGCCCAGTTGATTGCGGTGAGCGCGCTGCTGGACGTCCGCGATGCCCAGGTGACTCAGACACTCAAGAGCCTGCTGAGAGGCGACGACATCATCGTCCAGCGACTGGCGCGATTCCTCGATTATCGAGCCCAAATCTCCGACGACCCGCAAACCCTCCCGGACATACGCCGCTGGGAAAATCAGGCTGACGAACTGGCTCCGGCGCTTCGAGGCGGGCCGTACGTCGTCATTGGCGTGGCATATTCCCTGAAGCACGAACACGACTGGGCAGCAGCCTGCTACCTTCGCACGCCGCTCATGAACCATCCGGATGCAAGATTGCGACGCGCAGCCGCACGGCTGGCGGTTGAGTCGCTGACGGCCGCCGGAATGATCGCCGCCGCCGAATCGCTGCAACGTGAGCTTTCCAACCGTGAGATGGAGTGAGCGCGCGGCGAGTGGTCGTGGAGGTCTTTCTGGGCTGGCAATTTGGCGACCCGATGCTGGCTGAACTGGACATATTTTCTGAGATTTTGCCCCGTTGCGTTACGGCGGCCCATGGCGAATCTCGACTCGAAGCCTCAGGTCACGGCTGGAATTAATAGCTATTTTTTAGCCACTAGAACTTGACATTTTAGCTATAAAGACTGATGATTGACTGTGGAGGTGGACCCATGAGCAAACGCACGATGACGCTGAATCTCACCGAGCGTGAGATGCATGTTCTCGATCAGCTTTGTGCCAAAAAGGGCCTCAACAAGACCGCTCTCATGCGGCAAGCGCTTCGGCTGTATCAAGCAGTGGACACCAGGCTTGAGCAAGGTGACAAGCTCATGTTCGAGAACGAGGAAAAGAACGAAAAGTCGGAGATGGTGGTACTGTGAGCAGTACGTCGTCCGTCGTCTATCTCCGTGATGGAGCAACGGGGCAGCTTGTCCAAGCTGAACTCCACGACTCGATCCTTCAACGGCATCTGGACGACCACAAGAATCACTGGAACCCTTTAATCGTGGCTCAAGGTGAACAACATGGACACTGGGACTGGGAGCGGAAGTGGTCGCATTTCTCGGCTCAGTTGCGCTACCAATCCTTCGCCATCGAGTGCAACGGTCAATCTCAGGGATTGATGATTGTCAATACGATCAAGCGGTGTCGTATTCGGCAGCAAGCCAACAAGCATCTCGTATATGTCGAATATCTGGAGGCCGCGCCTTGGAATCGAAGAGAGATTCCGAAGTGGAATCGGTTCAGTGGCGTCGGAACGGTCCTGATGGCCGCAGCCATCCAACTTAGCATTGATGAGGGGAATCATGGACGAATCGGTCTACACTCGCTTCCGCAAGCAGACACTTTCTACCGAGACAAGTGCGGCATGACAGACCTCGGCCCGGACGTCTCGTACAATCCACATCCACTGCGGTACTTCGAGATGACCGAGGTACAGGCAGCGGCATTCATTCAGGAAGGGAGATAGACAATGAAGCTTCAACTTAACAAGGAGTGGTTCGAGTACCGAATTCGTCCCGACGAGGATTTCGAGGTTGGTGCCGGCGTTCCCACGGAAGTACAGGAATGTGCTGAAGAGGCTTCTGCACTCTCGCCAAGCCACAAAGACACGGAGAAAGCCGCGCCCCTGATGGCCCCTCCCCTTGGCAACAATGACAGACCGACATGAACTCCCCGATGGCCCGCGTGTTTTGCGGCACGTTCTGGCGAGTGTCGCGCGGTCCTCATATAATCCGGCGATCATGGCAGGCAATTCGTTTGGTCAGGCGTTTCGAATCACAACGGCGGGCGAAAGCCATGGGCCGGGAAACGTGGTTATTATCGACGGCGTGCCGCCTGGCATTCCACTAACCAGTGAAGACTTGCAGGTCGACCTCGACCGTCGTCGGCCTGGACAAAGTCACATCGTCACCCAGCGAAAAGAGCCCGACGAAGCGGAGATTCTGTCAGGTGTTTTCGAAGGAAAAACGACCGGAACCAGCCTCGCGATTCTGATTCGAAATACCGATCAGCGCAGCCGCGACTATACGGACATTGCCCAGACGTATCGGCCGGGTCATGCCGATTTCGGTTTTGATGCCAAGTACGGCTTTCGCGATTACCGGGGGGGCGGCCGATCCAGCGCCCGCGAAACGACGGTGCGCGTGGCCGCTGGCGTCGTCGCAAAAAAGCTGATTGACACGGCATTCGGGGGTCGGGTGATTGGCTATGTCTCCCAGGTGGGCGATATTCGTGCCCCGTCACCCAATCCGGCGACGCTGACACTGGATGCCGTGGAATTTCTGCCGGGGGGCGAGCCGAATATCGTCCGCTGTCCCGACCCGGACTCGGCCGCCAGGATGATCGAACTGATCGAGCAGGTCCGCAAAGAACAGGACTCGATTGGCGGCTGTGCGGAAATTGTCGCGGACGGCGTTCCCGCCGGCCTGGGCGAACCCGTCTTTGACAAGCTGAAAGCCGATCTC
This sequence comes from Planctomycetaceae bacterium, assembly GCA_019636285.1. Taxonomy (GTDB): domain Bacteria; phylum Planctomycetota; class Planctomycetia; order Planctomycetales; family Planctomycetaceae; genus JAHBXV01. The sequence goes on from JAHBXV010000001.1 coordinate 142,414, forward strand.
GCCAAGGCCCTGTTCAGTCTGCCGGCGGTGCTCGGTGTGGAATACGGGATTGGCTTTGGCTGCGCGACCATGCGCGGCAGCCAGAATAATGACATCTTCGTTCCCGACTCCGAGCATCCGCGCGGCGATCATCCGGGAGTGGCCACGACGACCAATCGACATGGCGGCATGCTGGGCGGGATCAGCAGCGGCGAACCCATCGTGCTGCGTGCTGCCGTGAAGCCGACCAGCAGCCTGTCCCGCCCGCAGGAGACGGTTACGTCGGAGGGAGTCGCCACGACCATTCAAACCAAGGGCCGCCACGACCCCTGCCTGCTTCCCCGGTTTGTTCCGATGGCAGAAGCGATGGTCGCGATCGTCATCGCGGACCACTGGCTGCGCTGGCGATCCCAGTGTCCGGATGTCATCGTCGCCCCGCTCAGGAACCTGAATAAATAGCCCTTCGACGCACTGCCTGACTTCGACCATTGCCAACACAAGGATGTCTCGGCGGGGCGCTCCCCGAGATGAGTTTCGCGAAAATTCTCTCGGAGCCTGCCCATGCCGTGTCCCTGTTCGGTGAGAATGGCGATCGCGTTCCTCATCGTTCTTGGCAATCCTCTCAGCGGATTCCTTCGGGGATCTGAGCCGACCGGCGATAACCGCGGCATCGACATCGGCCGCCTGAAGACACACGTCGCCACGCTGGCAAGCGACTCGCTCGAAGGTCGTCAGGCCGGGTCGCGGGGAGGCAAAGCGGCGTCGGCCTATCTCGTTTCCGAATTAAAGAAGCTGGAACTGACTCCGGCCGGGACCAGCGGCCAGTGGTTTCAGGAATTTGGATCCGACTGGCGCAACGTGCTGGCCCTGATTCCGGGCGCCGACGCCCAGCGATCGCGCGAGTTGATCGTTGTGGGCGCGCACTACGACCACGTCGGATATGGCAACGCCGGAAACAGCCGTGGGCCGTTTGGTTACGTCCATAATGGAGCCGACGACAACGCGAGCGGCACTTCCGCACTGCTGGAAGTCGCGCGGAGACTGGCCGCGCGGCGTTCGGAACTGAAGCGCAGCGTCCTGATTGCCTTCTGGGACGCCGAGGAGTCGGGGCTGCATGGGGCGGCACACTGGCGCGCTGTTCCAACGCTCCCTGAACATCGTGTGCTGGTGGTGGCCAATCTTGACATGGTCGGGCGCCTGCGGCAGGACCGAGTTCGCGTGATGGGTTGGCGTTCGGCCCCCGGACTCCGTGAGACTCTCTGCCGTGCGAACGAACGATCGTCGCTGTGGCTCGATTTTCAGCAGACGGTCACGGCCGACAGCGATCATTGGCCGTTTTACTCGGGTCGCGTCCCGGCTCTTTCATTCGATACCGACAAGCACGAAGACTACCATCGGCCCAGCGATGACGCCGAGAAGATTGAATACGAAGGCGTGCGGCGCATCGGCGAACTCGCTCTCGAGTTCGTGGCTGCGGTGTCCAACGCCGATTCGCTCCCCCAATTTCGGAACGACTGCTTCAGCGAACAATCAGCCGGCTATCAGCCGCCGAACATCCCGCCGATTCGCCCCGCGCCGCGTGTGGGCTTCGCCTGGGATCCTGCACTCGCCGATCAAGGCCGTCTGGTTGTCACCACCACGACTCCCGGTTCGCCGGCCGTCAATGCTGGCTTCCAGGCGGGTGACGAATTGCTGGCCCTGGGCAGCTGGCGAGGTTCTTCGGTCGACGATCTGCGGACTGCGATCTGTGTCGCGGTGAATCCTGTTTCGTTCACGCTGAAACGTCCCGAGCGCGACGAACCGATTCGTGGAACGCTAACCCTGAATGGCCAGCCAAGCCGCTTCGGCATGACGTGGAAACATGATCCGGCACAGCCAGGCACGGCTATCGTCTGGTCAGTGATCGCGTTCTCGCCGGCCGATCGCGCTGGGCTGAAGGCCGGAGACGTCCTCATGCGTTTTCACAGTCGGCCCATCGCCGATGAAGCGACGTTGCGGGGCTGGCTTGCTGAACAGCCCGGCCCCCTGCAACTGGAGATCGAGCGACACGGCCGGCGGCTGGAGATCGTCGCGCCGCTTTACGATCAGCCCATCAAGTAACGCTGCGTTCGAGCTTCCGCGCGGCGATCAAACCGGCTGCGGTTGCGAACGCTCGTTTTTGCGGCGGGCCATGGCGGCTCCGACGAACCCGACAAACAACGGATGGGGCTGCATCGGCTTCGACTTGAATTCCGGGTGGAACTGCACCGCCAGGAACCACGGGTGATCGGGGATTTCGACAATCTCGACCAGTTTGCCGTCCGGGCTGGTGCCGCTGAGGGACATCCCGGCGGAGACCAGGGGGTTCCGGAACTCGGGGTTGAACTCGTAGCGGTGCCGATGCCGCTCGGACACTTCGGGAAGTCCGTAAGTCTGGGCAGCAAGCGAATGGTCGGCAAGGACACACGGCTGTGCTCCTAACCGCATCGTTCCCCCCTTGGTCGTGACCGTTTTCTGATCTTCCAGCAGGCAGATCACGGGGTACGGGGTATCGGCTGCAAATTCCGTGCTGTGGGCTCCGGGTAGCCCCGCCACGTTTCTCGCAAACTCGATGACGGCAGCCTGCATTCCCAGGCAGATGCCGAAGTACGGAATCTGGTTTTCTCGCGCGAATTGGATGGTTCGCACTTTCCCTTCGACGCCGCGAATGCCAAAGCCGCCTGGAACCAAAATACCATCGACGCCGGAAAGGAGCGTTTCCGGCGATTGCCGTTCGAGTTCTTCGGCTTCCAATCGTTTAACAATCACCCGGGCGGAATGCGCGAGGCCGGCATGATCGAGCGCTTCGTAGATCGACTTGTACGCATCGCGATGCTCGATGTACTTGCCGACAACGGCGATCGTCACTTCGTGTTCGGGGTTTCGAATCCGTCGGACCAGTTCTTCCCAGTCGTCCATGTCGGATGGACCGGCCTTGAGGCCCAGTTTCTCGACAATCAACTGATCGAGACCGTGCTCCACGAGTCCCACCGGAACCTCGTAGATCGAGAATTCCTTGTCGATTTCTTCGATGACCGCCTTGTGTTCGACGTTACAGAACAACGCGATCTTTTCCTCGTTGTCGCGGCCCAGCGGACGCTCGCAGCGGACAATCAGCACGTCCGGCTGAATGCCGATCTCGCGCAACTGCTGGACGCTGTGCTGCGTCGGCTTGGTCTTCAGTTCGCGGGCGGCTCGCAGATACGGGACGAGCGTCAGATGGACGAACAGGCAGTTCGACTTACCCACGTCGAGCGGCAACTGGCGGATGGCTTCCAGAAATGGCAGCCCCTCGATATCGCCAACCGTCCCGCCCAGTTCGGTGATGACAACGTCGACATCGGGTCCGGCCAATCTGCGAATCGACGCCTTAATTTCGTCGGTGACGTGCGGGACGACCTGCACGGTTCCGCCGAGGTATTTCCCCTGCCGTTCCTTCTCGATGACCCGCTGATAAATCCGGCCCGAGGTGTAGTTCGAGTCGCGCGAGAGGGGACTGTGGGTGAACCGCTCGTAGTGTCCCAGGTCGAGATCGGTCTCGGCACCGTCGTCGAGAACATAGACCTCGCCATGCTGGTACGGGCTCATCGTGCCGGGATCGACGTTGAGGTACGGATCGAGCTTCTGCAGGCGAATCCGGAGGCCGCGCCGTTCGAGAATCGTGCCGATCGAAGCCGACGTCAGCCCTTTGCCCAACGAACTGACCACGCCGCCGGTCACGAAAATGAACTTCGTCATGCCACCGCTCATTCCGAAAAAATCCGCCCACACCCAGCCTGTTCACGCGAGCCAGCGCGGAAATTCAAGCCGTTTTTGCCTGCTGCCGCTCGACGAACCGAGCATAGTCTTCGGGAGTATCGATTCCAACTGACGGTTGCCGTACCACCGCGACCTGAATTCGAGCACCCGCCTCGAGAGCGCGCAACTGTTCCAGTTTCTCCAACTGCTCCAGCGGCGATGGCGGCAAAGTGGCCAGCCACAAGAGAAAATCGCGGCGGTAGGCGTACAGACCGAGATGCTGCAACCAGGGAACCGCAGCTCCTTCGGGAAGACCATCTCGCACGTACGGAATCGGCAACCGACTGAAATACAGCGCACGCCCATCACGTCCCCGGGCGATCTTGACGACCGACGGGGAATCGAGGTGGTGCTTGTCCGACAGCGGCGTCCCAAGCGTCGACATCTCGGCGGTCGAGTGATCCAGCAGCGCCTTGACCAGCGTTTCCACGAGTTCAGGCGACAGCTCCGGTTCGTCGCCTTGCAGATTCACCACAATGTCGCCCAGATCGGGTCGCCGCCGGATCACTTCCGCGATTCGATCGGTCCCGCTGGGGTGTTCGCCGGTCATCTCGACATCACCGCCGAAACCGCGCACGACGTCGGCGATTTCCTCGCTGTCGGTCGCCACGAGCACACGGTCAAGCGATTTCGACCGGCTGGCGGCTTCCCAGACGTACTGAATCAACGGCTTGCCGGTTTCGGCAAGCAGCAGTTTTCGCGGCAACCGCGTCGATTGCAGCCGCGCGGGAATCACTCCCACGACACCCATTTGCCAACTCCTTGACACCCTGCGAACACCCATCCGAGGGCTGGTTCTTACACAGCCGCGCCATTAATGGCGGAAATGTCGCTTTCCGGTGAAAATCATGGCGATGCCCAGTTGATTGCAGGCTTCAATCACTTCCTGATCGCGTTTCGATCCGCCGGGTTGGATGACGGCCGTGACTCCGGCGCGATGCAACTGATCGATTCCGTCACGGAAGGGGAAGAACGCATCCGAAGCCGCGACGCCGCCGACCGCTCGCCCGGCGGCCTTATGCGTGGCGATAAACGTCGAATCGAGGCGGCTCATCTGCCCGGCCCCAACGCCCACAACCTGTCCGTGTTTCGCAAACAGGACGGCATTCGACTTCACGTGTTTGACGACGCGCCAGGCAAATTCGAGATCGGCATGCTCATTGGCCGTGGGATGTCGGGCCGTGACCACGACCCAGTTCGACTGCGAATCGTCCGCGTCGTCCCGATCCTGAACCAGCAATCCGCCGGTGATCGTCCGCACATCCTGAGAGATTGGCCGGGGGTCGAGCATCGACGGGCACTTGAGCAGCCGCACGTTCGTCTTCCATTTCGGCTGAGTCGTCAGCATCGAGAACGCTTCGGGCGTGTACTCGGGAGCGATGATTGCCTCGATGAAGCGACCGGGGACGCAGAGCGCCTCGGCGGTCGCGACGTCCACGGGGCGATTCAAGCCGAGAATGGAGCCAAACGCGCTGACCGGGTCGCCGGCGTCGGCGTTCGTGTAGGCTTCCGCCAGAGATGAGGCGACCGCGCACCCGCACGGATTATTGTGCTTGATGACGGCTGCCGCCGGCTGCCGGAACTCGCGAACAATCTGCAACGCGGCATCGAGATCGAGCAGGTTGTTGTACGACAATTCCTTTCCATGGAGCGTTTCGGCCGTGGCAAGCGAACCGACCGGCGGATTGGGGTCGGTGTACCAGGCCGCGCGCTGATGAGGATTTTCGCCGTAGCGCAGTTTCGCGCGACGGTCGAAATGAAATTCCAGTCGCGGCGGAAAATCGTGCTCTTCTTCGGCTTCTCCACCCGGATGGACAATCGACTGCATGTAATTGCTGATCGCGCGATCGTAACGGGCCGTCATCTCGAAGGCGGCGGCGGCCAGCTCGCGGCGCAGTTCCAGCGATGTTCCCCCGGCTTCGAGCGCCCGCAGAACGCGGTCATATTGGGCCGCGCTGGTAACAACCGTGACGTACTCATGATTCTTGGCGGCCGAGCGGATCATGCTGGGACCGCCAATGTCGATGTTTTCGATGGCGGTCTCGAGCGTGCAACCCGGCCGCGAAATCGTCTCGACGAAGGGGTACAAGTTGACCACGACGATCTGAAACGGCGTGATCCCCATGCCTTCCATCGCGGCGACATCGGCCGGGAGATTCAGGCGTCCCAACAGACCCCCATGCACTTTGGGATGGAGCGTCTTGACGCGGCCATCCATCATCTCTGGATAGCCGGTGTACTGCGAGATGTCGATCACCGGCAAACCGGCTGCTTCGAGGGCCTTGCGGGTTCCCCCGGTCGAGACCAGTTCGAACTTTTTTCGGACCAGTGCCTGAGCAAAGGGAACAAGGTCGGTCTTGTCGCTGACGCTGAGCAAGGCCCGAAGAGTCGTGGCGGCCATGAAGTCTCTCTGGACGGGGCTTCTCCAGACCGACGCAGGCCGGGAATCGCATCCACGTTGATGCGATCGACACATCGACTGATCGGCTGGGACGAAGCACGAGGCAAAGGCGGTTGTTCGCGCTGAATGCTATCCCTTGGGGGCGACAAGTTCAAACCGGCCCCACACGAGAGCGCCCAAGATATCGCCCCAGGCAAGTCGACAGCCGCAAACCATTTCCCGAAAAAAGGTTACACCATGATAACAGCCATTCCACTGTCATCTTGTCAGCTTTCCGGCACCACTGCTACAACTCCCCGTCGCGTTTCCCCGGGTAGAGGATGACCCATGACTGACGACCATCGACGCGTGAACATTCCCCTGGCAGTTTCCCTGCTTCCCGCCCTGTTGGGGTTGGGGGCGTGGTGGCTGCCCGCAGCTCCCACGCTCAGTCTGGCCGCCAATCCGTTGCCGGCGCTCGCTTTTCGCCAGTATGCCGTTGATCTTGGGAAAGTGCGTCCGACCACCGAAGTCGTGGGAAGCTTTGTGTTCGAGAATCGCGGGAGAATGCCTGTCACGATTCAAAATGTCGAACCGAGCTGCCACTGCCTCAAGCCGCGGCTTGAGCAGAAAGTCTACGCGCCTGGAGAGTTTGGCCGGATCGACCTGCGGATTCAGCCCGCCAGTGAGTCGCCGGGCCAGAAAGAATACTTTGCCGTCGTGAAATATACTGATCCGGAGCCGCGCGAAGTCCGCCTGACGTTTCGGGCGGTCCTTCCCGATCAGCAACTGTCCGTGAAGCCTGCGGCGATGATGTTCTACCAGTTCAGCGACCAGCCGACGACGCAACCGCTGATCGTGCAGGACACTCGCGGCCGAGCGATTGGAATTCGATCGATCAAAGTCGCGTCTCCCCTGGTGACCACCGAATTGGGCGAACCCCACGTCACGGAAGAGGGTGTCGCCCTGCAAAAGATTCATGTGACAGTTTCCGGCGAATGCCCACCCGCGCAACAGCAGATCCTCCTGACGATTGAAACCGATGATCCCGAAACCCCCCTGCTCCGAGTCCCCCTGCTCGTCCAGGGACGTGCCATCGCCGATCGTCCGAAATGACCAGACCGCTTCAGCACGTCACGTCGGGCTGACCGACTCGCCGTCTCCAACTGGCCGGGCTCTTCCCGGACTGTTTCGGGGGCTGACGTGCAGCGCGTCGCATTTGGTCACGCCGCTCGGGAAGCTAGTCCCCGCCCGGAAATTCTCGGTCACTTCGTCCGAGCGTTTGTCAGCCGGGCTGGTCATCATTCTGCCGGGCATCGAAGGCCGAAGCTTTCTGAACTTGGGGATATTGAATGGACTTCTGGACGCCGGAGTACCCTACGCGCTGGAAGTTCACGACTGGACATCCGGCCTGCCGTTCGCCGGACTGTGGCATTTGCGGGATCGGGCGAGGCATCGCAACGAGGCCAGTCGGCTGGCGAGTCGGATTGCCGCCTACGAGACCGAATACCCTTGTCGCCCGGTCTGGGTAATTGGCCATTCGGGAGGCGGAGGAATCGCGCTCCTGACGTTGCGAGCCCTGCCTCGAGAAATCAGCGTGCGCGGCGTGGTCCTGATCGCCGCGGCGATCGATCCGGCGTTCGACTTGCCAAGCGTCGAAGAGCATGTCGAGACCACGATCTGGAATGTCTCGTCCTTTCTAGACTGCCTGTTCGTGGGTATCGGGACGGTGATCTTTGGAACGATCGATGGCGTGCATACCATTTCCGCGGGTTGTTGCGGATTCCGGAAGTCGGCGACTCGGAAACTGCGAGAAATGCCGTATCGTTTCGGGATGCTCCCATCGTTTCATTTCGCGGGGCACTTCGGTTGTGTCAACCGCCGATTTGTCGAACGCTATATCGCCCCGCTGTTGCGAGACGAGGAGGCCTGTCGAGAAGTAACTGAGAGTCGTCCCGTGGTCGGCACGCCGACCACGCCGGTTCGCGGTTGATCTTGACCATCCCGAGAAACTGGGGATGATCGTGCCACGGTCATGGCGGCGCGCGGCTGTTCACCTCGCCATGGAGTAGGCCGACTGGACCAGGAATACTGTCGCGAACGGTCGTTGACGAAGGCGCCCGGCGGGACACACGGAGGGTGTCATGCGTTTCCGGCTCGTCGTCCTGTTCCTGATGCTCATGTCGCTGGTTGGCAGCCGCTGGGCCTATGGTCAGGATGCCGCGCCCGCGGCAGGACCGCCCGCAATTGACGTCCGCCAACTCTTCGAAGACGGCGGCACGATCGGCTATATCATCGTCGCGCTCAGCCTGGCGATGGTGGCCCTCATTTTCGAGCATCTCTTTTCGCTGCGGCGCGGCGCGCTGATGCCGGGCGGACTGGCCGAAGAGGTCTACCGCCAGATCATGCAGGGGCAAGTTAAGACAGCCGAAGAGGCCTGTCGCGCGCGGCCCAGTTTCCTCGCCTATGTGCTGGGGGCCGGCCTGCGCGAGGTCAACATCGGCTACACGTCCGTCGAAAAAGCAATGGAAGATGCAGCCGCGCAGCAGGCCGCGCGACTGCAACGCAAAGTCGAGTACCTGTCAGTCGTGGGGTCGCTGGCTCCGATGCTGGGGCTGATGGGAACCGTGTGGGGGATGATCATTGCCTTCATGGAATTCGAGCGCAAGGCGAATCCTCAGGTGAGCGAACTGGCTCCCGGCGTCTACAAAGCTCTCGTCACCACGTTATTTGGCCTGACGGTCGCGATTCCCGCGCTGGCGGCCTACGCCTATTTTCGGAATCGAGTCGATGAACTTGTTGCCCAGACTTCGCTGATGGCCGAACACGTCTTCGCCGATTATAAACGATCCGAGGCAACGCGCCGCAAGATGCAGCGAGCGGAACGCAAGACCGCGAGGAAGCCCCCGGTCGCGCCGCCCAACTCCGGCAGGGAGGGACCGCGATGAAGATCCCCCAGCGGGCTCGACAACGGGGCTTGTCTCCTCAAATGACCCCGCTGATCGACATTGTATTCCTCCTGAACATCTTCTTTCTGGTTGCCTCATATTTCATCCGGAACCAGGCCCAGGAAGAAATCGAACTGCCGACGGCTTCACAAGCGGAAAACCTGGATGAAGGCCAGGCACGGCTGACGGTGACCATCGATGCAACCGGGCAGTTATTCCTGGGAACCAACCCGATCGACCGTTTGCAGTTCGACGAGCAACTGACCGCCGCCGTGCTGGAAGCTGAAGGTCGCCCCTTCGAATTGCGCCTGCGCGGCGATCAACGGACCCCGTTTGAAGAAATCGAACCGCTACTCATGTCCGCCGCCAGGAATCACGTGACGACACTGCGATTCGCCGTTCGCCCCGAGTGAAGCATACGCGATGAAAATCCCGGTCACTCATCGGCCAACGACTGCCAATCTCGATTCGGCGATGACACCGCTCATCGATGTCGTGTTCCTGTTATTGATCTTCTTCATCTGCGCGTCGATCGGTCAGTTGCGAGAGGAAGTCCTGCCCGCCGATCTCCCGAGCGGAGACGTTCAAGCCGAGATGAGTGAAGACATGCCGCGTCCCACTCTCGGCGAAGTCTGGGTGAAATTGATGGTCGACGGGAACCAGACGAAAGCCGAGATCGAAGGGACGCTCTACGACGACCTGACCGCGGCGAAGAACCTGCTCCGGTCTCTCAGCGAAGCCGCTCCGGAAATTCCCGTCATCCTCGATGTGGCGAAGAACGTGCCACTCGGCGATGTGGTAACGATGTACGACACCTGCCGTGCCGCGGGATTCGAATCGATCAAGTTCGCACTGGATCCTTCGGCCGAGGGCGGGAACTGAGTCCGCTGTGCCCATTCCAGGTGGCACGCCCTGCGGGCTTTGCGAAAGGGCGTGGTCCTGGGGCGTTGCGAGGCACATAGGTTAGCGTCATGAAACGTTCCCCACGCCCGTCGAGGACTCCGGGCGTGCCACCCAAGCGAGACCTCAACTGAGTTGAAGATGCGCCAGCGCCCGATCGGGGCTCATGATGTAGCTCACGTAGAAGGGCCCGAACTCCGCGTAGCGGGCCGAGGCTTCGTCGAATCGCATCGTGTAGACGATATCCTTCAAGTACGCCGGAGTTCGCGCCCACAGCGTGACGCCCCACTCCCAATCGTCCAGGCCGGTCGACGCTGTGATTAACTGCGACACCTTCCCGGCGAACTTGATGCCGCTGGTGGCGTGTTCGGCCATCAGCTTCGAGCGATGGCTGAACGGTTCGAGATACCAGTTCGCGTGGGGATGGCGGGCTTTGTTCATCGGATAGAAGCACGTCGCCGGCCAGTCGGGGAAGTCGGGCATGAGCCGCTGCCGATTCATCATGGGCAGACGCTGCTTATACGCGTTGACCTTAGCCTCGAATGCGGGCGTTCCCGGCTCATTGCCGTCAAGTCGCAGCTTGTCGGCGTATTGCTCGATCGTGGGAACGTATTCGGAGACTTCCGTGATGGAGACAAAGGACCAGGCGGGCGTGAGGACCGTTCCCAATCCGCTGGCGCGAATCCCCTGCTGCACGGCGTCCAGGAGAAGCGGATCTTCGTCCATCGCCATCAGCGCCAGATCGGCCTTGTGTCCGGAGACGACGGACGTTTGCAGGCGAACCGGCGCACCGGGTCGCTCAGGATTGAGAAGGTGCTCGACTTCCTCGCAGCCGCGTGCGCGGGTTTCGGGATCAAGCGCGTTGAGAGCGGCCTGATCGATCTTGTAGTACAGGTGCAGGCAGTGCCAGCCTTCGGTGAGCTTGACCGTCGGTTCGGGCAGGTCGACAGGGGGACGGTGGGGGGCGCTCACGCGAAGAATCTCCAGCAGAATCGATGAACACGTAAATATTGGCCGAGTCACTCTCGTGCCGCGTACCCGACCGTCTGGCCGACCATTGCACAGAGAGAACCGTCGAGGCGACGTTTCGTCAACCGACCAGAAGGTTTAAGTGGCTTCTGGCGGAGGGGCGTCCGCGACTGCCATTGGCTTGGCCGCATCGGGTTTCGAGCCACTTTCGAGAATCGTCAGAACCTCACGAATCACCGGGTTGGTCAGGAGTTCTTTCTTCAATTTCACCAGCAGCGCGGGAGATGCCAGCTTATGTCCAGGCCCGGGTTCGCCTTCCAGGAGCGAGCGTTTCTGGTCGAAGACCGCCCAATAGACGGTCCGTTGATGTGACTTCGCACCGTCGCGCGCCGTGTCGGCTTCGCGCCCCTTGCGGCGATTGCCATTCACGCGAAAGAAGTCCTTCCGCTCGTAAATGATCGCGATGACATTCCAGTCTTTGCCCGAGAACCAGCTCATGGTGCCATCTCGCAAGGAGGAATCCGACACCTAGTAGATGTACCAGTCCGAGAGTCTATTCGCCAGCAGCGATTCCTCTGGCAGCCGTTAAATGGGCGTTGCCTCGCTGGCCGGATCCTGCTGGAAGTACTCTCGCATCAACTCGTACATCCGGAGATGACGTTCAGCCAGGGGACGTGGCCGCTCGAAGAAGGTTTCCGTGGCGACCGCAAAGAATTCGGCTGGATTTGTCGCGGCGTATGGATCGAGGACGGTTGGCCGATTCAGCCGCAGATGATTCTGGAGGCGCCGAAACTCTTCCGCGAAAACATCGCTCCATCGATTGGCCAAGTTCCTGTTCGGCATGGCTGGAATTCCGTCCGCGGCGCCGTCTTCATAATCGAGCTGATGCGCGAACTCGTGGACAATCACATTGCGGCCGGTGACCGGCCCGGTGCAATCGGCCAGGCAACTCTTCCAACTGAGGATAACCGGTCCCCGTTGCCATGCTTCACCCACGCGTGCTTCCGGCGACTCCACGAGCACCGACCCGATAGCCGCCTGACGCTGGGCGACAAACGTGTCGGGATAGATGAGGACTCGCGCCAACCGGTTGAATGCGGGCTGCGGCCAGCCCAGAGTGAGCCGAGCCGCGTGGGCGGCGATCGTCACCTGAATTTCCGACGTCACTTCCAGACCCTTGCAGCCTTCCCAGTATTTTTCGGCAACAAGCAATTTGATGCGATCGAGCAGCAAGGCGCGACGCGAATCGGTCCAGGTTCCGTAATCCCGCACGTTGGCCGCCAATATGTCTTCCCAGTCCGCGGGAACCGGTCTTGAAAGAATTTGACGGCGGCGGCGCTGGCGGAACCAACGAATGATCATTGCGGGGTGGCCTGGGGTAGATCAGGGATCAAGCGGTGTCTCTCGTGGATATCACCCGGTATTATCGCGGGCACACCTCGCGGAGACGACACCCATGACCGATTTTGTTCTTGCCATCGACCAGGGAACGACGTCCAGCCGGTCGATTCTGTTCGATCACGATGCCCGACCGGCGGCACAGGCACAACTGGAAGTTCCGTCGCGTTTCCCGACACTTGGTCACGTCGAACAGGATCCCAATACGCTCTGGGCGACATCGCTGGACTCGGCACGGTCGGCCCTGGAAATGGCGGGCTGTTCGTCCTCCGCGGTCGCCGCAATTGGACTGACCAACCAGCGGGAAACGACCATTTTGTGGGATCGAAAGTCGGGAGTTCCAGTCGCACCGGCTGTTGTCTGGCAAAGCCGCATTACGGCTCCCGAATGTGACAAGCTCAAGCGTGCCGGATACGAACCGCTGGTGCGTGAACGGACGGGCCTCGTGCTCGATCCCTATTTTTCCGCAACCAAGATCGCCTGGCTTCTTGATCGGGAACCGGGGCTGAGGGGTCGAGCCGAACGCGGCGAAGTGCTGTTTGGAACCGTCGATTCGTTTCTGCTGTGGCGATTGACGGGAGGCAAGCTGCACGCGACGGATGTGACCAACGCCAGTCGCACGCTGCTGTGGAACCTGCATCGCGGCGACTGGGACGAGGAACTGCTTAACGTGTTTCGCGTTCCACGAGGGATGTTGCCCACGGTCTTTCCCAGCAGCGGTATCATCGGCCAGACAGACCCCAAGTGGTTCGGGCGGGAAATCCCCATTGCGGGTGTCGCCGGCGATCAGCAAGCCGCGACGTTCGGGCAACAGTGCCTGACCCCCGGCATGGTCAAGAACACCTATGGAACCGGCTGTTTTGCCGTCATGAACACTGGCGATCAGCCCGTTTCCTCCGCGAATGGACTCTTGACCACCACCGCCTGGAAAATCGGCGACAAGACGCAATTCGCGCTGGAAGGGGCCATTTTCATGGCGGGTGCCGTGGTGCAGTGGCTGCGCGATTCCCTACGGGTCATCGGCTCGGCGGCGGACAGCGAAGTTCTGGCATCGCGAGTCTCCGACAATGGCGGCGTCTATCTCGTTCCTGCATTCGTCGGCCTGGGGGCTCCTCATTGGGATCCGCGGGCACGCGGGGCAATCTTCGGCCTGACGCGCGGCGCGACTGTCGAACACCTGTGCCGCGCGGCTCTGGAATCGATCGCCCTGCAATCGCGAGACGTCCTGGATGCGATGGCGACTGATGCCGGACTGGCGATTCCCGCCTTGCGCGTGGATGGCGGAGCGACGGCGAACAATCTGCTCATGCAAATGCAGGCCGATGTCCTCGGGATTCCGGTTCACCGTCCACGTGTCTTGGAAACCACGGCGTTGGGCGCCGCCTTCCTCGCGGGGCTGGCGGTTGGATTCTGGAAAGACGTCCGGGATCTGGAACGAACCTGGCAACTTGACCGAGTGTTCGAACCCAGTCTGTCCAGCGATCAGCGGGAAGACTGGTATGCCCACTGGAAACGAGCCGTCGCGCGCAGCCGCGACTGGGTTCCAGCCTGATTGAATAATGCGACCGCAATCACGAATGGGTCGATTGCATTATCGTTGCGAGAGGGTCGGAAGCACTTCCGGCTCCAGCGACATCAGGATTTCACGGATGGCCGCGCGGTCATTCGCGGAGAGGTGATCGAACTTTCCGCTGGTGTCCTCGCCAGCGAGGATCACACCGAGCCGTGTGCCGAGATAGTCCCGCATTTCCGGCGGCAGAGCGCGAAAGGCGGCGGACTCGACCAGGTAACTGCAGGGATGACGGAAGATTCGCCGCGTGAGGTCGAAATCGCGCAGCGAACGTCCGGCCGAATCGCGTTGCCCAACCGCCGCAAAGTCGTTGGCGAAACCGGACGTTCCCCTCAGCGGCCCCGCCAGAGACGCCTCGCCCGAGAAGAGCATCGCTGCCAGCAGATCCTCTCCGGCCGATTGAATCCGTCGCGTCACGCTTTCCAGCCGATTTCCGGGCGGTTCCCCCAATTCCTTGTTGAGCACCTGCTGATAATGCAATGCCTGGCGGGTCGCGTAATTGGCCTTCGTGATGCGATTGTGCACGAGCAGTTGATGTTCCAGGACCATGAGGGCCACGAGATCGCTATGGGGAGACGGATAGCTGGACACATCGAACCGGTCGGTCAGATCAACCACGTTCAGACCGTCTGGGTTCTCGGGCATCGAACGTGCCCGGGAATCGCGACCGATCAAGTTCCCCATGTGCCGCTGGTCTCCGTGAGTTCCCGTGACGTACCAGCCGCCCCAGCGCTCTGCAATGGGGGTCGTCTGATCGACGGTTCGGCTCCCCGCTGAGTAAATCGGAACGCCGCGACTGTCGACCAGGAGCGAGCGAGCCAAGTGGCCCGGAACGCCTTCGGTGCGAGATGAACTGTGACACAAGAGGCAGTTGTCCGTCTGCCGAACGAATTGAGGCTTCTCAACGGACTGTTGATCGAGCGTGTAGAATACGGTTCCCAGGGCCGGATCAACTGCCGAGATCTCCAAGACGTCGCCTGACTGGCAGTAGCCGATGTAGACGTCGTCATTGAAGTAGATCGCGCGCGGAGTCCGGGGGGAAATGCGACTGAGTTGCAGGCTGGTCTTGGAATAGACGAGCACTTGCGACGAGACCGGGACACGTAGCGTCTCGAGCAGATTTGGCAGATAACCGAAACGATCGTCAAACTCGAGAGTCGCCGTCCCCTGCAACAACTGTTTCTGCAGTTCGGAGATGCAATTCGACGGCTCGCTTTCGCTGTAACGGATCGGTTCCTGTTCGAACTCGTCCCCGGCAACTGCCACCGACAGCGCCGTGAAGGTGATAGCAACCAGCAAAGTCGCGATCGGGACGCGTGTCATGAGACCAACTCCGAGACGCCCTGCGAGTTGTGAGACCGAGACTCAATACATTCTGAATTATCACCGAGATAATTCTACATGTCAAGGTGCACGTTTGTTTTCGCACCCCCATGCGTGAATCCCATGCCTCTCCCACGCGAAAGTCTATTCAGACGTCACCCGGATCGGTCTAACCGTTCATGAGTTCAGAATTCAGATTTTGAAGATTCAGCCACTTCGCGAGTAGAATCTGAAGAACTCTGGCTTTCCGCCCGACATGATCTGATAGTCTTTTTCCTGTCCCAGGATTGTCTGTTCGAGCAGACCCCGGTCTCGGGTATTCTAATGGTCTTATGAATGTCATGTCGAAGCGCATCGGGACGCAACCCCATCGGCATGGCTTCCTCGACTCGTGACATCGACATTCCTGTCATCGCGTTTCTTGCCGGTCTTGCAAAACATCCTCGATTTCCCTGGTCCTCATCGCGGGACAATTCGTCGCTTGGAGTTTCGTGATTCGACTTTTGCCTCGTTGCTCGTGGGTATGTATCTGGTGGAGTGGTTATGGTCGGGTCTGGCGCGACACATTTCGAGATTCCGTCGCCTGAAACCTGGACGCACGGAATGAGAGTCACGCTATCCAAGGACGGTGCCTGGAGGAATTGCTGAACGTCCCGATTCTGGCCGACGCGCGTCGCCCCCCAACCACGGAGGCAACGCAATCGGGGTGCATAACCTGGTGACAAGCGGCGGGAGACGCGGCCATTCCTGTCGCTGGGAGCGGGCCATGACAATTCAAGACGTCGATTTTTCAGGTTGGCAGTTCTTCAGCCATCCCGTCGTTCACAAGCCGAGAATACGCTTTACGGGCTGTTCTCCCAATTTTCACGACAAACGATCGAAGCTGTTCCGAGGGGGAGCAGTCCTCGCAATCATGGTTTCGGGACTCTCCGCGTCGGCCGTCGACGCAAGGCCGGACCTGCCCGAGTATTTCCGGGGTAATCTTCAGAAGACAGGGCTGCAACTCGTTCACCCGAATGACCGCCGGAGGCCGGCCGCGAAAGCCCGTCGCCTGCCGACAGCAAACCGGACGCTTCCTCACGTCAATCTGTCCGGGAATCGTCCAACTTTAAGCGTTCGGATCGCTTTTGGAGACATTCCCTCGCGCCAGAAGGTGCCATCCGAGCGCGACGGGAGTCTTGCCATTCCGGTAGAGCCGGAGTCGACTGGCGCCTCCGAGATTCCGGACGCGACCGCTCCGTCGACAATGCCGCCATGCACGCAATCGGCCGATATGGCAACGTGCCCATCCCTGGCTGCAACCGAGCAACTCCCGGCCTCGCCACCGGTTCAACCACCGCAGCCGATCTTCACCCTACGGCGGATCATCTTGCTCGGCGTACTTGCTGCCGGCTTCGGACTGCTGGCTCTTGTTCGTCGCTAACAATGTGTTCGC
This sequence comes from Planctomycetaceae bacterium, assembly GCA_019636285.1. Taxonomy (GTDB): domain Bacteria; phylum Planctomycetota; class Planctomycetia; order Planctomycetales; family Planctomycetaceae; genus JAHBXV01. Next base: position 159,132 of record JAHBXV010000001.1, read on the forward strand.
CCGGAGTTCTCGCGGACATGTCGCGCTACCCCTGACCGGCCAGCCGATTCGCTGGAACGGAGGACCGGCAGGGGTCACGAAGCTCACTGTTCGCCGGCTTGGGGCCGGCTTGCCGCGAAATCACCGAAGTACCAGCAAATTAATCCTCGGGCTTCGATTCCGGGACCGGGTTTTCGACGGCCGGAGTTTCTTCCTTCTTTGCCGGACCAGGCTCATTGGGAGTCGGCTCCGGTGCGGGTGCGGGCTTCTTGGCCTCTTCCAGTGCCTTCGTCAGTTCGGCGACGCGGGCATTCGCTTCATCGAGCGACTTCTTCGCCGTCGTTGATTGCTCAGTCGCCTCGGTCAGGGACTTCTTGGCAGAAGCCAACTCGTCATCCCGAGTTTTCAGTTGGGACTTGAGTTCATCGCGTTCGGCTGCCGTCGACTGGGCCAATTCGGCTTGCTTCTTCGCCCGCTTTCGAGACTGAGCAAGCTGCTCTTTCAGGACTGTCCCGGCCTTGACCGCCTCGTCCTTCGCGGCCTCGGTCGCCGCTAGTTGTTCCTTGAGGTTGCCCGCATCGGCTTCCAGCGCGGCATATTTCGCTTCGAGTTCCTGAAGCTTTGCGGTCAGTTCGGCATTCGCGGCTTCCGCCCGATCGGCATCGGCCGCTCGGGCGAGAGCGTCGCTGTAAGACAACAGCCGACAGCAGTTGATCGGAGCTGGGGCGCAAGGCTGACAATTCGTCGCGGCCCGACGGCCGGCCTCAGCCGTGCCGAGCAGACACGTTGTTGCCAACACAGCGTTTGCAAACAATGGAAGGTGTCTCATCGCGGGATCTCCACGCCTGGGGTTGTGCCCGATCGAAGCCCTGAAGGTCGACGTACCGGCTCGTTCGAGCGCGCCATCAAGACCTTCACGACCTCCAGCGAGCCATCTTGAAAAATGTGTCCACGATCATCGTGAACCTTGTCATTTGGTCCAGCGGAAGGCGGTCCATTTCGCGGAAAAGGAGCCGACGATTCCTGTGTCGTCGATCGTACATGCTCCTCTGACGTCTGTCAGGCGGTGTGAAGAATAACGGGATCGATTTCTCTTTCGCGGCCCGCGCAAACGACGCAACCAAACCGATCGGACAGTTCCTTTGTCCGAGATCGCCCGCCGCCGCGATTCGTCCAACCACTCCACCTGGAGTCGCAAAGGCTTTTGCGAAAATGAGTTGAAGTCAAAGATCGCTCGTGTCCGTCGCGGGTCGAGCGCCCGGAGCGGTAGGGGATTAGTCCGCTCTTAATGGTTTTGGGGGCGGGAACTTGCTATTCCGATGGCGGATGCGCGGCGAATGGAACGGCCTTGCCGCGAAAAATCGGGGCTCGAACCGCAGAGGAGCTGACAATGTGGCGACGGGAAAGTCTCTTGGCATTAGCAGTCGCGTTCTTCCTGGCCAATGTCGTGGCACAGTCGGCGTCGGCCGGCGTGCAGGGCAAAGACTACGAAGTTCTCGTGATTACGAGCTCGGACGAACTTCTTGACAACGTGTGGTCATTCGGCTTCGAAAACGAATTCTCGATTGGAATCGATCAGCTCGTTGGCACGTACGAGCAGACAGACTTCAATTTCCTCGCCATTTTCGCGGCGACGGCCACTGATGGCGAGGAGTATTCGGTCGAGTTCAGCGGCCTGCAAATCCTGTCGTACATCATTGCAACGGGGACCAGCAGCAATTCCGAGTCTTTCGTGGTCATCGGACAGGCAACAACGCCGCCCCCATCGAACTCACGAAGGAAGTAATCGCGAACCAGCGGTTGGATCGATGTTCTCCGAACTTGGGGCCGGGCGATTTCGCATCGCTCGGCCCTCTTTTTTTTGAGGGCTTGGCAGAACCTCCGTGCAAGGAAGTGTTTGCCACGTACTCCGCGGGTTTTTGCCAGGCACAACCGGTTCTGTCAGCGGCACTTGATTTCAGGTCGTTGATTGCCAATCGGAAGAGGTTCGGCCAGTCAGTTCCGCCCCTCGCCGCAAGCCCCGCCCTGATGCGGTCAATTCCGCCGGCTGAGCCAAACTCCTCCTTGCCTCTCGTGGGAGCCCCTCCTCAAACTGGTTCTTCCGGCGGAGCCACCCACAATCTCATCGATTTGACGGGAGATTCGGACCGCCGGAGCGGCTTCGGCCATCATCGAGAAGTCGCCGTCAGGCACCACGGAAACAAAGTCCATGCACGTTATTTTGGCAACGGCCGGCATCGGAGGCGACAACCTCCCGCTGTTTCCCTGGGCGAACCAGATGCAGCAGGCCGGGCACGAGGTCTCGATGATCGGCAACGGGGCCTACGCCAGCGCCGCGACTGCCGCCGGGATCGACTTCACGCCGATTATTTCTCACGAGGAACACCGCCGCCGAACGGCACTGCGGGAAAAGTCGCCTCTCAAGGCGATTTCCAGCGGCATCGAGAACCTGCTGGCGGATATCCAGCCGATGTACCGGACGATCCAGCGTTTGTATCGACCGGGAGAGTCAGTGATCGCTGCCCACGTGATTGCCTTCGGCGCGCGACTCTTCCAGGACCGCTGGCAGGCCCCGTTGGCGACGTTTCATATTTCTCCCAAGGGGATGAGAAGCCCGCATGATCCGCTGTCGTGGCCCATCTGGCTGCCCAGGCGGATTCATGCGTCGGCCGCGCGCACGACGACGCGCGTCAGCCATCGCAAACTCTCCCCCCACGTCAATCGCGCGCGAGCACAGGTGGGTTTGCGTCGTCTAACCTATCCCGTCCGCGAGTGGATGAATTCGGCGGAAATGGTGATCGGTTTCTGGCCGGAGTGGTTTGCCCCGCCGCAGCTCGACTGGCAGCCCGAAACCCGGTTGGTCGGCTTTCCCATGCCGCCCGAGGAATCGACACCGCCGCTGCCCGGCGACATCGAAGCCTTTCTGAGCGATGGCGAACCGCCGCTGGTCTTCAGCACTTCGACCGGCTATTCGGAAGCCGCCAGATTCTTCGAGGAGTCGATTCAAGTCTGCGAGAAACTGGGGCGACGCGGGTTGATGCTGACTCCGGCTGGCATGACCTTGAATGCAGGTGGGTCGCGCCAAATTCGAATCACCGGTCCACTGCCGCACGCGAGACTGTACCCGCGCGCGGCGGCTGCCGTTCATCACGGCGGCGTGGGGTCGGCGGCGGCGGCCCTGTTGGCGGGTGTTCCACAATTCATTGTTCCCGCGATGCTCGACCATCCGGAAGTGGCCCGGCGCTGCGAAAAACTGGGCGTCGCGGACTGGATCTCGCCGCGCCAGTATCGTGCGACAGCCGTGGCGCCACGCCTGGAAAAACTGCTCGAATCGGATGCCATTCAGCTTCGCTGCCAGGACATGAAAGCCGCGATGATGGAATTGAACGCCCTCGAATCGGCGACCGAACTTCTTGAAGAGCTATACGAACGACACCAACTCGATGCCCCGTCCCTCGCACGCTAGTGGCCGATTCGAACGGCTGTCACCGAAAGAGCTGAAATCACCAATGCGTTTTCGCAAGACAAAGACCGATCAAACGGACGAGCAACTGTTCTCGGAAGTTGCGGCCTTCGAGCAGTTACCATCTCTGTCGCTGGTGACTCCGACGGCCCTGAAGCGACTGACTGCCGAGCGCGGCTTCGACTTCGCAATGGCGCTTTTGTATGACCGCGTCGGAAAATCGCCCCGGCATCGGCCGCTCGTGGAATGGATGAACCGAACAGGTGATGTCCCGAAAACGTCGCCTAAGTCGCGCGGTCCCGTTGTCATTGTTCCTGCGCTCTACGATCCGAAAAAGCCGGAGGAACCGCCGACCGGTCGATTCGCGCAACGTGTCGCCGAGCGGCTTGGCTTTAAAACGACCTGGCTGGAAGTTCCGCCCCACCGCACGCTGGCTGTCGGCTCGGCGATGGTTCGCGACGCGATCCTGTCGAACGACGAACCGGTCACCCTCATTTCGCTCAGCCGCAGCAGCCTCGACGTCAAGCTGGCGCTCGCCGGACTTTCTCACGATGAGCAGGAACGAACCGTTCGCGGTTGGTTGAGTATTACGGGACTGATGAAGGGGAGTCCGGTTGTAAATGGGCTCTACGGCAGAGCCATTCTACGAATCGGGACGCAGCGTTACCTTCGCCGTGCGGGTCTGGAAGAAGCCGTGCTGCTCGATCTCTTGCGCGGTCCAGGTACGCCGACTTCGCGACCGCTTTCCCTCAGTCCCCGAATTCCCCTCGTTCATCTGGTGGCTTTTCCACGGCAACGACACTTCGTCGAAAACGCTACGAATTCCGAAGAGCGCGGCTGGATGCGGCTATTGCGGTTCCTGAAGATTGACAGCGTTGGCCCTCACGAAGGAGCCAGCGTGCTCGGCGATCTGCTCGACGAACCGGGTCAGATCGCTCCGGTCTGGGGCGTGCCGCACTGGATTTGCCCGGCCTGGAACATCGACGAACGCGTCGCGCGGGCTCTTGAGTACCTCAATCAAGACTCGGCCCGCGAGACAGTTAGTGGAGATACAGAACAATCGAGCGTCGAAGCCGCACTGCAAAGCTAGCCCGTCGGTCAGTGGGCTATGCCAGCGTCGGAATCAGGAATTCGGAGCAGAACTTTCTGAACGGCTCGACTGGCAACGCGCTCAAACGCCTCGATCGCATCCGGGAGGGGAAATTCGGCGTCCACGAGGTGCCTGGTTTGAACCGATCCCTCCGCCAAGGCGCGGATTGCAGGGGCAAAGGGCCCACAACGCGAGCCGATCACTCGGACTTCGTCAATGACAATCGGGGCGAGGCTCAACTCGGGTCGGCCCGCCACGGTTGTCTTGAGGATGATTGTTCCCGTGGGACGAACCCACCGGCAAGCATCCTCGAATCCCGATGGGGAGCCCGTGCAGTCGACGACGATGTCGGCCGATCGATCCGGCTGAGCCGCGTCGCGAAGCGCGGTTTCAACGTTCATCCGCCGAAGCTGTTCGAGCTTGCGGGCATGCTTACCCACGACCAGCAGCCGCGCGCCGTTTTGATCGAGAACCTGGGCGCACAGTTGCCCGAGCCGTCCATCTCCCAGAAGAACGACTCGCTTGCCGTCGAGATCGGGACATTGCGCCGGAATCTGGAACGCGGCAGCCAACGGCTCGGTGAAGACGGCAACTTCATCGGCAAGACTGTCTGGCACTGGATGAAGATTCGCCTCCGGTAGCACCAGGTACTCGGCGAAGGCCCCGTCGCGACCGAGAATTCCAAGCACCGTCCGGCGTGGACAATGCGTCGGCAGGCCGGACAGGCAAGTCTCGCAGACATGACAGGAACAGTTGATCTCCCCAACGACCCGCTCACCCGCGAACTTTCCGGTCTCGGCGACACCGACGAACTCGTGACCGAGGATTCCGCGAAATCCCATGTAGCCGCGCAGCAGTTGCAGATCGGTCTCGCAGATCCCCGCCAGCCGCACGCGTACCCGAACTTCACCGACACTTGGTTCCGGGACTGGCAGGTCGGTGCGTACCGACAGTTTTCCGTCGTCGAGCACGACTCCCAGCATCGATCACCGCCCCGTTCTCGTGAACCATAAACCAAACACTCTGCGGATTCTGCTTACGGAAAGACATCTTCCTGTAACAACCCCGCGAGTCCGGCGGCGGCCTGCCAGCGACGTTTTTGCGCGTCGACTCGCGACAGCTCGGCGTCGAGGAAGGTCTTCTGCGCCTGGAGCAAGCGCAAGAAGTCGACCTGTCCTTGAGCATACAGCCGCTGCGTCAAATCGAGCGTTTCCCGTGCCTTGGGGATAATGCTCTCATCGTACCGGGTGACGAACTGTCGGGCCGTTCGGTAGGTCGTCAACGCATCAGTCGCCAGGGTGGCCAGTTCCAATTCCGTGTTCTGCCACTCGGCCCGCGCGCCGGCGACATCGGCCTGGGCGGTCGTGATGTTCCCCTGATTCTTGTTCCACAGCGGAATCGACACCGTGACCTGGAAAAGCCCCTGATCTTCCTGGGGAACCCCCACCTGTCGCTGATAGCCTCCCATCAGATCGATATTGGGAATCGGCTCGACACAGGCTCGCCGGAGCAGCAGCAGTGTCCGGTCGACTTCGAGACGAGCCACCTGTGCTCGCGGATGCCGTGCGGCGATGGCAAAGCGGACTTCGTCGAGTTCGTAGTCCGCCGTAGCGGCTTCCAGATTCGCAGCTAGACGTTCGATCGGATAATCGGGCATTCCCACCAGGATGGCGAGTTGCCGCATTCCTAGTTCGTACTCGGTACGTGTATTCGCCAGCGCGACTTCCGCGCGTTGAAGCTCGATCTCCAACAGCAGAGCATCGCCGCGTGTTCCTTCTCCCGCTTCCAACAGCTTCTGCGAAATATCCAGAGAATGGCGGGCGATCTCGACGAGTGATTCCAGGATTTCGACGCGACGCTGATCCGCGAGGGTCGTGTAGAACTGCTGGCGAACTTCCGTCAGAATCTCGAAACGAACGCGTTGCCACTCGAACCGCGCCTGCTCGGCTGCTCGGGAAGCCGCCGCGGAACTCAATTTGAGTTTTCCCGCTGTGACGAACTCTTGCGACACGAAACCGTTGAACTGGCTCTCTGGCCCATCCCACTGCGGTGACGAGAAGGCCGCGACGGGATTCGGCTTGAGACCGGCCTGCACCGTCTGGCCTTGGGCCGCCACAATATTCTGATAAGCCACCGTCAACTTTGGATGATGCGAGTCGGCCAGCGATGTCAGCAGTTCCAGCGTGACGTCATCGGCTGCAAAGGGAGTTTGTGCCGTCATCGACTCCGGCGTTTGGGGCGTCGGTTCGACGACAGGCGCGGCAATGGGTTGCTGCGTCGGTTTCACATCTTCGTCGTAAGCCTGGACCGCAACTTGCTGAATCGTCGGATCGGGCGTTGGCTGGACATCGACCGTCCGTTGCGGCTGGGCCGATTGCGTCGGCCGCCGCACTGCATGCTGCTCCGGGCGCGCGCTCGGCTGGGCCGCGACCGCCGGTTCCTGACGAGCATGGTCGACCGTCACCTTGGAGAGTTTGAACCACCGGGCGAACTTTGACGGCCGCGCGTCCTCTCCCCAGGCGACGAAAGGTACACAGCAGATCAACACCGCCCAAAGGCTTTGTTTAATCGTTAAAGTTTTCCGATCCATCGTAACTGGCCTCACTGGAACGCCCCCTCCATGGTGTCATAAGTGACACTGGCGATTCTTCGGTCCTCTTCGTCAACATCGATTCCTATGGACCATTCGTTCTTTCCGCTCCCGCAGACTCTGCGCAATTGGGGCACGGCAATTGCGATCGATTTGCGGTTCTTCAATGACTGCTCGCGGCTGTCTCCTCCGGCGGGGTATCAAACCAGCGGTAAATCGCGGGCAAGACCAGGAGCGTCAAGATGGTGCATGTCACCAGTCCGCCGATGACGACCGTCGCCAAGGGACGCTGCACTTCCGCGCCCGCGCTGCCAGAAATGGCCATCGGAATGAATCCCAACGCTCCGCAGGATGCCGTCATGAACACGGGTCGCAGCCGATCCATGGCCCCGGTGAGGACTGCTGATCGGACGTCATGACCCGTGTGGCGAAGATGGCGGATGTGTTCGACGAGCACGACGCCATTCATGACCGCGATGCCGAACAGAGCGATGAACCCCACGCCAGCCGAGATCGAAAATGGCATATCCCGCAACCAGAGGGCGAAGATTCCCCCGGTCGCGGCGATCGGGACGTTCAGCGAGATGAGCAACATGGCCTTCAGCGAGTTGAACGTCACGTAGAGCAACGAAAAGATCAGGAACAGCGCGACGGGGACCGCGATCATCAATCGGCGGCTGGCCTGCTGGAGATTCTCGAACTGCCCGCCCCACGCCAGGACATAGCCGGGCGGCAGCTTGACCTCGCGTGCTACGACTTCCTGCGCCTCGGCCACGAAGCCGCCCAAATCACGACCGCGCACGTTGCACTGAATGAGAAGCCTGCGGCGGATGGCGTCGCGACTGATTTCGGAGGGTCCGTCTTCCAGGCGAATGTCGGCCAGTTGCGAAATCGGAATCTGACGCCCCTGGGGGTCGTCAATCTTCAACTGTTTCAGCGACTCCAGGTCATGACGCCATTCTGGAGCCAGGCGCACCTGCAACGGAAATCGCCGCTGCCCCTCGAAGACCTCTCCGACGGTCACCCCGCCAATCGCACTGACGGCGTTGAGGACATCGCTGGAATTGATCCCATAGCGGGAAAGCGCGTCGCGACGGATGATAATCCGCACGTACGGCAAGCCGGCCACCTGCTGAGCCTGCACGTCAGCCGCGCCGGGCACACGGTTGAGAGCCTGGACGATGCGATCACCGTGCACCTTCAGGACGTCCAGATCGTCGCCGTAAAGACTAAGCCCAACGTCGGAGCGCACACCGGCCACGAGTTCTTGGACACGCAGTTCGATCGGTTGGGTGAAGCTGTAGGCATTCCCCGGAACTGCCGCCTCGAGCGCTTCCTGCATTTGTTCGATGAGTGCCGTTTTGGAAATGGGTTCCGGCCATTCGGAGGGAGGTTTCATGCGCAGGAGAACGTCCGTCTGATGTACGCCCATCGGGTCGTTCGCAATTTCCGGTCGTCCCGACTTGGAGACGACGCTCTCGACCTGGGGAAACTTGAGCAGCGCCCGTTCCATGCGCTTGGTCATTTCGATCGACGAATCGAGCGAGATGCTCGGTAAGCGAACGGCCTGAATGGCGAGGTCGCCCTCGTCCAGTTTGGGAACAAACTCCACGCCGAATCGCAGCGCGACGACCACGCTGACGAGAAATACGGCGACAGAGACTGTAATCATCCTCACCGGATGGGCCATCGCGTACCTGAGCAACGGTACATAGGCGTTCTTCAACCCACGGACCATCCAGGTGTCGGTTGCACTGACGCGGCGAGCCAGGAAGAGAGAGGCCAGCACCGGCATCACGGTGACCGAGAGAATTAACGCCCCGGTCAGAGCCGACATGAACGTGAAAGCCATCGGCCGGAACATCTTTCCTTCGACTCCCTGCAGGCTGAGAATGGGCAGGAAGACGATGATGACGATCAGCCCCGCGAAGAGAATCGGCGTTCCGACCTCCAATGCGGATTCGCGAAAGACCGACTTGGGAACACGTTTGTCACCCGTCATCCGCAGGTGACGACTCGCCGAACGCACGGCGTTCTCCACCATCACCACCGCGCCGTCGACGATCACCCCGAAGTCGACCGCCCCCAGGCTCATCAGGTTGGCCGAGACGCCCGCGATGTTCATTGCCAATAGCGCGCCCATTGCCGAGAGGGGAATCGCGGCCGCCACAATCAGCCCCGCACGTATGTCGCCAAGCAGAAGGAACAACATCACGATGACGAGAAACACCCCCAGCCCGATGTTCTCTGCGATCGTGTGAATCGTTTTCTCGACCAACTCGGTCCGGTCGTAGAAGACGTCAATATGCACGCCCGGCGGGAGGGTTGTTTCAATCTCGGCGATTTTCGCCTTCACGTCCGCGACGACCTGCCGTGAGTTTGCCCCCATCAGCATCATCACCATCCCCGTGACCGCCTCGCGATTGCCATCCCGTGTCACTGCTCCCTGGCGCAACATGGGAGCGAATCGGACCTGGGCGACATCCGAGATGCGGATGGCGGTTCCATCGTCGCGGTTATCGAGAACGATGCCGCGAATGTCCTCGAGCGAGCCGATCAAGCCCTCGCCTCGGATGAGCCGTTGTTCGGCGCCGTGTTCAATCGCGCCGCCACCGGCGTTCCCGTTGTTCTCTTCGAGCGCCTGGAACACCGTCCCGAGGCCGATTCCGTAGTTGAGCAGCTTGTGCGGGTCAATCTGAACCTCATAGGTCTTCAACTCGCCGCCAAAGGTGTTGACCTCGATCACTCCCGGCACGCTGCGAAGCTGAAAAGCAATTTGCCAATCGAGGATGGTTCGCAGGTCCATCAGGCTGTAGCCGGCCCCCGGATTGGCGCGGACTTCGAACTGGTAGATTTCGCTCATCCCGGTCGCGATCGGCCCGAGTTGCGGGTCTCCCATGCCCGGTGGAATCTGATCGCGCGCCTGTTGAAGGCGTTCATTGACAAGATTGCGTGCCCAGTAAATGTCGGTCCCTTCCGAGAAGGCGACCGTCACGGCGGAGAGGCCGTAACGGCTGATCGAGCGAATCTCCTCCACGCGCGGCAGGCCGCTCATCGCGTTCTCGACCGGGAACGTGATGAACTGCTCAACCTCGACCGGCCCCAACGAGGGAGACGTCGTCAGCACCTGCACCTGCACGTTGGTGAGGTCGGGCACTGCGTCGAGCGGGAGGCTCGTGATCGAGACTGCTCCCGCGCCGAACAGCATGGCAGCCAGCAGCAGAACGACAAATCGATTGTCGAGCGACCAGTTGATCAGCGAAGAAACCATGTCCGAACTCCGGCGGGCGTCGACGGGGATGGGAAATTCTGGCAGGAAGGACGAACTACTCCGCAAGCAGTTCGGACAACATGCGGGACTTCAAGGAAAACCCTCCGGCAACAGCCACCCGCTCTCCGGACGTCAAGCCGCTCCGGACTTCAATCCCCTGTGGCCCTTGGCGACCGATTTCGATGTCGCGACGCTCAAACTCCTCGTCGCCGGTCTGCACGAACACGAACGTGCGACCTTCGTGATTCATGACGGCTTCAGGGGCGACCTGGATAACGGGATCGGTGTCGAGATTCGGCAAGTTGACGTTGACGAACATGCCGGGTTTGAGCAGTCCGTCGGGGTTCTCGGCAACGGCCCGCAGGCTGACCGTGCGGCTCGATTCCTGCACCACATCGCCCGTGTAAAAGATACGGGCCTCGAACGTCTGGTCGGGCCAGGCAGACGAGTGGATGCGAACGATCTTGTCCTGCAAGCGGGACAAAAGCGGAAGGTCGCTTTCGTAAATGTCGGCCGTCACCCAGACGGTGGAGAGGTTCGCGATCGTCAGGATCTGCCGTTCCGGGCCGACTCGCTCCAGCAGGACAACATCCTTGGAAATCACGGTCCCGTCGAAGGGAGCAACGACCGGATAGTGGGCCAGTTTCTCGCCGTCGCGATCCGGGTCGATCGACTGGAGCTGGTCATCGCGGAACCCAAGGATCTTGAGATTCGTTTCGGTGATCGCGATCGACGTCTTCAATTCCCGCACGGCCTGTTCCGCGAGCCGCGACGCCTGCACGGCATCCTGCGAGATTTGCTCCAAGAGCGCTCGCAACGTGGCACGTGTCGCCTGCTCGTCCGCCTGAGCTTCGAGAATCTGTCGCGTGGGAACGGCACCAGTCTCCCGTAGCGGGGCCAGTCGCTCCAGGTGTGACGTTGCACGGAGTTGAGCGACATAGGCCGTCATCAACTTCTCGCGGTAATCGCCCATCGTGCGATCCCGCATCGCCGACTCGATCTCGTCGACGGAGACGTTCTCGCGGATGAGGCGAATCATCTCGGTGGTGTTTCGGCCGACCTCGCGAGACCAGTCGTCCTTGAGCACGGCGAACTCCAGCTTGCGGCGGTTGCCGTACAGTTCCAGCATTCCCGCGCCGACTTCCTTGCTTTGGACCACCACCAGCAGTTCGCCCTGACGAACCTGCTGTCCAAACCGGACCAGCACTTCATCGACGCGCCCCTCCACCAGGGGAAAAACATGGGCCAGGCGGTCTTCGTTGAGCGCGATTTTTCCAGTCAACGTGAGCGATTGGTCGAGCGGCGCGAGCTCCGCTTCGGCGACTTTCAGACCGGCCGCTTCCCATAGCGACTTGGGAAACTCGACGGTCGTCGTTTCGGGAACAGACTCGCCCGTGGACGCTTTGCCATGGTTGTCCGCCGCCGGCCCATGTTCCGTGGAAGCCGACGGATGGCAGCCCGCGACACCGGTAACCGCGAGGACAACGGCGAAGGGCCAACTGCTGATGCGGGGTTTATCGAGACACATGGGGAAACTCCACCAAAACGGCGACTCGTTTCTTGCGAGAAGCCGTCGCGAAAGTCGTGCGAGGACCGGCTATGAGACGATGACGACCGCCAGGTCGGACAGATGCGACAGCGGCGCGGCAGGGGGCTCTGTCACGAACGATCCGGGAGGGACTGCGACAGACGGCCAGAAAACATGGCCATCCCATCAAGCAATCAACAACTCATCCGGCAGAGAAGATCCTGCAACGAGACAGGCGAAGCCATCGCGCGCGGACGATCGATCGACAGTCCCGAAACGGACCCGGCCGACACCGGTAAGACCCGTGCGTCGCGGGACGCGACGCTCAAAGAAAGCTGCGTCAGCACCTGCATGTCGGGACCGCTCGAACTTGCGGAGAGAGTTCGCGGCCAATAGGACGGCGGCGGCGGCTCATCGGTCGGCGATGAGGATGGGTCGGCCCCTTCCGGAAAGGAAAAATGCCAGTGCCATTCGCTCTGAGCCGAGGCGAGATCGCCACCGTGGAACCGGGCGACGTGTTCAGCAGACGGGACCGACGTCGAGTGGTCGTGTCCCCAGACCAACGGGCCCTGCCATAACGACAACGCGAGCATGAGCCGAATCGCCAAAGCGATCCGCCCGCAATCGGTCGTTAGGAAGGAGCCATTCCGCATGGGTGACATCGCTAAACGGGACTATCCCATCAAGTTTATCGGATGGATGGTCGTTCGTCGACGACCGTCCTGCGAAGAAAATCCTGTCGAACCCGTAAAGTTCGCGGTTCTGTAGCGTGTCGCCGGCGGGAATTACCGGGCGTATGGTCAGTGAGCCCCCTTCGCTCGCCCCTTGTCGAGCCACCGATTAAGATTGGCGGCACTTTGAATCGCTGAACCACGATGCCCCACTGGAGATCGGTCACCATGCTGCGAACTGTCCTGGCCCTGAATCTGTGCCTGCTGACGAGTGTTTTGTCGGCGAAGGACGATGCCAATCAGGCTCCCGCCGAACAAGCCGGTCTGCGCCAGTTGTTTAACGGGACGGACCTGACGGGCTGGAATGGCGACCCGCGGCTGTGGAGCGTGCGCGACGGGGTCATTCATGGCGAGACCACGCCTGAAAACGTCGCCAATGGCAACACGTTCCTGATCTGGAAGGATGGAACTCTCAAGGACTTCGAATTGCGCCTGTCATTCCGCTGCAACGCCACGAACAATTCCGGCATTCAGTACCGCTCCAAACACATCACCGATGGCAGCGTGCGAAATGATTGGGTGGTGCGTGGCTACCAGCACGAGATCCGCAACGAGGTCGATTTCCCGAACACCAGCAGCTTCATTTACGACGAAGGTGGCAAGCGCGGCCGCATCTGCCAGGTGGGCGAAGTCGTTCGTTGGGAGACCGACGGCAAGAAAGTTCTCAAGTCGGACCTGATCGACCAGGACGAGTTCAAGAAACTCTTCAAGCTGGATGATTGGAACGACGTCGTCATCCTCGCCGAGGGAAATCGTATCCGCCATTACCTTAATGGTCGGTTGATTCTCGACTTCACCGACGCCGATCCGGCGCTGGCACTGTCGGAAGGCGTATTGGCCTTGCAACTGCATGCCGGCAAACCCATGTGGGCCGAGTACAAGAACATTCGCCTCCGTGAGATCATGAAGTAGCGGTCATTGCCGGTTGATAAACGCAGCGATACTGGTCAGACCGCGCGTAGGCTCTGGCCGGCTGCTATTTCCCTTTCTGGCTTCTTTATTCTTTCAGGATTCGCGACCAACATGGACCACGCCGCCGAGGCTGAACTGCTCAAACTCAGCCGTCAACTGCTCGACTCGATTGATTCCGGCAACTGGGCCGCGTACTGCGAACTGTGCGACCCGTCGATCACCTGTTTCGAGCCCGAAGCGAACGGCCATCTCGTGGAAGGGATGCCGTTTCATAAGTTCTATTTCGACCTCCCGGGATCGGGAACGCCGAAGCAATCGTCGATCGTATCACCCAAGGTGCGCGTGTTCGGCGATGGCGCCGTGGTGACCTACGTCCGCGCGGTGCAAAAGCTGACCGCGGACGGGGCTCCCGTCACCGTCTGTGCCGACGAGACCCGCGTCTGGCAGCGCATTGGCGGTGCTTGGAAACACGTTCATTTTCACCGTTCGCCGTGCGCGTAGTGCTTTGTCAATGTGAATGATTCGGGTGTGTGCCACTGGCTCCGCCAGTGCGTCTTGTTATGGACGATCCATTTAAGGCACACTGGCGGAGCCAGTGGCACACGACGATTCTCAGTTTCGCCGTGAGTCGACGACTTCGGGAGACGTTCCATGCCAGAAGGTCTCCTTCTCTCGCGAGACTTGTTCTTCACGGGAAAGATCACTGGCACGGCGAGCGGAATCGGGAAATCGATTCGGACCGTGGGCAGCCTGGACGGCCTTCAGCAGGCGCTGACGCCATCCACGCGGCTGGTTCTTTTGGACCTGGCGATTTCCGGCATCACGCCGACTGATGTCGCGCAAGTTGTCGCGGCCTGTCCGGGACCGCGCCTGGTCGCATTTGGTCCACACGTTGATACGGTCTCGCTACAAGCCGCCAAGGACGCCGGCTTCCATGAGGTGCTGCCGCGAAGCCGCTTTTCCTCGGCTCTACCCGAGTTGCTGCGGCAATGGCTGGCCGAGCCGACGACGGACGCTTCGTAACGGCGCGGTCAACCGACCTCGGTGAGGCCGAATTCCTTGAGCAGCGCGGCATGGGCCGACTTCGCGGTCGTGGGCGAGACAACCGCGCTGACCCGAATCTCGCTGGTGTTCACCATGTCGACGTTCACGTCGGCCGCCCCTAATGCCGCGAACATCCGTTCGCCGACGCCGGTATGGCTGCGCAGGCCGATTCCGATCACGCTGAGCAGGGCAATCTCCCGCTCGAACGAGACCTGGGCGCCTTCCCAATGCTCGCCCAGTTCGCGCACAAGCAAGAGGCAGCGTTCGAGGTCCGAACGGGGAACGGTAAACGAGATGTCGGTTCGGCCTTCCAGGCCGATGTTCTGAACAATCATATCGACCATCACGCCCCCTTCGCCCACCGCGGCGAAGACTTCAGCGGCCACGCCCGGCCGATTGGCGATGCCGCGAATGGTGATGCGCGATTGCCCTTCGTCCAACTGCACTTCGCTGACGACGATGTCCTCCATGCTCGCCAGTCGCGAGACGACGTCGCGTTCCAGTTCATCGCGCGAGACGGGAGCCGCGTCGGTCGGGATATTCTGATAGCCGACGGCCAGCGGCTGCGTGACGGCGTCATGCAGCGAGAATCCATCGTGGGCCGCGTTGAGCGCCGCGACCGACTGCTCGCGATTGACCAAGACCGAGATTTTGATCTCGCTGGTGGTAATCATGAGGATGTTCACGCCAGCCTCGGAGAGCGATTGGAACATCTGAGCCGCGACGCCCGTATGCGTTCGCATTCCGGCTCCGACGACCGACACTTTCGCCACGTTCGTCCCGTGCTGAACAGTCCCGGCTCCCAGTTTCGCAACAGCCGCCTCGGCCGCCGTCAAGGCCTCCGCGAGATCGCTTTCCGGCACGGTGAACGACACTTCCGCGAGTCCGGCGGTCGCCACGTCCTGCACCACCATGTCGATGGCGATCTTGCGGCGCGACATCTCGGCGAACAGTGTCGCGAGGACGCCCGGCCGATCCGGCAGCCCGCGCAGGTTGACGATCGCCTCGCTCTTGACGAGCGCCACGCCCGAGACCACCGGGAGCGTTGCCGAATCGGCCACCGGCGCGATCAGCGTTCCCGCCCCTTCCATGTATGCCGGTCGGACGAGGAGCGGCACGCGATACTTCTTCGCGAACTCGATCGAGCGCGAATGCATCTTGCCGCCGCCCAGGCTGGTCAGCTCCAGCATTTCGTCATAGGCAATCCGCTCCAGCCGGCGGGCGCGCTTCACGATCCGCGGATCGGTGGTGTAGATGCCGTCGACGTCGGTATAGATCTCGCAGACGTCGGCCTGCAAGACGGCTGCCAAGGCGGTGGCCGTCGTGTCGCTGCCGCCGCGACCCAGCGTGGTGATGTTGAAGTCGTCATCGATTCCCTGAAAACCGGCGGCGATGACGATGCGGCCTTCCCGCAGCGCGTTGCGAATGCGTTCGGTATCGATCCGCCGAATGCGGGCCTTGGTGAATGACGAATCGGTGAAAATGCCGATCTGGTAGCCGGTGAAACTGATGACCGGTTCGCCCAGCGTGTGGACTGCCATCGCCAGCAGGGCGACCGATTCCTGTTCCCCGGTCGCCAGCAGCATGTCCATCTCGCGCGGCGGCGGAGCCTCGCTGATTTCGCCGGCCAGCTCGATCAATTCATCGGTCTTGTCGCCCCGCGCGCTGACCACCACGACGACGTCATTCCCCGCGCGGCGCGTGTTGACGATTCTCTCGGCGGCCAGTCGCAAACGGGAAGCGTCCGCGACGCTGCTGCCACCGTATTTCTGTACAATGAGTGCCACAACCCGAACCCAGCATCCGAAAAACAAGACCGATCCCACACTTCGCAGACCCGCCGCGAGACATTTTCAGCCTCTGGCGATCCGACGAGCGGGCATCATAAACACCGAACCGGCGACAGGACAGGGAGCGAGACCCGGTCGTCCCACCCTGTCCGGTTCCAACAGGAACACCCCGATGACGTCCGATGGAACTGAGCCCAATCACGGGTGGCCAGTCCCAACCCCCATGGAACCACCCCTTGTCCCCTATCCAGATGTTCCCTGGGACTGGGAGGCTCTGCGAACCGAACCGATCATCGACCCGACCGCCTATGTCGCCCCGGGAGCCGTGGTCTACGGCCGCGTGAAACTCGCCGCCCGCAGTTCCATCTGGTACGGCTGCGTGTTGCGGGGCGACCACGAATGGATTTCGGTGGGCGAAGACTCGAATATTCAGGACGGTTCGGTCCTGCATGTCGACCAGGGCTATCCGTGCATCGTTGGCAAACGAGTCACCGTCGGCCACAAGGCGGTCGTTCACGCCTGCACCGTCGAAGACGACGCCCTGATCGGCATTGGCAGCCTCGTTCTCAGCCGGGCCGTCATCGGGGCCGGGGCGCTCGTCGCGGCAGGGGCCGTCGTACTCGAGGGAACCCATGTGCCGCCGGGAACCCTGTGGGCGGGCTGTCCGGCGAAACAGATTCGCGAACTGACGTCCGAGCAGCGCGAACGGATGGCCAAAAACGCCCTGCACTATGTCAACAACGCCGCTGCCCATCGCGCGGCGGGACGGTGAAGTTCCCGGCCTTGCCTATTTGGCTACGGCATGACGAAGCCGTGCTGGTTGGGACGGACGGTCAAGACCGGACAGGTCGCCATCCGCACGAGGTTTTCCGCGACGCTTCCCATCAGGACATGCGCGAGGCCGGTTCGCCCGTGCGTTGTCGCGACGAGTAAATCGATCTCGTTCTCGCGGGCATATCGCAGAATCTCGAGCACTGGCTTTCCTTCGAGCACCGCCCGGACACAGGAGAGGGACGTCTCACCGGGAAGTCTCGCCAGCGTCTGCTCGGCGACCGTTCGCGACTCCTGGATCTGGCTGGGAAGCGCCAGTCCCAGCTCAAAGGTCGGCGTCAGCGTCGGGTGAAATTCCAGGACATGAATCAAATGCAATTCGGCCTGGAACCGCGTGGCCAGTTCTTGCCCATAGCGAATGGCCGCCTGGCTGAATTCGCTGAAATCGGTCGGTACGAGGATCTTCCGGAGAGCGATCATTGTCTGAATTCCATCGGTCTATCGGTCGTGGATGGCCTTACCTCTTTTTGTACCCACGAGAGGCCAAATTGACGAGGCCGTCTTCATCGACTGCATATCAGCAACGATCGCGAGAAGATGCTGGCCACTCAAATAGGCAGCCGCCGACCGACGCCTTCTTCCAATGCTCGATTGTAGACAAAAACGCCGACGGCGAGGTCTTCCAGGCCCAACCCCACCGACTTGAACAGGGTGATCTCGTCGGGCCCCGTGCGACCGGGAACCTTGCCCGTCAGCACGTCGGCGAGATTTCGGGCTCGCGACCAGTCGAACTGGCCTGCTTTCGCGGCCGAGACCAGTTCTCCCGATTCCAACTGGCACGCCTCGACATTGTCGCAGACGATGACATCGGATCGAGCAATCGCCACCGCATCGATCTCGACGCGTCCCAGGTGATTGCCTCCGACTGCCGCGATGTGCGTCCCCTTGGACAACCATTCCCCCTCGAAGACCGGAGTTCGGCTGGTCGTGGCCGTGATGACAATGTCCTGTTCGACGACGGCCTCCAGCGGTGTTCCTACTGCATGCACGGGAATTCCAAGTTTCAGGGTCATTTCTTCGGCGAAACGATTGCGGCGATCGTCATCGCGCGAATAGACCACGATCCGCTCCAGATCTCGAACCGCACAAACGGCCTCGATCTGGGAACTAGCCTGAAATCCGGTTCCCAGGCAACCCAGGGTCCGGCTGTCCGTTCGTGACAGGAGGCGAGTCGCCACCCCCGTCGCGGCGCCCGTGCGAATTTGCCCGAGCCAGTTGGCATCGAACATCGCCACCAGTTGAGCGGTCTCAATCTTGTAGAGCAGCAGATGAAACTGCATACCGGCATTGCCGGTGACATACGTTTTGCACGCCAGGTAGCCACTCGACGTACTGCCGGCGGACATCATGTGTAGCCAGGCACTGGGGAGCACGACGCGGCGGCGAGGCTGATTGTCGGCCTGACCCGCCGCCCATTCGCGGAACGCCGCATCGAGGCAGTCCATTCCGGTGTCGATGTCGATCAGGTCGCGGACCTCGCGTTCGGTCAGGTGCAGCGCTCCCACCTCGTTAGCTCCTCTTACGATGACGGCGCGAACACCTCATAAGTCGTCCGCTCAAATCTCCTTGACGAGCCGGGCAATTTCTTCAAAGTCGGGCTTCAGGGTGCGATAAAGCCGCTGGAAAACCGGATAGCTCTTGCCGTACACACGCTTGGCTTCCGCGAGCGGGTCGGTACTGCCGGTGAGGGAAATCGCGGCGGAACAGGCTTCCACCACGCTCTTGTACGCCCCTGCCCCCGCAGCCGCCAGAAGGGCCGCGCCATAGGCGGGGCCTTCCGACGCATTGATGGTCATCACTCGTCGACCGTAAATGTCGGCCTGCATCTGGCGCCAGAATTCGCTGCGAGCACCTCCGCCCGAGACCCGAATTTCGCGAATGGGGATCTTCAACTCGTTGACGATCTCCAGGCAGTCGCGCATCGCGTACGTGGCCCCCTCCATGACCGATCGAATCAGATGGGCGCGGCCATGTCGCAAGCTGAGACCGATCCATGCGCCGCGGGCATTGGGATCGGCATGGGGTGTCCGCTCGCCCGTCAAGTAGGGCAGGAAGAAGAGTCCTTCGCAACCGGTCGGTGCTTCAGACGCCTGTTCGGTAATCAGGCTGTAGGGATCGGTCTTCAACCGCTTGGCAGCCGTCACTTCGGCTTCGGCCAATTGGTTGCGATACCATTGCAGGCTGCCGCCAGCGGAAAGAACCACGCCCATGACATGCCATTTATCCCGTACGGCATGGCAGAAGGTATGCACGCGGCCTTGCGGGTCGATCTGCACTTCGTCGCTGTGGGCGAAGACCACGCCACTGGTCCCTAGCGTCGCCGAGATGATCCCTCGTTTCACCACGCCGTTGCCGACCGCGCCCGCGGCCTGATCGCCGCCACCGGCAACAACTGGGATCCCTTTGGCCAGCCCTAAAGCCTTCGCAGCCGCGTCAGTCAATTTGCCGGTGACTTCCTCCGATTCAAACACCGTCGGGAGGATGCCGGCCTTGAGGTCGAGCTTCTCGAGCAGCGGCTTGCACCACTGGCGTTTTCTCACATCCAGCAACAGCGTTCCGGAGGCATCGCTGACATCGGTGGCGAATTCCCCCGTCAGGCAGAAGCGGACATAGTCCTTGGGGAGAAGAAGATGCGCCGTCCGGTCGTAGTTCTTCGGTTCATTCTTGCGAAGCCAGAGAACTTTGGGAGCCGTGAACCCCGTAAGCGCCGGATTCGCGACCAGTTCGATCAGCTTGGATCGACCGCCGGCGCGCTTTTCGATCTCGGCGCACTCCTCGGCCGTGCGCTGGTCATTCCACAGGATCGCCGGGCGAATAACCTGATTCTGCTTATCCAGGAAAACGCTGCCGTGCATCTGCCCGGTCAGACCGATCGCGCCGACATCCGCCGGCTTGATCTTCGCGCTTTTGACCGCCTTGCGGACCGAATTCTGGACGGCCTCCCACCAGTCGGCCGGATTCTGTTCCGACCAGCCCGGTTTGGGACTGGACAAGGGATACTCAGCGGATGCCGACGCAAGAATGGCACCGTCTTCCTGAACGACCAGGGTCTTGGTACCGCTCGTACCAACGTCAATACCAAGGAACACCGCCATGGGACGCGTGCCTTCGCAGGATGGAACCATCAAGTTGTGGAGATCAACGACCGCCGCCCCGCGACCCGCGAGAGATCGCTAACCCCCTGGGAGCTTCCGTCAAAACATTGCCGGAACCTCTTCGTCCCTATCCACTTCGGGACCGGGCCAGAATTTCCGACGCTCTTCAGGCAGCATCAGGGCGCGAGCATCTGCCGAATGGCGAACGCCAGTTCGGTCTTCTGAATCAATTTTCTCGATCTGGAATCCATGAATTTCTTCGAAATTTTAGCCAGAACCGTGTACCAACGCGAGCGAACGCTGTTCATTCGCGCGCCATCCCGAAAGCCGGGTCCGATCAAGGAGATCCCGCGACTTCGCCCATTACCAGCTTCCGGCGGACCGTTCATTTCGCGGAGTCCTTTGAAGTCTCGGGCTTGCCACCCATGACGACGGCGTAGGTGAGAATGCTCATCCCCAGAATCGTGCTGAGCGCCGAACCCATTAACGTCCCCAGTTTCCCGGCATCAATATGAGACGCTGGCAAGGCCAGGCCCGTCAGGAACAAGGACATCGTGAAGCCAATCCCCGCGAGACAGCCGCCGCCCATGAGCATGGACCAGTTCACGCCCGTTGGCAGGCGTGCCCACCCCAGTTTGACGGCCAGGAACGAAAACAGCCCGATCCCCAACGGTTTGCCGACCAGCAGTCCGCAGGCAACGCTCTGGGTGAGCGGATCGGACATGTAACTCATCCGGATCGGGACACCCGCGTTCGCCAGGGCGAAGACCGGCATGATCGCCAATGCGACCCAGGGATGAAGCAGATGTTCAAGGCGATAAAGGGGCGGAACGCTTTCGCGCGTCGCGAATTCCACGGC
This sequence comes from Planctomycetaceae bacterium, assembly GCA_019636285.1. Taxonomy (GTDB): domain Bacteria; phylum Planctomycetota; class Planctomycetia; order Planctomycetales; family Planctomycetaceae; genus JAHBXV01. The sequence goes on from JAHBXV010000001.1 coordinate 180,315, forward strand.
CGCCAGTTCATCATGCAAGGTTGTCGGATCATCGGGGAGCCGATCCAGTTCCTCCCGCAATTGCCCCAGAACACCGTTCAATGTTTCCCGGTTCACCCAGGCCGTGGCGGGAGTCATCAGCCCCAACAGGACTCCCGCCACGGTCGGATGGACGCCAGCCTTCAAAACCGCGAGCCAAATGAGCCCCCCAACCACGACATAGATTGGCACCGCGCGAACTCCGGCTCGGTTCATCCCATACGTGAGCACGAACCCGCCCAGCGCCCAGCCCAGAAGTTCGAACGACAGCGATTCCGTGAAGACGAAAGCAATCAGCAGAACCGCCCCCAGGTCGTCGACGATCGCCAGCGACAGCAGCAGAATCTTGAGCCCCAACGGGATGCGATCTCCAAAGAGGGCCAAGAGACCGACAACGAAGGCAATATCGGTCGCCATGGGTATGGCCCATCCCCGCGACGCATCGCCCGGCACGCCCAGAATTTGTGAGCACGCGACAAAAACAACCGCCGGAACGAGCATGCCGCCAATGGCGGCAACGACGGGAAGCGCGGCCGTCCGGGGATCGCGGAGTTCCCCCACGACGATCTCTCGTTTGATTTCCAGCCCGACCACGAAAAAAAACACGGCCATCAAACCATCGTTGATGACGTGCAGAAGATCCTTTTCGAGTTTCCAGTCGCCGATGCGGATCTGACACGTCAGATGCCAGAACTCAAGAAACCCTGGGACAAAATCCGTGTTTGCCAGGAACAGCGCGATGGCCGTGACGAAGAGGAGCAACAGGCCGCTGGTCGATTGCAGGAACAGAAAAGCATTGATCGGTGAAAACCACTGCCGAATTGCCTGTTTCGGCAGGACTTCACGAAACGGGGCACCTTGAATCTTGTGGCCAGCCAATCGACTATCCCCTTCACTTGCGCGACAAATCATTCCGAGAGGAGGGAGACGCGTAATAAGACGTCACCCCCCAGTCAGGGTCCAAAACATCCGGCCAGTCGCGGATCGCCGCCAATCTGTCGGTCGATTCGCGGCCAGGCATCCATGGTCGACAAAATCGTGTGGAAGCCGGGCTTGAGCATGGGAGCCCGCTCCACGGCGAGTCGCCACTCGTCCGGGTCGAACGGGTCCGCGCGAATGCTGTCCCAGAACCCGGTCCGATCCAGCAGTTCGCCAATCCGCTCGGTTTGATTTCCACCTTGAAGTCCGCTGACAAGGTAGGCGGCGACACCCACTTGCAGACCATGCAGACGCGGCCGCTGACTGATTTGATCGAGCGCGTGCGAAATCAGATGCTCGCTGCCGCTGGCCGGCCGCGAACTTCCGGCCAGTTCCATGGCCACGCCATTGAGCAATAGGGCTGTCGCCAGAAGTCGAACGCCTTCGAGATCCCGCTCGGGACGCGCCAGGAACTGCATCACCGTCGCGTCGGACAAGAGCGCCGCCAGATCGTTCACGGGCGTGCCGTCGTGATGGTACGCCAGCTTCCAGTCGGCAACGGCGGTCCACTTGGCCGCGAGATCACCGACTCCGGAATGCCATAGAATGTCGGGGGCCAACCGACAAACCTCGGTATCGACCACGACACCCGTCGGAACGCGACTGACCAGCGAACGACGACGCCCCTGAATCGTCAGGCTGGATTGCGGACTCGCGAAGCCATCGTTCGACAGCGAGAGCGGCATGGCATAGTAAGGTCGACCGCCCAGATGCGCGATGTATTTCGCCACATCGAGGGCCTTGCCCCCGCCAAGTCCAAGCACCGCGTCGGTCTCGGGGGGGACCGATTCAAACAACCGAACCGCATCCTCGAAACTGCCAGAATCGACATCGGTACGTGTCACCGAAACGCCTGCGTCCTCCAAGGCAAGAAGGACGGAATCGACGAGCGGCGCGGGGAGACCGGCACTTGCGAACAGGATGGCCTTCCGGGTTCCGACACGTTGCAGGTAGATACCGATGCGGCGCGACGCCCCCGGCTTCACTCGAACAAGGCTCGGAACCCGTAACGTCCGTACGTCGTTCATCCGTTCCACTCCCGGCTCAGCCGTCCAACTTCAGCAGGGCCTCGGCCACTTCGGACCAGCGCTCGAACGAGCGAAATGGCAAGCCCTCACGCGCGAGGGCTTCCGCGCAATCGCCGCGGGCAAACCTCAGGTGTTCGGAAACCAGTTTCGCGGCAGCGACATCGGTCAACCCGTCTCCCGCGAACGCGGTCATCGCGCCGCTCTTCACGAAATCCGCGACGATCGCCGCCTTGTTGATGCCGTGTTCCGGGCAGTAGTACGGAGAGTCGTAAGGCGGCTCCATCACCAGTCCCCGCTCTCCCCCTTCCCAGCGGCCCGGATTCGTATGCAGCGTGTAGGGAATCTCCGACGTCGCCAGGAGTCGCTCGATGTACCAACCGCACCCCGCCGAAGCGATGACCAGCGACCAGCCGTGTTGTTGAAGGGCCGTCGCGAGCTCGGCAAAGCGGGGTTCTAACGCCATGTCATCCAGCAAGGCGAGCACTTCGGCTTCCTCGGACCGGATCGCGGAAAAATAAGATTGCAGAACTCCCAGGTGGGAAGTCCGTCCCGAGACGAAATCGTTCCAGAAATTCTCCGTTTCCGGAGACAAGAGCCGATCACGAACAAGCTGATAGAACTCGTTCCGGCACAGGGTTCCATCAAAGTCGGTCACAAGGATTCGTTTCAGCGCGTTGTTTATCATCCCTGAATTCTTTCAGACACACGGCAATGAAGGCTTCTCCGATCTGGATGGAAAGCCTCGGTGATCGTCCCATTCAAACAGCTTGTCCCTGGCGATGCGACTCCCACGGGCGAAAACCAGGACATTCACGACGAGTTCACGGAAGCCGGCCAGCTTTACTGCGGCCGTCACGCCAGACGTCGTATTTCGGATCCGCATTCTGCGCAAAGAACTGTTTCAGACGCTCATCCAGTTCCTCGCGTTTGTCGGCATGAGCGGGTTGTCCGAAGAGATTGAAGCGTTCCTGACCATCCGTGCGCATGTCATAGAGTTCGTGCGGGCCGTCAGGGTGCCGTTTGACGAGTTTCCAGTCTGCCGTGCGAATGGCGCGAGTTCCTTCCATCTCGTAGTAGACCACGTCATCCCACGCAATCGGCTCCTCACCGCGCAGCAAGTGTGCATAACTGCGGCCGGGCGAGCTTGCGGGGCGGTCCGCGATCTTCAGGTAGTCGAGAATGGACGGAAGAAAGTCGTAGTTGCTGACAAAACGATTGGAGACACGTCCTCCCACGAGCGCACCGCGATGACGAAAGATGAGGGGCACGCGCATCATCAGTTCGTGCGCTCCAACCGGCCGTGTGTGATCGCCCATGCCCCAGAGGCCGTTCTGGCCTCCCATCCAGCCTTGATCGGCGGCGTAGACGACCAACGTGTTTTCAGCGAGCCCTAACTCGTCGAGCGTCTGCAGAATTCGTCCCACGCCATCGTCCACGCCACTGGTTTCGGCGGCGACGCGGCGAATCGAGATAATGTTGTTCAGATAGTCCTTGTTGTTGAACTGCCACGGATGCATCGCATCGCGCGGGAAACTCGGCAGCCATTGCGTGTCGTAGGAGTCGGCATGCCGATTGCACGCTCGTCTGGTCAGCAGCGGCCCCAGGTTGTAAGGGCCGTTGTACGCCAGGTAGAGAAAGAAAGGTCGCGATTGATTCTCCTTCAGGAACTGGACGCCGCGTTCCGTCCACAAGTCCGTCAAATAACCCGGCTCAGTCCGGACTTTTCCATCTTCAATCACAGGTGCGTCGTAGAACTCAGCAGTTGAACCGCGCGGCATCGTGATCCACGAGGTAAACCCGAGTTGCGGAGTCAGGCTGTCGCCGAGGTGCCACTTCCCGCTCAAACCGCAGACATAGCCATGGCGATTCAGGATTGTCGGCAGCGAATCAAACTCGGCAATCTGGCACGCGGCCTCGAGCCCCATCTGGGCGTCCGGCTTCTCGCCACCCAGAAAACTGTGAATGCCGTGTTGCGAGGGAATCAACCCGGTGAGATAGGTCGCGCGCGTTGGTGAGCAGACGGGATTGCTGGCAAACGCTCGATCGAACCGGATTCCTTCCTGCGCCAAACGATCGATCGAGGGCGTGCGGATGTCGGGATTGCCGTAGCAGCCAAGCGTCCATGCCCCTTGGTTATCCGTGAGGATGAAGACCAGATTCGTCGGCTCCGCGGAGTCCGCTGGGTATCCGGTTGCCGAACAGAGACCCACGAACACAGCGAACGTCGCTGAAGCCGTCAGATTGAGGTACTTCATTTCGCCTCCGTCAATTGTTGGATCGCAGTCAATTCCACTCTGCGCTTGAGGGACCAGTCTTGCCCAAACTCCGCGATCACGTCAAATCGCCAGATAAAGCTGATCTAGGCACAAGTCCTCGGTTGCCGCTACAACCTTTCGTTGCGTTGCAAGGACGCGAGAGGGGTGGATCGATCATGCAACTGGATGTTGTCATTTTTGGCGGCGGAGCGGCTGGTCTCTGGATTCTGGATCGCCTTGCGCGCCAGGGACATTCGGTCGTTCTCCTGGAAGCCGGAGAACTCGGTGCAGGGCAAACGATTGCCTCGCAAGGAATCATCCACGGCGGTCTGAAGTACGCGCTCCAGGGCCTGATGAATCGCTCCGCGGCCAGCATTTCCGAGATGCCGCTGGTCTGGCGGGCCTCCCTCCTTGGCCAGCGAAGTCCCTGCCTCACAAACACTCGGCTGCGGTCGGGTGCCTGTTACTTGTGGAGGACCGAGAACTGGTCGTCCCGACTCGGCATGCTGGGGGCACGGTTGGCCTTGCAGGTTCAACCGGAGGCCCTGTCGGCGGACGAGACGCCCGACGTGCTGCGGCATGGAACGTCGACCGTCTTTCGCCTGGGCGAGCAGGTGATCTGCCCCAAGAGCTTTGTCAACGACCTCTATGAGCAGCATTCCGAGCGCATCCTGAAGATTGACGCCGCTCACGGTCTCGCATTCGAAATCGACAGTCCCGGCGAAACGCGAGCCATCCGACTTCAGTCACCAGATGGTTCGCGCGAACTTGTCTTGAAGCCGCGGCATGTCGTGCTGGCAGCCGGTCGCGGCAATCGCGAACTGCGGGGGATGCTGGGTTTGTCTCGCGAAACAATGCAGACTCGCCCGCTCAAGATGGTGGTCGCCCGCGGTTCGCTTCCGGAACTTCATGGGCATTGCATCGACGGCGCAAAAACGCGGGTGACGATCACCTCGGACTGTTCCGAATCGGCCGATGGCCGAACGGTCTGGCAGATCGGTGGGCAACTCGCTGAAGATGGCGTTGCCTACGACGATGAGACGCAGCTCACTCGGGCAATCGCCGAGATTCGCGACGTCCTACCGGGCCTCGACCTGACGGGCGTCGAATGGTCGTGCTACCGGGTCGATCGAGCTGAAAAGGCGACGACCGATGGCCAGCGGCCGGAGGGCATTCAGACGCTGTGCGCCGGCAATGTGACGACCGCCTGGCCCACGAAATTGGCATTGGCCCCCGTCCTGGCCGACGAAGTCGCGTCGCGGATTGGTGATCCTCGGGAAACTGCCTCCTGGAACGGAACCGAGATTGCCGATTGGCCGCGTCCCGAGGTCTCCCGCTTCCCCTGGGAACTCCCGGAAGCCCGGTGGTTCGGGACCGATGAACTCGACTCGACACCTAGCGTGACGCGGCGTGCGGCATGACGATGATGCCCGCATCTGGACCCTGGGATCGCCTGCGCGAGCGACTCGACGGCCGCGCACTGCCGCCGCTCGGCTACGGTGCCTTCAAGATCGGCAGGAATCAGGCGATCAAGTACGACGCATCGTACGATTTGCCAGCCGACCGGGACGCCGCTCATCTGCTCAATACCGTTGTCGACATGGGCATGTCCTGGATCGATACCGCGCCCGCGTATGGCCTCAGCGAAGAACGTATCGGTGCCGCGTTGTCGACACGTCGCGATGAATTCATCCTCAGCACAAAGGTCGGTGAGATCTTCGAGAACGGCACCTCTCGCTATGACTTTTCGTCCATCGGCGTTCGTGACAGCCTGAAACGAAGCCTCGAGCGACTGCGGACCGATGCGGTCGACTTCGTGCTGATTCATGCTCCCGCGAATGACGTGGAAGTCCTCCAGCAGACGGATGTCGTGGCGGGACTCCTCGAAGCGCGATCCCGAGGACTGACACGTGCCGTCGGATTGTCGGCAAAGTCTGGGGAGGCGGCTGAACTCGCTCTCGAATGGGCCGACGTGCTGATGCTGGAGTACAACCAGGAAGCCGTCGAAATGTGGTCGATGATCGCGCGCGCGAGAGAAGCCGGAGTCGCGGTTGTCGTGAAGAAAGGACTGGCTTCCGGTCGATTGCCGGCCGAGCAGGCGATCGAGTTCGTGTTGGCGGAACCGGGTGTTCAGAGCCTGACCGTCAGCAGCCTGACGCTAGGCCACCTGCGGACGAACCTCGCGATTGCCCGACGCTGTCGCCCGAACGGCTGACACTTCGTCAGGCTTTTCGTCAGGACGGCCGATCCTCGGAAATGGGGAGTTCCAGGCGAAACTTCGTTCCCCGGCCGACGGCGCTTTCGCAGGCGATCGTTCCGTGATGTGCGGCGATGATCTTGCGAACGGTGGGAAGCCCCAGCCCGTTCCCGTTGGGCTTGGTCGAGTAGAAGGCCTCGAACATCCGGGTGCGCGTCGCGGTATCCATGCCCGACCCGGTGTCGATAATTTCAATGATGACCGACCGACCGCATGGAGACGTATAAGTCAGGAATTCCAGTGAACCGCCATTCGGCATGGCGTCGACGGCATTTCCCGCGAGATTGAAGAGAACCTGCCGCCAGAGTTTCTCATCAAGACAAACGTGAGGCAGAGATGCCGCGAGGTGCAGCCTAACTTCGACGTTGCGTTCCTGCGCCTGGGGCTGAAAGAAGGCCACGAAATCCCGCAGCGTCGCGTTGACATCGCAGGTGCAGGGCTCCAGGTGCCCGGCGCGTGCGAACTCCAGGAAGCTTTCGAGAATCATCTCCAGGCGGCGGCATTCGGTGCGCACGGTACGCGCCCGTTTGAGCATCCGGCGGTCACGCGGAGCTTCACTCTCCGCGAGATCTTCCTCGATGAGCTCGAGATTGAGCGTCATCGTGGAAAGGGGATTGCGAATCTCATGCGCGAGACCGCCAGCCAGGGCCGCGATCTCCGCGTATCGAAATTCTGAATCGCTCAATGCTTCTGCGGTCGGCGGCGACTTCGGTTGGGTCAATTCCGGTGTATTCATGAGAGAATCCGGAAAAGTCGAACGACCGGCTCCACGAACCGGTCGTTCCCTCGCCGCCTTTACTTCTCAGCTTGTCACAGCTTCACTTCAGGGTGCCACTGGCTCTGCCAGTGTGCCTTGATTTGATCGGCCGCAACACGATGCACTGGCGGAGCCAGTGGCACACAATCCCTCTATTTCACCGTGACAAAGCACTATTCGCCTTCAGCCGGAACTTCTTTTGCCGCGGCCTCGGCCAGCACGGCCTTGCGTGAGAGCTTGACGCGATTCTGTTCGTCGATCGCGATGACCTTCACCTGGATCTTGTCGCCAAGCTTGACCACGTCATCGATCGACTTCACGAAGCTGTCGGACAGCTCGCTGATGTGGCACAATCCGTCCTTGCCAGGAGCAATCTCCACGAAGACCCCGAAGTCCTTGATCGAAGCGACCGTGCCGTTGTAAATCCGGCCGACCTTGATTTCTTCGGCCATCGCCTCGACACGGGCCAGAGCGTCGGCAGCCCCTTCCGCATTCGGGCAGGCGATCAGAACCGTACCGTCGTCCTCGATGTCAATGGTCGTTCCGGTTTCTTCCTGAATGGCACGGATGGTCTTGCCGCCAGGGCCAATGAGGAGACCGATCTTCTGCGGGTCGATCTTGGTCCGCAACAGCCGGGGAGCGAAGGACGAGATTTCGCCACGCGGACGGCGGATTTCCGAGAGCATCGTTTTGAGCAGTTCGATACGGGCGATTCGTGCCTGTTCCAGCGTGCGGGTGATGATCTCTTCGTTGATCCCCGCAATCTTCAGGTCGAGCTGAATGCCGGTGACCCCCTTCTGGGTGCCCGCCACCTTGAAGTCCATGTCGCCGAAGTGGTCTTCGTCGCCCATGATGTCGGTGAGCAGAACATAGCGGTCGCCGTCTTTGACGAGACCGATCGAAATCCCCGCGACCGGCTGCGTGATGGGCACACCGGCGTCCATGAGCCCCAGCGTGGCACTGCAGACCGAGGCCATCGAGCTGCTGCCGTTCGATTCCATGATGTCGGAGATCACGCGAATCGTGTATGGGAAGCGTTCTTCGTTCGGGATCACCGAGCGAACCGAACGCTCGGCCAGACATCCGTGCCCAATTTCACGTCGACCCGGCCCGCGAATCGGACGGCATTCCCCGACCGAGTAGGGGGGGAAATAGTAATCGAGCATGAACCGCTTGGCGTACTCTTCGAACAAACCATCGACGCGCTGGGCATCGCGAATCGTTCCCAGGGTAATGGTTGCCAGCGATTGAGTTTCGCCACGGGTGAAGACAGCCGAACCGTGGACCCGCGGCAGCACGCCAACCGAGCAGTTGACGGCTCGCAGATCGGCCGGAGCGCGGCCATCGAGACGGCGGCCTTCGAAAATCAGGTCGCGGAAGACGCGATCTTCAAGCTGATAGAACGCCGCTCCGAATTGCTCTTTCGTCAGGCCGTCAGCGGTCTTTTCGGCTCCGGCGGGGAAGAACTCTTCGAGCAACTGCTTCTTCAGATCGGACCGGGCTGATCCACGATCCTGCTTGAGATTCTGCTGCTTGGCAGCCTTCAGGCGGTCGTATGCCTTCTCTCGCAAGATGGGGAAGAAGGGGTTCTCGGCAACCTTCACGGCTTCCGCGCGCGGACGTCCGGCCTTTTCCTGCAACTCAATCTGCATCTGGCAGATCTCGACGATGGCCCGATGAGCGAACATGATGGCTTCGACCATTTCGCTTTCGGGAAGCTGCTGGGCAAAGCCTTCGATCATCAGGACCGAATCCTTGGACCCGGCGACGATCAGGTCGAGGATGCTCTCGGCCATCTGGGCCTGGGTGGGCATCAGGATCAGTTCGGTTCCGATCCGTCCCACGCGAACGGCGCCGATCGGCCCATGAAACGGAACCGGCGCGAGGGACAATGCCGCGCTCGCGCCGATGATCGACAGGACGTCGGGATCGTTCTCTCCATCCACGGAGAGGACGTTCGACATAATCTGAACTTCGTCGACGTAACCTTCCGGAAACAGCGGGCGAATCGGCCGGTCCGTCAGGCGGCAGGTCAGGATTTCCTTGGTGGTCGGACGGCCTTCACGCTTCAGGAACCCACCGGGAAACTTGCCGGCTGCGGCCGAGCGTTCGCGATAATCGACAGTGAGGGGGAAGAAGTCCTGGCCAGGCCGGGCGGGACCGTCCTGTGCGGCGACAAAAACAACGGTTTCAGCAAACTGAACAAACACCGAACCGGCGGCCTGCTTGGCAATTTCACCGGTTGTCAGAGTGAGAGTGCGGCCAGCGATCTGGCGCTCAACGGTAACCTTCACGTTTTGATTCCTGCAAAGATGGGTACGGCAGCAGGACGGACGATGAGCCCGTCGCGCCAGGTGATTGGCCGGCTGTTGTCAAAGATCGATCGGCCAGATCCGGGAGATGGCAAGGAAAGCCTCCCGAACAAAACCCCGAAGTCGAAGGCTGGCGAAGGGTTACTTCCGCAGATTCAAGCGATCCAAGAGCTGGAAGTAGAGCGCGGAATTCGTGCTCTTGACGTAATTCAGAAGACTCCGGCGCTTGCTCACGAGCATCAGTAGCCCGCGTCGGCTGGCATGGTCCTTGGAGTGCTTCTTGAAGTGCTCGGTCAACTGAGCAATTCGATGACTCAGAACCGCGATCTGGACTTCCGGCGAACCGGTATCCTGTTCGCTGCGTCGGTAATCCTGGATTAACTGAGCCTTCGTTTCCTTCGTGATCGACATCTCGAGTTTCCTGGGACTGCTGGTGTCGTTCTGTCACCCTGACCGCTCAGCCTGCGATCGATCCACACGGATCGGGCCGAACAGTGGTCGGAACGTCCTGATTCAGTCCGGTCAAAAAAGTTTTTCGCTCTTCGTCAAAGGGTCAGAGTCTAGCAACCAGCCGTAAACTTTCAACGGCAGGGGGTTCGCCCGCCATTGGGGCTCCTCAGAATTTCCGTAACCAATTGTCCGGCTTGCCTCTTGCCGCCGTGAGCCATAAACTACGCCCCAACTCGCCCCGATCCTCCGCTCAGCCTCGCGATCCCCGCCCTTTTGCCATCGTCCACAAAACATATGACCACTCATCAGCCGACTTCCGAAGCGAGATCGACGCTCTCCTGGACTCGAAAATGGGAGGGAACGGCTCCATTTCGGACGGCGATCTTCGACTTTGACGGAACTGTCAGCCTGCTACGTGGCGGATGGCCCGACCTGATGGTTGAGCTGATGCTCCAGGAACTGCATCCGGTGCGCTATCCCGGCGAAACCGACGCCACCGTTGTCGCGCAGCTCCTCTCCGTCATCCGGCCCCAGATTGGCCGTGCCACGATTTACCAGATGATTCGGCTTGCCGAGGAAATCCAGAGGCGCGGCGGAACTCCTCGGGATCCGGCGGCGGTCGAGAAGGACTTTGATGAACGGCTGTGCCGGCTGGTTGCCTCGCGGCGCGAGGCGGTGGCTCGCGGCGAAGAGCGGGTCGACCGATTCTTGGTCCCGGGCGTTCAAGCCATGCTGGAGGCGCTGCAGCAGCAGGGTATTTCGCTAGTGCTGCTCAGTGGAACGCGGTTGGTCGATCTTCAGGAAGAAGCCGAGTTCCTGGGAATTGCAGACTATTTTGACGGCGGAATCTTTGGACCGGGACTGAATCCTGCGGAATTCTGCAAGGGACGTGTCATTGCCGAAATTGTGGCGCGTGAACCTGGCGGAGCGACCGCGATTGTGGGCTTTGGCGACGGCGTGACGGAAACTCGTGAGCTGGCGGCGGCCGGAGGCTGCGTCATTGGGATCGCGAGTGATGAAGAGCATCGTTCGGGCACGATCGAATCGTGGAAAAGTGAACTGCTGATTCAATCGGGCGCGCACCTGGTGGCGCCGGACTTCGCCGATTGGTTGAATCTGGTGGAATGGATCGGGAATCACGCTCTCACGCGGAGCGCGGTCCCGAACGCACGGCGGGCTGGCTGAAAGGGACTTCCCAGTGACTCCCTCGCGACTGGACGAGTTGCTGCATCGGTTTCAGGACTTACGCATCCTGGTACTTGGTGACTTCATCCTGGAGATCCTGCTGGAAATCAATCCGGCGGAAGAGTCTTCCAGCCAGAATACGGGGCGACGCGTTCATCAGATCGACGACGTGCAGCGCACCGTGTCCGCCGCTGGTACGGTCACCGGAATTCTTGGCGATCTGGGCGTAGGCACCCGGCATGTCATGGGCCTGGTGGGCGACGATGCCGACGGCCGGGAACTCGTGCGCTTACTGCAGGAACAGGGCTGTCACACCGACGGCTTGTCGTGTCATGCGAACATCACCACGCCGCTGTCGGTCCGTCCATTCGACCGACTGGCGGGCGGAATGACGGGACGATATCCCAAATACGATCGCCGCGTCCGGCAGCCGACACCGCCGCGACTGGTCAGCCTGATGGCAGCGGCGCTCGACCACCTTCTGCCCGCCGTCGATGCGGTGATCGTGCTGGACGAATCGACCACCCGCGACCATGGGACGGTGACGGCTGCGCTGCGCGATTTGCTCGCGGAGCAAGCCGAACGGCATCCGCGCGTCTTGTTCTGGGCCGACAGCCGACGTTACGTCCGTCAGTTCCGCAACATGATTATCAAACCGAATCAGTTCGAAGCGGTCGGCCGAACGCACGCGCTGCCCGGGGACGAAATTCCGCTGACCGACCTGCACGCGGTCGTGCCGCGGATTCGTCAGGAAACAGGCGCGCCCGTGTTTGTCAGTTGCGGCATTCAGGGGATGCTGACGAGCGACCCGGTCCTGACTCTCGTACCGCCGGTTCCGTTGCAGGGATCGATCAATCCCCACGGGGCAGGCGATGCGGCCACGGCCGGCGCGGTCGCCGCGCTCTGCGCCGGCGCGACGTTTCCGGAGGCGGCCCTGTTCGCCAATCTCGTCGCGTCCCGCGCCGTTCAGGGAATCGATCATCCGGGATCGGTCACATCGGAGTCGATTCACGACGCCCTGCGGGACTGGCTGGGCGTGAACGAATTCGCGGCCGCTGGCTGAAAGCGAGCCCTCGTTTTTCCCAGGTCGACTGGTCACACATTGAGCGCCCGTTACCAATCGCCGCTTGTCGGAAAAATACCGCCGCGCTGGGTCATCGGCCGGGACCGGCCAATCCCGGCGACATCCAGAATGGACGCTTCGCCCAACATGCTGCCGTAGGTGACTCGCTCGCCCGCTCCGCGGCCGGGAATCGGAATGACGCGGACCGATCCCGTCTGTCCACGACTGACCGAGAGCACCATCTGGTCGGCAATGATCGCCGACAGGGTATCGGCATCGACGGCCCCCGGAATGGGAATCAGATCGAGTCCACACGCACCGGCGGCCGCAAGCAACTGCAAGCGGTCGAAGGACAGGCCCTGATGGGTGGCTTCCGCGAGAGCCGGGTCTTCCAGCACGGAAAGCATCACCCGCGCTTCAAGGTGCCGACCCGGACTCGCGAACCGGGCAGCCCGCTGCATCACATCGCGCAGCAGCGTCAGCACGGCGACGGTTCCAGGCGCTCCGAACGATTCGACCCCCAGCAGCGGGAACAGGCCGACGACGCTATCGCCACCGCGAATCGTGGGGGCGAGAGTCGGATCGACGAATCCGAACGTCACGCCCATTCGCTTGGCGACTTCGCGACCGATAATTTCGGCCGCCTTGATGGAGCGGTATCCAGCGGTCTGCAGGATTTCCGCGATCGTTGTCCATGCCAGGTCGCCCCGCTGGACGGACGCGACTTCCAGCGCATGTTTGAGAACCGCGGCGGCCCCGACGCTGACATGAATCGACCGATCGACCCAACCGGGCTGAGTCGTGCAACTGGTCAGATGGGGATGTCCCAGACAGTCGTTGGCAACAACCGTCAGCCGCGCGGAGGCATCGGCGTTCTTGTCGGCACTGGCATCGGCCGCCTCGCGCATCTTCTGAGCTACCAGCGCGACGGCACTCATGTTCACGCCGGTCTGCGTCGCCGCCACCTGCACGGCCGCGCGAACGCGCGTGGTCTCCGCGAGCACCACGGGCAGACTGGCGATGACCTGGCTGGCCGCGTTCGACAAGCCGAACCGGGCATCGGCCGAAAAGCCGCCAATGCGCTCGGCATGAACCTGTGCCGCGGCTCCGTCGAGCGTGCGCGCGACGTGCAGCAGGTCTTCCGGTCCGAAGCCGTCCGCGATCTCCGAGACGCCGGACACGGCAAGCCGCCGCTGTAAGATGGGAACTCCGTACTCGGCGGCGACGTCGCCCGCGATTTCGGCAAACCGCGCGGCTCCCCGAGTGACCTTCTGGTAGATCCCGTCGCACAGGCGATGGAGACTGCGGTCCGCGCAGTCGGCCACGTTGATCGCGAGGGTCATCGACCTCACTTCGAGCGGCAACTGAGCGACCAGACAGCCTTCGACAAGATCGGAATCGGCGAGCATCCGGTGGATTCCATGCTGCGGAGGGTAACGATCACAAATACGTTTCAAGTCCCGATTGATGTTTCGAGAACATCATTTTTATCAGTGAATGTTCCATGACCGGTCGTCAGGACGGTCCATTGAAGGAACGCAAACTGGTGACGGCGTCCATCAAGCGGCCGTGCTGGATGTGGACGGAGAGGGCACAATCTTCGCCAATCTGCTGCAACTCATTCTGCAACACCAGCATGGAAACTCCCTCCGGCACAGAGAGCGACATGACAAACAGAAATCTCGACTTCTCGTCGGTCTGCGTGGCCCGGACGTTCGTGACATCGATACCGTGCTGAGCCAGTTGACGCGTCAAGAGTCGCAAGATCCCCGGTCGATCGTTGCCCGTCATCGTCAACAGAAACGGAGTCCGCTTCTGATCGGGCATGGCATCGAGCGACTCGACATCGCACGGATCCGCGGTCACGTCCATGATTGTCAATTCGGCGCCGAACGGACGGCAGACGTCGCGAATATGCGACTGAATCACTCCGGGATCGCGCGATTCCGCGAACTCGGCAAGAATAAGCATCATGAAATAGGGGGGAAGGCGCGTCTGACTGATTTCGGAAAGGTTTCCGCCCAATTCATCCAGCGCTTTGGCAAAAGCGGCCAGAAACCCCACGCGGTTCTTCGCGCTGACGGAAATCAGATAGCGTCGCGTCACGTTGACGATCCCTCCCGGTGCGGCCCCTGTCAGTTATCTGGCGGAAGGGGCACCGTCAGTTTCCACCCGGCCAACAAGACTTCCCCCCCCCCCTTATTGAAGCATGACGGGGAGAGCGTGTCTCTGGCAATTCGAACGACCGGACTGCTCTTGCCGGTGGCATGCTCCGATTACGGAGACTGCATGCGGCCCGAGCGAACCAATTCGAGAAACTGTTCACGAAGGTCCGAGACCGATTTCGACGGCCCGGTTAGCTTGCAGAAGTAGGCTGCATCGGGTTCGTCCAACGGAATGGCGACCCCAATCAATCGAGCCGACTCGATTTCTTCGTTTTGAAACGGATTGCGGAAGGTTCCGGTCAAATCGAGCAGGCGACACTCCTTGCCAGCGACTTGCAGGGTTTCCTCTCGAGGCGCCGGATCGTTGGCACCACGGGTAAACTGCCCCTGCCAGCGCTCGAAGTTCGCGTCGACGCCTCCTCGGGCGGTCGACAAGGTCAGCCGGGCTTCACCGTCGCTTCCATCGATCCGCAGATCGGCCAGCAGAAACTGGGAATCGAGCGATCGCGACTGCCATTCCTTGGGAATGACGAACGACATCGGACCGAACGTCGTTTCACCAGCCTCCGACTCGGCATTACCGCGGGAAGACGTCTTCTCCTCGGCCGATTGAGAATTTTCGCTGGGTGCCAGCGGTGGTTCCGTCTTTGCCTGGTCCACCGAGGGGGCGCAACCCACCAGCGCCACGCCAAGCATCATGGCTTGAAGTGAGGCTCGGTTTCTCCAGAATCGTCGTGTCAACGTGGTCATTAGGCTCTCGATCGGCTTGTGCGGGAAATCGAATTGGAAATCACGGCTCAGGGCGGTTCGGGGAGCAGTGCCTTGCGGGCGGTCCGGACTCGTGAAATCGCTTCCTCGACCGTGGTGCCGAGGCAGGTCAGGTGGCCCATCTTACGCCCGGGCCGCGGATCGGCCTTACCATACAAATGCAGCCGGATTTCGTTGTCGCTCAGCGCGTGAACCCAGCGTGGCTGGCCGTGCGACCACAGGTTCCCCAACAGGTTGGCCATGGCTGCCGGTCCCAGCGAGTCGGCACTCCCCAGGGGCAACCCGCAAATGGCCCGCACCTGCTGTTCGAATTGCGACGTCACATTTGCATCAATCGTCAGGTGGCCAGAGTTGTGAGGACGGGGCGCGGTCTCGTTGATGAGCAGCCGCTGGTCGCGTGTCAGAAAGAATTCGACGCACAACACACCAACGACATCCAGTGACTCGAGAACTTCTCGCGTGATCTCAACGGCTTCGCGGCAAACCTTCTCGGGAAGCAGCGACGGATACGATGTCACGTCGAGAATATGATTGTGGTGCTCGTTTCGCAGGGGGCCATAACTGACAAAACTGCCGTCGAGTCCTCTCACGCCGACCACCGAAAGTTCGCAATCAAAGTCGATGAACGTCTCGAGAATTCCCTCGTCCGTCTTGAGCGCGGTCCAGGCCACGTCCACATCGGTATCGGCCTTCACGGCAATTTGACCTTTGCCGTCGTACCCCCACGACGCCGTCTTCAGGACACCCCTGCCTCCGGCGCTGGCGATCGCCGACGCGAGTTCTTCGGTTGAATGAACTGGCACGAACGGCGTGACCGGCAGACCATGACTCTGGAGCGTCGACTTTTCCCGCAAACGGTTCTGGCTGATATGCAGAACGCTGCCACCCGGTCGAACGGGCACCAGTTCTTCACAGGCCCTCGCCGTGGGAGCGGGGACATTCTCAAACTCAAACGTCACCACATCGACGGATCCGGCAAACTCGCGGATCGTGTCGAGGTCATCGTACTCCCCCTGAAACTCACGATCGGCCACCGCCCCGGCGGGAGTCTCCTTCTCCGGAGAATAGACATGAACGCGATAGCCCAACTGGCGGGCCGCGATCGCGAACATCCGTCCCAACTGTCCGCTGCCAAGAACTCCCAGCGTGGAGCCGGGATTGATCGCACCACTCATGGAAGCTGGTCCCCCACGACGCGATCGTGCTGTTCGCGGTGAAAAGTTTCGAGTTTTTGAGCGACATCTTCGTCATGCAAGGCGAGGATTCGAGCCGCCAACAGCCCGGCGTTTTTCGCGCCGGCTTCGCCAATGGCCAGTGTTCCCACGGGGACGCCTCCAGGCATCTGGACAATCGAGAGCAGCGAATCGAGTCCCTGGAGCG
Organism: Planctomycetaceae bacterium; assembly: GCA_019636285.1. Classification (GTDB taxonomy): domain Bacteria; phylum Planctomycetota; class Planctomycetia; order Planctomycetales; family Planctomycetaceae; genus JAHBXV01. Next base: position 196,931 of record JAHBXV010000001.1, read on the forward strand.
CCTGGCTCTTCACGGGGACTCCCAGCACCGGGAGACGTGTCTGCGCCGCAAGCATGCCGGGAAGGTGTGCCGCGCCCCCAGCCCCCGCGACGATCACGCGCAAGCCCCGATCGGCCGCCGTGCGGCCATATTCGTGCATTTCGTCCGGCGTCCGATGGGCGGAAACGATCCGGCATTCATGCGGAATCTGAAAGTCGGTCAAAATGGCAGCGGCATGGCGCATGGTTTCCCAATCGCTACGACTCCCCATCACGATGCCAACCAGGGGCGAATCCATGTTCGCTGACCTCGGGTGAACGCGGTAGCCCCGGCAAGCCACAATCGCTGGCACGGGAAGAACGCCGGACAAATAACGATTGGTTACGGGTCGGTTTGATGACTTTCCGTCCTGGAACGACCGTTCGCCGACCCGCATGGTAATGACTTGGCGACAAATCGCGAGTCCACGATGGTCGCCGGAATCATCAAGGGCAACGGCAACCATGACGAATGTGCCGTTCGCGCGGAACCCCGCCCCGTCGCGGGAGCCATTTTGAGGGTCTTTCACCGGCGGGGTCTTCTGACCGCCTTGCAATTGCGTTATGCTTGACACCCGCGAACGGGGGTTTCAGAATCCTTCGGTTGTCACGCAGCGGTCGTGGCAGACGTTGCAGTTCCGGGAATCCGCCATCCACTCTCCCGATTTTTCCGGCTCCGGGGCGCGGACGTTCGACAACGACTTTCGAATAGCCGGTTAGCTCGTTCGCTCTTCCTTTACCCTGCAGGAACTGACCATGTCGACGGCACAGCGGCGCCTGGACATCGAAGAGGTCGGCGATGTGACGGTCGCCCGATTCATCGACAAGAAGATTCTGGACGAAACGAACATCCAGATCATTGGCAATCAGATGTTCGGCCTGGTCGACGAGGACGGCCGCAAGCGGATCGTTCTGGACTTCACGAATGTTGAGTATCTGTCGAGCGCCGCGCTCGGCAAACTCATCACGATGGATAAGAAAGTGAAGGCCGCCAAGGGAAAACTGCGGCTGTGCTGCATCCGGCCCGAAATCTATGAAGTTTTCGAGATCACTCGTCTAAACAAGATTTTCGATATCAAGAAGACTCAGGAAGAGGCCCTGGAAGGTTTCTAAGACCTCCTTCAGGACCGCCGGGAACGACGAGAGTCTTGCTCAAGCTCCCCTTTCCATCCGATTCCCTCGACAGTTCCCCGTAGGCAGCCCGTGAGAGCCGGTCTTGTTGAGGTGGGCTCTCTCGTCCCGTTCCAACTGAAGCGGTGGGATCCGCAACCCTGTGGCGAGCCGCGTCGGCCTGCCGAACCTGAAAAGTCGCCCCTTGAGTTTGCGCAGGAAATGACGGATCGAGAGCAGTTCGAGATCTTCATCCCGAGCGAGACTGCGGCGGGTCAGGCAGTCCAGGATCGAATTATCCAGCGGCTGGAGGCGCGCGGCTTCACGGACCGCGATGTCTTCGGGATACGCCTGTCGCTGGAGGAAGCGCTCGTCAACGCCATCAAGCATGGCAATGGCATGGATCCCTCCAAGAGCGTGCGGGTCTGCTGCCAGATCGACACCGAGACAGTCGTCGTCGAAATCGAGGACGAGGGAGACGGCTTCCAGCCGGAAGAGGTTCCCGACCCGACGGCGGAGGAAAACCTCGAACGCCCCTGCGGACGGGGCATCATGCTCATGCGGGCGTTCATGACGCGCGTGGAATACAGCGACCACGGCAAGTGCGTCACGCTCGAAAAACGCCGTTCCGTGGAAGGCGAGTGAGCCGTTCGCCTGGCTGTTCCCGCCCTGTGAGGGCATCGTCACGGCCGATGACGAGCCGGGCTCGCGTTTGCCTCTGATCTGGCCACGTCCCGCCGGGTCGGTTAGGGTGGACGTCCGTTATTGACTGGTGTCCCGAGGTAACGCCTCTCTGGCGGGGTCGTTATTCGCAGCCCGATGTTTTTTCTTGCGCGCCATCCCGAGTGCCGCAATTTTGACGAACTGGAGTCATTCGATGCGCTCAGCGAATCGCCGTGAGTTCCTGACCACCACCGTTGCCGGGCTCGGATCGGCGTTTTCGGCGGGCCTGTTCGTCAACCGGGCGAGGGCGCAAGAGAATCCCCGATCGGCGAACGAGCGCCTGGGAATCGGCGCGATTGGCCTGCGATACCAGGGAACAGTGATTACCGAGAAAGCCCGCGCCTTTGGCGACATTGTCGCCGTGTGCGATGTCGACCGGCATGTGCGCGAGCAGGCACGTGCCAGCTTCGGCAGCACGCCGGCAATTTTCGAAGACTACCGCGATCTTCTGAAGCAGAAGAACGTCGACGTGGTCCTGATCGGCACGCCCGATCATTGGCATACGAAGATGCTCATCGACGCTTGCCGGGCCGGAAAAGATGTCTACTGCGAAAAGCCCCTCACGCTGACGATTCAGGAAGGTCAGTTGATTCGTGACGTAGTCGCTGCGACGAATCGCGTGGTTCAGGTCGGTTCGTGGCAGCGGAGCGATCATCGCTTTCGAACAGCCGTGGAAATGGTGCGACAAGGGCGGATCGGACAACTCCAGGAAGTCGAAGTCGTGCTGGGAAAGAACGTCACCGGCGGCCCGTTCCCTACGACAACGCCTCCCGGCAACCTGAACTGGAATCTCTGGCAGGGTCAGACACCCGATGTTCCCTATATTCCCGAGCGATCCCACTACACCTTTCGCTGGTGGTACGAATACTCGGGCGGCCAGATGACCGACTGGGGCGCGCACCATGTCGACATCGCCCAATGGGCCATCGACTCGCTCCCGGTCGAGATTACCGGCAAGGCGAACTATCCGGGTGTGGAGAACGGCTATAACGTCGCGATCGACTTCGAGGCCCACTACCGCTATGCGAACGGGGTCAAGATGTCGATTCTGGACCACGGCCGGAACGGCATTCTCTTCACGGGAACAGAAGGTCGCATATTCGCGAATCGCGGGTCGATCACAGGCAAGCCGGTCGAAGACCTGGCCACGTCCCCGCTGGGACGCGAGCAGTTCCAGATTTATGACTTCGACAACTTCGACCGCCCCGAGCGATCGGGCAAACTCGACGCGATCATTAACCACATGGGGAATTTCTTCGACTGCATCGCGACTCGTCGAACGCCAATCTCCGATGTGGAAAACCAGCATCGCAGCATCAGCACCTGCCACCTGGGGAATCTCGCGATGAAACTGGGGCGTCCCCTCAAGTGGAATCCCGATCGCGAAGAGTTTATCGATGATGACGAGGCCAACCGCCTGCGTTCACGTCCGCAACGCGAGGGGTTCGAGATCGGATGAGTGGGCCACACTGTGTCGTCGCGGAGTTTTGACGCCTTGGAATGCAACAACGCATTCTCATGAGCGGATATCTACCTTGCGAAATCCATCAATGGACGCGAAAATAGAGATCTCGCCTGGCCTCCCGCCCGCCACTGCCGATGGAGCCTGAGATGATCGCTCGATGTGCTGCCGCATTCGCCATTTTCTTGGCCGTTATGTCGAGCAGTCCCGGCCTTCGCGGCGCGGATGACAATGACGCGAAGCGGAAGTCGCTGGAATTCTTCGAATCTCGCGTCCGGCCGGTTCTCGTCGAACATTGCCAGAAGTGCCACGGCCCCGACAAGCAATGGGCAGGCCTGCGGCTGGATAACCGGGCGTCGCTGATTGACGGCGGAGAGTCCGGTCCCGCAGTGACTCTGGATGACGTGTCCCAAAGCCTCATCCTGAAGGCGGTCCGGCACGATCCGGATGCGTCGCCGATGCCGCCCGAGGGCAAGCTGACCCCGGCGCAGATCGCCGATCTGGAAACCTGGATACGCGACGGTCTGGCATTTCCTGAGGGCGCGAAAGTCGGCGGCCTTCCCAAGCCTGACCCCAACCATTGGTCATTTCAGCCGCCAACAGATCCGGAAGTCCCCTCGGTGCGCGATACCGCCTGGGTTCGGACCGGGGTCGATGCGTTTATTCTCTCGGAATTGGAAAAGAAGGGAATCGTCCCCGCTCCCGAGGCCGATCGCCGGACGCTCATTCGACGGGTGACTTTCGATTTGACGGGGCTTCCACCAGAGCCGAAAGATATCGAGGCATTTCTGGCGGATGAACGGCCTGATGCCTGGAACCGCGTGGTCGATCGTCTGCTCGCATCGACCGCCTATGGCGAACACTGGGGCCGCCACTGGCTCGACGTGGCCCGCTATGCGGACTCGAACGGGCTCGATGAAAACGTCGCGCATGGGAATGCGTGGAAGTATCGCGACTACGTCGTTCAATCATTCAACGACGATGTTCCCTATAGTCAGTTCCTCGCCGAGCAACTGGCGGGCGATCTGCTGCCGGCCGAGGACCGACAGACCCGCGAACGGCAGTTGATCGCGACTGGCTTTCTGTCCCTCGGGCCGAAAGTGATTGCCGAAGTCGATGAAAAAAAGATGCAGATGGACATCATCGACGAACAGCTCGACACGCTTGGCCGCGCGTTTCTGGGAATGACATTCGGCTGCGCCCGCTGCCACGATCACAAGTTCGATCCGGTCTCGACGGCCGACTATTACGGTCTGGCCGGCATCCTCATCAGCACGCGGTCGATGGAGTCGTTCGTCAAGGTCGCGAAGTGGTATGAAAATCCACTTCCCACGCCCGAGAGCGAAGCCGCGAAAGCCGCGTGGGAACAGCAGGTAACCGCCAAAAAATCGGAGATCGAGCAATTCATCGCGGCTGCCGATGCGAAAGTGCGGGAGACTCTGCCAGAGGGAGCCCCCGCGCCCGAGAAGCTGGAAACCAAGTATCCCGAAGAGACGACCAAAGCTCTGAAAGAACTACGTGACGGGCTCGCGAAACTCGAAAAGGCGATTCCCGAAGTTCCGACAGCGATGGGAGTGTCAGAGGCCCGCGTGTCCGATGTACCAATTCACATTCGCGGCAGCCACTTGAAACTCGGGGACGTGATTCCGCGCCGTGTGCCCACAAATATGCGAGGACCGGAGACTCCCGAGTTTTCGCAAAGCCAGAGTGGCCGTCTGGAGTTGGCCCGGTGGCTAACCGATCCTCGCCATCCGCTAACGGCGCGGGTTCTCGCGAACCGGGTCTGGCGCTGGCACTTCGGTCGGGGGCTGGTCGCATCCACCGACAACTTTGGAACGCTCGGCGACCACCCGACGCACCCGGAACTGCTGGATTGGTTGGCTCACCGCCTTCTGGAAGACAACTGGTCAATCAAGGCCCTGCACCGGCGGCTGGTGCTGTCGAGCACCTATCGCCAATCGACCGAGGTTTCGCCGGCAACACTGGCGGCCGATCTCGACAACCGCCTGTGGAGCCGCTTCAACGTCCGGCGATTGTCGGCCGAGGAAGTTCGCGATTCCGTGCTGGCGACGGGTGGCCTGTTGGACCGGACTGCTGGCGGGCCCGTGCTGACCGTGCCGAATCGCGGTTACCTGTTCGATCACACCTCGAAGGATCTGACGCGTTACGACAGCCCGCGCCGCGCGATCTATCTGCCCGTCATTCGCAACAACGTGTACGACTTCTTCCAACTCCTCGACTACCCCGATCCGGCCGTGGCGAATGGCGACCGCAGTTCGACCACCATCGCACCGCAGGCGCTCATGATGCTCAACAGTGATCTGGTGATGGACGCGGCCGCCGGGCTTGCCAAGCGTCTCGCGGACGAGGGCGAACGGGACGACGCCGCCAAGCTGGATCGGGCCTACCAGTTGGCTTATGGCCGCTCGCCCACCCCGTCGGAAGCACAACAGCAACTGGCATTCCTGGAGGCGGCGCGCCGCACGGTCTCCGAAACGGCTGGATCGGAACAGGCCGTCGATCCCTGGTCGATCCTTTGCCAGGTCCTGCTGGCATCGAACGAGTTCATTTACGTGAACTGAACCCAATGTCAGCGGATTGCGATTTCGACCGCCTCATCAACATGGAATGATTTCAAATGTTTAATCAGCCCCTGACACGCCGACACATGTTGCAGCAATCGGCCGTCGGATTCGGCTCGCTGGCGCTGGCCGGGCTGCTGCATGAACAAGGCCTGGCTTCCGGCGGCAACACTAATCCGCTGGCCCCGCACATGCCGCACTTTGCGCCACGGGCCAAGCGGGCGATTTTCCTCTTTATGAAGGGCGGGCCGTCGCAGGTCGATACGTTCGATCCCAAGCCGTTGCTCGACCGCGACGACGGGAAGCCGTTGCCGTTCGACAAGCCGCGCGTGCAGTTCGCGCCGACCGGCAACCTGCTGAAGTCTCCGTGGAAGTTCCAGCAGTACGGCGAAAGCGGTCTGCCAGTCAGCGAATTGTTTCCACACGTGGCCCAGCACGTTGACGATCTGTGCATGATCCACTCGCTGCACGGTTCGAACCCCGCACACGGCGGGGCGCTCATGAAGATTCATACTGGCAGCGATAACTTCGTCCGCCCCAGCCTGGGGGCCTGGCTGTCGTATGGATTGGGAACCGAGAACCAGAATCTTCCCGCGTTCGTGACGATCTGCCCGACGCTCGCTCATGGCGGCGTGAACAACTGGGGTTCGGCGTTTCTTCCCGCCACCTACCAGGGGACGCCGATCGGAAATGCCAGCATTCCCGCAGCCGACGCCAAGGTGAAGTACATCGCCAATTCGCGACTGCCTCGCGCTGTGCAGGAGTTGCAACTGCGACAACTGCAAGCGGTTAATCGGTCACACATCGATCGCTCCGGTCCGGACGATTCGCTCGAAGCGCGCATCAACTCGTTTGAACTCGCATTCCGGATGCAGACGGAACTGCCTCAGGTGGAAGACCTGTCCGACGAAACGCCCGCGACGCTCGCCATGTATGGCATGGACGATCCGGTCACCGAGAACATCGGCCGGATGTGTCTCCTCGCGCGACGCTTCGCCGAAGCCGGTGTCCGCTATATCCAAGTAACTCATAGCGACAGTTTGGTGCAGTGGGACCAGCATGGCGATCTCAAGAACGGCCATGCGGCGAAGGCCCGCGAAGTCGACAAGCCAATCGCCGGCCTGCTCGCCGATTTGAAGCAGCGTGGGCTGCTGGAAGACACCCTCGTCTGGTGGGGCGGGGAATTCGGACGGACACCGACCGCCCAGGGCAGCGACGGACGCGACCATAACCCGGAAGGCTTCACGCACTGGCTCGCCGGGGCGGGTGTGAAACCCGGCTTCCGGTACGGCGCGACTGACGACTACGGTTACTATGCCGTCGAGAACAAAGTCCACGTACATGACCTGCACGCGACGATACTGCACATCATGGGTCTGGACCACGAACGCCTGACTTACCGCCACGCTGGCCGCGACTTCCGACTGACCGACGTCGAAGGGAACGTGGTCCACGAAATTCTCGCGTGACCGGTTCTGGCCTCACGTGCCGAAAGCGCGCGATGAAGACATGCATAACGGCGTCGCTCGTCTTCCTGGCAATCATTTGCCAAGGCCGCTGGGTGTCGGCAGCCGATCGTGAACTCGACTGGATTTTCCTCGAGAACGATCACATCAAGGTCGGGCTGCTCAAATCTCACGGCGGCGCGATTGGCTGGCTCTCGAGGTCTGGTTCGAAAGCCAACGTCCTCAATCACTTTGACCACGGCCGATTGATCCAGCAGTCGTACTACGGCGACGAGGATGGTTCGCGGTGGGGTAAGAATCCTTGGCGGTACAACCCCGTTCAGGGCGGCGACTATCACGGAAAAGCGGCGGAAGTCATCGAGATCACTTCCGACAAAACGTCTGCCAAGGTTCGCACGATCCCACGCCATTGGGCCTCGGGAGAATTGCTCCGTGAATGCGAAATGACGCAGTCCCTCAAGTTGAACGGGGAACTTCTCGAGGTGAACTACGGGTTTACCTATCGGGGAGAAAAGGCCCACGCGGCCCGGCATCAGGAATTGCCGGCCGTGTTCGTCGATGCCAGGCTGGCGACGCTCGTCCATTACGAGGGTGGTCAACCGTGGACCGGCGGCGAAGTCTCACGACGAACTCCCGGCTGGCCCAACGAATACATTCAGACGACGGAAGCGTGGGTCGCTTATGTCGATGAGTCCGGGCGGGGACTGGGCGTCTTCGTCCCGTCAGCGACCGAAGCCACCTGCTACCGATTCCGCGGCCGAGGGGACTCTGCTTGTTCCTATGTGGCGCCCATCAAGACCTTTGCCCTCACGCCGGGGTTGGAATTCACCTACACTGCATGGTTGACGCTCGGCGACGTGCCGACCATTCGCGATCGCTTCCGAGAGCTGCGCCTCGAACAGGCCAGCCAACAACCGGCAACCAATCCCTGAGCGAGTCAATCAGTCTCGCCGATCATTTCCAGAAACTGGTCTTCGGTGAGCACCTCGATCCCCAGGCTTTGGGCCTTGTCGAGTTTGCTGCCCGCCTTATCACCGGCGACAACGTAACTCGTCTTCTTGGAGACGCTGCTCGCAGCGTGTCCGCCGTGGCGCTTGATGAGGGCTTCCATCTCTTCCCGCGTTCGCCGAACCATGGCTCCCGTAACCACCAGCGTTTTCCCCGCCAGCACACCAGCCGCTTCGTCGGCCACGCGCTGGGCGGCTTCCTCGGCGGAACCGAAGTTGAGGCGGGCCTCGCGCAGTTCCTCGACAATCCGTCGACCAATCTCGCTGTGAAACCAGTCATGGATCGATTGGGCGCTAATCGGGCCGATCTCTTCGACTTGCTCCAACTGTTCGGGCGTTTGCCCTGCCAGAACATCGAGGGATCCAAAGCGGTCCGCCAGTATCTGAGAGGTCCGCGAGCCAACGTGACGAATGTTGAGAGCGGTCAACAATCGCCAGAGCGGCTGTTTTTTCGACGTCTCGATTCCAGCCAGCAGATTGTCGACCGACTTTTGGCCTAGTCGTTCCAGTTCCAGCAGGTCCGAGCGTCGAGCGGCGAGCCGGTAGAGATCGGAGAAACTCGTCAAGAACCCTTCCTGGACCAGTTGAAGAATGAGCTTTTCGCCGAGACCTTCAATGTCCATCGCTGCCCGCGAACAAAAATAGCGCAGGCTTTCGCGCAGTTGGGCCGGGCACTGCGGATTGGGGCAGCGGATGTAAACACCCCCTTCGTCCCGCAACACTTCCGTTCCGCAATCGGGGCAATGGGTGGGAAAGTGGAACTCGGTTTCGTCACCCGTCCGGCGGTGCTCCTCGACCCGCACCACGTGCGGAATGATCTTCCCGGCCTTCTCGACAACAATCCAGTCGCCGATTTTCAGGCCCAGCCGTTCGATCTCGTCTTTGTTGTGCAAACTCGACCGCGACACCGTTGTCCCGGCGATCTCGACGGGCGCCAGATGAGCTACGGGAGTCAACGTGCCCGTCTTGCCAACCTGAATCTCGATCGACTCGATCCGCGTGACGGCCTCGTACTTTTCCCACTTGTAGGCGACGACCCAGCGGGGACTCTTGGACGTCGCCCCCATCTGCTCGCGAAGTTCCAGGTCGTCCACCTTGAGAACAATGCCGTCGACCTCGAAGTCGAGCGCGTGCAGTTCCTCCATCATGCCGTGCAGATGTTCGCAGGCGGCTGTCCACGAGGGCTTGGCAACGGTTCCCGGAACGGGAGACAGGCCCAGCCGGCGAACGAGGTCCAGGAACTCGGCATGCGTACGGAATTCGACTCCGGTCAACGCGCCGACGCTGTGCGCGAAGAACCGCAGGCGACGTTTCGCGCAGAACTTCGGATCGAGCAGCTTGAGCGCCCCCGCTGTCGCGTTGCGGGGATTCTTGAGCGGTTCCGCCCCCCTTGCCTCGTGTTCCGCGCGCAAGTGGGCAAAGTCGCTGTTGGCGATGAAGGCTTCACCGCGAATCTCGATCAGTTCCGGAAACGGCGGCTCCAATTGCAGCGGCACTCCTTTGAGAGTGCGGGCATTGTGCGTGACATCGTCCCCCATGCGGCCATCGCCGCGCGTCACGGCCTGGACGAGTCGCCCCTGCTCGTAAATGAGCGACAAGGCAACGCCATCGACTTTGAACTCGACGATCCAGGCTACGTCACCCGCCCCGGCCAGCTTCGCCGCGCGGACGCCGAACTCGGCGAGTTCCTGGTCGTTGAAAACGTTCTCGATCGAGAGCATCGGCACGCGATGCGCGACCTGGACGAAACCCTCGATCGGCGCTCCGCCCACTTTTTGGGAAGGGCTGTCCGAGGTGACAAGCTCCGGATGTTGCGCCTCCAGTTCCTGCAAGTCGCGCATCAGCCGATCGTATTCCAGATCGCTGATCTCGGGAGCGGCCTGTTCGTAATAGAGGCGATCGTGGTGCCGGATCGCGGCTCGCAGGCGGTCGATTTCCTCGGCGGCGCTGGTCATTTCGGCTGACATCAGGAATAGCGAAGAACGGGCGAACGCTTAATTGCCGGTCGGCTCTCCGCCGGCACGCTGTTCGATCTCGAGCAGATGCTGCTTGAGAACAACGCCGCGCGGTGCTGAGAACCCGACCAACTGTCCGCAGCTTCCTACCACGCGATGACAGGGCACCAGCAGCGGAACCTGATTGGTGGCCATCACCCGCCCGACGGCCCGCGCGGCCCCTGGACTCCCGACTTTCTTCGCGATTTCGCCATACGTGCGGGTTTCGCCGGGCGGAATGGCGCGCACGGCCTTGCGAACCTTCCGCTGAAACGGCGTTCCCGAGTCCGTGTCGATGGGAATCCGGTTGATGTCGACCGCCTCGCCATCGAGGAACCGCCGCAAGAGGTCGGCCGCCTCGTTGAGCCACGCAACCGGCTCCGACGAGGCGCCGTCCGTGCCCAAAGCTTGTCGGACATCGGCTTCCGAGCTTTGTCCCATGGTTGTCCGCGTGACGACACCCTGCTGCCCCCGCAGACCTACCCAGCCGCACGACGTGCGAACCACGGCGATCGAGGCCAACCCAACGGCGGAGCCTGATGCGACTAGGAGGGGGTTTTGACCGAGTTTGTCGCTCTGGTTAGACTTATGTTTCCGGCGAACCAATTGAGTGGTCACGGAGCCTCCCGTCTGACAAGGACTGGCGGACGAAATTGGCGACATTCCCCGGCAATCTTCGCGGATGTCACGGATTTGACCGGACACATGCCCGAGTACCGGGGACAAGGAACCTTCGATGATTGATTACGCGGCTCTGGCGGACGATTTCTACGTCAATCTGCATCTGAACACCGAGATGCAGCTCCCCGGCGCCCGCGAAACCGTTCTGGGCTTTTTCGAGCGGGTTCAGAAACAATATCCGACGATGCGGAATTTTTACACGCGCGACGAGGGTCACTTCGTTCTCGAAGAGGACAAGGATCAGCCGCAGCAGCGCTGGGTGACGCTGGAAGCTCGGCGAATTTGCAGTGGTTCGGCCAACCCCAATTCGCCCGATCAGGCCTTCGAACAACATCGCCTGGTCATGCAACTGGTTCCCTACATGCTGTCGGTCAGCCCGCTCGACTGCGAGGCGCTCGATTACATGGTTGGCTTCGACTACACGTACCGCGGCAATCACGATGAGCTGGTCGCCGAGGTGCTGGGCGTGAGCCCGGCGCTGGAGGGGATGATTGATGTCCCTGGCTCGCAGATCCTCAATTACGAGCCATCGATGACGATCGCGCTCGATGAATCGTGCCGTCGGCAGGCTCGGCTGCTCATCGAAACCCGCACGAATGCCTACCAGGTTCGGCGCGGGGAATTTCCCGAAGATCACATCAGCGTCTACTTCACCGTCCGACAATATGGCAGCCTCGATTCGCAATCGTCGTACGAGCAGGCGCTGGCCGAATTGCGGGAAACCTCAGAACACCTTCTGGAACGCTCGGTGGTCCAGCAGGTGTTGCGTCCGCTCCAGCAGGCGATTTCCGCCCGCTAGGCTCGTCGCGACATGTCCGGGTGCGGGCGACTTCACGATTTCTGATCCCGTTCTTCACTCTCGAAAGACAGCAACGTGAGCGTGCAACTGAGTTCGTTTGCCAAGTCGTTGACCGTCGAGACAGCTTTCAGCGTTCTGGCGGTCGCCAAGGGATTGAAGGCCAAGGGAAAAGACGTCGTTGAACTGGAAATCGGCGACAGCCCCTTCGACAGCACGGCTTCCGCGAAATCGACCGGCGTCGAAGCGATACAGCAGAATCAGTCGCATTACTGCCCGTCGCCGGGTCTCCCTGTCTTTCGTGAAGCGGCGGCCAAGTTCGTCCGCGACGAATTTGCCATTCCGGCCCAGGCCGAGAATGTCGTCGTCGGCCCCGGGGCCAAGGTCTTCGAGCAGTTCTTTTGCGAAGCGTTCCTCAACCCCGGCGATGGCGTGCTGGTCTTCAGCCCGTACTTCCCCACATATGTGCCCAACATTCTGCGTCGGGGTGCGCGACCGGTCTTTGCGTCGCTGAAGCAGGCCAACGAATTCCGCCCGCTGATCAGCGATATCGAGAACTTCCTGAAGACCGATCCCTCGCCGCGGGCCGTGTTCCTCAACTCGCCCCATAACCCGACCGGCGGCGTGATGACTCGCGAGGACAACGAGGCCATCGCGAATCTGTTGCGAGGGAAAGACATCGCGATCTTCAGCGATGAGCCCTACTGCCACATGGCCTGGAAGGGTCGCCACGAATCGATCCTGGCCCAGCCGGGAATGATGGATCAATCGGTCGCGGCTTACACCTTCAGCAAGAGCTACAGCATGTCGGGCTGGCGGCTCGGGTTCGCGGTCGCGGGAACGGCGATTGCCGAATCGATCAGCAAGATGATCAACACGACCCTCTCGTGCACGCCGCCGCTGGTGCAATTAGCGGGGAAGGCAGCTCTCGAACGCGACGCCAAAGAGCGCGACGAGGTGATGCAGAAATTCCGCAAGAAGGTCGAACTGCTAACAGCCGGGCTGAACAAGATCGAGGGGATCAAAACGCTCGACCCGGCCGGGACGTTCTACGTGTTTCCGAACGTCGCGAGCATCTGCAACCGCCTGGGCATCACCAGCCATGGTCTGGCGCTCTACCTGCTCGAAGGAGCCGACGACCAGTTCGGCGTGGCCTGCCTGGGAGGCGAATGTTTTGGCGAGGCGGGGGGCGGGTTTCTGCGGTTCAGTTGCGCCGAGCCCGACGATCGCCTGGAACAAGCGCTCGCCTTCTTGCCGAAGGCGTTTGCCCGGACCGACCGCGTGACGGCTTATCTCGAAACACATCCACAGTTTCGACTGAAAGCTCCGTATGCCGAAGCCTAGTCGGCAGGGATGACAGGGATCGTCCACATCGATTGAAATGGATGTCTCATCGGGAGTCGTGGTCGCAGGATGTCGTTACCTCACGATCCTCGCCGAAACGCCAGGGAATGGCGCTGGGGGGCCGTTTCGGTCCTGGTCATCTACTGGGTGATCATGTTCGCGGGAACGCACGCGCCGTCGTTCGGACCGCGCGGGACAGGCTATTCGGACGACGTGCTGCACTTTGCCGGCTTCGCGGGTCTCGGGTTCCTGTTGGGAATCTGCCTGGCGCCGCGCACCTGGAAGGGCGTCGTGGCCATCTGGCTGTTGTGCGTTGCCTATGGGGCGTTTGATGAATTGACACAGCCGCTCGTGGGTCGTGATCGCGAACTCACAGACTGGATTGCCGATTGCTTCGGCGCGGGAATGGGGCTGGCACTCTCGTTCGCGGCTCGGGTCGTCTGGTCTCGCGGAAAACTCTGGATCGGGTCGCGCGGCACCTCCTCGCGGGCCTTTGCCGAAACCGAATGACGTCTCGAAAGGATGCAGCATGACGCAGCGGATTCTCAGTATCTCGGGACTGCGCGGAATCATCGGCGACGGTCTCGATCCCGAGTATGTCACGCACTTCGCGGCGACGCTGGGAACGCTGGCGGGTCCGGGACCGATTGTCGTCGCGCGCGATGGTCGCGAAACCGGTCCGATGCTGTGGCATTCGGTGGTCGCCGGACTGATGGCAACTGGCCGGCGCGTGCTGGACCTGGGAATCGCATCGACGCCAACCTGCGGCGTGATGGTGCGGCACCTCGAGGCCGCCGGCGGGTTGCAGATGACCGCCAGCCACAATCCCCCCCCTTGGAATGGCCTCAAGCCCTTCCTGCCGGCCGGTTCGGTCTTCGATGCGGCAACTGGTCAGAGCCTGCTTGCCGCGTTGGAACAGTCGCCAGCCTGGAAGGCGTTCGATGGCCTGGGCGAGGTCGAACGTGTCGACAACGCCAACGAAGTTCATTTGGGAAAAATTCTGCCGCTCATCAATCTTGCAGCCATCCGCGGTCGTAAGCTGCGGGTTGTCTTGGACTGCAATCATGGTTCGGGTGGTGTGCTGGGACCGGTCCTGCTCCGCGAACTGGGCTGTGACGTCACCGTGTTGGGGGAGACACCTGACGGAAAGTTCGAACATACCCCCGAGCCGCTCCGCGAGAATCTGACCGGCCTAGTGGACGCCGTCCGAGAGCATTCCGCCGACGTCGGGTTTGCCCAGGATCCCGATGCCGACCGGCTCGCCATCGTCGACAATCGCGGCCGCTACATTGGCGAAGAATTGACGCTAGCCCTGTGCGCCGATCATCGGTTGAGCCAGCACAAGGGCCCGGTGGTCGTGAATGGCTCCACCAGCCGTGTGACAGCCGACCTGGCCGAAAAGCATGGCTGCCCGTTCCATCGGTCGCATGTCGGCGAAGCCAATGTCGTTTCGCTGATGCGGCAGGTCGGCGCGGTGCTGGGGGGAGAAGGGAACGGCGGCATCATCGAACCGCGCGTGGGCTACGTGCGTGACAGCTTCGTCGGTATGGCCTATGTTCTCGACGCACTGGCGAGTCGAGATGGTACACTCGCCGACTGGGTCGACACCCTGCCCAAGTATTCAATCGTGAAGGACAAGGTGACCTGTCCGCAGTCAGCGGTTGCCCCCGCGTGCCGTGCGCTGGTCGAGAAGTTCACCGACGCGCGAGCCACCGAAGGCGATGGCCTGCGGCTCGACTGGAATGACTCGTGGGTGCAGGTCCGGGCGAGTAACACGGAGCCCATCATTCGCGTGATCGCCGAAGCCCCGCGCGACGAAACCGCCCGGCAACTCTGTCAGTCGGCACTCGACATCGTCCGCCAGGTGGCGAGCGCCGCTTCGTAATCCTCGGGCGTATTGATATTGGCCAGAGCGTAGAGTTGCGGATCGATCCGCTGCAAATCCTCGAATGGAACGAGCCGTGTTCGCAGATGGGACACCACCGCGCGAAGCCGTCGTACTCCAGCGGCGACAAGTTCTTGAACGGGCCGCGCGCAAGCGGCTGGACGATAGACGGCCGTCAGCGGACGAGGCAGGCCGTCCTCACCGGTCAACATGACCGCGTCGAAAGTCTCCAGTCGCTCGAAAAGTTCGCGAACCACGATCCCCGGCAGGAGGGGATTGTCGCAGCCTGTCAGGAAGACCGCGTCCGCCGTGCCCATAAGTTCTGACACTGTCAGGCCCAGCGCCACCAACGGCCCCTCGTGCTGGCTCTCATCCCGCAAAATCCGCACGGTCGGCGGCAAGTCTCCAAGGGACTGCTCAGCAGCTGCCACGGCTACCCGCTCATCGACGATCGGCTCCAGCGTCTCCAGGATGTGAGCCAGGAACGTCCGTCCTCCCCACGCAAGCTGTGCCTTGGCCTGGCCCATGCGCCGGGAGGCGCCGCCGCAAAGAACCACACCGGCCCGCTTCATCCTTAGCGCGTTCATGGCAGCGACCCGCCGGGCTCTAAATTGGGAACGTCGCGCCAGACCGACTCCATCACCTGATAGCCAGCCGGGACCATTCCCAATCGGTGGTACGTCTCGATGGCAGACTGATTGTGGTGTTCGACGTAAAGACGGAGTCCCACGACGTCGGAATCACGCCGCGCGAGGTTTTCCACATGGCGATAGAGGGCGCGGAATACCCCCTGACCGCGGCATTCGGGCCAGACGTAAACGCTCTGTAGCCACCAGAAATCGCCGTTGCGCCAATCGCTCCATTCACGAGTGTGCAGCATTTGACCAGCTACGCGGCCATGACTAATCGCGAGGAAATACTGGCCTCGAGACGGATCCGACAGAAGTCGACGAACCCCGGCTGCGACCACATCCGGGTCGAGTCGTTTCCGCTCGGTTTCCCAGGCCAGACGCTGGTTACCGTCGACAAGGTAGGGGTGATCAGCCATCTCGGCAGGCCGCACCGTCATCGTGTTCAAGAACTTCTCCCGGAAATTTCCCCTACCGAAATGTGGCCTCGACTCGCCGTGAAACGCCATGTCACTGCCGCTTTGGAGCGGATCGCGTCATCGCGCTCACTCGACGACATCGAACAACCTGAACGCGAAGTGTGAATTGTCGGAGGAGGGACCGCAATCGGCAAAGTTTGCCGACTCAACTTGGCGATATTAGGCAACACAGGGAGAGTGCTCATTCGGGGAAGGATTTGCCGCCCCTTGTTCCCTGCTCCCATCGATGGGGGCAGTTTGTTCGGGTCTGTTTTCTCGGAGAGAACAACGTGTATACCTCTGAAGCCGCCCAGCTTCGATCTCTTGAGTCGCAACTGCGCGATCAGTATCGATTCAGTTGGGCCATGTTGATTGTCGGGATTACGACGGGATTGCTGGGAATGCACTTCCTGGTTTCCCGTCCCATGATGCAGGAGATGTCGCGGGTCAAACGCGACCTCGCCATGGTGGAATCGCGGATGCTGGAACTGGCCGGAACCGGCCAGGAAGTGTGGGAAGCGAACAGCCTGCTCGCCAGCCTGCGAGCCCAGCAGAACCAGTTGGCCGAAGCTCGCCGCTCGCTCGAAGCGATTCGCAACTTCCGGGTGAATGTGGAATTGGAAGCTGAAAATGTCGCCGCGGCCCGCGAATCGCTGACCGCCGTCGCCGAGTTGCAGTCGAGCCTGATCGAGCAGAAAGTAGCCATCGACGAAGCGCGTCGAATCGCCGACAGCAGCCTGGCCGCCATCAAGTCGCTGGAAAAGCGGCTGCTGGATCAGGAGCCCTCGCATGGCGTCGCGATGACGGCGGCCAGCCAGCTCATCGAACTCAAGAAGCTGATCCGTGACGAATCGAACGACATCGACCTGGTCGAACTGTCGGCTCGCCGACTGATGGATATGGGGCGTCAGCTTCGCGAACAGATCGACGGGCTCGATCAGTCGCAGCTTGGCCTCGGCGGACTGGCTTCGCTGAAGACGATGATTCTTGACGCCGCCGCGAACGTGGAAGTGGCCCGGGTCGTTGGCGACGAACTGATCGGCCTGCAGGACGATCTGGCCAACGCCGGACAGGTGGAAGCCGCCCGCGGCCGCGCCAACGAACTGATGGCTCTCAACCAGGATCTGATGGCATCCGACATGAACCTGGTGACCGCCCGTAACAACTTCGACCAACTCATCGCGATGCGAGACGCCCTGGCTGGCCAGACGACCGCGATTGTCGACGCGGTCAACACGCTCGAAATCCTCTCCGCGTTTCGCGAAGAATTCATGACCCAGGTCCAGGTTCTCGGCGAGATGCGCCGCAGCCTGACGGACATCGCCCTGCTGGAATCGACCTACGCCCGAGCCGTGCGGGCTCTCCAGCCCCTCACGGAACTGGCGAATCTGAAGAATCTCAGCGACCAGGAAATCCGCGAAGCCGCCCGCAACATCCTCGACACCCGCTCCGGCCGCATCGCGAATCTTCCCGAGAAGACGACGAACACCGAGCCGAAGGCCGAAGTCCCGATGCCGATTGACGCTGAATAAGGTCGACGAATGACCGAATGGTCAGAGGCTTGAGTCAGACATAACGAGGACCGCAAGAGCACTTCTCTCGCGGTCTTTTTCATTTGGATCCAACAAATCGCCGTTCTACGTCTTGGCCGACGCTGGTATTGTTATCTCGATTGTTCCCACTCAATCAATCGTCCGGAAACCAGGAGTCGACGATGACGATTCGAGCCATAGCTGTCTTGGCAATTATCTCCCTCTGCGGAACAGACCTTCTTGCCAAGCAAAACGTGCCCGGAAACGGAGAACGGATTGTTCTCCAATTGTCCGGTAACCTCGCGAAGGAGTATGGACGCCGTACCGGTGCTTCGCAGAACGTCCTGAATGATCCCGGCCTGCGGATTGAGATTGTGGCCACCGTGGTACTAGCACTTGCCGACGGTCAGGTTCGCATCGAGCACTCATGCCCCGTCGGAGAAAACGGCAAACTGGCCCGCCTCATCACACTGATGGCAACCGTTTCACCAGACAAAATAACGAGTAGCGAAACACCGAGCGGCACGATTGTGTTTGCTTCGCCCGGAGATGGTGCGTCTCAGACTTTGACTGTAGCGGCATCGAGAATATTTCGGACGGAACTGTCGGATCTCAAAGGCGTCACGCTGCGTACATGGTCGCTTGTTGAAGAGATTGGCAAGTGAGGCCATATCGAACGTGCTGATGAACAAGCGAAAGTATCTGAGGACTGCGTCGCGGCTTGTATACCCCCATGTTTTTTCTTTCGCTCGACATTCCTGAAATCAGACGCAACGGCAGATGTACGAGTTGACCGACGCGGACAGGATCTGGAATCGAGCTTGTGGCGACGACCCGCTACGCGCGTTGCCCGGCGATCGCGCGCTTGTTGATCTGCTGTACGCACACGGACTCACGATGAATGGAGGAGTACTGCATGCGGTCGAGTGTATGACCGTCGAGGAACAATTGGACGCGGAATGCGGGTTTCGATACTTTGGATTTGATGACGTCGCATCACTGCTATCCCGCGCGAGAGAGATCTTCGAAGCAAGTGACGATCTCGGAAAGCATGAACAGCAATTGGATTACGAATACGCTCAATTCATCCCGTCTGACAGTTCACTTGTTGAGCAATTCGAAAGTCGGTTGAAATCCAAGCCGCAGGACTTTGAGATGCTCCGTCCAAAGGACAGAGATTAAGTATCTGCTCCGCACCTACGACAGACTGAAGAGCTTTCGGCGCCATTCCGGATATTTACGGAGCGAGACTCGTCCCGGTGATGATCCTGCTCGCTCGCCTGAAAAATAGGAATCGAGGCGCATTATGGCTTGTCGAGGCGTTTTCTTCGCAATTTCGGATGAGCAAGCCGCCGCCCTGCTCGCCGCCAACGGAGACGATAGCCTCATGGCGGTAATCGCGGCCATTGAAGAGGATTGGGACGAAGACAACCTGTCGGAGTGCGATAAATCCTGGGACGCACTCCATCGAGCCCTCACCGACGGAAGGCTGGAGTACGGCAACGGTGAGTATCCGTTCAGCCACTGCGTGCTTGGGCCCCGGCAACTGCACGAGGGCGACGACTATATCGTCTCTTACGTCTCTCCCGACCAGGTGCGAGACGTAGCTGCGGCACTCCAGCCTCTCACCGAGGAGTGGTTTCAGGAGCGGTATCGATCAATAGTGCCCAAGGACTATGCTCCCGAGTACGGGGTGGAGGACCAGCAGTACACGTGGGACTGGTTCCAAGGCGTACGCGAACTCTACACGAAGGCAGCCGAGCGGGGCCGATCCGTGGTCTTCACGGTGGATCAGTAGCTCCGCAGCGTAACGACCATCGCTTGCATGACGCGAAAGCCGATTGAACAACTGAAAAGCGTCAGGCTTTCCGTTTCCCCAAACTCCTCGCAACCCGCACGTTCGCACGAGTTCGAAATCGCAGCCGCATCCCTACGCTTTACGCCAACTCGCTGTTGAAAAGAACCGGGATCCTGCGAGCGCCCTCATCGGAAACCGGCAGAAATTGCCGGTTTCGAGTCATTCGTCGAGCCGACCGATGACGAATTTCCACGACAACGGACTTCTGTCGCCGAGCTGTCCCGCCTGGAGCGGCCAGGTCATGACAGCGCGATCCGTGGAGAAAACACCGATGAATTTTTCCCATTCCAGCCGCGTCGCACGAATCTCCCTCGGCACGATGATGGCCGTGATTCTCACGACCGGTGTTCTCCAGGCGGGCGTCGTCTATGTTGACAACCGCCTGGGAAACGACCTTTTTGACGGAAGTCTCCCCGCGCCCACCGGTGGCAATGTCGGTCCAGTGCGAACATTACAGCGTGCGCTGCGCCTGGCCGACGGGTACGACACTTTACTCATGACGAACACAGGCGTCCCCTACACCGGTAGCATTTCGCTGGTCGGCGGTCGGCTTTCCGGCTCGGACGTGGCCCCGCTCACCATCGATGGCCAGGGAGCCACGCTCTCCGGCTGGCAAGAATTGCCGTCCGGGTCGTGGCGGCAGGAATCCGCGGATTTGTGGTCGCTGGCACTCACGCGGAAGGGGTACTACGTCTTCACGCGCGGCGAAGAGCTGCTTCCCGCGTACGGGCTCGCACGGGGTGAGAGCCAGGCAACGATTCCCGATGGTCACTGGGGGACACGGGAGGGCCGCATCTATTTGAAGACCTCCGAAGATCGTCCTCCCACCGACGACCAGTTCGGCTTCGCGGCCTATCAGACAGGAATCACCCTGCATCAGGTCCGGAATGTCCGCATCGCCAATCTGACCGTGGAATATTTTCGATACGACGGCATCCACGCGCAAAATGACTGTGCGAACATAGTCCTGGAGAATGTCACGCTCCGGCGTAATGGCCGGGCCGGGCTCGCGGTAACTGGTGCGGCAAGCCTGAAGATCATCTCGTCCACCATTCAAGAGAACGGCGAGGCTTCATTGCTGATCGGTCGTCCGGCTCTCGTTGAATCGGTCGATACGACCTTCGACGTCGAACCAACCATTGCCGGCGACACCGAATAGGCATCGTTCTCACGATCTCGCAAAACAGAAACCCTCCGGAGGGCGAGCAGGCTCGCACCATCCGGAGGGTTCTTCGTTTTCGATTTTATCGTCGGCGTTACCGGACATTCATCCGGACAGCGACTGCGACATCGCGCTACTGCACCAGGCCATCCCCAAAGGCCTCGCTGTCATTCGACTGTCCGTAAACGCGGGCCGCCCCCCCCACGGCCATCATCATGCCGGAGGACGGTGCGACGGGTTTCTGCATCGACTCACGACGGCGGCGCGTCTCTTCCACCGAAAGGATCGTCGGGAAATCGTGCGATTCGTCTTGGTCGTGGCTCAACCGGGCATAACACTCTTCGCCGTAATCATCGTACGTGCAGACATAGCCCGGCTGCTTCGCCCGTTCCTGCTCGCTATGGAAGGCTTCGACCACGGCTCGCTGAATCATGTCGCGGCACCCGGAATGAATGGGGTGCGCGATGTCGGCATACAACTTGGCGCGGCCGTCGACGTCTTTCACCGCGCGTTCTTCGTCCAGCCGCACGCCGCAGTCATTGCAGAACCGGGCCCGGAGCTGATTCTTCGAGGAACAACGCGGACATCGGTCCATCAGCTTACGGCTCGGCATCGCCACGAACGCGCCGCGCGTTCCCTGAATGATCTTCAGGTCGCGAATGACGAACGAATGGTCGAATGTGATGGAACAGAACGCGAGCAACCGCTCGCTCGGGTCTTCCATCAGCTTGATTCGAATCTCGGTGATCTCCATGGCTGCTTTCCTTGTTTCAAGCCACCGCCCGGCAATTTCCGGCAAAAACCCAGGGCCATCCACGCGCCCGCAGAACTCCCGCGCAGCGACGCGCCTGACACAGCGTGTCGCACAATCCAAACCACGTTGATCCGCTTCCGGACATGGCGTGGAACGGCAGACCGAATCGGTCGAAATCTCTTTGCAGACGTGTCACGTCCCGATTCAATTCGGCAGCAGGCCGCTGCAAGTCATTTCGCAAACTGCGTGCCAGTGCGCTCCACCGCCCTTCACGAAGTCCCGAGAGATCTCGTTCGGACAGCATTCCTCCGACACCGGGATGACACGCCCGAAACACGGCCGCTGTACTCAAACCGCTCGCCGGTTTCGCCATCACGATGGCCGGCGCATCCCCCGAGGAGAGCGTCTGAATCCGTTCTCCCCGGCCATGACACAGCGCCAGGCCCGTCCTCATCGCGAAAAACGGCACATCACTCCCGAGTTGAGCTGCAAGTTCGACCAGATCGGCGGTTTGCAGGTTCAGGTTCCACAACCGGTTGAGACCCCATAACGTGGCGGCCGCATCGGTAGAACCCCCACCCAGACCCGCCTCGGTCGGGATCCGTTTTGTTAGGACGATCGACGCGCCCTCGGACGATTTCGCATAGTTCTTGAGCAAGAGTGCCGCACGAACGACCAGATTTCGGTCATCGGTGGGCATCAAAGCCGGATCCAGCAACCGAATTCCAGTTCTGGCCAGCCCGGACTGCCAAAAAAACTCGATCCGACCGTCGTCGCGTTTCCCTAAGTCCAATGTATCAAACAAATTGACGGTACTCATGACTGTTTCCAGCTCATGAAAACCGTCCGCACGCCGAGCCACGACCGCCAGGTGAAGATTCACCTTGGCGGGGGCCTCAACTCGCAGTTGTGTGGGAATGGCGCGGGAACGCATCAGAACATTCCGCGATTCCTGAGGTGAAGACGGGGGAAAGGAACAGGCGACGAAAAACACCGGACGAGGCGACAATGTCCAAATGGAGACCGTGGAGCCTCCAGCATCATCGGAAGGACGTTTAGGCGCCAGGCCGTCTTTGTGTCAAGAGGGGATTCGCGGCCGAATTGAATCAAGTCGGCGGTCAAGCGCCCCCTCGCGCGTCATCGTCTCGCCGATCGGAAAGTGGCATGCGCGACTCCGCGCGATGAGGCTCAAAAATCCCTGCGGGACATTCGAGCACCGTGAGACGAGATCGCGGGACGCTGAGAACCGTATTAACCATCAATTGCGCGAGGCGTCTTGCCGCACCGTAAGATACAGGCGGACCAGTTCCGGAACCCCGGCCGCATGCATCTTCCGCATGATCTTCGCGCGGTGCGCTTCAATCGTTTTGTAGCTGACACCCAGCATCTTGCCGATCTCTTTGCTCGAGTGTCCATTCGCGACATGATCCAGCACTTCGGACTCGCGGCGAGTCAAAGTCTGGTAGCGCTCGAGCACGGTCTGGCTGGAGTGTTGCGCCAGGCGCTGTTCCCGGTCTTTTGCCAGGGCCGCATTGATTTCGTCGATCAGCATCTGGTCGCCGACCGGTTTCTCGAAGACCTGAATGGCGCCGGAACGCATCGCGCGAACGGTCAACGGAATATCGCCGTGCGATGTCAGGATAATCACGGGCCAGGTGCACCCCTCGGCGCGAAGATGCTCCTGAAGATCGAGCCCCCCCATTCCCGGCATGCGGATATCGAGAATCAGGCATCCCGGTCGGTTCTTATCGAACTTCTCGAGAAACTCGCGGGCCGACGCGAATGCCTCCAGGCGCAGGCCGACGGATTCCAGTAGCCAGCGAAGCGATTCGCGAATTCCAGGATCGTCATCCACGAAGAAGACTGTTGGTTCTTCGGCCGAGATCACCGGCTCTTCAATAATGGCGTTCATCCAGCCCCCCTTGCTTCTTCTGGTACAGCAAGTCCCGGCAGTCTGCCCATTCAGCGGATCCAGTCACTCAATTCCGCCATCCGGTCGGCCGAACGAGTCGAACCGCCTGATGGACGCGGGATTCCGTTGAGTGATTTTTTGTCAGGATAACGAAAGTGACATGGGTTCAGCAAACCCCTCTTCGGTCCACCGAGCATTTGCGAACGAAAATTCGCGCGCCATGTTTATGAATCACACGCCGGCGCTTCCCCTGTCGGGTCATCCACGGCTTGTTCGTCCTGGGAAGCCATGACGGGCAACACGCCACAATCAGGGTAGAAACCGTGCCCGCTCGGCAGGAGTCGGCATGCGACAGGCATCGTGTTTGCCGAACCAGCGATAGCGATTCGATGCCACCCAACGGTAACCCCAATCTCGTAAGGGAAGCGGGATCAGCCACAGGAAGGCTGCGAGAATGCGATAACCCCCGCCGAGTGTCCAAAGGATTCGCACGACGGCCGCGCTTCGCCGATAGGCTCGATCCTGATGCCAGAAAATCATTGAGCCTAATTCCTGGACATCCGCTGCGGGCAGCACCTGTCGCGCCGTTTCGCCCTGCAACGGAGCGAATAGGAGGATCTCCTTCCTATCCCATTTCAGGAGACGATTGACTGTTCGATCGCAGAGACCGCAGACGCCGTCGAAAAAGACAATCGGACGAGTCGGAAGCTTCGCGACCTGAGCGAGATCGATTCCAAAGTCGGACGCTGAGACAGATGCGGAACTCATCGGCGACCTTTCGACAGCAGAACGCAGAGTCTTCCGCGACGCGTCATTTGTCACATCCTTCGTGACCGCCAGAAACGGGGATGGGCCTCAATCGTCACGATCAATCTCCCGTGATTATTGGACCGGGCCGCACATGCAAATTCGGGAAAATGGCCAACGAACCGGTTGGCAAAATCTGGCAACATTCTCATCTGCTGGATTTTGCTTTTCGGATGAACTCCCCATGTCTTTAATAGAGTCACGAACCGTCAATCTCCCGGCGATTTTCATTCTTCGATTGTAACGAGGATTCGCCGGGTCGACGAAGACCGTCTTCCGCCAATTCTTTCGAAGCCCGGCCCCGGCCGTTTCGGCACATGCCGAATTCGTTCTTCCGCGGAGTCACGTACCATGCCGCCGCGCGATCCCAGGTTCCCAGGCTTGCGGACCTCGGACTTGCCAAATGTTTACCGGCCGCCGACGGGCATCCGGAATCCGGCACTTCTGACTTCCACGGCAACGTCCGGCGCCATTCATGGCGTCTTGGGACTTCTGGCGGGTTTGCTGGTCATCACATCCACGGCATCCAGGACCATGCCGGACCTCGAATCAGCCTGGCAGTCGGCCGAATACGTCGAGGATCGACTTCCCGAGCAATTGATCGACACGACGACTTCCCCCGAGATCCCGCCGGAATTTCGGGCTGCGGACGCGTTACCAGCAAATACTCCGCTAGCAGAATCCGATTTTCCGCTCGAGCACGATACCGCGAGTTTCGCCGGGGCAATTCTCGACGCGGTCGCCGCGAGTGACTTTGCCGCCCCGGTCCCCCAACAGGCGACCGGCACGGGAGTTTCGGGCGCGGGTGATGATTTGGGCAGCGGCTTCTTCGGAAGTGCTGAGAGCGAAACCTCGGTTGTGTTCGTCGTGGACAATTCCCGCAGCATGAATCGGCCGCACGACAGCCCCGCGAAAACACGGTTTCGACGGGTCAAAGTCGAACTGGTGAAGTGCGTCGCGGCGATGGCTGCTTCTCGAAGATTTTCGATCATTTTCTTCGCGCGGGAAACCGTCCCTCTTTCTCAAACAGAATTGCTCCCCGCGACAGATGCCGTCAAAACCAGCTCACTGGAGTGGGTCGCCCGCATGGGTTCCGGAGGCGCGCCGACCGATCCACGATCCGCCCTGCGCGGGGCTCTCCGCATGCAGCCCGATCAGATCTACTTTCTCACTGACGGCGAATTCGACCGCCCGATCGTTCGGGACTTACTGAAGTTGAAGCAATCCGTGACGCGAATCGACACCTTCGCATTCGGCGATCAGGCCGGCGAAGCCGTTCTCAAAACGCTCGCGGAAAACAACCGCGGAACGTACCGCTTCATTCCCTGATCCCGGTGACGATTCCCGGCGAAGGGCAAAAGACCTCGCCGAACGCAAATTCCGCGAGGCTTTGGACTTGCCGCGCGTGATGTTTCGTGCGAATTTCCGCCTTCAGAGAGGAACGCTGGATCAAATGAGCTGATCTGGCGCCAGTCTCTCTCCGGGAGGAACGTCCGTGTCGTCCGCGCTACTCATTGTCGGCCTGATCCTGAGCCTGATTCCGCTCGGAATCTTTCTGTGGTTCTGTTTTCCCGTTTTCTGTCTTTACTGGTCGACCTACATCATTGGTCGGATCGTTTATCGACTGCGCATTGTCGGCGTGAACAATGTTCCGCGCACCGGGGGAGCCCTGTTGACCCCCAATCATGTGTCGTGGATCGACGGTCTGATTCTCCTCGTGACGGTTCCCCGCCGGATTCGCTTCATCATTTATGCGGACTACGTCAATCTCCCGAGCCTGAACTGGCTCGCACGCGCGTTCAATGTCATCCCGATCAAAAGCACCGGTGGACCCAAGGCCCTGATGCAGTCGCTGCGCGATGCGAAGGCGGCCATCGAGGCCGGCGATGTCGTCTGCATCTTCGCCGAAGGGGCACTGACGCGCACCGGCCAATTACAAGCCTTTCAGCCCGGATTCCTCCGCATCGTCCAGGGAACGGGCGCGCCGGTCGTTCCGGTTTGCCTCAATGGATTGTGGGGGAGTATTTTCAGTTACGAAGGGGGGCGATTTTTCTGGAAATGGCCCCGTCGGCAACGCCGCACCATCACCATTCACTTCGGCGAGCCAATCATCGAGCCCAAATCCCCGTCCGGCATTCGATTCGCCATTCAGAGCCTGGGAGCCAACATCGTGGATCAGCAGAAAGATCAGTCACTTATTCCCGCCCGGAAGTTCCTGCGCGCCTGCCGGCAGGCAAAGTCGCGCTGGAAAATTGCCGATTCCACCGGGCTCGAACTCAACGGGGGGAAATTGCTGGCCGCGACCCTGGTGTTTCGGCGGCAGTTGTTGAAGGTCATCGCGGCGGACGAGAAGCACGTGGGCGTATTCCTGCCCCCCACGGTCGGGGGCGCGCTGGCTAACTTGGCGCTGACGTGTGCCGAACGCGTGGCCGTCAATTTGAACTACACGCTGTCCGATGACGATCTGCGCTACAGCGTAAAGTCGGCGGGGCTCAAGCACATTGTGACCAGCCGCAAAATGCTGGAAAAGCGCCCATGCGAACTGGGAGCCGAGTGGGTCTTCCTGGAAGATCTCAAGGAGCAGGTGACAAGCTTCGACAAGGTGATGGCCGCCATCGGGGCATATGTCCTGCCAATTGGGATGCTCGAGCGCCGGCTGGGGCTCTTGAACGTGAAGCCCGACGACCTGCTGACAATCATCTTCACATCTGGCTCAACGGGTGAGCCAAAGGGTGTGATGCTCTCGCAGTACAACATTTCCGCTACCGTCGACGCCGTGAGCGAAGTCATCCACATCAACCAGGATGACGTTGTTCTGGGCGTAGTCCCGCTCTTCCATTCGCTGGGATACACGGCCGCGTTGTGGCTCCCCATGTGCGTTCCCGCCTCGGTCGTGTACCACGTCAATCCGCTCGATGCGCGAGTGATTGGCGAACTGGCCGACAAGTACGGCGCGAGCATCCTGTTCTCCACGCCGACATTCTTGCGCACATACCTGAAGCGCTGCACTCCCGAGCAGTTCCGCCGGCTTGACCTCCCAATTGTCGGCGCGGAAAAACTTCCGCGCGACCTGGCCGAACAATTTCACGAAAAGTTCGGCCGCTACCCACTTGAGGGCTACGGCGCCACCGAAAACTCAGGCCCCGTGTCGGTCAACATTCCCGATCATCGCTGCGACAATGTCGTGCAGACGGGCTCAAAACTAGGAACCGTCGGCCGCCCCCTGCCCGGCTGCTCGATTCGGGCCAAAAACCCGGACACGGGGGAGTGGCTCGACGCGAACCAGGAAGGGCTGATCCAGCTTCGCGGGCCAAACATCATGCTGGGTTATTGGCAGCAACCTGAAAAAACAAAAGCCGTTCTGACGGATGGCTGGTACAACACGGGCGACATGGGCTTCGTCGACGACGAGGGCTTCGTCCACATCACGGGTCGTTTGAGCCGCTTCTCCAAAATGGGCGGCGAAATGGTGCCGCACATTCGGATCGAGGAAGTTCTCGTCCGCATTCTCGAGGAACGCGGCGTCGAGGAAACCGAACCGATGGTTGCCGTGACAGCCGTCCCGGACCCCAAGAAAGGGGAGCGGCTGATCGTTCTGCACCGAAGTCTGCCGATTTCCGTCGCGGAGCTTTTGCGATCGCTCGAGGCCACGGGAATTCCCAACTTGTGGCTGCCGGCAGCCGACTCGTTCTTTGAAGTGGAAAAGGTTCCGCTGCTCGGCAGCGGGAAACTTGATCTCAAATCCTTGCGAGAAAGGGCGTTGGAGTTCGTCGCCAACGAAAAGGGAGGCTCCCGCCTGGCACACCCGCAAGCCTCGGCGTGAACCAGAACCGACTGGTCCATGTCCGCTCACTGATGAGTTCGTCGGTGGGCTGGAAAAACTGGATGGAAGCGGTTAAAACGCCGATCATACAGGGGCGAGACAAGCCACACGGCCTGCCTCGCCGTCCCAATGCGGGGGGTTAGCTCAGCTGGGAGAGCGCTTGCATGGCATGCAAGAGGTCAGGGGTTCAAATCCCCTACCCTCCATCCGTTTTTCACGAAACCCCTTGGAAACAAGGGGTTTTTTCGTTTCTTCTACGGCGGATTCGCCCCCATTCTCCCCAATTCCGGCATCTTTTACGGCGGAAATTACGGCGGGGGCCACCGTGGCCAGTTCTGACACGGCCCTGTTGAAGTGTTCATCGGTCGTCTGAAGGTAGTGATCCTGGGCCACGGCCTGGGTATTTCCGAGCCATTCGCAGACGACGTGAATCGGGAACCGGCCCGCCAAGTCGGTCTGGGCTGACGCTCGCAAATTGTGGAACAATTTGGGCCACGGTTTGACCCCTGCCCGCTCCAGCAGCCGCAACAGATGCTGCCGTAGGTTCATGTTCGCCCAAAACCCCCGGTCGGCTGACTTGGCCGAATCGCGAGACCGCAGGCGTGTCAGGATGAATTCCCGTCCGTCGTTCTCCGGATCGAAAAACAGGGCGTCCAGGTGCGGACGGACTTCCGGCAGGATCGGGACGACGCGGAACGGCTTCCCGTGAATGGCGGTCTTGGGAGACGGAATTCGCAGCCGGCCGCGCTCCCAGTCGACGCAGTCCCACGTCAGGGAGAACGGTTCGGACGGAACCCGCAGCCCGAGATACCGAGACAGGGCCAACAACAGCTTCCATTCCCGGTCGGGCGTGATGGCGATCACCGCTTCGATCGTCGCCGCCGGGATGAAGTGTTGACGCTCGCGGTTCGTCGCCTTGGGTTGCTTCAGTCCCGCGAATGGGTTGTCGGGAATCAGCTTTCGCCGGACGGCATCCCGGAAGATCGTCGAACACCATTGCAGCCGCTTGCCGATCGTCGCCGGGGACAATCCCTTGACCTTTCCGGACGTGGCGGACTTCCCGCGCGAGCGTGCCCCGGTGGAGAGCCATCGCGAGAAGTCATCAGCCTCCCCCGGCGTGATCGTCCCCATGTCCCGATCGTCGCCGAAGTAGCCCTTCAGGTTCCGGACCACGTGACCCAGCACAAGCCGGGACGCGGGCTTCATGTCGGTTCGTTTGGCCGCGTAGGCGTCCGCAAATGGGCCAATAATGGCGACAGGGACTGTCTCGGCAGCGATCCGCGGTTCGACCAGTCCAGCGGCGAACAGCTTCGCATGGTAGGCGTCGGAAAGATTCGCGAGCCATGATGCCGTTCGCACGTCCAGGGGGACGTCAGCAGCAGCGCACGCCAGGATCGTTTCGACGTTTCGGCCGACTTCCTCGGCAGCCTTCGCGGGGACGCGGCCTAGCCGGATGGTCCGCCGCTTGCCGTCCAGTCCCTTGAAGTCGATCCGCCACGTGTCGTTTTTCTGGCGATTCACGGAAGCCATTGGGTTCGTTCCTTCGGTGGGTGCCCGTTCAACCTGTTCTGATCGTGCTGCTACTGCCGTCGTCCGAGTGCCATCGCTTGAAACTGCAAGTCCGAAACCTGGGTCGTCAACTCCTGTGATCCCACGTGGACGTCGCTAGTGAGTGAGTACCGTTCGCAGAACTGCCGCGTGCAATCGAGGATGTTGCTGGCAACCGATGGGTTTCGGTTCGCAGCGAATGACGCAAACTGGATGGCACTGATTTTGGCGGTCAAGTTCTGCCCCATTGCGACACGGTGATTCTCAGGCTGGCCTGCGTTCTCCAGTAGCTCATTCAGCGACTGCCGCATCAGAGCAACAAAGTCAGCCGATTGGCACATCCTGATCGATCGCTCTACGAAGCTGACGCACAGGACGGTATCCGGATCGTAACCGCTCATCGTGCTATCCCCCTTGATGGTGAATCTGTCGTTGCCCCGTCAGCGTCCAGGTTCAGCCTGTCAGTCGTCAAGCCTCGGGCCGTTGCCATCCTGCCCGCCGCCGCCCCGTTCGCCCCCATCCCAGCAGAGTGGTAGGCCAATCGCGTGGGTCGAGTCGTCCGCGAGCGAGAGACGCAGCAGGCGAGCACTGGCGAAGCGTGGCGGGGCAATGCTCATGGGGGCGGGACCGGCAGGGTAGGGGGGGGGTAAATCTCTGGGGGGTTTGGAGCCGCATACCGCATTCCCCGTGCGCGTGTGCCTTGTCAGGTTTTGAGCAAGGGGGGGGCAAGCGGATGTTCAGCGGTTCGCGGTGCATCGTACGATACAAACTCGGTGGCTCGCGAATGGGTCGGTGTCACGGTGTCCAAGTGGTGTCGTAGCTCAACTGAATCACTGAGACACGCCTAACCTGTTGCTGTGAAATCTCTTCTGAATCGGTGTCATGGTGTCATAGTAGATAGTTGGTGAATATCTCATTCAGAATGCTCCCCGCCTATTCTATCGCTTACATGAGAAGTGCGGCCATTTAGCGTGACACCGTGACATTCGGCATAACCTGCTGGGGTGTATTGCGATAGGTGTGTCAAAGTGGCCTGAAACGTCGTGACACGTAGTTGGACACATTGACACAGTTTCAAAATCCCCCTGGAACCTCAAAGCTGAGAATCCACTTCAGTCCCTCGTATTTGCTCACGCGATTGCTGCGAGAGCCAAGTTTCCGCTTATTGATGAGGGGCTTCCATCTCTTGTTGAGAGCCTTGCCGAGTGCTGTCTTGTCCGGCAGTTCATTGCGCTTATACCCATTTGCGATGTGCCATTTATGGCACACTTCCAAAGCCTCTTCGAGCCACACGAAGTCGTCGGCATGGCCGGTCGCCTCGAAATGGTCTTCCAGGAATTCGTCAAGTGGGTTCGTGTCTTTTCGGTACTCCGCTTTGGCGTCGACACTGGCAGCCGATTCGACGAATCCATTTGCCCGCAGATCAGCCAGCCCTTGAAGCGACCAGTTGAGCAGCGCGCTGCCTCGGCTTCCGTACCAGAAATCGACGGTGTCCATGCGTTTAATCTTGTCCGCGTCCTGAATCTTTACCGTCATTGGGAGCAGCAGCAGTCGCCGCCAGATGCCATCCGACTTGTCATCAATTGGGGGTCGGTTGTTGACGGAAAACGTGAGTCTCGCGGTGGGTGTGGCGTTGACCGGGTCTTTGTTTTTCCGATCGAACGTCATTGAATTGCCGCCGGTGAACTCTTTGAGTTTGGATTCTCTTGCTTTGCCCAGTTCGCCGAACTCAGACGCAATGTTCGCAAGTTTCCCCATCGTGACGTACAGGCCGAATCCTCTATCGAAGGCATCAATCCCGACGTGAGAGACGTTCTGTTCGCCCAAGACGGCTTCCAGGGCCGCACAGACGACCGACTTCCCGTTCCCGCCGTCGCCCTCCAGCATCAGGAACTTTTGTTGGCTCGTGTCATGAGTAAGACAGTAGCCGAACCACTGCCGCAACATTCGTCGCTCGTCATCGTTCTTAAAGCTGGTCGCGAGGAAATGGTTCCACTCGGCAGACTGAGCGGTGGGATCGTACGCGAACGGCAGAGCGGAGACCGAAAACCAGTAGGGTGAATGGTCAACTAGACATGGTCTGCCAGCGAGATACTCGCGCACGTCGAGAATCCCGTTCCGCACGGACACAAAGTCGCGAGGGTCTCGGTTTTGTTTGGCTTGCGGCGACTCTTTTACCCAGCATGGGGGTTCGATTTCCTCATTAATGATCGTTCGTGCGTCGATCCGGGAAATGACGCTGTTCCGGAGAGGAATCGTCACCTTCAACGTCTTGGGTGGCGGTTTGTCCGGATCGGCATTTGCCAGAGCATCGACCGCGAGTCGATCAAACTCATTCTTCATGCAATTACCGACCAAACCGCCGAACTGGTCTTCCTTGATTTCAATGTAGCAACGGTCTTCGGGCGACCATTGCCACCATTCCTTGCGCCAGCGGCGGAGTGTCAGAAGTCCATCGCGATACAGGAATTTTTGTTGGAGACAGTCGCGGGCAAGGCGGTCCGGGTCGTCATCTGCTTCCAGGGCGGTTTTTGGCGTATCCAAGAGCCTCTTGGGGGCCGTTTGGTGAACCACTCCGCTTTCCGCTGGGAACCGCTCATCCGCTATCGCGCCGGCTTCCCCCTCGGTCGAGACGCCTGACGGAACTTCGAACGGGACGTCGTCGCCCTCGGTCAGCGGCGGCAGGTCGTGGGAATTGAACGCTCCCGGTTCGATTCGGTCGTCATCATTTTCGCCGGAGCGACCGTCCTTTATCCCACCCCCGGTGGTTCGCTTCTCTCTTTTCAGCCGGTATCCGGGTTCTCCGGTCGCTTTTTTTTCGGCATCGTCCAGCTTGTGGTTAATCTCCGCATCACGCCACGGTGGTTTGCACGTCAGGTTCCATTCGTCGAACAACTTCCGGGCAATGTCCCTTGGAAGGTTGAAGCCCCGTATAAGCTCACAGGCGACCTTGTAGGCTGGGTCTGAGCCTCCCTTTCCTGACTCGGAGCCTGGAATTTTTGCGATGTACTTTCTCGCGCGGTCGATGATCCATTCGTCGACAGGTTGCTGGGCAGCCATGGCAGCGTCCGCCGGAGCCGTCGCCGCGAGGCGTTCGAGTCGTTCCCTCGGAACGATTTCCAGCGGGCTTTTCGGTTGCCCCATTCCCGCCATGCGATGGGGCCGTTCCGTCGTGCTGTCCCCCTTTCGGCTGTACGTTCCGTACAGCTTGCAGATGCGGGCCGGGTTGAACACCTTCTGGTCGACCGTGACATTGCCGGAATCATGCCTCACGGCGAGCGCCCGCAGACAGTTCTTGACAATGTCGCCATCCTTTGGTGGAAGATCGATGCGATAGAGCAAGTGGGAGCCGTTGCCCGAGTCAGCGAAAATCGGATCGGGCCACCCAGCGGCTGAGAGTTCGGCTTTGATCGCGGATGCCGTCGATCGGCTGTCTTGCTTCTCTTTCTCGGTCGATGAAATGCCAGATAGCCGCTTCGGGTCACAATCGATCAGCAACCATCGTCTTTTGATGACGTCCGGGTCCGATGCCGCTTCGCCTTGTTTCATGAAGCCGACGCGGTTCATCCGTCGCGCGAGAAGATCGGGGTTGAGCGGATTCAATGTGAAATAAACGGCTTCCGCATTCCCTTGGTCATCCCCTGTTCCCTTCTGGCTCAGTCTGTGAGCCTCTTTGGCCGCATCGTCGATATGGTCGAAGTCGAAGAACCCGCCGCGTTGATGGGATCGTCTGTTGTCGCTTGTCCGACAGCCCAATGCGAGGATTTCAAACACGCTCCCCGGTTCAATCAGAACACGCAGGGCATCGGCGATTCTCGCGACGTGGGGGTTATCAATCGGGACTGCCGATGTAGCTTCGTGCGGTTCTTCCGCCCGCTGACCGCGAGCCGCTTGTTTGACTGTCGTCTTGTCGAACGCCATTCGTCGAATCCTTCGGCATCAAAGAGCCGTCCATGGGTAGCTCGCGAGAAAACGTCTGATGGGGAATAGGGGTCGGGTAATCTTCGGTCGATTCGTGCGAGGGTTGAGAACGTGAAGGCAAGCCCGGTGGGACTGCCAGAAATCGCCAGGGATGGCATCGAGCCAGCACGGCAAGCGGTGAGCGAGTTCGATCAGGGTGTCGAGTTCCTCGAACTCATGGGACCATTCGCATTGGGGTTCGACGATCAGGGATTGACCGTACGTTCCCCAGCGGCGAAAGAGCCGGGAGCAACCGGGGACACTCACGGCCTGTTCGACGGTCCAGGGCAACGTCAGCGGTTGTTGGTCGAGAGCGGCAACTTGAGTCAGCCGGTCATGCGGCAGAAGCAACGCGGCCAACCGTTCCCGGAACCATGCCGGGACGGTGAACGGGGCGAACCTCGGGCCGTGGAGTTGCTCAAGCCGCGTTGCGATCATACGGCAGTCCCCTCGGCAGTGGCGGGGGATGTCGCCGGGTTACGGATGACCTTGGAATCGACCCATGCCCGCAGGTCATCCGGTCGAAATAAAGCCCGGTTGCCAACTTTCACGACGGGCAATTCGCCAGCCCGAACCGCGATTTCTAGACTCTTTTCGCAGAGTCCAACCAGTTGAGCCGCTCGGGCCTTGCTGATCGTAATCGCATCGTCCAGGCTGACCGGGACGGGCTTGCGCAGGGCGGGGGGCGTGTTCTGGAAACGCTTCGGCATTTGTGTAATCCCTTCCGTTCGCCACGGAAACCTGAGAAACCCGCCGACTCATCCCCGGCGGGTTCTCGCTTTTGGTAGCCATCAAACAGAGCGGGCTATCGAACGAACTGGTTGAGCCACTCGACCAACGCTTCTCTCGTCACGAACCAGCAACCGCCAACGCGAGCAACCTTGAGTTCGCCGCGCTTCTCAGCCCGACTTAGGCTGCGTGGTGAGCAACCGACCAACTTCGCGGCTTCGGCCTTTCGGTACGCGAGCCGCTCAGCCAACGGAACTTCAGGGGCATTCTGCATTGCCATCGTGGTCATGATTCACATTCCTTCAATCGTGGGGACAATGGGGGCTGGGGTGTGCCACCTATGGACACCGAGAGCGTTTCCGTTTTCGCTGAATCCCGGAATGCGCCAATACCCGGCGAGCCGTTTGGCTTTCCAACAGTCGCCGCATGGTCAGTAGCGTTAACCGGTTGCGGAATTCCGGCAAAAATCTGACCGCAAAAAAAGTCGCTCGCCAAAATGGAAAGCCCCGGCAGCAAGAGCCACCGGGGCGCGGTCAGTGATCATTCAGAACGCATGGTTCCGACACTCCGGAGCCGTCCAGGTCGTTGCGTCGCCGCTCTCCCGGAACTCTTGAAGTGCCCGGTTGCGGTCGTTCGGATCGACCGGGAATTGGCCGGCGCGTCGTCGCTCTTCCAGGGGACTCCAGCCCGTCTGAATCTTGCGACACTCCGCCGCGATCTCCGCCGGGGACGGAATCCAGTAGCGGTTGGCCGCTTCGGGGATTTCCTCGAACGGAATTTCGATCAACGGCGGTTCGAGCCGAACCTTTTTGCGACAGCGGCGACACGCGAAACCATGCGGGATGGCGTGGGCGTAGTCACTCCCCGATGGGTCGTCGCGCTGCAACCGGCAACCGCAACCGGGGCAGAACGGCTGATACTCCAGCAAGTCGCCCGATGAGACGATTCCGGCCTCGGCACGGGCTGACGAAGCGAATTCAGTCCGCACGGTTGCCCCCTTTCGGCGTTAGGGCCGATTCGGGCAGCTTGACCAGCGGACGCAGGGCGAGCGTCCACCGGCGGGGGATTTTGGCGAGTTCGAAGCGCGGGCCGTTTTCCTCGGCTGCGAATTGTAGAACCAGCGACTGGGGAGCCAGCCGGGTTCCAGGCGGGAACGCTGCGGGGTCGCTGGGCCATTGATCGGCCCGGCAGGGCAGCAGCAGAACCGCCCCGGAAATCAGCAGGACGGCCCGCCGCTCTTTGACCTTCGCGTATTCGCTGGCGTTGTGCAGCAGACAGTGATCGACCAGCAGATTTGACGTTCCGACCGGCATGCAACTGGGGGGCTGCGAACTGATCTTGGACGGCTTCCAGTCGTTCAGATTGTCGACGGTCAGGAGACCATACGGTGGGGAGTCGAAGAGTTGTTCGGAATCTGGCGGGTTGCTGATGTCCGGTTCAACAGCCGTTGCGTGTTCTGACGATGGGAGTACAATTCGAAAATCCATTGAAAATCTCCAGCAGGGACAACGATGGACAGAAGCCCGGCCGTGTTGGCGCATGGTCGGGCTTCGCTTTTGACGGGCTACTTCACCCGTCGATCAGTTGGCTTTCTTTCTTGCTCCGCCGCGTGGCTTCCGGGGGGTTTGGCTCGGTTGCTGATACGGGACTGCTGCCCATAGGTCTTCAACGTCGATCCACATTTCGTCGCCGAATTGCTTGAATCGAACGTCGTACAGGTGGACCCAACGGCGGATCGTCTCAGCCGATTTCCCAATGACTCGCCCGAGTTCCTGCGTTGTCATGCGACCGACAAGAGGGAGATTGCCGGATTCCATTTGCCATCCTTCGAAAGTTCGTTATCCGAATCCGTTGAACAACGGCAGTCGCCACCGGGAATTGATCGGGGCGACACTTTGTGGAATAATGACCGCTCACAATTCAGACGTCAATATTGACCGCTCATAATTCGGGGAAGAAATGTCGCCAGCAGGTAGACCGCCGCTCGCCGGAGAGCGAAAGAACGTGCGATTGATGATTCGTCTGACGGACGAAGAAAAGGCGATTATCGATCTCGCGGCGGAAGTCGCGGGTCAGCCAACGGCAACGTGGGTCCGTGACGAGATTCTTCGACTGGCGAAGGCGACAGCCGCCCCGCAACCCGCCACGAAACCGGCATCCCCGGCGAAGCGCAAGGCCGCGAAGAAAGCGTAGTGTCACCGCTCAGCTAGCCGCCCCACTGGGTTGCTTCCGCTCAATCCGTCCGACTTCCAGCATCGACACCCCGAAGTCGCTGGCGATGGTCTTCCGATCGTCGCCGCGTTTGATGCGGAACCGGACGAGCCGTTCCAGGTAGGGCGTCAGCGCTGGGCCGGACTCCGCGACGAACCGCCGCCTTGGCATATTCTCCGGCCGGGGGACATGCTTCCACGTTGCCCCGGCGGCAATCATCGTGACCGCGTGCCGAGTCACGCCGAACCGCCGCGCGATGGAACTGTGCGTCTCGCCCGCGACCAATCGGCGGATGATGTCTTCCACGTTCCCGATCGTCAGCTTCGGGCTATTCCGGTGCGTGTGACGGGCTTCCGACCGGGTTGCCCACGCAAGATTCTCCAACCGATGGTCTGACTTGTCGCGGTTCTTGAAGACGACGACGTGTCCAGGCGGACGCGGGCCAATGAACGTCTCCAGCATCAGCGTGGCGATGTAAACCCGGCGAACCTTCTCGCCACCCCCTAGATAGACGTGATGCAGTTTCGCCACGCCAGATTGCGGCTTCAGCTTGTGCCAGCCGACCGCTTTGTGCGAGTTCCCCCGCCAGCAACTCCAGACGTTACCCATCTGGTCGACCGCATATCCGGGGTGGCCTTCGATCAGCGTCGCTTCAAGCGGTGAATCGGACGTGTCGGACATGGTCAACCTCTCTTGCGTAAAAACTCGCCCGCAAGACGTGCGTAGTTTCTCCCCCCGGACGCTGACACCCCATTTCGGCCGGAAACGATCCCCGTTCGCCGCAAAACGGAAACGCCATCCAGTCCGTAGCGGCCCATCAGGTGGGCCGTGCGAACTGAAGGGGATGGCGAATGGCAATCGGCGATTTGGTCGTCAATCTGGTCGCGAGAACGAAGCAGTTCACCAACCCATTGGCTGCCGCGAGCAACAATCTGGCACGGTTCGCCGCGCGAGCCACCGCGTTGACCGGGGTCATCGGTGGGGCCTTGTCGGCGAAAGCAGCGGTCCAGGCTGCCGGGGTTCAGTTGCAGGCTGAACGAAAGCTGGCTGCCGTTCTCAACGCGACTGCCGGAGCCGCCGGGTTATCGGCAATGGAAATCGCTCGCTATGCCTCAGAACTTCAGTCCGTGACGAACTACGGGGACGAAGCCACCATCGCCGCCGCCGGTATTTTGGCCACATTCAAGAACCTCAAGGGAGACACGTTCAAAGAGGTGATTGCGTCGGCTCAAGACCTGTCCACGGTGATGGATCAGGATTTGAATTCATCGATCGTGCAGATCGGCAAAGCCATGAACGATCCGATTCAGGGGATGTCGACCCTGTCTCGCGTAGGCGTCTCCTTCACGCAGCAGCAGCGCGACCAGATTCGGACTCTTCAGGAATCCGGCGACTTGCTGGGTGCCCAAGCCATCATCATGGCCGAACTCAAGAGCGAATTTGGTGGGGCCGCGAAGGCGCTGGCCGATCCCTTCACGCAGATGAAAAACACCGTGGGCGATGCGTCCGAGTCGATCGGAACGCTGCTCATTCCGACGTTGGAAGTCGCCGCACGCGGGGTCGACAACTTCTTCGTCAATCTCGCAAACGGCCGGGGCGGACTGGCTGAATTGGGGGTCGAGTTCGCGGCATTCTTCCAGAATATCGGCCTGTTCTTTGAGTACGCGGGAACGTCGGCAGCCGCGAGCTTTTACAAGATGGATGCCGATCTTGAACACATTCTGCTTAACGCCATACCGGCGTACCTAACGTGGCTGAAAAACGAATGGTTTAACATCTTCACGGATATCACGAACTTCAAAACGGTCGTGATGATGAACGCGGTCAAGAAAATGGCTTCCGCGTGGGACTGGCTGCTCTCTTACATTAAGGGAAATCCCATTAAGTGGGATGATAGCAGTCTCATGGACGGATTCGTCTCCAGCGTGAAAACGCTCCCGCAGCTTCCTGAGCGGGCGTTGACGGACATGGAGACTGAACTCAACTCGATGGTGTCCGAACTGAAGACGCGACTCGACGCGTCAATGGCTTCATCGCAGGCCGAACTTGGAAAGCGGTTCAACCCGACCGCGAACATGCCAGCGATTCCGGGCCTGGGCAAGTTGCAGGAAGACCTTTCCAGCCTGTCGGACATGGCGGAATCGTCGCAAGACTTCGCCGCCCCGTTCGTCGTGCCGGACAGTGAAGAGCGTTCGCCCCGCGAGAACGCCGGACCGAACTACGCTGCCGCAATGACGCGAGGTAGCCAGGATGCAATTTCAACGATCAACCGGGGTATGTACGGCAGCGGGCCGGAGTCCCAAAAACAGCACAATTCGAAGATGGAAAAGCTGACGGCGGAAATGCTCAGCACGCTGAAGGGAATGCAGGGCCAGGGCGTGGACTATGACGACGGCGGGCAGGTCATCGACTTCGGCTATGCGTAAGCGTACACCGGCAATTCCGTAACATCATTTGGAAGGCGACCCAATGGATTTGGAAAAGCGTGTTATCTCCCGTCCGCTGGAACTGCGGAAGAAAGACGGCAAGACCTTCTTGGAAGGCTATTCCGCCGTTTTTTACAACGCTGCCCGGTCGGATGAGACTCAATTCGAGCTATGGGGCGGGACGTTCGAGCGGATCATGCCGGGGGCTTTCGATGAGGCGTTGAAGCGGCCGGACGATGTCCGTTGCCTATTCAATCACGATGCCAGCAGCATCCTGGGCCGCTCCACTTCGGGAACGCTGACGCTGACCGTCGACGCCATCGGCCTGCGGTTCAGTTGCGAACTTTCTGACGACGAAGACGGACGCAGCATCGCCAGCAAGGTGGGCCGCGGCGACGTCTCGGGCTGTTCGTTCGGCTTCATCGCCGACAAGGTCGTTTGGCGCGAGGAAGGGGAACTGACCTATCGCGAGATTGAATCGGTTCGCCTGTACGACGTCGGGCCGGTGACCTACCCGGCCTACAAGGGAACCGACGTCAGCTTGGCAAAGCGATCCCTCGGAGAACACCGGGCGGAACGTCGTCTGCCGAAGACGCTGGCACAAGCGGAACTTCACGTCCGGTTGCAGCGAGCGTTGACGGCTTAGGGAGAGAACGGCCGGTGAAGGTCATCGGCTATGGGTGGATGGTCGGCACGGAAGGGGAGCTGCGATGGCGACAAAAGAAGAGATACAGGAAATGGCTCGGCGGGCTGCGGAAGTTCGCTTGCGACTGAAGGAACTGGAGCATCGGCGGGCCTTGGAGCATCGGGAGTTCAGACCGGAAGAGCGCGAGGAAGTGGATCAACTGTTGGCCGAAGGGTGTTCACTTCGCAAACAGCGGCTGGCTGCCTTTCTGTTGGAGACGCAGGACGGTCAATAGGGGGCCACTTCAACAATTAGTAAGGGCCACGGGGCGACTCAATCAGGAAGGGAATCAACATGCCGCAAACCACGGCGGAACGACTGGCAGAGATCAAAACGGAACTGCGGCTGATGGAAGAGCGCCGCGTGATGGAAAACAGGGATTTCACGGAGCCGGAGAGCCAGCGGGCGATCCAACTTGTCGAAGAACGGGAGCAATTGAGCATGACGCGAACCACCCCGCTGACTCCAGCGGAATTACGACACGCCCGCATCCAGGAATCCTTGCGGGACTACGATCCGAACCACGTCCCATCGGACTACCCGGTTGGCGGGTTCGATCCCAAATGGGACAAGCGGTACAGCTTGCTCCGGGCTGTCTCCCGCAAGTTGGAGAAAGGGTACGTTGACGGCTACGAAGGGGAAGTGTCTGCGGAAATTGCCCGCCGCACGAAAAAGACCCCGAGCGGGTTCCTGATGCCGATGGGGCTGCCCATGGGTGGGGGAGAACGTCGCGACCTCGACACCACGGCCGGGGCCGGAGCCGTTCACACGAACTTCCTCGGCAGTCGGTTTATCGACGCGCTGCGGAACAAGACGCTATTGCTCAGCATGGGGGCGACGTTGCTGACCGATCTGGTCGGCGACGTTCAGATTCCCAAGTTGACAACGACCAGTTCAGCCTATTGGGTCAACGAAGCCAGCCCCGTCACGGAATCCGCTCCCGCCGTGGGCAGCGTGACAATGGCACCGAAGACGGTCGGCACGTTCGTGGACATTACCCGCAAGCTGATTATGCAGTCGTCCTATGACTGCGAAATGATGACCCGCAACGATCTGGTTCGCGTTCTGGGCCTTGAACTGGACCGCGTGGGCATCAATGGTTCGGGATCGGGAGCGGAGCCGCAAGGCATCCTTCAGAACTCGTCGATTCAGACGGTGGCCATCGGGACCAACGGCGGTGACCCGACGTGGGCGAAGATCGTCGAATTGGAATCCGTCGTCGCCACGGCCAACGCTGACGTTGGCAGCCTGGGCTACCTCACGTCCGCTTACGGACGGGGCAAGTTGAAGACCGTCACGAAGGGCGACGCGGGATACCCGATTCACCTTTGGTCGGAAAACAACACGGTCAACGGGTATCGGGCCGGGGCAACCGCTCAGGTTCCCAGCAACCTGACGAAAGGAACCGGCGAAGATTTGACAGCGGTCATTTTCGGCGACTGGTCGTCCATGGTCTTCGGAACATGGGGAGCGGTCGACATCAACATCGATCCGTACTCGCTCGGCACGTCCGGCGGGGTGCGAATCGTCGCGCTGCTCGACTGCCAGGTCAAATTCCGGCACGTCGAATCGTTCGCCAAGATCGTCGATATGAACCGGGCCTAGTCACGGTTCGTGATGACGGCGGGGGCTTTGGATCGTCTACACCCTTGTCCCCCCGCCATGCCAGCCCGGTCGGCTGTTGGGTTTGTCAGCGTTTCCCCAGCAGTCGGCCGGGTTGGTTTTTCTAACCTCACTCACTCCCCATCGGACGAAGGATCGCAACCCATGGCATCGCTCGTGGAACACGGTGGCGACGGACAGCAACTCGACTTGGGTCGGGACAGTTGGCTGTCAAACGAAGCCCAGCGTTGGTTGGCCGAAGCAATGAACGAACCGAAGATCGGTCGCCAGCGAGTGCTGACGATGATCCTGCACAACGGTTTGGGAATCCCGCTGTCGATGATCGCGGAGCTTTTGGGCGAGACGAAGAACGTCATCGCGAAGAACGTCATCAGCGGCAAGAAGCGGATGAAGAAAGTTCGCTACCCGCAACGCGAAGTCGCAGTCGATGCCGGGGACGAAAACACCCACTCGGGTGGACCGGCGGATGTCTGCCCCTGTTGCGGCCGGCCGGTCGTGATTCATCAGCAGCACGGCGACGAGCCGCCATTGGGCCGCTTCATCGAACGCCGCACGGCCATCCCGGCGTAGCCCGATTGGTCGCCTCGGGGAATCGCCGATCTTGCATCGTACGACATAACGTCACGGCGCGGGCGAACGGGCTACCCATCACCGGCCGGGTGGGATGCGAGATTCCGCGAATTCCAGCACGGCCAGCCGCTCGGCATGCGACAGCCGATCCCATGCGACGACCAGACGACCCAAGAGGGGATCGATAGCCCTTCCCTCGGGGGTTACGGCGGTTTTTACGGCGGGTTGGTCCGAATCTTCGGTTTTCAAACTGGAATCCACCGACTGTTCAAATCCCCTACCCTCCACTCGATTTTCACTCAAACCCCTTGGTAACAAGGGGTTTTTTCGTTTCTGGGGCATCTTTCGGGGGCTTTCGCCCCGATTTTCCGACGGCGCATGCCGGATGCGGTGATCTCCCCGGGGCGTCGTCTCTCTCGCAGCCGAAATCTTGCCGGCGGACGGTTGTTCGCGACTTGCCATCACGTCATGGCAGGTCGACGCTTTTTCCGCCGCTTGGCCCCGCGAGTCGGAAGAGGAACGCTCTACTGCTCCCCCTCCGCTGACGCCCCGTTCTGGCATCACTTCCCAGTCAAAACTGGACATCCTGGTACGTTGCGTTCCTGCAACATTCCACAACCCACTGAGGAAAAAGACGTTACGCGTGAAGTGTCAGTTTCCTGAAAAAAAACTGAACGCCACTCACTTATTCATGAAATAAGTTTCACCTAATGAATCCGTAAATCTGTCGATCGCTCCGTGAGAGGGAAATGACGCGCATCCTCGTCATTGAAGACAACCCCGTGAATCAGGATCTGATTCAGCGGTTTCTCGAACTGCATGGTCACGAAGTTCTCGTCGCTAGCGACGGCCTGGAAGGTCTGCACCGCGCCCGCGCCGATCGTGACTTCATCGACGTCGTTCTGATGGATTTGAGCATTCCGGAAATCGATGGGTGGGAAGTGGCACGACGGCTCAAGGACGATCCCTTGACCGCGTCCCTTCCCCTGATCGCGGTCACGGCGCACGCGATGATTGGCGATCGCGAAAAGGCGCTGGAGGCGGGCTGCGACGAATACGCGACGAAACCAATCGACTTTCCTTCTCTTTTTTCCAAGATTGAATCCCTGCTGACCAAGGCCTCCGTCAATGTCTGATTCGACCTCGCTCGGGTTGTTGCTCGTTGTCGACGACGAAGAGTTCAACCGGGACATGCTGGGCCGGCGCCTCGAGATCGAGGGCTACTCGGTCATGCTCGCGTCCGGCGGAGCGGAAGCTCTCGGCCTGATCGCCGAGCATCCGTTCGATGCAATTCTGCTCGACGCGATGATGCCCCTGCAAAGCGGCTACGAAGTTCTCGCGGAAATTCGCAAGACCCGCTCGTCGATCGACCTGCCCGTGTTGATGGTCACGGCGAAGAGCCATAGCGACGACGTCGTGAACGCGTTCGAGGTTGGCGCCAACGACTACATCACCAAGCCGATCAACTTCCCGGTGGCCATGGCGCGCATCAATTCGCACATCGCCAGCCACAAGCTTTCGCATAAGCTGAAAGAAAGCGAATTGCGATACTCGCTTTCGGCACAGGGATCGAACGACGGCCTCTGGGACTGGGATCTGATCTCCGATCGCATTCACTTCTCCGAGCGATGGAAGCGAATCGTGGGCTGTGAATCGCGCGACATCGGCGATCAGCCGTCCGAATGGCTTGGTCGCATTCACCCGGAAGACCTCCCGCACGTCCAGAAGGCATTGCTCGATCACCGCCTGGGCCGTACGGAACAGTTCGAAAGCGAACATCGGATCCTGCATTGCGATCAGTCGTACCGCTGGGTTCTGGCCCGGGGCATGGCCGTGCGCGACGCGGCCGGCAATGCCACCCGAATGGCCGGCTCGCAGACCGACATCACGCGAGGAAAGGCAGCCGATCCGCTGACAGGACTGCCAAACCGCGTCCTGTTCATGGATCGTCTGAACGCGACGGTGCAGGCGGCGCGAACCGGCTCGACGGGGCACTATGCCGTTCTCTTTCTCGATCTTGACCGCTTCAAGGTCGTGAACGACAGCCTGGGACATCTCGCCGGGGACGAACTTCTCGTCGTGGCCGCGCGGCGCCTCGAAGCCTGCATGCACGACGCGGAAGTAGCGACCCTGCTGGGCGATCGTTCCACGGTCTCGCGTTTCGGCGGCGATGAGTTCGTCGTGTTGTTAAACGGTCTGGAAGCGCCGGAACATGCCACGGACGTCGCCGAGCAGATCCTGAGCGGCCTCGCGGAGTCGGTGACGCTTCGCGGCCACGAAATGAGCCTCTCCGCGAGTATTGGAATCGCCATCGGCCATGCCGGTGAAGACTCGGCCGATGATCTGGTCCGCGACGCCGATACGGCGATGTACCAGGCCAAGTCGATGGGCAAATCGCGCTGGCGCATCTTCGATCAGTCGATGCGCAAGCAGGCTGTCGAGCGGCTCGCGCTGGAAGGCGATCTCGTGAGAGGGCTCGAGCGGGACGAATTCGAGGTCAAGTATCAGCCCATCGTCGAGATCCCCGAACAGCGCATCGTCGGCTTTGAATCGCTTCTGCGATGGAATCATCCCGTGCGGGGCCTCGTCTCGCCTCTGGAATTCATCCCGATCGCGGAAGAAACGGGATTCATCATCGATCTGGGAGAGTG
The DNA here is from genome assembly GCA_019636285.1 of Planctomycetaceae bacterium. Classification (GTDB taxonomy): domain Bacteria; phylum Planctomycetota; class Planctomycetia; order Planctomycetales; family Planctomycetaceae; genus JAHBXV01. Next base: position 241,336 of record JAHBXV010000001.1, read on the forward strand.
GGTTCTGGAACAATCTTGCCGTCAACTGCGGGATTGGCGCGAGCGCTATCCGGAGCATGACGGTCTGTTCGTGAGCGTCAATGTGTCAACGCGGCAGTTCGCCGATCCGCAGCTTGTCGACCGTGTCATCACGTGCCTGGAGCGCACGGGCTGCGAAGGCCGCCATCTGAAGCTCGAAATTACCGAGAGCGCGATCATGCTCGATCCGGAGACGGCATCGCGGCAACTTGAACAACTTCAGCAACTGGGAATCAAGATCAGCCTGGATGACTTTGGCACGGGTTACTCCTCCCTCAGCTATCTCCAAAGCTTCAACATCAACACGCTGAAGATCGACCGCTCGTTCATCTCGCGGTTGGGAGATTCCGAGGAATCGAACGAGATTGTCCGTACGATCGTGAACCTGGCTCACAACCTGGGCATGGAAGTGGTGGCCGAGGGGATTGAAGACCATAAGCAGCATGCCCAACTGAACGCCATGGCCTGCGAAGCCGGCCAGGGATACCTTTATTCCAAGCCCATCTCACAGACCAGCGTCGAAGTACTGTTGCAAGGTGGACCAGGCCGGTCGCTGCCGCGCGACGACATCGATCAGGCCATAGCGGCGACAACGCTCGCGCCCGTCGCGTCGCCCGTCGCCATGAAGTGAGCAGGTCGGCCTCCGAGTGAAGATTTTCCGCATGCGGAATTTTCCCAACATGTCGATTGGCTTTGCCGTCTGCATCTGGCTGTTCGCGATGGCGGCCGGAATGGTCGGGCTTGCCGACTATTCGACACGGGCCGGAGTGGAAACGACTCCCCCCGCTGTCGCCCCGCCAGCCGCTCGCGGCTCCTCGGGGAAGTATCAGCTTTTGATGTTTGCCCATCCCCGCTGCCCCTGCACGGCAGCCAGCCTCGCGGAACTATCGCGCGTGCTTGTTCGCTGTGGAGACCGAGTCGACGCCCAGATCTGGTTTTATCGCCCGGCGGACCAGTCGGACGAGTGGACTCGCACGGCCTTGTGGCGGACGGCGGCGGCCATTCCCGGCGTGAAGACGGCCGTTGACATTGATGGAGAGCTTGCCGATCAGTTCGACGCGCGAACGTCCGGATCGATTGCCCTGTACGACGCGGCGGGAACTTTGCGCTATCACGGAGGAATCACGGCCAGTCGCGGGCACGAAGGCGACAATCTTGGAAAATCGGCCCTGCTCGGTGAAATCCTAGGAACTCGGTCTCATGTTGGCGGTTGCCCGGTCTTTGGATGCGTTCTTCGTCGCTCAGACGATGCGACTGTGGAATAAGGTCTTTCCGTCGAACGGCAAGACGGCTCGCGACAGCGCGGCCGTTGCCGATTCGGCCGAATTGATCTACGCAGCCAGCATGCGCAAAACGTACGTCGATACCGATCGCACGTTCGCGTTTCTGTTCGTCATACAGTGGGTCGCCGGAATTCTGCTGGCCTGCCTGATTTCGCCACTAACATGGATTGGCGACGCGGCCCAGGTCCACATCCATGTCTGGGCGGCGGTTTTTCTGGGGGGAGCAATCAGCGCCTTCCCGATTTTTCTGGCCTGGAAGCACCCGGGCGAAATTCTGACGCGCCATGTCATTGCCATGTCGCAGATGCTCTGGTCGGCGCTGCTGATTCATCTGACCGGGGGGCGAATCGAAACGCACTTCCACGTCTTCGGTTCGCTGGCCTTTCTGGCGCTCTATCGCGATTGGCGCGTCATCGTCATCGCCACCGTGACCGTCGCCGCCGACCACTGCGTTCGCGGAATTCTGTGGCCGCAGTCGGTTTTCGGCATGCAGATCGAAAGTCCGTATCGCTGGATGGAACACGCGATGTGGGTGGTGTTCGAAGACATTATTCTCATTCGCAGTTGCCTGCGGGGTTGTGCCGAAACTCGCGAAATCGCCGATCGTGAAGCCAAGCTGTCGATCGCCAACGATCGCCTCAAATCGCAAATGTCGGAGCGGCTTCGCGCGGAAGCCGAAGTGCGACGCCTTTACGAAGATCTGGCGCTGGCGCACGATGCCGCCATTGAAGCCAATCGCGTCAAGAGCCAGTTCCTCGCGAACATGAGCCACGAGCTGCGCACGCCGCTGAACGCCATCATTGGCTACAGTGAATTGCTGCAGCTCCTCGCGGCAAAGAAGAAGGATCTCACCTTCGTCCCCGATCTCGAGCGCATTCACAAGTCCGGGCACAATCTGCTCACGCTCATCAACGACATTCTCGACATCTCGAAAATCGAAGCCGGGAAACTGGAACTGGAACTGGCCCTCTTCGATGTGCGACCGCTCGTCGAGGAAGTCCACGAAATCATTGCCCCGTTGGCAAGTCAGAACGGGAACACGCTCGACGTGTCGGTGACCCCGGAAGTCGGATTCGTGTTGGCCGACTCCGTTCGCCTGAAGCAATGCCTGCTCAACCTTCTCAGCAACGCCTGCAAATTTACCAAGGATGGTCATCTCGAATTCGCCGTCGCGACCGAACAGTTCGGAAACGCGGCGAGTCTTGTATTCCGTGTGCGGGATACGGGAATCGGTTTGTCGCCCGAGCAGGTGGCCAGGCTGTTTCAGCCCTTCACACAGGCCGATGCTTCGACCACTCGCAAATTTGGCGGAACGGGGCTCGGACTGGCTATCACCAAGAAGCTTTGCGAAGCCATGGGCGGCACGATTGACCTGCAAAGCCAACTGGGAGCCGGGTCGACGTTCACCATCCGACTTCCCACCTACCAACCCCCGAACCCGTCGAAAGGCGGCCCCGAAATCGCAAGCTGGGAAAATGAAGCACTCGCGGCAACGGCTGGGTGATCCGTGTCTTGGTGTTCGCGGCGTGCCCGACCCGTTTCGACTCGCGTGGAGCTGGCGCGATTGATGATTCGCTGGGTAGAATCGTGCGCGTTGAGTGCCTGCGATGCGGCGGATATTCTCGCTTCGAGGAAGATGCCCGCCATTCGCAGGCTCTGAACTCGCCTCTCCATTCGGTTGACGATGCACACCGTGAACCCCCTGAGTGCCGACACCTCCCTCACGCTCGACCAACTTCGCGGTGAGGTCGCTTCTCTGTTGGACGGAGAGCGGGACTTCATCGCGAACATGGCTAACGTCGCGGCCGCGCTGTATCACTCGTTACGCGATGTGAATTGGGCTGGATTCTACCTGCAGCGCGGGACCGATCTGGTGCTGGGGCCATTTCAGGGAAAGCCGGCGTGCGTACGCATCGGCCCCGGACGTGGCGTGTGCGGCGCGGCGTTCGAGCAGCGGAAGACGCTGATCGTGCCAGATGTCCACGAATTCCCCGGCCACATTGCCTGCGACTCGGCATCGCAATCGGAAATTGTGGTACCGCTCCTCAAAGAGGGCCGGGCGATTGGCGTTCTCGATCTCGACAGCCCTCTCCTGAATCGCTTCTCGGTTGAAGATGCCGCCGCGCTGGAGACCGTCGCCCGACTTCTTCTAGACGGTTCCGACGTTTGAGAAAGCCCCTCTCAAACCACGGAATTCACCATCGCGCCGCCAACCTGCCCCTCCTTGCCAAGACTTGCCGAAAGCCGGACACTGTGGACGCGAAGAGCGAAACGCTGTCTTTAGAAAAGACAGGTCGGCAAACGTGAGCCGGATTCCCGCTTTCGCAGGATGGCCGTATCGGTCGTCTCGAATCGACGGTGTCGCGGAATTGGCGGGACGATGGATGTTTTAACGCTCTCCCGGATCCAGTTCGCCGGAACGATCATGTTCCACTATCTGTTTCCGCCCCTGACAATCGGGCTGGGAATGGTGCTGGTCTATCTGGAAGGGATGTTCCTGCGGACTCGCGATCCGATCTTCGAGCAGGCGGCTCGCTTCTGGACGAAGATCTTCGGTCTGAACTTCGCGCTGGGTGTCGTCACGGGCATCGTCATGGAGTTCGAGTTCGGCACCAACTGGGCCGCCTATTCGCGCTATGTCGGCGATGTCTTCGGATCGGCGCTGGCGGCGGAAGGCATTTTTGCCTTCTTTCTGGAGTCGGGCTTTCTCGCGCTGCTGTTATTCGGCTGGGATCGCGTTGGCCCCAAGATGCACTTTTTCGCCACGGTCATGGTTGCCATTGGCGGGCTGTTCTCGTCGATCTGGATCACCGTAGCCAATTCCTGGCAGCAGACTCCCGCCGGGCATGAGTTGCGCGAACACGTTATTAATGGCCAGGTCTTCGTGCGAGCCGAGATCGTCGATTTCTGGGCAATGGTCTTCAACCCGTCGAGCGTCAATCGGCTGATTCATGTCTGGATCGGGGCGTTCATCCTGGGGGCTTTCTTCGTGATGAGCATCTCGGCGTGGTACCTGCTCAAGGGCCGCCACATCGAGTTCGCGCGGCGGTCGTTTACCGGGGCGCTCTTGCTGGCGACGGTGTCTTCGCTGGCCCAGTTGGGATCTGGGCACTTTCAGGCCGATGCCGTCGCGAAACATCAGCCCGCCAAACTGGCCGCGCTCGAGGGGCTTTACCACACGGAACGGGGAGCCCCGGCCTACCTGTTCGGCTGGCCGGACGATGAATCGCAAACAGTTCGGTACGGCCTCAAAATTCCGTATATGCTCAGCATGCTCGTTCATTTCGATCCAGAAGCCGAGGTCCAGGGACTAGACGACCTGGAAGCCACGTGGGGGCGCCCGCCGGTCTGGCTCACGTTCCAGGCCTATCACATCATGATCGGACTGGGGATGCTGTTCATCGTCAGCACGCTGTATGCGTGCTGGCGGTGGTGGCGCGGCACCCTCTTCGAGTGCCGCTGGCTGCTGTGGTACTTCGTCTTCGCGGTCGCCTTCGCCTTCATCGCCAACGAAGTGGGCTGGGTGGCGGCCGAAGTCGGCCGGCAACCCTGGATTGTCTATCCGTCCTTAATCAACGGTCAGCTTGTCGGCGGTCTGCGGACAAGCGACGCCCTTTCCGAGGCCATCCGTGCCGAGCAGGTGCTCGGTTCGATCATTTTTTTCAGCATCATTTACGCGCTGCTGTTCGTCCTGTGGATCATGCTGCTGCACCAGAAAATCACGCATGGCCCGGACGACCACCTGGCATCGAGACCGGATGACAGCCATCCCCCGCTTCTCGACACCATGGCTCGGCTCCCCGGCCATGCCGACTCCATGACGCATGTGAATGAAAGCTGAGAAAGATATTCTTACACAACTTTCCCGTAATGAGCGGGTTTGCCTGACTTTCCACGGATTCACGGCAGGCACGCCCGGTTGTGTCAGGGACTTTACTCCATGGACTTGAATGTTCTCTGGTTCGTCCTGCTCGGAATTCTGCTTGCCGGATACGCGATTCTGGACGGCTTCGATTTCGGCGTTGGCATGCTGCATCGCGTCGCGCGGACTAACGATGAACGACGCATTGTCCTCAACTCGATCGGCCCGCTCTGGGATGGAAACGAGGTCTGGCTGGTCACGTTCGGCGGCGCGCTTTTCGCCGCCTTTCCCGAAGCCTACGCCACGATCTTTTCCGGGCTCTACGAAGCCTTCATGCTGCTGCTGGGCGCACTCATCTTCCGCGCGATTTCGCTCGAATTTCGCGGCAAGCTCGCCTCTCCCGCTTGGAGGTTGTGCTGGGATGTCGTCTTTGGCGTGTCGAGTTTCGTCGCGACGATCGTCTTTGGCGTGTCGGTCGGCTGCGCGATGACCGGCATTCCGCTGGATGAACGCGGCATCTTTCGCGGAACACTCGTGTCGCTCCTCGGAGCTTACCCTCTGATGACAGCCGCCCTGACCGTCGCTCTCTTCACGATGCATGGCGCGATTTTCCTGGGAATGAAAACCACCGGCGAACTTCAGGCCCGCATCAAAGCCTGGATGTGGCATGGCTTCTGGGGTTTTGTCGTCCTCTACGCGACGGTGACGGCCATGACGATCTGGCTCGTTCCTCGGTCGATCGAGAATTTTCGGTACTTTCCCTGGGCCTGGGGAATCGTTGTTCTTAATGTGCTTGCGATCGCCAACATTCCCCGCAATCTCGTTCGCCAGAATCTGCCGCAGGCGTTCGCCTCCTCCAGCGCGAGCATCGCTGCGCTCGTCTTCCTGTTTGGCATGGCCCTGTTTCCAAACCTGGTTACCTCCCACCCCCATCCGGAACACAGCCTCACCATTTACAATGCCGCCTCATCACAGGGAACGCTGACCATCATGGCAATCATCGCCCTGATTGGTCTGCCATTCATCGTTTCCTACACGTGCATCGTCTATTGGACGTTTCGCGGCCCGGTTCAGCTCGACAAGCACAGCTACTGATTGTCGCGGCGGCAAGCTCCAGTTCGACCGGGATTTCATCGGCTATCGACTCGGGTCGTCCCAGCATCGCGACTCCGGTGACTCCGTGATGTTTCGCGACGAGATGGCACCTGCCCAGAACCCATGACCGGCAGAGTTCGTACAGCCCGTGGGCACGGGCGGCGAACTCCAACACGGTTGCGTCGGCCTGGTTCCTCTCCGCGCGGATAGATTCATTATTTCTTCATATTTCCTGCACAACTCCTTCATGTTCTGCATGTATACAGCCCCACACTACTGATTCACCATCGTCGTGGTCTGAAGCTCGGAAACGGAGTCGCGACGTTTTTGCCATCTCGCCCGGCCGTCGGGCTGAATCGAGATGTGGATTTCGTGAAAGTCTGGCCGGATGAGGTTCTTCACAAAGCGTCCCCTACTGGTGTTGCTGGCGGTCACCTTGTTGACCGGCTGCGGCTCGGACGACGCCGCTTCCAACCGTCCGCTCCAGGTGTCGGTAGCCGCACCGTCCGGACCTTCGGATTCTGAACCATCGTCGACTTCCTCCGGGACAGTCCTGCCTGCTCCTCGCTCGCGGGGCGACGTCCACCTCACGCTAGTCGGGCGGTTTCATCACGGAAAGTTCACCACTTCCGCGGCGGAAATCTGTGCCTACGACGCGGCGTCGAAACGCCTCTTCGTCGTGAACGGCGAGACTCTGGCGATCGATGTTCTCGACATCACCGATCCTTCCCAGCCATCGCTCGTGAAAACGGCGACCGTGGGAGAACGCGGCTGGAAACCCAATTCCATTGCGAGTCGTGGAGGCGTGATTGTCGCCGCGTTTTCCGCGTACCCCAAGCAAGACCCCGGCGCGGCTGTTTTTCTGGACACCGACGGCAATACGCTGAAGACGATCCGCGTCGGCTCCGAGCCGGACATGGTGACCATCTCTCCCGATGGACGGTGGGTCCTGACGGCCAATGAAGGAGAGCCAACCGACGACTATTCGCGCGACCCGGAAGGAAGTGTCTCGCTAATCGATCTCAGCGCCGGAATCGAGAGTCTTACCGACGAACACGTGACGACCCTCGGATTCGATGCTTTCAACGCCCCCTTGTCGCGCGATGCCAGGATTCGGGTTTTCGGCCCGAGCGCCACGGCCGACCAGGACTTCGAGCCGGAGTACATCGCCGTGTCGCCCGATTCGAAGCGGGCCTGGGTGGCCTTGCAGGAAGCCAATGCGTTCGCCGTGATCGACCTGGAAACTCGTTCGATCAAGTCAATCGTCAGCCTTGGGTTCAAGGATTATTCGCTGCCCGAAAATGGCTTCGACGCCAGCGACAAACGCGACGAAGTCAACATTCGACCGTGGCCGGTCAAGGGGATGTACCAACCCGATGCCATCGCCGCCTTCGATCACAACGGCGAGACATTCCTCATCTCGGCCAACGAGGGCGATCACAGAAACTTCGCGGGGTTCCAGGAAGAAGCGAGAGTCAGCGACCTGAAACTTGATCCCAAGGCTTTTCCGAACGCGGCGGAACTCCAGCGAAAAGAGAACCTTGGGCGGTTGATGGTGACGAAGACGCTCGGCGACGCCAATGGCGACGGCGAGTACGAAGAGTTGTACAGCTTCGGCGGACGGTCCTTCTCGATCTGGAGCGCGGCCGGCGAACTCGTGTTCGACAGCGGCAGCGAGTTCGAACGCATCATCGCCGAACGCCATCCCGGCACTTTGAATGCCGATCATGAATCCAACGACGCCAAGAACCGCAGCGACAACAAGGGTCCCGAGCCGGAAGGTTTGACGATTGGCCGGGTTGGCGATCGCCTTCTCGCTTTCATCGGACTGGAGCGGCATAGCGGCATCATGATTTACGACCTGGCCGACCCTCGCCAGCCCACCTTCGTGGACTATGTGATCACTCGCGATTTTTCGCGGCCCCCCAACAGTCCCGATGCGGGAGACCTGGGTCCAGAGGGGCTCACTTTCATTCCCGCCGAGCAGAGTCCCACGGGCAAGCCGCTACTGGCGGTTTCCTACGAGGTGAGCAGTACGACCTCGCTCTTTGAAGTCTCGGTGGATGCAAACGAACGGTCTCCATGAACGGAAGCGGCAGACTTCCGTCGAGCGACCCGCGTTTTCCGTGTTAACACAATCGTTATTGATTCCTTTTTTTCGAGGAGCCCACATCTTGACCAGTTCTGTCTCGCCAAACCGTCGCGGTTTCACGCTCATCGAGCTGCTGGTGGTGATCGCCATCATCGCCATCCTGATCGCCCTTTTGCTGCCGGCCGTCCAGCAGGCGCGTGAAGCGGCGCGGATGACCCAGTGCCGCAACAACCTGAAGCAAGTCGGCCTGGCCCTCCACAATTATCACGACACGCATAACATCTTCCCGATCGGCGTCGTGACGATTCTGAAGACCGGGCAGGCGGTGGCGCCGACCGATCCACTCCCAAGTCGCACGGCGGTCGACGGTGGCTGGGCCTGGAGCACGTTCATTCTGCCGTTCCTCGATCAGGCGCCGCTCTATAACCTGCTTGCCCCCAACGGCCAGAATTTTCCCACGGCTCCAAATCAGTACACTCGCACGGTTCTGTCGGGCTACCAGTGCCCGTCGGAGGCCAGTCCGGTCCTGCATTGGGCTTACCCGCTGGGAGGAAACGGCTCGAGCGACGGCCACGCCCGCTCGTCCTACAGCGCGGTTTCCGGAAGCGGCGACAATGCCGACTACGCGAATAAGACTCCCATGAACACGCGCGGAATTCTCTGGTACAACAGCAATGTTCGTATCCGCGATGTGACCGACGGCACGAGCAACTCGATGATCGCGGTCGAACGCTTCTGGGACGGCGGCGACTCCGAGAAACGCCGCGGCGGGGTCTGGGTCGGCAAGTGTCCCGGCGGGGCTAATGATGCCGGCAACAAGTATTCGAACTTCGTCCGTGTCGAGAATTCCCCCAACTGGGTCATTAACGGCCTGAACAACAATGCGGCCGCCAGCATGCACGGGGGACAGGGAAATACCGGCACCGTCAAGAAGGGGGGCTACGGCGTCAACGCCCTCATGGGAGACGGCTCCGTCCGCTTCCTGAGCGAGAACATGCACGGCGGCACCTGGCAGCTTCTCGGGCAGATTGCCGACGGACAGGTGGTCGGCGAATTCTAGTGCCGCAAGCGAACTGCCATCCGGGCTCGAGGAATTCGTGGCGGGGCAGCCTGAAGCGGTCGACCCCGACCACACCGAACCAGCCTCGACCGGTCTGATTTAGTACCGTCAAAACCCTCTGGACGTCGCAGACGGCCCTGAATTAGTCGACTTTGTCTGAGCCGCCAACCGGGTTTTGACGGAGGCTCATGGTACGCCATGGGTATTCGATCGCTGACGACGACTTGATTGTCTTTCCATTTCAACCTCGGCGGCTCGGGCTTCTTCCCGCGAAGAATCCTCTGCCGCGGCGAGCAGCGTTCAGGAACACTCTTCATGCCATCCAATTTCACTCACAATCTCTGGTCGTTCACGCTCGGTCTGGTTCCTCTTCTCCTGATCGGGTGCGGCAACGATCAGGCTCTGGTTCCCGTGACTGGAACGGTCTTTCTCGACAGCCGACCGCTCGCCAATGCGACCGTGATTTTCCACCCCGCCGATGGCCGGCCCTCCATTGGGAAAACCGACGAGATGGGGGATTTCGAGCTGTCTTATATCCGCGAAGAAAGAGGGGCGCTGATCGGCAAGCACACGGTCTCCATCAGCACCTACCAGGAAGCCGATCCGGACTCCGAGAATGAGGCCATTCGGCAAGGGGCTCCCGAAGTTGTCCCCTCACGGTACAACGTCCGGACGACGCTGACCGCCGAAGTGGTGCCGGGAGACACTGCCCGGTTCGATTTCCTGCTCGATTCCGACGAGCCGAGAGATGTCGCTCAAAACAACACCTCTCGCTAGCGAGGCAAGTCGGTAGTGTTCTTCGTTTGCGACGCCGTCGGACCGTGCTACGCCTGCCGCATCGGGAGCTCGAGCCGGCAGCATTGCAGGTCCAACAGTTCTTTGCCGTGCGACGAACGGACCAGGATCTTGCCATCAAGACTGTAGTTCACGAAGCGCCCGCGCTTCGAGCGGCGAACAATCCCCGCGTGGTACAACACTCCCAGGTGGTGCGAGACCGTCACGATCGTCGCGTCGAGAGACTCGGCGAGATCGCCCACGTTCTTGGCCCCTCGGCGCAACAGATCGATTATCCGCAGGCGAATCGGATCGGCGATCGCCTTCAGGGTTTCGGCACAATCTTCGGGCTTCCAGCCGGTAGACCGCATGGTTCCGCAACCAGATTCGAGCGACGGGGGATCGGAGCGTTTTGTCATAAACTTTCTGTATGAATTAACACGCCATCACCGTGCTTGTACAGCCCGTCACGCGTCTCGGGCTGGAAAGCAGGTAAAAGCGGTCGCGTAATCGGCTGTCCCGAACAGGTTCCAGGTCTCCCGGTCGACCGAGACGCGCTCTCCCCGTCGAAAAACCTGCCCGTCGGCCAGTTCCACCTGCCGCGCGCACCCGAGGTACATCACTTCGAACCGGGTCGCGGTGCCCCTGGAGTCGGGCTTGATCGCGGAAAGCTGAATCCGCCAGATTGTCGATTGTCGCGCGTCGTCGAGCGGGGATATCTGATCGATCCGGACGCCAAGAAATCCGGCGCTGGCCACGGTCGCGATGCTGGCCGGGAGCTCGTCGATCCCGGTCGACAGTTCCACCCCAAGGCTTCCGCCGGGTTTCAGCGCGCGCAAGACCTCCGCGAGTCGCGCTCGCTGGACGATCTTATCCGAGACTTCCTCAAGCGTCCCGTGCAGGTAGATCTCGTCCGCTTCGCTATCGGCAAACGGGAGATTTTCCGGCCAGGGTTCGCCATGCCGATGGCCCCAGGCAACCGGCAATTCGTCGTCGTGCGGGGAAGTCACTTGCGAATCATCCGCTGGATGCTCGTGGTCTTCGTCGTCGAGCGAGTAAATCTCCCAGATGTTCCCCTCGGGATCCGAAACCCAGAACTTGGTCTGGAGGGAATAGCAGCACTCAACCCCGTCTTCCCGCTGGGTCGTGATCCCGGCCGATTCCAGTCGATGCTGAATCTCGATCAGTCGGTCGGCATCTTCCAGGCGGTATCCAATGTGATTGAGCGAGCCACTCGCTTGAGCTGGTCTAACTTGTGCTGATCCGGCGCGGAGGGTGAGAACGAGTGGCGGATCGTCCACTTCAAATCGCGCGAAGTCATCGACTCGCCGCACCGGAGCCGCTCCCAACAGCGTAGTGTAGAACTCGATCGCGGCGTCGAGCCGTGAAACCGCCAGCCCCAGTTCCAGCTTGAGCGACGTTTCGCTGATGGCGGTCATCAGGCATGCTCCTCGACGGTTCGGCGGGATGCCGACCGTGTCGCGCAGTCGGGAGTATCGTTATCGGCTTCCGCCTCCCAGAGCGCGAGAAACTGGCCCTCCCAGGGCTCCGAGCGCAGGCGAGCAGCGGTCGTTAAATCGACGAGCGTCGGCACGCCGCGTTCGAAGGAACGACCATCATCCATCGTGAGCCGCGCGAACGGTCCCCGGTAGAGAATCAACCGCTTCTCGCTCCCTGGCTCCATGGGCTTCCAGGCCGACAGCTTCAGCTCCCGCAGCTCGACTTCGCCCCACCGGAAGGCTGCTTTCGCCGGAAGCTTCGTCATCCGCAGGTCGCGGAGACCAGCGCGCCATAATTCCGACAAAATTTCGCGTTCCGTGGGGACATGGCGCACGAGGGCGGCAACGCCGGGAAGAGCTGGGCAGCCCGGTAGCTCCCGATTGGCCACCAGTCCGTGGATGTGGACCACTCCGCCCGCCTTGAGAACGCGCATGGCCTCGGTGAGCAAATTGAATCGCTGTTCGCCGGTCAAATCCGCATTGAACGTCCCCTCGAGACGCACGAAGTCCACGCTATTGTCGGCATGAGGAATCCGAGATGGACAGGGCGAGACAATGCGATGCTCCCAACCGATGGAAGCGTCGGCTGGTGACTGGTCCGGCTCGCGTATCGAGACCGATCGGCCACCGGAATCCAGTGATTCAAGATTCCCCAGGCGGCAGGCAATTCGCCAGCAATTGCCATCGGGATCGTTGACGACAGCCGCGTGTTGTCGCGCGTCATCGAACGGTTCGTCGCGTTTCCAGTCAACATGCAGTCCCGCCACTTCGAGTCGAGTCCCAACCGCCTCCACCTCCGCGGGATGATGAACGGGAAAGGCAAAGTATCGCGAGTTGTCGCCTCGCCCCGGTGAATGAGGAATCAATGAGAGAATCAGGGGCGGACGCGTCAGCTCGAACTTGGCATAGTCGTCGTGCTGCCTCGCGGGACGAGTCCCAAACAGGATTCGGTAAAACTGGACCGAACGTCCCAGGTCCGAGGCGTTCAGGGCCACATGAAATCGCGTGCCGTGGAACTCCGGCTCGGCCGAACAGCACACCGGCGCCTGAAGCATTTCCAAACGTGTTGTTACGGAATCGCTCATGGTTTCGGCGAATCTCCCGCGATGCGGGGCGTGGCTCTGATGGTGGTTGCGGCAACCGCGGCCACGATGGCCGCCACCGCCAAACCCCGCATCACCCAGGCATATCCGCCCAGAAGAATCTGGCCTTCCGCGAACACCATCGGTCCCAGCGCGGAAGCCACCACGGTCGCCCCCTGTGCCGCTCCCTGAATTTTCCCCAGATGAGTCTGGCCAAAAAGTTGACCCCAGCCCGCGAAGAAGACAACAGTGATGACGCCGCCAGCCACACCCAGTGCTGCCGCGTAGAGGCGAAGTGCCAGGAGCGACGAAAGTTGCGGATAACTCGCCAGGCTTCCTGCGAGAAGCGCGAGACCTCCTGCCAGCCACCAGCTCAGCCGCTCGCGCCGCAGGAAGGCACCGCACAGCAGATTGGCGAGTAGCCCAGTCCCCGTCAGAATCGACAACAGTTCAATGGCCTGAGGTCTCTCAAAGCCTTGCTCGGCGACAATCGACTCATTGAACAGCGTCAGCCCCGACCAGACGAGATTGAACAGCGAAATCCCCAGGGCCAGAGTCCAGAATGACGGAGTACGCAGCGCCTCGCGAAGTGTCCGCCCCGGCTGCTCCATGACGAGCGATGCCGCGACCCTGTGGTCCGTGACAACACTGCCTGGCCGGTCGCGCGCCACCAGCCAGGCCAGTGGCGCCAGTCCGACAACAAGCATCACCCCCATTTGGCTCCACGCAGATCGCCAGCCGTATTTCGTGCTCAACTCGCCAAATGCCAGAATGCTCGCGATGAATCCGAACGTCAGCAGCACGGCGAAGACTCCCATTGCCGCTCCCGATCGGCGGGGAAACCACTTTCCGACCATGGTCAGGCTGACGACGGAGAGCGCGCTTTGACCAAGTCCGCGAACCAGAACCAATGCCAGAAACAGGGCAATCGGTCCGTTGGCCGCCGCCATCGCGAAGACGGAAATGCCCAGCGCGAGAACGACGCCGGTCAATGTTGAACGCACGCCACGCGTATCCAGCCAGCGGCCGACCGGAAAGCAGAACAGGCTGCCGATCAGGCAGGCGGCGAAGTTCATCTGGCCGAACAGGGGGCGATCGATGTGCAGGTCGGCAATGAGGGGCTCGGTAATGAGCCCCAATCCGTGCGTGCGACCGGGCAACGTCGCCGTCATGGCCACGGATGCCAGCACCACTTGCCCCCAACTGACCAAATAGGTTCGCGGTCGAACCGAAGTCCGTAGCGCCGAAGTCTCGCCATGAATCAACAAACTGCCGCTCCGCCACGGGTCGACTGGTTCAGTCGAAATAAGTTTCTGGCCGATCGAATTGGCTGTATTTCTCTTTCAGCCAGCCTAGGAATACGCGCTGGTGGTCCAAACGCCGGTCGCCGCCATCCGACAGCGCGTTGTAGCTGAAATAAAGCTGCCGCCGCCAGCGATCGGACCGATTCGCATCGGATCGGTGCGGCAGAAAGCCGCTGAAAACAGCGATATCTCCGGGTTCCAGTTCCAGGGAGACGGCTGTTGATTCGTCCACGCACGACATTGGCAACTGGTGGTAATCGCCGTCAGCCGTCGACAGACAACCCTCGTGATGCCGCCCCGGATAGACGATCGTGCATCCGCTCTCAACGGAAGCGACGTCGAGCGGCATGACCAGCGAGACGAAGCTCGTCGGAAAATCAGACCAGGCGATGTAGTCTTGGTGCAGGCCGTAACCGCTCGCCCCCGGCGGCTTGTAAATCAGCTTGTCCTTGAACAGGCACGCTGGCTCACCAAGAATCGCCTGAAGAATTCCCATCACCCGAGAATCGCGCGCCATCCTTTCAATTGGGGGGCTGAGATCGGTGATTGGGTCGAAGCCATCGAACCGACATTCGCCCGTTTCGCAGTGACCCTGCCAGCGGCAACGCAGGTTATTGATGTCGATCAGATCGCGTCGCGCGAGCAGCCGCTCCGACTCGGCCAGCAGCGGAGCCAGTTCGTCAGGCGAAATCAACTCGCGAATGACGACATATCCGTCCCGGGTGAACTGTTCCTGCAAATCGACACGGTGGACAACAGACGACATATGCTGACTTTCTCGCGCGACCTTGCGCATCCGGCGCACTGTAGGCTCGCTGCAAGACGATCGTCAATCGGAGGCCCTCCGCTGTCATCCACGACGGCCCGCGATCAGAATTCGCCAAGAACTTCCCCACCGTTTCGCGAAACCAGTCCGTCATACAGGACAACATCCAGATTTTCGGAGAGGAACCGGACCGAACCGTCGCCCATCAGGTGATGCGCGCCCCCTTCGTGCTGGCTGGATGGGCCGTACTCCTGCCCGATTGAGTTGGGGAAGACGCCTCCCTGGAAATAGGGCCTGTAGTTGATCGAGACCGAGGGACCGGCATAGTTCGGCGGGATCAGCGCCATGTACCGCGCTGCGACCGAGGCACTCGTCCCGTCGATCCACACCGCCGCCTTTTCCTCGCGCGTTTCGGCGATCACCGCCGTGTTTGAAGTTCCGTCGGTAATATCGCGGAAGCCGACCTTCGACTGGGGATACATCACCCCCTCGGCGGGGATCGCTCCCGACAGACCGAGGACAGTCTTCGCCCCCAGGGCCACGTAATTGCGGACCGCGAACTGGGAATAACCGACCGTCGTCACGTACAGCGGATCTTCGCTGTACGTCTTCCCGGAGTAACTGGGGCACTTGTAGAACGACAGAACCTGTGAAGCCACGGTGCGATTCGCCGGTCCCAGCGCGGACGTATTGTAGTCGATCGTGTTGTAAAGATTGGCCCCGTCCAGATACGGAAGAATGAGGCTGGCGAAGCTGTGCAGACGGATGGTCGGATCGTTCGGTCCCGTTCCCGGCCAGTTCCAGACACCGCGACCGAAACCGCTGATACTGCTCGGAGGAAAGACGGTGAACGACGACTCATAGTTGTGAACCGCGAGGCCAATTTGTTTGAGGTTGTTGCGGCACTGCGTCCGGCGGGCCGCCTCGCGGGCCTGTTGCACGGCCGGCAGCAACAGCGCGATCAGGATCGCGATGATCGCGATCACCACGAGAAGTTCAATCAGCGTAAATCCTCGGCGGCGGGTGGGCATGGTCGGAGGTTCCTGTGCAGGAGGAAGGCAGGTTGAGGGCGGCGGATATTGCTGTCATATTCTGACATACGTCAGAGTGTGTCATCCTAACGGGCCGTCGTTTCAACGGCAACTCGCGGGATAGCGACACTGCTCACCGTGCGCGGCAGCCCGAATCCTCCCATTCAGGCTGGAGACTCGGTGAGAATCTCGGCGATCGGCTTCGCATCCGGGTCGGCCAGTCGAATCGGCCGCGCCACATTCGACATATTTTGTTTGCGCGGGTCGATCCCCAAGGCGACGAAAATTGTTGCCAGCAGATCGGGCGTCGAAACCTGTCGATCGTCGACGACGAGCCCGCTGGCATCGGTTCGTCCGACGACTTGCCCACCACGAATCCCGCCGCCGCCAAGGACCACGCTCCAGGCCTTCGGATAATGATCGCGGCCCTGTCGTGGGTTGATGACCGGTGTCCGGCCGAATTCTCCCATCCAGACCACGAGAGTCGTTTCAAGCAACCCCCGTTCAGACAAATCCCGCATCAGGGCTGACCAGGCCGTGTCGAGGGTACCACACAGGCTTTGCACACGGGGAAAATTCGCCTCGTGGGTATCCCAACCGCCGAGGGAGACTTCGACAAACGGGACGTTCCGCTCCACCAGTCGCCGGGCCAGCAAACATCCCTGGCCGAACTGCCCGCGGCCATAGCGGTCCCGAACGTCGGCAGGTTCATGGTCCAGAGAAAAGGCTTTCGCAGCGGCCGGGCTCATCAGCCGATTCGCCTTCCGGTACGCCTCGCGATGACTCTCTGCGGCTGCCCCGGGTCGCGCGGCCAGGAATGGCTGTTCGAGCGCTGAAAGCAGCCGTAATCGTTCGTCTACCTGCTCGGGAGAAATGCCCCGAGCGACCGCGAGATTTTCGACACTCAGCGGTGGACCCGCCATCTGGTCATCCGATTCCCGCCCGACCACCAGCGGCGCATACGACGGTCCGAGAAATCCCCCCGGAGGCATGCCCGGACTGAACAACCCTCGTGAGAAAACGCTCACGTAGTTCGGCAGATCACCGGTCTGCTCACCCGCTTCCTTCGCGACGAGCGATCCCAGCACGGGAAATTGAATCGAGGCCTGCGGAAAGTACCCGGTCCGCAAATTGTCGCGGGCACGACCGTGGTCCCCCTCTTTCGTCGACATCGAGCGAACCACCGCCAGGTGCTCGGACCATTTCGCGATCTCGGGCAAATGCTCCGAGAACTGAATCCCCGGAGTTCGCGTTTCGATCGGCCGAAAAGGGCCGCCATTCGCATGGTCGGGTTTGAGATCGAACGTATCGGTCTGGCTGGGCCCGCCATTCATCCACAGCAGGATGCACGACCGCTTCGGACGTGGCGAACCCTCAACGGCCGCCGCAACCGCGGGCATCCAGCACCGCAACGACGCCCCAAAGGCCAAGGCAGCCGTCGAGCCCAGCCATAGACGACGCGGCAGCATCGAATCGCGTTGTGTGAACATGATGAGCAGAAGCCTTCACGTGTTCTGTCAAGATTCGGTTTTCGTGTGCCACTGGCTCCGCCCGCGTGCCTCAAGTCATTCGCGCATAACCTCTAAGACACTGGCAAAGCCAGGGGCACACATTCCTTATCCTGAACTGTGTAATACCCCTAATGGTTCCACCGGAACTCGGGTGAGTTCAAAAGCGCCCACAAGAGATTCCCCAGCCGATCGCCACGCTCCTGATTCGCGTGTTCCGTCTTCAGCGTCGTAGCGATCGAGTCGCGCTCGGCATCGGTCGGAAGCCGACTCAACGTCGCGAGAAACAGCTCATCGATCTGCCGGTCCAGCTCATCTGGAAACTCATCGAGAATTCGCTGCAACCTTGCGCCGGTTGCGAGCTTCGTGGCCCGGTCGACAATTCTCCCGTTCATGAACGCCAGCGCCTGCGTCACGCTGGTTGCCGGATCGGTCGCGCTCCCCTCGGCCTGGAGCAAATTGAGAATCCTCCGGCGATCGAGTTCCTCAACGTCATCACCAGCCACGCGCTCGTCGGCAGGCTGAACCTGGACCGCGAGCACCAGACTGTCTGCAAACTGATCCGGCGACATCGGCCGAATCGCCATCCGCGCGAAGAGTTCCGGCTGCGACTGATTGTCATGGGTGAGCCGACTGGTCCGCCGATATGCCTCAGACCGGCAGATGGCGCGCAGGAGGAACGAGACATCGTATCGCGATGCCCGAAACGCCGCCGCGATTTCATCCAGCAGCTCCGGATGTGACGGCGGATTCGCCGCACTGTAGTCATCGACCGGTTCCGTCAATCCAGTCCCCAGCAACTGGCTCCAGACCCGATTGACGATCGCTTTCGCGAAGTAGGGATTTGATGGCGATGTCATCCAGGCCGCGAACTCGACTCGTGGCGACTGCGTTCCCGCAGGTCGCGGTTTCGCTTCATCCAAAAATTGAACCGGAACCATCCGTTCCGTATTCATCAGTGAGATTTCTTTCCGATCGGCCACTTCTACGAGCGGAGCAAACGGCCCCTTGCCGCGTCGTTCGATGCCCGCAAAAAAGGCGGCTTGGCTCCAGAACTGCTCCCGCGTCCAAGGATCGAACGGGTGATTGTGGCACTCGGCACATTCGAGCCGCAGCCCGAGAAAGGTCCGAATCGAACTCGACGCAATCTTCGCCGGATCGGCGTTCTTCGACGCGATGAACGCGATGGGATTGGGTTGATTGAGATCGCGCAACACGAATTCCGGCGTCTGGTCCGGGCTCGCGATCGGAACCGTCAGCAAGTCCCGCACGATGACATCGAACCCTGCATTCTCCAGTCGTCGTTGCTCGAGAAACTTCTCGAAGCCCGGTTGCAAGTAGCGCAATTGCGGTTCAGTTTCGATCTCCGGCAGAAGCAGCGCTCGCCAGGTCCGCGCGAAATGTCGTGCGTGCCGCACGTCTGCGATCAAGCGGTCGACAAGCTTCGACCGCTTGTCGAGATCGCTGTCGGCCAGGAAAGCGCGAACCTCATCGGCCGTCGGGATGCAGCCAATCAGGTCGAGACTGGCTCGTCGCAGGAATTCGGCATCGTCCGCCGGTGGCGCCGGTTCCACCGACTCGATGCTCAGATGCTCGGCAATCCGGGTATCGATAGCCCGTGCCAGGGCATCCTGATCGCCACTGTAGGCGGGAGGGACACCAATCAGGCCGAGAAGGATCCACGGTATCACGTTCATGCCTCGCGGTCTGGATCAGGAAAGTGGCGGTCGCGACTATTTCGACTGTGCGTCCGCGTTCGGCGACAATTCCAGGCACGTCAATTCCTTGTCGTCCCGGACGTAGACCCGCCCGTTCGCGAGCGCCGGATTGCTGAGTGTTCCCCGCGAGACCTGCGACTTCGCGAGTTGCTTGAACCCTTCGCGCGTCACGTCGGCCAGCACGAGGTTCCCGGCATCATCGAGAAACAACAGCTTGCCGTCTCCCGTTCCAATTAACCCGGCGTGATAGTAGCCCACGCCTTCCTGCTTCCAAAGCTCTTCGCCACCCGCCAGATCGAAACATGTCAGATCGGTGCGCGGCAGCGGCGAAAGGACGTTCGTCACGATCAACACGCTTCCCTTCGGCCCCATCGTTCCGGTGGAAAAGTAGCTGCTCGCATCCTGATTCCACCATGCCGCTTTGAGGGCTGATTTCTCCTGGCCATCGGGTAACACCAGCGACATGGTCCCGGTGTCCTGAGTCGTGACGACCAGCGACGAATCCATCGCCAGTGGAGTGGGTGAAACTCCCGCCGGCTGAAACACCAGCGGATGTTCCCACTTCACTTGGCCATCCGCCGGTGAAAGCCCCACGACCCGCAATGTCGTCTGCACGACGATTTCCTGCTGTGAAGTACCTCCACGATCGCGCGTCAGCAGAATGGGTGAAGCCGAACTCGCCGGCTCGTCCAGCCCTTTCCACGCCACTTCGCCCGACTCCAGACGATAAGCGACGACAGCGCTGCCCCCCGCGCCGACCATCGCGATCACGTTCTCACCCACGATCAATGGCGAACTGCAAACGCCGAATCGCGGCAGCGATCCCTTGAACTCTTCGTACGGATTCGTCTGCCACAGCCGCTTTCCCGTCTTCAGGTCGTAGCACGACAGGACGCCCGTGATGCCGTAGGTCACGAGTTTCCCGTTCGCGATTGTCGGCGTCGTCCGCGGCCCGGCTCCGAACATGCTGCGATAGCGTGTGCGGGGATAGCGGTCGCTCCACAATTCCGTGCCCGTCGCCGCGTCCAGTGCCAGAACCTCTTCGGCGTCCTCGCCTTCCACCGCCGAGTGAATAACCGTTGCTCCGCCAGCAACGATCGGCGACGTGTAGGCCAGTGTCACCGGCCGCTTCCAGGCCACCCTGGGCGCGTCATTCCAGGCGGCGACGACTTCGTCCGTCACCCCGTTTCGATTCGGTCCCAGCCACTGGGGCCAGTCTCCGGCGAAGGCGGCACCGCTCACGAAGAACAGCCACGCCCCGACAACTCGCACGGTCGTCGGGACTTGCACAGACTTGGGGACCATCTCGCACGCTCCAGCGGGATCCACGGCCGTTGCACACACTGAATATTCTGACACACGTCATAGTGTTTGTCCGTACGAGAATCAATCTCGGACCGGTAACACGGTCATTCGTGTCGGCCGTGCAAGACCGGATCGCATCGCATTGATTCTCGCCGATGCGTCGACGATACTTCCTGTTCATGAGTCGCTCCGGGCCACCTCCGACCCGGACTCGCGCACTGCCTGGGAGTCGTCATCGTGTCTATTGTCGCGCTGCTTGGACTGTCTAGCGGATTGGCCTCGATCGCTCTCGCACAGTCGCCGACTCCACCGGACCTCATTCTTCACAACGGCAAAGTCGTCACGGTCGATCCGGAGTTCCGCATCGTCGAAGCACTGGCCGTCGGCGGTGGGAAAATCCTCGCGGTCGGAACAAATGACGATGTCCGAAAACTCGCGGGTTCTGAAACCCGTTTGATCGACCTGGCTGGGAAAACGGTCATTCCCGGCCTCGCCGACACCCACGTCCACGCGACCGGAGCCGCGCTGTATGAGTTCGATCATCCCATCCCCGAAATGGATACCGTCGCGGACGTTCTGAAGTACGTCGCCGCACGGGCCGACGCCCTCGAGGACGGCGAGTGGATCCTCATCAGCCAGGTCTTCATCACCCGCCTGCGCGACCAGCGGTATCCCACGCGGAAGGAACTCGACCTGGTCGCTCCCAAAAACCCGGTCGCCTTTCGCACTGGCCCCGATTGCGCCCTCAATTCCCTGGCGCTCCAACTGAGCGGCATCGACAAAGACTTCAAAATCCCCGAAGGCGAAAGCGGGCTCATCGAGCGCGACGCCAATGGCGAACCGACAGGCATCCTCCGCAATGCGGGCCGCTTCGTGAAATCGAAGTCCCCCGAGAAATCCGCCTCCCGCGACGAGCGACGCGAACGCCTGCGGCAACTGCTCGCAGACTACAACGCCGTCGGCATCACCAGCATTGCCGACCGGTCCGCCAGCGAGGACGCCGTCAATCTCTACAAGGAACTGAAAGACCGGGGAGAACTCGGCTGCCGAGTGTTCCTGTCCTATGGAGTCAACGGACAAGGAAAGATTGAAGACGTCAAAGCCGCCATCCAGAAGGCGGCTGACCATCCTCTCCATCAATATGACGAATGGCTGTGGCTGCGCGGAATCAAAGTCTTTCTGGACGGCGGCATGCTCACCGGCAGCGCCTACATGAAACAACCCTGGGGCGTCAGCCAGATCTATTCGATCACCGATCCCGACTATCGCGGCTTGCTCTTTATCCCCGAAGACCGTCTGGAGCAGATGGCCCGGTACGCCCTCGAACGCGATCTCCAGTTCACGGCTCATTCGGTCGGAGACGGGGCCGTCGAAGCCCTCGTCGCCGCCTATGCCGCCATCAACCGCGATCTCCCGCTGCGCGATCGGCGGCCCTGCGTCACGCACTGCAATTTCATGTCGCCAGACGCCATCGCCACGATGAAGGATGTTGGGATTGTCGCCGATCTCCAACCGGCCTGGCTGTGGCTCGATGGCGCGACTCTGACAAAACAATTCGGCGACGAGCGGCTCGCTTACTTTCAGCCCTATCGCACCCTCGCCGAACAAGGCGTCATCGTGGGTGGTGGTTCCGATCACATGCAGAAGATCGGCAGCAAACGCTCGGTGAATCCCTACAACCCGTTTCTCGGAATGTGGATCACGATCGCCCGCCAACCGCGGCGAATGGACGGCCCCTTGCATCCGGAACAGTGCATCACGCGCGAGCAGGCGCTGCGGCTCTATACGATCCAGAACGCGTACCTGACATTCGAAGAAAAGCTCAAAGGTTCACTTGAAGCCGGCAAGTACGCCGATTTCGTGGTCCTCAAGACCGATCTTCTCACCTGCCCCGAAGACGAGATCGCCAACATCGACGTGGAGGCGACCTACGTCGGGGGCAAGCAGGTCTATCCGCGACCGTAGCGGTCTTGTCGAGGCGGCTCAATCTTCCAGCTTGATGAACGCCACGGCGTTGTTGTTGTTCATCGGAATGACAAGCTGCTTCTGCTTCGAGTCATACCCCATCGATGCGGCGCTGGGGATACCGGAGGCAATCATCTTCGCGGGCTGACCGGGAACGATCTTCGAAACGCTGCCGAACCGGACACTGCTGACGTACTTGGTTCCGTCAGACATAATCACCAGCCCGTCGTTCCCCGCTTCAACCGCGTGCTCTGTACGAATCAGTTTGCCGCTGGGGTCGAACGTCAGGACGGCATTGTCGCCGATGTTCACGACGACGATATTGCCTTCCGGATCGATCGCCACGCCGTTCGGAGTCACCAGCGGCTTGCCGTCGACAAAAATTGATACCACTCCTTCGGCCGTGATCTTGTAAACCCGCTCCGGCGGCCGCGTATTGGAGACAAAGATCGTTCCTTCCTTGGTGACGCCAATTCCGTTGAGGAACGTGGCCCCTTCGACGGGGAAAGCCGGCCCCGGAGTTCCCGTCGCAAGATCGAATGTGCGGACGACGTCGATATCGGCCGTATAGAGCACGCCGTTCCGGATAGCGCTCCCCAGGGGATGGTTCAGAGTCAGCCCATCGCGCGTGGCGCCAATCCACTTCGCCGTATGCACGCTTCCATCGGGATTCAGCAGCGAAACATAGCCATCGTTGGCTTCCACCATCTGCGGATTGCCCGCGTTCATGACGACGATCAGGTTTCGTTCGGGGTCATAGGTGCAGCTCTCGGCAAAGCGGAAACTTCCGTAAACTTTGACGTTGCTGGAGATCGGCACGAACTCGCCGGCTTCGTTCACGGAGCCCAATGGCTTGCCGACTTCGAACTTCTTCTCCTGGGCCACTGCCCGAGTCGGCGCGAAGGCCATGCCACCGAGAACCAGCATCATCCCGGCGGAAACGGTCAACAGATTCTTCATGAGCGGAGTTCTCTCTGCGTCGATGGTTGTACGATCACCACTTCTGAAACAGCCACGGACCGGCCCGCGCCCGATCGACGGACCCGCTTTAGGTGTCGGACCGGTGGCAGAGTCGGCTAGAGGGATGATATCGTTGGGGAAACCATCGTCCAAGATTCGCACGATGGTCGTCGTCAGGTTCCATTCTCATGAGCCGATTCTTGGGGTTCGGCTGTCGACATCTCGTGCATCCGGGCAAAGCTCCCTTCAACCGTGACCTCGCAACAGGACTGTTCCATGGCAACTGCATCCGCTGAGATTTCCGCGCTCACCGCTGCTGCTTTCCGCACGCCCGAAAAGTTCGTCGAGTTCTGCCGCAACGGCGGCATGCCACTGGGCGGAATCATCGACGGCGAACAGGTCGCTGGCTCGATGAATGCGACCTTTCAGACGGTCGATCCCGGCTCGCAGGAAGTGCTCGCAACCGTCTGTGAAATGGGCGAAGCCGAAGTCGCGCGGGCCGTCGCCGCCGCGCAGCGGGCATTCGATGGCGATGGCGGCAGCAGTTGGCGAAACGCCGACGTCGAAGAACGGATCGAACTGGTCCAACGCCTCGTCGAACTCTGCGAGCGCGATCGCGATGTTCTGCTGGCGTGCGAAATCCGCGATGGCGGCAAGGTCTCGGAACTTGCCGAGGGAGACTTCCAGCAGATTCGCGGATGTGCCGAGTATTTCATGGGTGTCGCCCGGCGCATTGCCATGGGGGACAGCCCCTCCGTGCAGGTGGCTGATGGCGTGAATGCCTTCACCTACCGTGAACCGTGGGGCGTCGTCGCCGGCATCATTCCCTGGAACTACCCGATCGTCCTGACGTCGTGGTTCATGTTCCCGGCTCTCCTGTCGGGCAACACGATTCTCATTAAGCCCGCCGAAGATACGCCTCTCTCCGCCCTCTACCTCGGCAAGCTTGCTCAAGAAGCCGGCTTCCCGCCCGGTGTCATTAACATTCTGCCGGGGCGGGGAGAAATCACCGGCCACTGCATCGCCGAGCATCCCGGCGTCCGCTTCATTTCCTTCACGGGTTCGCCCGGCGTCGGTCAGGCTATTCTGCGGACTTGCGACCGCCACGGAACCCGCATGAAGCGGGAAATGGGCGGCAACGGGGCCGCGATTGTTCTCGGCGATGCCGATCCGGCGGTCGTCGCGCGTCTCATTGGCCGTTATGCCAACCAGCACTATGGCCAGACCTGCTGCACCATTCACCGGATCTTTGTCGATCGCAAGATCGCCGATGACTTCATCGACGCGGAGACCGAGTTCTTTAAGAATCTCAAGATCGGCTATCAAGCCGATTCCGGAACGCAGGTCGGTGCGGTCATCAACCCGACTCAGCGCCACCGGATTCTGCAGGCCCAGCAAGAGACGATTGCCCGCGGAGCCAAGCCCATCCTGCCGGGGGGCGAAGCCTCGGTCTCGGGCAAGAATGGTTACTATGTGAAACCAGCTCTGTTCCGCACGGAACCGGGCCTGACCGTCAACCCGCTCGAAGTCTTCCACACCTACGCGACGATTTGCCCGGTCTCATCCGCCGAGGAAGCGCTGCGACTGGCTAACAGCTCACCGTATGGTCTGGGCTCCAGCGTCTGGACGAAAGACGTCGAACGCGGTGTGGCCCTCGCCAAGCAGTTCCGCGACGGAACGGGACAGGTCAACTGCCACAACTCGATCGCCTACGGCCTCCCCTATGGCGGGCAGGGAATCTCCGGCGGCCCCGGCGGCGGCGTGAATTGCGAAGAGACCTTCCTCGACTACACGCAGGTCAAAGCGGTCTACGTCTCCGAGTATCCCGGCTAGGCAGCTTCGAGCGCCTCGCTCAAGCACTCGCGACACGTCGGGAATGGCCCAGGACAATCCACTGGCCATCCCGACGTCGGCCGGGTTCCGGTGTTGAAATACGATCGACAGACTTCAGGCGACAGTCGTCCCGAGAAATCGCAGCGGGACTCCGTTGTGCGGCACAACAATAATGCCGCGCAGCCGTGCCAGGGGAGGCGGAGCGCCGCACGACTCAAACCGGGCGGCGGCCAGCAGCGTTCCCAGAACGACTCGCAATTCAAACGCTCCGAACGCGGCCCCCACGCAGCGACGGCCTCCCCCTCCGAATGGAGCATACTCCCAGGGAGCATATGTTCGCCCCAGGAATCGCTCCGGCCGAAACTCAACCCCGTCCTGCCAGACCTCGGGCGCCGTATGCAACAGCCGTAGGGAAACCGCGACGTTTTCACCCGGTTGAATCGTCCATCCTCCCAGCGACATCGCCTCTTTGACCTGCCGGACCGACAATTGAATGGGAGGATGAAGCCGCAGTGCTTCCTGACAGACCGCGTCCAGGTAAGTGAGCTGATTCAGTTGCTGGGGGGTCGGTATGGCCCCGAGCGGGGCGATTTCATCGGATAGCGACTGCGAGATCTCCGCTCGATGATGAATGAAGTACAAAGCCCACGCCATGGTCGAGGCCGTCGTATCGTGCCCGGCAATCAGCATCGTCCGGAGTTCGTCCCGCAGTTCGCTGTTGTCGAGTTGCCGCCCTTCCTCATCGCGGGCATGAATCAACTGGCTGAGGATGTCGATCTCAGGCACGGCTTTCGCGCGCTTCGCCTCAATCTGAATGTCCAGCAGGCGGTCGAGTTCTTCGCGAGCCTTCAGAAAACGGGTCCACTGACCCAGGCTGGGGATGGAATGCCGGAACATGGGCATCAGCATCAGAATCGGCGTGTAGGCCTGCAGAAACCGGATGACCGCTGACTCCATCGCAGTCGCCGCGGCCGGCTCCGTCACACCAAAAATCGCGCGGATAATGATGTGCAGCGTAATCACCTGAGCGAGATGATGCGTCCTGCAAATGGTACCCGGCTCAAGCCGCCTGAGTGCTTCGAGGGTGATCTCCTGCATCAGGTCCCCGAAGAGCTCCATGCGATCGCGTCGAAAGGCTGGCAGCACCAGGCCGCGCGAACGACGATGTGTCTCGCCGGAATTCAGCACGATCGAGTGCTGCCCAAAAACGGGCTCCAACGGCTGGCCGCGTGGAGCATCGAACGCATGCACGGGCTGCTGATAAATCTGCCGGACTTCCTCCGGAATTCCCGTCAGCAATGTCGGATCGACTCCTGGCAGCCACAGCCAGAAATTTCCACCGAGACGCGCCCGCTGCCGTTCGAGAAACCCTTCCGGATCGCGCGCCAGCCCAACCGCGCCGCGCAGCCGGCTGGCAGCAATTCCCGCGAGCGCGGGCCATGACCGTGGACCTCGCTCGCGCCACCGAGTGGCGCGAACATCGCCTGTTCCGTTTGGTGGTTCCGTGAGAGAGACAGTTGCCATGGCCCGAAAGATTCCCTCGTCGACAAGCCGTCTACCGGGGAAGCACGCGCCGGGAGGGCTTATTTCCGTACACCATCGTGGTGGGTCCAATCACATGACGATGGCGGACGTCGACAAAACCAGCCTCTTCAAACCAGCGACGACACGACGCAATCGGAGCCTCGAACCCGTCGCGGGTTTCCAGCATGATGTTCAAACTTGAAAGCATCCCCACCATGTTCGTGCGGGCATCATCGATCATGGCGTCATACACAATCAGCGCACCCCCTTCCGGCAGTGCGTCGAATGCTTTGCCGATCAATTCGCGACGTTTCGCTTCGCCGTACCCGTGCAGCAGGTGCCCCATGGTGATGACATCCGCCGTCGGGAACGGCCCGACGTTCATATCACCCGGAACAAACCGTAGACGGTCGGACAGGCCAAAGGACGCAACATACTTCTCATAAATTGGCTGAACGGGTGCCAAGTCGTAGCTGAGCCCCGTCACATGAGGATGCGTCATGGCGACGCGAACCGACAGCGCCCCCTGGGCTCCGCCAATATCCGCGAACGTCTGGTAGTTCTTCCACGGAAACAGCGACGCGATCAGGATCGTCTCGCCCGTGGAAATCCCCGTCATGCCCGAGAGAAACCGCTCGAGTTCAACGGGGTTCTGGTACAGCGTCGAAAAGAACTCGTTCTGCCCCTGCTCTTCGATGGCGGCGGGTTCGCCGGTCTTGAGCAGGTGCCCCAGTTGATTCCACAGGGCGTACAGCCGCGTGCTCGACAGTTCCATCAGCCCGCCAATGTAACTCGGCTGATTGCGATCGAGAAACAACCCCGCCGCCTGCGAATTGCGATAGCAGCCCGCCCGATCGCGCTTGAGCAGCCGCATCGCGACAAGCGCGTCGAGGAAAACAGTCGCGGCCCGCTCATGCCAGCCAAACTTCTGGCGAAGTTGCTCCGCCGTCATCCGCCCTTTCGCCAATTCCGTGAAGACTCCCGCTTCGACGGCGGTCAGCACCACCCGCGACTGCCAGAACGACATCCCAAGGTGCAGAATGTCCTGGGGATCGATGAACTGACGCACGGCTGTTCCCAGAACCGGGTTCTGCAGAATCCGCATCAGCCGCCGCTCGCGACGCAGATCAAGCCTCTCGGACTCGGGTTTCGGAGGAGCCGGGTTGAGCGTGGTTGACATCGGAAAAACTCTCACTTTGTTCGTGGAACATGCCTCGCGGCGTGAATGTCAGGACTGCCAGATCGTCGGGCCGGATTCCGTCTTCCGGCTTTCACCGACGCGGTAGGTTTCGGCATCATTCGGCAGGAACGGAGTGAACGGCGGAATCTCCTCGCGGCCGAGCATCAGTTCCAGAACTCCAGGCCCTTCCGAAAACGCCTGGTCGTACTCGTGCAGCGCGTCGGTCAGTTCAAAGGGGCTGGCCACCGTCCGCGTCCAGAGAACGGCTTCGGGATCCAGTCCGCGAGCCACGCCGGCAGCCGAGAATGGCGGATACTGCGAGCACTCGATTCGCCCCTCGAAGTAGAGTTGCTGACGAGTCACGCACATGCCGTGCATGCCATTGTTGAAGACGACGTAGAGAATCGGCAGCCGATATTCGATCGCCGTGTGAATCTCCATTCCCTGCATCAGGTACGCGCCGTCGCCACACAGCACAACTGTCCGCGCCCCGGCGGCTGAACCCAATTGCGCCCCAACCGCTGCCGCGATGGCATATCCCATTCCTCCCATCCCCAGCGCGATCGTCGCTGTCACGTCGGAAGGGATTCGCAGGGCATGCAGCCCCGCCGCCGCGCAATTCCCGGCATCGAACAACACGTGTCCGCGCGACGGAAGATACGACTGAAGGATTTCAACGGCCGTGCTTTGAAGCAGTTCGTTCGCTGCGACCGCCACGGAAGCCCGGGAATGCGGCGCGCGAAACGGTTTTTCGTCCGACTCGCCGTTTTCGGTCGCGGCACGCCGGGAACTGGTCCGAATGGGAGCGGCCAGCCGGGGAACATATCGTTCGACGGGCCGTTCAATGGGCTCGCGCTGCCGGAACGTGCGCGTCCGCAACATCTCCAGCATCTCTTCAAACACGTGCCCCGCATCGCCGGGAACCAGCACATCGGGCGCCTTCGGCCATAGGTTCTGATCCACGTCGATCCCGACAACCGCGAGCGAAATCTGCTCCAACGACGCCGCGATCGGGTGTCGCGTCATCACGTCCAGCGACGTCCCCACCGCGACCAGAAGATCCGCCTCCTCCGCCAGATACCGATGCGCTGACGGTTCTCCCGCGACGCCGATCAGCCCCAGGTAAAGCGGATCCGTGTTCGGAAACGCCCCCTTGCTCGAAAGGGTGGTGCAGACGGGAATATTCGCGGCGCGCGCGAACTGGACCGCCGCCCCCCCGTGGTGGCTACGTTCAACCCCTGCCCCGAACAAGAACACTGGTGCATCGGCGGCCATCACATATTCATACAGCCGCTCGATATCGCGGTTCGCCGCCAGCGCCGGTTGCACGCATTCCCTCAGCGGGCGATCGAGATCCCCGGGACGGGCATCGACCGGTTGATCGTAAAGATCGCGAGGAATCAGCAGCACCGACGGGCCCGGACGACCCGACATCGCCACGCGCACAGCCTGACGAAGCGCCGGCCAGAACTCCGCTGGATCCGTGATCTTCACGCAGAATTTTGAAATGCTCGACCAGAGACGAACGCCATCCACTGTCCCAGGATTTCCGGACGAATCCTGAAACGCGCCACGCCCCTCGAGGGTTCTGGGCGGCTGACCCACGATGGCCAGTACCGGAACGCCATCGGCGAACGATTCGGCCACCCCGACGGCCAGGTTCATCATGCCGCCGCCCGACGTGGCACAGCAGACACCCAAGGTCTTATGCACGCGCGCCCGGCAGTCGGCCATGAACGACGCGCCGATCTCGCTCTTGGCGAGCACCGATTTCAGCCGCCCCTGCCCCAGCCGATGGATCGAGTCGTGCAGGTGCTCAATATTGGCACCGCTTACGCCGAAGACGTAGCGCAGTTCCCAGTCCCGTAAGAGCGTCGTCAACTCGTCCACGAGTTTCATCGTTCGTCTGTTCTACGGTTCCAACCGAATTGAAATCCCTGGATACGCCTGCACGTAGAAGGCCGAGGTTATGCGGCGACATTCTCTCCTGCTCGCCAGTGCACCACTGCTGCTGCCGCGTAATCACCCGCATGAGAAAATCCGCCGAGCAGCAGCCAGTCTTTTGGCTTCAGCTGACCCGTGGAAACCGCTTCCTCCAGGCAGATTGGAAGCGCCGCACCGAACAGGTTGCCGTGTCGCTCGAACGTCTGCACATGGCGACTCGCCGGAAGCTGGAGCGCCTCGCGCCAATTCCGCAGAAAGAGCCGGTTCGGTTGATTGGTGATGAGCGTCCCGACCCGGTCAACCGGCACCTCAGCCTGTTGGCATGCGGCTTTCAGAACATCGGGCACGATCCGATTGGCGCGATTGGTAATCACCGCGATCTTGGTTTCGTTGAAGTCGACATAGCCGGCTCGCTCGCTTGGCTCCCACCAGCAACTGCCGTCGTCCCGGACAATGCTCATGTCGTCCGCGTATTCGCCGTAGTTTCGCACGATGATCGACCGAACCGGCGACTCCGCGTTCGCCACCACGTAACCCACGCCGCAGCCATCGCCCGGAATGCGTGCCTGCTTGCGAACCCGGTTTTCGCCCTGCGAAAACAACCGCCCCCCCGCGTTCTGCACATTGCAGAGCAAGGCCGACTGATAGCCGTGCGTTGTCATCAACGAACGGACCAGGTCCAGCATCACCACGAACGAGACGCAACCGCCGTTATGCAGATCGAAAACGGCCTTCGGCTTCAGCCCCAGGGCATTGGCCAGTGACGCTCCGCAACCCATGAAGGGCATGTCGGGAACCGTGACATTCGTGAGCAGCACGTCCACGTCGCGTGCCAGGTTCAAATTGAGCTGATCCGCCAACTTGCCGGAGGCCCGACGAATCATCTCGACCGCCGTCTCACTGGGACCGACATGATGCCGCTGCTTCACCCCGCGAAACATGAGCGGAACATCCCCTTCGCGTTCTCCCTCCGCGAGAAAGAATTCGTTCGTCACGATTCGTTCCGGCATATAGCTTGCCGCCCCGACCAGACTGATGACCGTCATTGCGGTCCTCCCAGCGTCATCGGCAGCTCCGACCGGTGACGGTATTCGAGAATCTGTTTCAGGTTCTCCAGTTCAATCGCATGGCCCGCATAGAAGAACGGCCACATGTCCCCGACCCACACCTTACGACCCGGCGGGCCTTTCTCAGGGAACGGATTGTTGAGGTAATATGGATGCCGGCAATTGGTCCAGAGAATGACGCAACCCGGCTTCTTGAAGACGAGTTGCGCGGGAACAACCCGCATCAGGTAAATCATCCACAACTCGTCCCCCTGGTCCCACGAGCAATGGAAGTCGACCGTTCCCGCCTGTTCGTTGGATTCAACTCGTGTGAAGATCTTCGTTTGTCCGCCGATCTTATCGGTGGCAATCACCATTCCCGTTTCGTCGGGCAACGTGAAGTCCCGGAGACTATAAGTCCACTCCTGCAGCGTATAGACGTCGGCCAGATACTCGAACGCCTTATCAGGCGGACAATCGACGTAGGTCTCGACCGTGCAGAATTCCCCGTACACTTCGTCATGGGGATAGACCGCATGAGTCATCTCCATGGCGAGCGCCGTCATGTCTTCCTTCGAACAGTTTTCGATGCGATGAACGCCGGGCAGCGCGTCAATCTCCGAACAGACCGAAACTGACATGACGGGCCTTCTCTCGAACAGGACTCTCTTGGAGGGCTTCCGGCGAGAGGGAAGAGTTTGCTCTCGGAAACTCGTACAGACTCGCCGTCGACATCGAAACGATCACGGCAAACAACAAGCACTTCTCGGAGCAGCGAGTTCGACTAATTACTCCGCGCACGACAATTGTTCAATTGCCTTGCGCCGAAATTCTTGAGAACTCGAACAAACTTCATCGGGTGCAGGCGCCCACTTAACGCCGCTTCTCAAAACGACTCGTAGGCGAAATCGCTAGCCCTTACGTGATTTCGCGTACAGAATTCATAGCAGATTCCCGGCGGCTAACTGGTATAAACACCACCACCGCTCGGCAACGCGACGTATTTGCCCAGGAAATGGGCACGACTGACTGCAGGACTTCTAGCTGCAAAGGCGACAGACGCTGCATCCGCCACGTGCCGGCAATCGCGCGTCCGACAATAGCGGTCGGATTTCGAATGATGGGAACACAAGGCTTCCCGTATCTCGTCGGGTCGCTTGATGACTCCCCCGATCACGCGTATCGCAACAGCTCAATAGTATCCCAATCGACATTGAGCCCCAGTCCGGGACCATCAGGCACTGTCACAAAGCCCGGGGATTGAGAGAGGGCCGGAGTCGTCGCGTGGCGCGTCTGAAAAATCGGACCAATGATATCGGCTCCGTAACGCTCGACCTGGATGTTGGGAATCGCCACCGAGGCATGCGCCATCGCCGCCGATCCGACATCCCACTCCAGATTGCTCCCAATCGCGCAATGCACGCCCGCTGCCTCCGCGAGCTGGGCGATCGTCTGCGTATTGACTAGCCCGCCGTTCTTGCCGGGATAAACGCTGATGATGTCGGCTGCTCTCAGTTCGAGGCAGCGCAGAGCATCCTGGACCGTGAAAACTGACTCATCGGCCATGACTGGCAGACGAATTCGTCGTCGAACCTCCGCGAGACCTTCCAGGTCCAGCCGATGAACAGGCTGCTCCACGAAGGCAATGCCATAATCTTCCAGTGGCCCGGCCGCGCGGATCGCATCATTGACCGTCCAACCTCCGTTCGCATCGACAGTCAGGCGAATGTCGCTCCCCACCGCTTCGCGAACCACGCGAATGCGTTCCAGATCGTACGCGAGCGGATCATGCCCGACCTTCAACTTCAGAGTTCGAAAGCCCTCGGCAACCATGCGTTTCGCGACATCGGCCGACTCGGCTGGTCCCACCGGCATAATGGGAAACCGCAGCGGCAAGTTCGTGTCGCGAGCTGCCCCACCAAGAAGCTGGTAGACGGGCGTTCGCAGGTGCTTTCCCACTAGGTCAAAGAGGGCCATCTCGAGGCCCGCCTTCGCGAACGGATTGGCAAAGGTCTTGGCAAGTCGATCCATGCACGCCCGAAGCCGACGCGGATCTTCGCCGATCAACCGCGGCGCCAGATGGCTGTCAATCAGTGCCTTCGCACCCAAACAGGTTTCGCCGCTCCAGTCCGGCGACGCCGTCACTTCCCCCACGCCGGTCTCGTCGCCATCCGTCGCGATCACCACCAGCAAGATCTGCGATGTGAACCGGAACCCCTTGGCGTCGCGCACGGTCCCCACGCCGCGATCGACCGGGATCTGAATCGGAATGGTGTCGATGTGGGTAATCCGCATGCGCGAGTGTCCTCAGTCCCGTGAGACTCAGCCCAGACGACGCCAAAATGCAAAGACCGCGATTAACGTTTCTTCAGCTTCCACACATCCGGCTGCATGTTGTTCCCCGCGATCATCCAGAGGTTGCCATCATGCACGATCAGGCTCGCCGCGTGTCGCGGCCGCCACGGAGTGTTCGTAAGTTCCGTCCAGTCGCGCCCGTTTGGCGAATACCACACATCGTTCCGGTTTCCGCCGTTCTGGTGGTAACCCTCCATCACCCACAGCTTGCCATCCCACGCGGCCACGTCGTGGTATTGCCGGGGATGCCAGGGAGCGGCGGCCGTCTCTTCGGTCCACGTCACGCCATCTTCGCTGGACCAGACATCGTTGAAGAAGAGCCGTGAGGGCGTTGTCGGCGTATCATACGTTCCGCCCCCCAGAATCCAGATGCGTCCATTCATCACAGCCGCGCCGCCGATCATGCCCCGAGGCGACCAGTAGGGTTCCCGGGGTTTGACTTCCTCCCAGTCCTTCCCGTTCGTGGACGTCCAGATGTCGCGGTAGAACTTCTCCGGCGCGCCTGGGGCAAAGCCCGGCATCGTCTGCCCGCCAATCACCCATAACTTGTCGCGATGCACCACCGTGTAGTGCAAGACGCGCGGCGCCCACGGCGGTTCCGTCCCTTTGCTGACGAACTCCCACGTCTTCCCGTCGGTCGAACTCCAGACATCGTTTTGATAGTGATGCTGGTTCGCATCGCCGCCAACGATCCACATCCGGTCCTTGAAGACTGCATAGCCAGCCGTATGGCGGCCTTCCCAATCGGCTGTCGCGTCGAATGTCGCGTCCGTGAACGAGTTGGGTTTCACCAGCGTCCAGTCGAGACCATTCGCACTCGACCAGACTTCATTGTTACAGATGCGCGGGAAGAACTTGCGATCGGCGGGATTCGGGTTCCACCCACCCAGCAGCCACATCTGACCGCGATAGCTGACAATCCCGGCCCCATCGCGCGGAGCGAAGGGTGCCGTCAGCGTCACGAGTTCCCACTCGTAGGGAGGCTCATCCCCGCGAACCGAATCTTCCAGGGAGCCAAACAAGACGGCTGCCATCATCATCAGCCACGCGATTCGCATGCGGTCGGCCCTTCGCTCGATGGGGAAGAACGAAAATCACGTCGCTGTGATGATCCCGTTTTCCCGGTTCCATCGCGAGCGATGTCGACCGGAATTTCGCGAGCCGCGGTCAGTCGGCCGCGGAACCGGCCTTCGCCCATTCCTGGGCGAGTTGCACCAGCACCCGCGCGGCGGCCTCCATTTCATCCAGGCTGGCCCATTCCAGCGGCGAATGCGGATTATGTTGGCCCGTCGAAAGGTTGGGGGTGGGCAGCCCCTTTTCCGTCAGCAGCGATCCATCAGTTCCGCCGCGAATGATTCCCAATTTGGGCTCCACGCCCAGCGCCCGATAGGCGGCCACGGCACACGAAACCGCGCGCGGTTCCTTCGCCAGACCTTCCCGCATGTTGCGATACTGACGGCGGATCTGAATCTCGATCCGCGCTCGCGGATGTTCGGCTCGCAGCGGCGCGGCGATTGCTTCCAGTAATTTGGCCTGCTCGTCGAGGGCAGCCGTCTCGAAATCGCGCAAAATCAGTCGGGCCGACGCCTCCGCGACTCCCCCTTCCACGTGGTAGGGATGAATGAAACCGGCACGCCCATCGGTTGTTTCGGGCGAAAGCGTCGCAGTCGGAAGCCTCGCCAGAAACGCACTCAAGATCCGCACGGCATTGACCATGGAGTCCTTGCCGATCGACGGATGCGTGTTGATCCCCCGCACCGTCACCACGGCCTGGTCGGCCGAGAACGTCTCCAGATCGATTTCACCCTGTCCGCCGCCGTCGAGGGTGTAGGCCGCTATCGCTCCCAGTTCGCCAAGATCCAGATGATCGGTCCCGCGTCCGATTTCTTCGTCGCAGGTGAAGCAGAGCCGAATGGGACCATGCTGGAGAGAGCGATTCGCCAGCAATTGCGCAGCGGCTTCCATGATGGCCGCAACTCCGGCCTTGTCGTCGGCTCCCAGCAATGTCGTCCCATCGGTCGTGATGAGCGTATGTCCGATCACCGTTCGCAATTCGGGAAACACATCGGGATCGAGCACCCGCGAAGGATCGCCCGGCAAGACCAGTTTCTCACCCTGGTAGTTCGCATGGATGACCGGTTTGACATGCGAGGAATTGAATTCAGGAGACGTGTCGACATGGGCCACCCATGCGGTTGTGGGCACGTGATGCGGGACGGTCGCTGGGACGGTCGCCATCACGACCCCGGCCGGCGATAGGGACACATCCACGCAGCCCATCGCCCGGCATTCCTCGGCCAGCATCCGCGACAGCACAAGCTGTTTCTCGGTGCTCGGAACCGACGAACTGGTTTCATCGGCTTGCGTATCAAGGCGAACATAACGCAGAAATCGGTCCAACAGCGGCGATGTCATTCAGGCAGATTTCCCGATGAAAAGATGGTTGGCCCTGGCGAAATCCGTGGGACTGGCATTCGCGTTTCGAGTCACGATCGTCCTGGACGGTTCGTTCCCGTGGGCCGTTAATGGGTCGTGATTCGACTGGCTTTGTGTTTCACGTCAGGAAGACCTTGCTCGCCCGCCGGGCGGCGCCCGAAGACCACGACGCACAGATCGTCCCGCTGGGTACTGGAGCCACAGTAGCTTTCCACTTCCTCCACCAGCGACGAAACAATGTTCTGTGCATTCGTGGGCGCGGTTCGCAGGAAATCCATCAGCCGCTGCCGCCCGAAAATCTGCATCTTTTCGTTCATCGCCTCGGTGACACCGTCGGTATAGAGCAGCAGCGTGTCGTTCTCCCGCAGAGGGTATTCGATCTCCTGAAACTGCTGATCGGTCGCGATCCCGAGCGGCATCCCGGACTCGGCTTGACCGATGTAATCCACCGATCCGTCCGCGTGACGCAAGAGCGGTGGGAGATGGCCGGCGTTGACGAGGCGGATCGTGTGCCGGACGGGGTCGAGGACGATCATCGCCAGCGTCACGAACCGATAGCCCAGCCCGCTGGTCCCCATGTCG
The DNA here is from genome assembly GCA_019636285.1 of Planctomycetaceae bacterium. GTDB lineage: Bacteria > Planctomycetota > Planctomycetia > Planctomycetales > Planctomycetaceae > JAHBXV01. Next base: position 277,558 of record JAHBXV010000001.1, read on the forward strand.
TAATTCAGGCTGCTCAGTGCTCCAGCCACCGTCGCCTGACTCAACAGGTGGAACCGGGCCGCCGCGTGCAGCCGCGCCATCAACAGGGCCGCCGAAACACCTTTACCGGCCACGTCGCCAATCGCGATCGCGATCTCACCGCTCGGAAGGCGGACATAGTCAAAGTAGTCGCCTCCCACGCGATTGGCGGCTTCGTAGTAATCGGCGAACTGGTATCCGCTCACTTCGGGGGGTTTGCTTGGCAGAAACCCCAGTTGGACCTGCATCGCGAATTCAAGGTCGCGTTCGACCTCGCGCTGCTTGAGCAGCGATTCGTGCAGCGTCGCGTTCTCGATCGCCAGCGCCCCCTGCGTGATGACGCTTGCCAGCAGTTCCAGATCGTCCTTCGTGAACTGCTGGTCCAGGTTCCGCGTGCTGATCTGGACGACGCCTAGCGATTCCCCAACCTGGTTGATGAGCGGCGCGCACATGACCGAACGAATCTGCAGCGCGGCGACGCTCTCACTGCTCTCGAACCGCTGGTCCTGCCGCGCGTCCGCACTCAGAATTGCCGTTCCCCCTTCCATCGCCTGCCGGACGATCGTCTGGCTGATGGTGGGAGCTTTCGTTTCGTCGGTACGTCCGACTGCCGATCGAATTTCCAGCCGCTCGGTCGCTGGATCGCGCAGCAGTACGAACGCGGTGTCTGCGGCCGGGAAGACCTTCAACAGCGCGTTCAGCATCACGGGAAGCAGGTCGTCCAGCTTCAACATGCGGCCGACGGCGTTCCCGATCTCCAGAATCGCCCGTAGCTTCACCTCGGGCTGGGCATTCAGGCGGATTCCGGTCGACGAGCGGGCCTCGAGCGTCCCCAGAATCGACGACCCCGAGGGGCTTCCCACATCGACCAGCGGCGAACGCAGAAACTGACCGCCGAGAACTTCGTCGACGTCGACCGTTTCCCGAATTCGGCGGTTGCCGACGTGCGTGACGCCGACCGATCCCCGAACCGGCGACGCAACCTTGGTCGGACGCAGCAGGAATTCAAACGTGTAGTCGCAGAGTTTGACTTCGTCCCCGTCGTTCAATTCGACGCGGCCGGAAATCGTATCGCCGTTGATCTGCGTCCCGTTGCGGCTGCGCAGATCCTCGATGAAATAGTTGCCGTGGCTTTCCAGAATCTGGGCGTGATGCCGGCTGACGGAGGCATTGTCCAGAACGATTTGGCAATTGGGGTGTCGACCCAGAACGGTCCGCTCCCCGTGAAGCTCCAGGAGCTGCCCCGTCGTATTGCCGCGGATCACCTTGAGAACCGCCATCACCACCCCCAGCCGCGCCGAACCCCCACCGTCAGAGTCTATCGGAGCCGATTCGCCACCGCCACAAGTCGCGACGACCAGCTCGCCGAACGCTCCCGTCAAGCGAAATCAGAAAAAATAGCCAATCAGGACAATGTGAGGCGTTTGGGGTGATTTTCGGTTCCGAGAACTTCCAAGAAAGTTACCCGGCAAAGTTGCCGGAACCAGAAAAGATCGCCAACGTGGTGCGGTCTACAGGTCGGGCCCCACCGGTAGACCTTGAACGGAATTGGTGCCAACCCATGGACGAATAGGCAAATCTACTGATGCGTTTGACCTCACTTTCAGTGCTCACCTTTGTTTCCCTGACCCTTCCCGTAACCTTCTCGTTCATGGCCCGAGCTGACGAGCCAACTCAAACGAGCGATCAAGTCGCCCTGGTCGAAGATGAATTGGGGATGTCCCCCTTCCAACTGATTCATGCAGTCGAAGAGACGCCAGCCGTCAATGCGCCGATCGCCCTCCCGGAAGGAACGCAATGGCTGGTCTTCCAAACCGACTGGTGCGGACCCTGCCGCGCCGCGAAAGCCGACTTCGTGGGCTGGATGCAGGCCAGTGGCTGGCAGGTTGACGAATCGGAATTAGCGCACGTTCGTCTGGTCAATGGCGACCGCAATCCTCAACTGGTGGCGGCGTACCGAGTCTCGGCTTATCCGACGTTTGTCCTCATTCAGCAGGGCAAGGAAATCGAACGGTACTCGCCTTATCCCGGTCGCTGGACGCTCGCCAAAAATTACATCGCGGCCGTGGAGCGATCGCGCACGCGAACCATGATGAGCTGGGTGGCCCCCGTGTGGGGTTGGCTGACCACGGCCCGGGAATCACGGACCCCGACGCCCGCGAGCTGATTCGGTCGTTCGGACCGCGAATCGGGCTTGCCGACTCGCCCGTCGCCGATCAGGGCAATTCAGCCGGCTGGCCGGTCGCATTGAACGGCTGGCCAGTCGTGTTGGATGGCCCGCTCTCGGATGCTGGCTCGTTCGGAACTTCGAGGGTAAGTTCCGGAGTCACCGGGAGCGGCGGACCAACGGGCGAACTCTGCTCGTAGACGCCCTGGCTGACCGGAACCGGCGCGCGTCCCGGCGGGTCGTGCGGACCTGGCGGACGGCGAATCTGCTCGCGATTCCACGCGTCGATATACGCCTTTGTCGGCGACGGACCTTCCGCGAGCTGAACGCCGCAGTAGTCCAGAAGCGTCCCTTTTTCGAACTGCAAATTCTTCAGCGACAACTGGTACTCGACCAGCGCCCGGTAGTAGGCCGTGTCGGCCTCCGCCAGTCGTCGCTGGGCTTCGAGCACCAGGTCGAGCGGAGCATTGTCGGCGTCATAAGCGGCCTGGGAAGCCTGCACTTGTTCCGCCGCCGCGATGCGCCGATTCAAGCCGATTTCGAGCGACTGGTACGCGCGGTCGACTTCGGCGACCGCGTTGCTGAGATCATGAACGACGCTCCGTTCCTGCTCGGCCAACATCGCCCGCTCGCGTGTCAGCATCAGTTCGGCGTTCCGCACCCCCGCATAGGCTTTCCGGAAGCCAATCGGCATGCTGAACTCCATGCCGAGCTGCCACTCCTGGAAATCTCCCGAGAACAGGTCGCCATACGCGTTGTTGAAACGCCCTTCGCGACCGTCCGGCATGAGATCCTTGCCGAAGCCTCGGAATCGATACCGGGCCACGGCGTCGAGTTGGGGCAGGAGGAAGTTCTTCGCGGCTTCGTACTCGAGTTCCCGCTGTTTAATCATCCACTTCTGACGGCGCAACTCGACCCGACGCGTCAGCGCCTCGGTCAGCGTCACTTCCCAGTCGAGCGCGTACTGCACGGGAACCGGTTCATCGGCCGGACGAATCATCCGGTTGTCGGAAATCGGCAGTCCAATTAACAGACGTAGCCGACGCTCGGTGACCAGCACGCCCCCTGTCCCGCGAAATGTTCCGCCCGAGGATCCGTTATTGGTGCGCGTGCCATCGATCAGCCGTCCCTGCAAGGCCGACTGAACGTCTTCTTCAAAGCGGTAGTACTGCTCGCGCGCCTGCGCCTCTTTCTCGGCTTCGCCGCCACGCCGTCCTTCCGCGTAAAGGGCCTGAATGCGTCGCCAGGTCTCCAACGCCGCGTCGCGAGCGCGAATCTTCGCGTCCAGATCGCGATACGCGAAGTAGAGATCCCAATAGGCATTCTCCACGTCGCTGACGAAATTCCGCACGCCGACCTCGAATTCGGTGAGGCCGACATCGGTCTTCAACCGCGCCAGGACCACGCCGCCGTACTGTCCGGGAACCGCGTTGGGGCCGGCAATCCGGTTGAAGTTCGTCCCGCCTCCCTGCAACAGCGGGTGCCGGGCTTCCAGATCAAACCACGTCGTCCAGGCACTCGGGAACTGATTACCGGGTGCATTGTTGTTGTCGTAGGCAGTGTAGTTCTTGAGGGCGAACTGACTGCCCGTCGCCGATCGCTTCGCCAATTGCGATTCGTAAACGTGGAAATCCTGTTCCAGCAGACGCGTTCCACCGCCGAAGAAGACGTTGTTGAGCGCCCGATCGTTTCGCTCGAACGATGCCGTCGTGCTGAACGACGCATCGAACGCCGACAGCGCGGCTTCCACCCCGACTCGGGGATCCGATTCCACGATTGCCGGATCGTTCTCGGTGCGAACCCCTTCCGGTGCCCGTAGCACCAGCCCACCCAGATCGCGAAGTACCGGCGAATTGGCAAGCGCCAATTGCATTGTGTCGTCGAGTGTCAGCTCAAGGTATTCCGTCGGATCTGCGGACAAGACCGAGCGAGGCGATTCCAGCGATAGCAGATCAGGATTCGCGGGCGTAGGTCCGTCGGGATACTCAATCTTGCGCGTCAGTTGCTGGTAATGGACATGGTCGAGACTATCGGACAGGTGCGGCGTGCCGGCGTAACGGAGACAGCCCGACAAGAGCAGGCTCCCCGTCGCCAGTTTCCAGACCCGTGACGGCTTGCCAGTCGCCATGTTCGTCCGACTCACTCACGAAACACCGTGAAGCCCGCCTCGCTCCGCAAATCGCGGAACCAGCGCGGGAACCGCGTGTACACCACGACTTGTCATCGGATGCCGGTCGAGTCGGGGCAAACGAAAAGGTTGGAATCTTCCTCAAAACCGTCAAAGTCGACTCGCAATCTCGCCGCACTCGCCCCATATCTCCCATGTCACGCATCCCTCGCCGAGGTCATCCACCGCCCACTGTAGAAAAAGTTTTGACGTTCGGACGATCGACGCGTCCAGAAGACCTCTCAATGACTTCAATTTCTCCGATAATCGCGACGATCCGGCTCTCTCCCCATTTGTGCCGCATGAATCGACGTCATGGCCGCTAACCCTCCGCGCGAAGTCTCGCCCGCGACCGCGAGCCCCACCGCCGACCAGCGGTTGGAGGGACTCGCCGAGCTTGTACGCGATGACGTTCCTCCCGCTCGCTTCTTCGCGGAGTTTCTGCAAACCGCCTCGGAACTGGCCCGGGCCGAGTCGGTCCGCCTGTGGCTGGTCTCTCCCGACCAGTCATTTCGCATCGCGGCCGAACATCCCACTGGCGATTCGGCCCAACCCGCGAACGCCGACCCGAATTCGCTCGCGGAGGTGGCACGCTCCGGCCAGGCGATGGTCCGGGCCGGCCCGGACACCACTGGCGATGCGCGACCGCGTCTGCTCTGTCCCGTCATTCACAACCAGCAGACGCTCGCCATTTGCGAGTCGATCGCGCCAGAAGGAAGTTCAAGGGCATGGCTCGAAAAGGAAGCCCTCCCCTGGCTGCTGGTTCTGGGCGACCTGGCGGGAGACTATCTGGCGTGGCAGGAACTCCGGCATCTCCGCGCGGCGTCACGCCAATCGGCGGCGTGGGATCAATGGTCCTGCGATCTTCAGGAGTCACGCGACTGGCTGTCGGTCGCCGAAGTCATTGCTCAGGACGGTCGCGTCCTGCTCGATGCCGACCGCGTCGCCGTCTTGCGTCGCAAGAATCTGGGTTGGCAAGTTCTCTCCGTAAGTGGAGTGACCGAGCCGGATCGACAGGCACCGCTTCTCGCGCAACTCGAGCGATTCGCCGCGGCAATGTCGAAAGCGCGCGCCACGAGCTTTGACAGCGACCTCACGAGCACGCAAGCTCTTCACGACGCCTGGGACGAATATTGCCGCCAGTCCGGAGCCATTCGCCTGCTCGCTGCCATCTGTCCCGAGATCGGCGAATCGAGTGGTTCCCTCCTGGTGACGGCGGAATGGCTGTCATCACCAGTTCCCGACGAAGTCGCCGCTCGGTGGGCACGATTGACTCGTCATGTCAGTCTGACCTCTCTTCGCCTGCGAGGTCGTCGCTCGCGAGTCACGCGGGTTGTCGGCCGCTGGCGTCCGTGGGCCATGGCGACGGTGGGAATCGCGGCAATCGTCGCGATCGCGATGCTGCCGGTCGAATTGAATGTCGTCGCGCACGGCTCGCTGGTTCCGGTGACGCAACAGGATCTGTTCGCTCCACGTGATGGAGTCGTAGTCGAAACACGGGTCGAACATGGCGACCGCGTCGTCATCGGCCAGCCCATCCTGCGTCTTCGCGATCCTGCCTTGCAGCTCGAACTGGCACGCGTCACCGGCGAACTTCAGACCGTGCAGTCCCGAATCGACAGCGTGCAGGCGTCGCGCGTCACGAATCCGCTGACGGGAACCGATGGCGTCAATCGCGCGCGGCTGCTCGCCGCCGAGGAAGAAGAACTGCGGGAACGTCAAAACTCGCTCGCGCGGCAACTTGAACTCCTCCGTGCCGAGGAACAGGAACTCGAAGTCCTGGCCCCCATCGCGGGAGAAGTCCTCACGTGGGACGTCGGTCGCCGGCTCGACGCGCGGACTGTTTCCCGAGGCCAAGTCCTGCTCACGATTGGTCGAGTCGATGGCGACTGGATGGCCGATCTGCGAGTCCGCGACCGGGATATCGGACATGTCCTCTCGGCCGATCCCGAGACGATGTCAATCAGCTTCGTGCGAACCGCCGACCCCGGCCGACCCGTATCTGCCCGTTTGCGCCGTGTCTCGGATGTCATCGAGACGGGCCCGGAAGGGCCGGCCTTGTCGCTGGAAGCCGATTTTCAGAACAGTGATTTCCAGCCCACCGCCGGAGCACGCGTCATTGGGCGCATTTCCTGCGGCCGGACGACGCTCGCATACGCGTGGTTGCGCGACCTGATCGAATCCGTTCGCCTCTGGGGTTGGAGCTGGCTCGGCTAGTCCCGATTATTCAATAACCCGAAGCGTCAGCGAGGGCATTCCTCTTCTCTCCCTCGCTAACGCTTCGAGGTTAGAACGCCAACAAGCTCGTTTGCGGTTCCGACTTTCGCGACTCCAGAACTATTTATCCTTGCGATCAATCCGGTAGACGTGCGTCTCGGATCGCAGGATCAGGGCATCACCGGCAACAGCCGGCGAGGCATTGAAGAAGCCTTCGAGCTTACTTTCCCCGACCAGTTCAAATTCCCGCGCGGCTTTGAAGACGGGGACGCTTCCCGACTGCGACACGCCATGGATCAGCCCGTTCGCAAGAATGGGTGATGCCCAGTAGTCGCCGCCCAGGCGCGTTGTCCAGAGCGCTTCCCCCGTCTTGGCGTCCAGGCAGGAGGCCACGCTGCTGTCGTTAATGAAGAACAACAGATCGTCCGCCAGCAGGAACGACGGCCGCTTCGGGGTCCCCTTCCCCGTGCGCCACGCAATCTGCTCGGTCAGGTCGCCCAGACCATTCGGTCGCACGGCGACCAGAGGATCCTTGCCGTCCGCCGCGCTGAGGTAAACCAGGCCATTTCCCATCACCGGTCGGCTGGCAGCGTTCATCCCGCCGTGTGTCACCTTCCAGATCGTTTCGCCGGTCAGCGGATCGTAGGCAATAGTGGCCGAGGCAAACGGGCTGATAAGTTGCGTGCGGCCATCGATCTCGAACAGCGATGGTGTCGAATACGCCTTGCGATGGTCGCCATCGAGCGTCCCGAAATCGACATCGCGATCCTTCTTCCACACCGTGGCACCGGTCTTCTTGTCGAGAGCGGCCAGGTACTGGTAATCGAATCCATCCATTGTTAGATACAGCAGGTCGCCATAAACCACCGGCGATGAGCCCGCGCCGCGAAAATGATCGCAGGGAAGATCATTCCGTTTCCACAACACGTCCCCCGTCGACGTGTCGAGACAAGCCGTCCCGTTGCTGCCGAAATGGACATAGACCCGTCCGGCCTCGATGTACGGCGTGGGCGAAGCATAACTGTTCGTCGGATGCACGAACTGCGGACTGTAAACCTCGAACAAGACCACATCGTGCAGCACGGCTCCCGATGCCAGATCGAGACAGACCACTGACAAACGAACCGGCTTTTCGAGTTTCTCCTGACCTTCGTCCAGATTTTGAAGCTGAGGTGCATTCGTCAGCCAGACCTGGTTTCCCCAGATGACGGGCGACGACCACGCTCGTCCCGCGACCGGAACTTTCCAGGTGATCTCGGGTGAGCCTTCGCCAAACGTCACCGGCAATTTTGTCGACAGTGACGTGCCATCACCCCGCGGCCCGCGAAACTGATTCCAGGGAGCGTCCTCCGCGACCAGCGCTGCACTTTGCAGGAAAGCCATCGCCGCCCAGACGAATGCCATTTGAGACGCGGACAAAGTCCAACGAGTCCGTTTCCAAATGAAGCCGGCTTCGTGCGACAAACGGCAATTCGAATGAACCATGGCGGATTCCTGGCAGGAGCGTTGGGAGGGCACGAGCGTGGATCATTCCGAACGGAGCCGATTTCAGGGCTATAAAGACTCAGGTCCCGTCCGTTCAGTCTCATTCGCATCCGCCACACCAGCGCTGGCGGGGCGGATTCATTCAGAATAGCCGACCGGCTGGGGGGAGCCAACTGCCTGCGAACCCAATTCAGCTCAATCAGTCCTTCGGCCGATTGGTCCGCCACCACACCCAGGCTCCCAGCCCGAACACTCCCAAAAGACCGCCGCACGAAAATTTCCAGACGGCCAGCCACCAGGGCCGCCACCACGCGCCGGTCTGCAATTCGATCACTTCACTGATCGCCATGAGCAGCAGCAACAGTATGGCCCAGCCTGATAGCGTACGGAGCCCTCGCGGCGTCCGGCAGCGCTGAGCCCAGAGAAAGACTGCCAAGCCGGTCCACCAGACGGCCTCGACACCATTGAATATGGCGACATAGTCGAAGCTATCCATATTCTTTCTGGCTCCAGCAAACGACGAAGGACGCCGGAGAGCATCCAGCGTCCTTCTCGGAATTTCCACGAGATCGATCACCACGCGGCGACCAGGGATTCGATCAGCGCGTCTTGGCCAGCGAAATCTCTGGCAATTCTGGGCCCGTTGAATTCGTCGCGGTGGCGGAATTCCAGCGACTCACGGCAACGGCCGTCGGCGTGGATGTCCGGCGGACCGGAACGATCACTTCGACATCGGTGACCCGACCGCTTTCCGCCGCGCCTTGATCGGGCGAGAACGAGGTCTTCTTGGCGGGGACCGGCGTGGGAGCAATCGCGTTGCGGCTGCGGTCGGGATCGGATCGATCGAGCAGATCGCCGTTGGCCGAGCGAATCGGCCCGTTCTCCGGAATCGGCGCCAGAACCGTGCGGGGAGCACCGTAACCATACGGGAAGAACGCCGACTGCGTACCGCCCACTCCATAGGGGGCCATGACCGTCTGCGTGCCGATCGGAACCGTCCGCATGACGGTCACGGGTTGCAGAGCGGTCACTTCGGTGTCTTCGTAACGGACCGAGTTAACGGCCACCTGACGGGTCTTGTTCTCGGCCACCCAGTTGGTGACGTTGTACGCGACTTCGCGTTGCGTCTGGATGGCGACCTTCCGCGTGGTGGGGATCGTCTGCGCGACCGTTCGCGGCACGTACTGCCGATTGGCGGTATAGGCCGGCGTGAACGCCGACGTGATTTCGTGGCGAGTGCGATTCATCCAGCCCATGAACCCCGGACGGCCATCGACCTGGCAGGGCGACAGCTTGCAGTTCGGCTGGTACTGAGTCACCCAGTAACCAGCGTCGCGATAGACCGTCTGGCATTCCTGAACGTCCTGGTACGTGACGGTCGGAATCATCGCCTTGCGGGTCTCGGTGACCGGGCGATATTCGACGTAGTCTTCACTCACGTACTTCGTCTCGACGACAGGCTTTTTGACGACCTGCTTGACCTGCTGGTATTCCGTCACCGGCACGGTCTGGTAGCAGGTCTGAACGACCGGTTGGGCACACGCCGTTGTCATGGGTGCGGCCGAAACCGTCATCGCCTGCTGTGACGAGCAATTGCACTCGCGCCCCATGGCGAAAGGGAACCATTGAGCCGAGGCGGAATTCGCTCCGACCAGGACAACCACGGCACACCACGCGGGTGCCATCCGTTGCACGAACGAAAACATGGGCAGCTTCCTGCTGAACGAGGAACGAACGTCGCCGAAGGGTTTTTTCACGAAGGGAGAGTTGGCCGCCGTCAAGAGCCCGCTGACGACTCAGCCACTTCGAATGGCCGGGTTTTAGGAGAATCCCAAAAATCGGTCAAGATCGCGGCAGGAATTGCCGACAGGCCCCCAAGTCAGGCATTTCCTGCCGTCACGAGGACTCGGCAGCATCGATTTAGCCGGAACATCCGCGCCGCCATGTAAAGGCCGCCGAAACTTCGGGAAATTCCCGTTCCTTTTGCCAAATCCCGACCGCTCGCGGCAATTCCTTGACCGAGATTTTCAAAGTCGGACCCGTTGCCACGCGGAAATCCGCAAAAGCGTGACAGCTTCGGCAAGTTCCGCCGCTCGTCTCCGTCCGTCACGGGCTCGTCTCATCACGGCCGCTCATCGCTGCCACCTTTCGGGGCCAATTCATGTCCAAGCAGTACTTCACGCACCAGCCGCATTCGATGGACGAACGGTTTGAGCGTGCCCTGTTCCTGGGGCTGCTGGACCGTGGACGACGGCTGCAATGGACGGTCCGGGACGGCGAGGTCGAACTGCGCGGCCACGTGCGGAGCTACTACGAAAAGCAGCTCGCGCAGGAATCGCTCGCCGGTGTTCCAGGCGTCGAACGCGTTCGTAATCAGCTCGTCGTCGAACGATAGACGACTGATCTCTTCTTTGTTCCCAGACACAAGTGCAAGTAACCCGACGCGTGAGAGAGGGAGAACCCGTTCTCTCCCTCGCTCACGCGTCGGGTTACGTGAAGATTCCGGGCTAACGTCCAGCGTTTCCGAACCGCAGCACGCGCAGCTCTTTGGAATCGCGCCCCTGCTCCAGAACAATAATCAGGCGTGACTGGTTCTGTCGGCCAAACTGCCAGACTTCCGTCACCCCACGCCCGCCGATCACTCGGGTTCGTGACTGTGGCGCACCCAGAATGTCTTCCAGCGCGCGGGCAGTCATGCCAACCGCAATCGGGCTCTCCGGCATGGTTCCCGAACGTGCAAGCGGCGCTGCGGGCATTTCGGTCGGGCTTGAAGATCGCGACTTGATCCACGAGGCGCCAATGCGCTGGTAACCCAATTCCGCGAGTCGTTGGCGAGCCGATTCCCCGCCTTCCGGTAGTTCGGCAACGGCCGTCAACTGGCGCACGGCCGCAGGCTCGTCATTGAGGAGTCGCAGGTAATCATCCGCGATTTCCAGACTGCTCGCGATGTTGTCCGGGGTCAATCGTTTTGCCCGCGCGACAACCCAGCGGCGAAGGAGCACGGGAACTTCGCCTCCGCGCTCGCGTTGCTTCAGTGTCTCACCCAGTTCCATGATTTCCGGGCGCGTCATCGTCTCGACGTGAGACATCCGGTAGTCTAGAAACTTGGTCTCCTGCTCCTCGGCTCGTTCGGGGAAATCGGGCAGCTCTTGACGAAATCGCTTCGCGAGCGACTGTCCCGTCGATCCATCGGAACGTCCGTCTCGCAAGATTCTCTCGGTTTGAACTTCGGCCACCAGGAACCGCTGAAGCGCCAGTCGGCGTTCCAAATCGGCCTGCTGAAATTCTGCGATCGACTGTTTCGCCACCCCCGCCAGACTTTCTCGAAGTTCCTCGGTCAGCGGCTTTTCCGCTCCTGGGAGGCGTTCTTTCAATTGCTTCAGAAACGCATCCAATTCCTGGGTCGTGGTGTCGGCGTTCGCGCGCAGTCGATCCCATTCCAGCCGATCGGCCAGATGCTCCAGTTCCGCGAGAATGGATTCGGGCATGCCAAACTCCGCGGCCCGCGATACCAGCCGCCGATGTCCCGGAATGTCATCCTCCTTCAGACCGCGCCGCTCGAGTTGAATCGCCGAGCGATAGGCCGAACGCGCCAGTTCGAGCAGTTCCCCATCTTCATAGAACTCCCCGCGATCGCGAGCCCAGTCTCCTAGCTTCACCCACTCATCGGGATTCTCGCGATCGATTTTCGTCTGGCGATCGCGAAAGACGCTGGCATCGTTGGGGACGGCACGAATCGAACTCGCCACGAACGAAATGCGATTCCCCGTTCCCTCGATTTTTCCCTCGGCCTCCACATTGACCGTGTTTCCCAGGCGTCGCACGTCGTCCTCGGGACACCGAAACGGAATCTCGCAATGGACGAGCCGGCAAACGTTTCCGCCGGCGGAGAGCAGTCTCCCTTCGACGCGCAAGGTCACGTCGCTGAAGCGCGCCACGTTCTTGCGAATGGCGTTCAACTGCCGAACATCCAGCGTTGCCGCTTCGGCAAGCGAACACGACAGGACGGCCAGTCCGAAGATCCCAATCATGGCGGCTCGCTGGAAGCCCGGCATCGCAGTCGTGCGATGATCGCGCATGGACATCATGGCACCTCCGCGGCGCGCTGAATGCGGGCGAGTTGCTGTTCGAGGACGCCGCGAGTCGGTGGATCGACTTCCCCGGAAAAGCCCGTCATCAGGTGTTGGTAAACCGTCACCGAAGTCCACGGAAACGCCGAATCGCGCCGAAACTCGAATACCAACGGATGGCCGGGCTCATCCGGGCGATGAATTCGTTCCAACTGAGCCGCCACGATCGATCGGCCAATGGTCGCCGCCGGACTTTCGGAGTCGCCAACCTGATCGGAAAACGACAATCGCGCCATGCGCGTGCCGTCTTTGAGCGGAATCTCCAGCGACCAGTCCGACGTCAGGGCATTGTCGGCAGGAATGTCGAGCAGACACCACTGGCCGCGGTGGACTCTTTCGAACGTGGCCAGGACGTCATCGTTGGCGCCGGCTGACTCGTCGATCAGTTCGATGAGCGCCGTCGGCAGCAGGTCGCCCGCCGCGACGGACTCGCGATACCGCTGCCGCACCATGGCCGCATCGTTGTCGGTTCTTCCAAGGACGTCGAGCGAACGAACGGCCGTGGCCAATGACCGCCGCGCTTCGGAGAAGCGGCCATCCTCAAGGGCAGCCAGACCGGCGTCGATCGCCGGCTGTAACTGGTTTCGAGCCGATTCCAGTCGATACCGTCCCGCAATCCCCCAGGCAGCCCCGAGGAGCGTCACGAAGATCAGCGCCAGTCCCAGCCGCAGCGGCGTCACGAGACGCCGTGGCGGAGAGTCGGGAAACCCCTTCGCCTGCGAGATAGGGGGCGGGACGGCTGCTCGCCCTTTCGACCGGTCGGAGGGCGCGGCGGGGCGATCGATCGTTCCCGAACTCGATTTCCGCCGCGTGGTCGACCGGACGAGTTCCGACGCCTCGTCTTCCGACTCCACTGGCTGAACCGGCCGGGAAGATCGGGTCGGTGTCGGCACGACCGTCGGATACGGATCGCGGGGAAGGATAAAATAGGCCGTCTGACAGGCCGTGCAGATGCCCCGACGAAACGTGGACTCCCGCAAGCCGCGAACGACGGCTCCGCAGTCACATTCCAGCTCAAAAACGACCGGTTCGGCCGTTTCCGACTTTTTGCCCATGGAAGCCTTGGCAAACCAGCGGGCCATCGCTGCGATTCCCTTGGCGCGTGGACAACTTCGACGGGAAAGTAAGAATTTCAAGCGCGGACGGTCGGTTCACCGGTCGGCATCACTCGATTATTTCGGCACAGGGCCGATCGGTCAACCGGCCATGCCGACGGAGCCGCCTTGCTTGCAGGCCAAAGACCCTTTCCTGGATGAGTCGCGGTTTTCGGAAAGCTGTGCGGGTTCTTCCAAAGTTGTCGACGAGCGGATAGCAGTCTGGATCAACGGAAGTAGGGGTTTTCACAATCCGCCGAAGAAACCCGTCAAGAAATCGGATCGCCACCGGGGATTGACCGTCTCGCGGTTCCCATTCGGTCGAAATCGAAACGAGGGATTTGGGGCGTCTCGACGTCCCGAAGCGCTCGATTTCGCGCGTCCGGAAAGTTTCTGTGATTTCACTTGAGTCATTGGTCAACCGGGAATTTCTCACGCAACCTCATTGTGCAAGAAAGTGTTCGCCGGGTTTTTCCGCAGGCTTCTGACAGGCACAACCGGTTGTCTCAGGGATACTTAAAAGACGTTGACGGACTCGAGTTCCAACGAGTCCGCGATCAAGGTCGGGCCTGATGTCGCTTACGGCGGTCGCAGCCAGAGTTCCGCCGACAGGGCCAGAAGAGGAAACTCTTCTGCTGCTGGCGAATCCTTCATTTCTACCGTCCGACGGCATCCTCCTGACTCCCGGTCGCTGGAGCTTCGGGTCGGATCCCTCGAATGACGTCGTGCTGACCCAGACCGGGGTGCAGGCGCGCCACCTGCAAATCCTGGTCGGTCGCCGCCACGTCATCGTGAAAGCCTGGGATCGCCGGACGTGGCTCAACGACTCACCCGTTCAGGAAGCCTCTTTACGTCCGGGAGACCAGATTACCCTTGGTCCCGTGACGCTGCGCTGCGAGCGCGCGGCCGTCGACGACCTGCTCCGGCAGGTTCCGTCCGCGACGACGAACGACGTGCGGCAGGCCCCCCCGATTGACAGTTTGTCGACGAAGGCGTCCCAATCGTCCGCGGCGACGGTCCCGACACCCAATGTAGCACCCGCCGCTGCGGAAAGTCGGCCTCGAACAGTCGCGCCGTCGGAGACACCAGCGGAAGAGACGCCGGGCGCCACGCGCGATCCGATCGAGCAGACGGCCCCTTCGCTGCAACTCGCCAGCGCGATTCGTGAATTGGACGATCGCGAAGCCGCGCTCCGAAAGCTGGCTCACGAACTCGCGGCGACCGAGGCGCGGCTGAACCGGGAACGTGATCTCTTCTGGGAGGAATCGCTCGCCTGGGAGTCGACCGTCAAGCACACTCGGGACGAATTGAATCGATCGAGCAGCGATCTGGAGGAACGGGCGCGACGCCTGCAAGAGTCCGAAATCGAGGCGGACCGACGAGCGGAAGACCGCGCTCGTCAATTTGCCCTGCTGGCATCCCGCGACGATGAATTTCGCGAAATTCGCGACCAGGCCGCCGACCTCGCACAACGGCGCCAGAAACTGGACCAGTTGGAAGACGATCTCTCGACCCGCGCGATCAGTCTGCGGACACGGGAAGAGCATCTCGAACGGGCTCGAATCGACCTCGACGAACGAATGCGGGTCTTTGAGTCGCGGCAGCGCGAACTCGAACGGCAATGGTCCGAGGACGAGCACCGGTTGAAGTCGGCCCGCATCGCCGTCGACGAATTGATCGACGCCCTGGAATCCGAGCTTCTCCAGCAGCAGGCCCAGTCCGAACAGTTGACCGAGTCCCAACGGGAACAGGCCCGCATTGAAAGCGACCGAGCGGAACAGGATCGACTGTTCGCGACGCGCGAGGCCGAACTGCGTGAGCAAGCCCGGCGGCAGGAGGACGAGCAGAGCCGCTTACAGCAAATCTCGCGCGAGACCGAGGAGGCCGCCAGGCGTCACCGTGACGAACAGACCCTGCTGGAGGCGGAACGGGTTTGGATTCGCCAGGAAGCCGACCAGTTGGCGAGCGAGCGAGCCGACTGGGAGCAGGCACGCCGACAGTGGGCCATCGAGACCGAGCAGCATGCCGCGGCGCGACGTTCGCTCGATGCGCGTGCCGCCGAACTTTCGACGCTGCGCGATACGCTCGAGCGCCGCGAGGCATCTCTGGCAACCCGGGAAAACTGGACGTCCTGCCGCGAAGCCGAACTGACTCGGGCTGCCGAGGAACTCGACCAGGCGCAAACCGAGCGCGAGACCCTGACGGCTGAGATCGCGGATCGGCAACACCAACTCGTGAAACGCGAAGCCGAGCTCGAGCGCCGTCGCGAACACCTCGAAGGGGAACTCGCCCGCCGTGCCGAGCGCCAGGCCGAACTCGAGCAGCAACTGGCCGAGCGAATCGCGCGACAAACCGAAGAGCAGTCTCTCGGTCAGGCTCGGCTGATCGAGGAACGCGACCGCCTCGCCGACCAGCAGGGCGAAATTGAGGAACTTCGCGCGAAGTTGGCTCGAAACGAGCAGTCGCTTCTCGCCCGCGAGAAAACCACCGAGCAGGAACTCGGCCGACTGCGGGAACAACTCGAAGCGGAACGGGCAGCGCGACAGGTTCTTGAGGCCCGTCTGGAAGAAGTCGCCGCCGAACGATCGTCGCTCGAGGCCCGACTTGCCGATCTCGCCACGCGGGAACACGAGCAAGACGCGCCCCTCTCGGAAACAGAGACAACGGGACACGCGGCGGAAATCACCGAACTCGAAGCGCGGCAGACCTCGCTCCTCCAGCGCCAGGCGGAACTCGATGCGTCGCGACAGGCGCTCGACCAGCGCGACGAGGCCCTGGCGCAACAGTCGCGTTTGCTGCAAGATGAGCAACGGAAACTGGAAGAAGAACGAGCCGAGTTCGAACGGGCGAACGCCGAACTCGGCGAACGCAACGCGCGATTGGAAAATCTCGCGAGCGAACTGACCGCGCGCGAGCACGTCCTGGCCGAACAGACCGCGGAACTCGACGCCGCGCGAGAGGGGCTGGAAGCCTCGCGACTGGAAATCGAAGCGCTGATTCGATCCGTCGAACTCGATCGACGGATCACCGATGCCGAGAACCAGCAGCGCGAGCAGGAGCTTCGCCAGCGCGAGACCGAACTCGCCTACCAGCAACAGAAGCTTGAAGAAGCAACCTGGGATCTGAGCGGCAGCCAGGCCCTTCTCGAATGGCGAGAAGAACTGGAAACACCTGACGTGTCCTCCGCGCCGGTCGAACCGTCTCATGCCTGGCCGGAGCCCTGGAACTGGACACCGGAAGCCGCTCCTTCGTTGCCCGGCCAGAGAATTCTGTTCCAAGACGAGTTCCCGACGGAAGCGCGCGACCTCCCCTTCGACGTCGAGTCGCTCTTGATAACCAGAGCGCCGGTCGACGATGACAAACCGGCAACCCTGCCGCGGCAGGAAGCCGACGAAAGCGACTCGGTGGAAGCGGTCGGCAGTCTGCGCGCCGAACTCGCGAAGATGTTCGACCTGCCGGGAAGCCCCTTCGACAAACAGCCGGATACGAGCAGCCATGAGCTGATTCGCGACTCCCTGGCGGTCGACGACGATTCGTTTGCCAAGGAATTGAATTCGGAAACTGGCACACCCGTCGAGCCTGCGGACGAGTTGCCAGTCAGGCCCGTCGTGGCTTATGAAGCCCCGGAGGCGGAACCGACCTCGGGTGAAGACGATCAATCGGTCTCGGCCTATATGAACCGGTTGCTCAATCGGCTTAATCGTGGTGGCAGCGTTCCGCCCGAATCCGTCGCGAGTAAACCGGTTCCCGCCCCGATAACGCGTCCGCAAGTTTCGGAAGCGATTCCCGAAACGGTCTCTCCATCGTCCATTTCGCAATCGCCCATTTCGGAGGAACCGCCCCCTCCAACGCCACCGCCGAGAAAACCAATCGACCGGACGAGCGACCGCTTGCAGGTCAGCTCGTTCCGGGAAGTGGCAAATCTGTCGGCACGCACGGCCGTGGCCCGTCATCAATGGCAGCGGCTGCGATCCGTCGTCACGGTGAAGGCCATTCTCGCCACTGCCTGCCTGCTGACCGGAGCAATCCTGTCGTTTGGTCCCTTGATCGGTGGCCAACGCATGTGGCTGCAAGGGGCGGCCTGCCTGATTCTCGGAATCTTTGCCGGATACGACCTCTACCGCACTCTGGTCAAGTCGCGCGTCCTCATCCCGCGCCCCCTTGCTTCCACGGCGGCGGCGGATCGCTTTTCCGAACTTACCACTTCGGAGCCACCGGCGGAGAATCCCCTGGAACAGCAGGCCGGGGATAACGCCTCGAACGATTGACGGATTCCTGCACGAAATCCGTCTCGACTCTCCCCGAACGCAGTTTTCAAGTGGCGACGGCAGTGGGTACGATGATCTCTCACGACAGTTTCGCACGAGCACCGGCCGCTGCTGCTCGACGCACGTGACCACGACCGGTCGCCGACTCGCCCCGTTCCAGGGCATGAGCTGGCGATCACGGTTGCCGAGCGGCTCCTATTTTTTCGGATCACGATCGATGCCATTGTTTGAGTCGCGGACGGAGCTTCCCGCCAAGCCCGACCAGGTGTTTGATTTCATAGTTCGTCCGGCGAATCTTCAGGCGATCGCCCCTCCCGAAATCCAGATGGTCTTCGTCGACCCGCCCGAGGTGATTGAGCTCGGAAGCAAGCTCGTCTGCCGAGTGGTGGCTTACGGCCAGGTGCAGGAACTGGCCTACGAGATCGTCGAGTTCGTCCCGGACCAGCGCCGCTTTCGCGAGCAGGCAGTGGGGGGGCCGCTCCCGAAATGGATTCACGACTACCAGGTCGAGACGGCCGAAAACGACCTGACCGTGCTCCTCAACAAAATTGAGTTCGAGCCGCCGGGCGGACTTCTCGGGTACCTGGTGACCAAGGAGAAAATCCTCGATCATCTGGATGATGGCTTTGCCTACCGCCGATCGGCCATTCAGAAACACTTCAGTTGATATTGATGACTGTCATCCAGCCGAAGTCGTGGACATTTTGATGGTCTCCAGCACTCCCCTCGGCGCGCTTCAACGGGTCGCCAACGAGATCGACGAACGCAAGACATCGCGGCCGGCCGGTTCGACCGTGGTCGCCCTGCTGAACGCCGGGCCCGAGGTCATCGGCGCTCGGCTTGTCGAAGAAGTTTACGACCTGGTCCATGCGGCCTCGGAACCGGAAGCCGATCGCATGGACCTGACCCATCATGCCGCCGACGTCCTGTTGCACCTGTTGGTGCTGCTAAGCTCGCAGGGCGTTGACGTGAAGACCGTTGAACGCGAACTGCTCAGCCGGTTCGGGATCTCTCCATAATCCAGAAAGAGAGAGCCGAGATGATCGACGTCAATGCGTCGCTCGGGCAATGGCCCTTCCGCCGGGTCAGCGGCGATGAGTCCGCCGCGTCCCTGGTCGCGCGGCTGCGACGAGTGAGAATCACCTCGGCCTGGGTCAGCAGCTACGAGGGCCTGCTGCACCGTGACATTGCCGCCGTCAATGAACGACTCGCAGGTGCCTGTCGTGGTCAGCCGCTCGTCCCCTTCGGCGTGGTGAACCCGTCATTGCCCGATTGGCAGGACGATGTCCGCCGTTGTCGCGAAGTCTGGAACATGCCGGGCATTCGGCTGTTTCCCAACTATCACGGCTATTCGCTCGGCAACCCGGTTTTCGCGGAACTCATTTCCCTGTGCGATCGCCACGGCCTGATCGTCCAACTGGCCGCGAAGATGGAAGATGAGCGAACGCATCATCCGCTGGTCAAGGTTCCCCCGGTCGATCTGACACCGCTACAGAAAGTGCTCGCAGCAAACCCGAAGCTTCGCCTGATCCTGCTCAATGCCATGGCGGTCATACGCGGCGAAGCCCTAGCGCGACTCGTCGAGTCCCGCCAAGTCTGGGTCGAAACCGCCACGCTCGAAGGGGCCGCTGGCATTGAGGGAACCCTGAAATCGATCCCCTCCAATCGGCTGCTCCTGGGAACACACGCCCCACTGTTCCTGCCGGAATCCGCCGTCGCGAAGCTCGACGAATCGAACCTCGGCGAAACCCTGCGACGACAAATCTCCCTCGAAAACGCCGCTGCCCTCATTCCGCCCCGCTGACGCCGAACGCCGTTGTATCGAGCAAGCTCCACGAGGGTTGCCGGTTCTCAGGGTGGCCCCGGTTGCTCCGCAACCGTTGGGGACCGAAGGCCCAAGAGGTGACCGTTGGCGAACCGATAAACGTCCAGCAAACCACAAAGCGTGAATTCTCACGAAGCCACCAAGCCACGGAGAAAGCCAATCGCGAAATTGCGACCGCCCTACTCAACTCTTTCAAGTATTCCTTCGCCTTACTCCGTGCCTCTGCGGTTCCGTGAGATAACCCTCTTGAAAGCGGCTCAAGGAATAGAGAGCGAAGAGCGGCCGCGTCAGTGCGCGTGCACGGGAATCAGGTTACCGCTCGCATCAAAGGCCATGTCGCGTGCAGGTTCTATCACCTCCAGATCCTCGCGGACGGCAACATCTTGCTGGTACGCCTCGCTGACGCGGACTTCCGCGAGGTGCAGCGTATTCGCGATCTGAATGACGCGCGCCGCAGGCGGTTCGACAAGGCCAATGGTCTGCAGCGCCGCGGTAATCACTTCTTGATCGGTCTCGAAGGCCATTGGCAGCATCGCCGCCGTCGGATGCAGCCCCGTGATGCAGTTGATGGCCGTGATCTTCCGATCGACGGCGTCGATGGTCCGCTGATTGGTAAATTCCGACATCCCAATGCCGGTCGCGTTGCCATGCGTTTCATGCGTCAGACCGCGCACAAAAATCCGGCGGCAGCGAACGGTATCGCGATCGGTCGCGGCGTGATCGTTGTACTTGCGGCCGATGACGTTGGTATCCATCCCCGTCCCGCTGATGTTCTTGCCGATCTCGTCGATAATCAGCAAGTCGCAACTGGTGAACGGCAATCGCGGCAGCCAGGCCACGGCTTTCTTTAGCAGTTCCTGTTCACGCAGAAAGAAATCTTCGGGGGCCACCGCTTCGACGAGTGCGGTTTCGTCGTACGCGTTCTCGACAATCGCCACCCCCGCCAGCACCTTGCACTTACGAATCACCGATTCGCCCACCGCGAGGATAATCTCCATGAAGCTGTGATCCGCGATGGCGCGATGGTAGATCTTCGCCCCTTCGTGCTTGCCCAGCCCGATCAGCATCATCTTGTGCAGACCCGACTCGATCTCGCCCACGAAGCCGGTGTGCGGCTTCACGCGATTGCACACGATGACATGATCGGCCTGCGAAGCATGCTTGTCGAAGTGAACCGGAATCCCCTGCGGCGTTCGATCGACAATCACGGTTTCCATGGACGAGCGAACGTCGCACCCCATTGTTTCGGGAGTGATGCCGTAACCCGCAAGAATTCCGGCCTGGCCTTCCGCGGTTCCGCCGCCATGCGAGCCCATCGCCGGCACGATAAATGGAACTCCCCCCAGCGCGCGCACATGATCGACAATTGCCCGAACCACGACCGCGACGTTCCGAATGCCACGGCTGCCCGCCGTGATCGCGACGGTCTGGCCCGGTTTCAGACGCTTTTCGAGCGAGAGCTTCGTTAACTGAGCCGAGGTTTCGGCCGCGACATTCTCGACGCGTGTCGCGTCAAAGTGCTGTTTGACGCGCAACATCCGCGGAAACGACATGTTGAGGATTCCAAAGGCAACTTCTGGCGGAATTCCGGCATCATGACCAAGAATTGAAGGTTCCGCCAGATCGACTCGGTCGCGAGATTTCCTGGACCAGCACCGCGTGAGTTCCGATGACGGCCGTCGCTTCCATGGTTAGAGTAATGCCCAAGAGATGCACCCACGATGAACCGCCGACCGGGAGCCGACATGCGATTATCTGTTGCCATCCTCCTCTACAGCGCGATGGGATTGTCCGCGAGTGCCCATGCCGAGAATTGGCCGGGTTTTCGCGGTTTGTCGAGTCAGGGCCTGTCATCGGAAACCGGGATTCCGGTCCGCTGGTCGGCGACCGAAAACGTTACTTGGAAAGCGCCGGTTCCCGGTCTCGGCTGGTCATCGCCGATTGTCTGGGGAAACTCCATCTTCGTGACGACGGCTGACGATGAGGGACAGTCGTTCCGGATTCTGGCGTTCAACGCGGAAAACGGATCGCCACTGTGGTCGACCGAAGTTGGCCGGCAGACTCCCGGTCGCAAGGAAGACCAGAATTCGTACGCCACCCCGACGCCGGTCTGCGATGGCAAGCAGGTCTATGCCGTCTTCGCGGACGGCCTGATCGCCGCCGTCGACGCGGAAACCGGGACCATCGCCTGGAGAAACCACGACACCCGTTTCTACAGCAAGCATGGCTTGGGAGCGTCGCCCATTCTGTACGAGGATCTGCTCATCATGCCGTTTGACGGCAGCAGTTCCGGGGAAGAACGCGAAATTGGCTGGAAAAAGCCCTGGGATCAGGCGTTCCTGACGGCCATCGACACCGCCACCGGGAAAGAACGCTGGCGCGGCCGCCGGGGGATGTCGCGCATCGCCCACGTCACCCCCGGCCTGATGAAGGTGGGAGACAACTGGCAGCTTATCAGCGGCGCGGGCGATTGCATCCAGGGCTTTGACCCCGCGAACGGCGAACGATTGTGGTCGGTCTTCAGTCAGGGCGAAGGCGTCACGCCGTCCATCGTTCTGGGAGACGACGGCCTCGTCTTCACCTGTTCTGGATTCGAAGCCCCCACCATTCGGACCGTGCGCGTGAAGGGGGGCGACTCGGCTGAGATTGCCTGGGAACAGACGCGCAACGTGCCGTCCCTCTCTTCGCTCATTCACGTTGACGGCCTGGTTTACGCCGTGACCGACAAGGGAGTCGCCAGTTGCCTCGACGCCGCGACCGGCGAAGTCGTCTGGCAGGAGCGTCTCGGCGGCAATCACTCGGCGTCGCCAGTCCATGCCGACGGACACCTGTACTTCCTCTCGGAACAGGGTGAGACGACGGTCATCAAGGCCGGCAAGACGTTCGAGATCGTCTCGCGCAACCGGATTGAGGAAGTCTGCAAGGCGTCTCTGGCCATTTCCAATGGGCGCATTTACTTGCGGAGCCAGAATCACCTGTTTGCCATCGGCAAATGAGAATCAGGAACCGGTCGGCCGCACATAGGCCCAGGCCCTGAACTCCCCCTCCGGCGTCTGCACGGTGACTTCGCGCCGCTCGTACTCGTGTCCAACGAGTTGGCCGATGGGAATCTCTTCGAGTTCGTCGCAGCCGGCGAGCGTTTCGTCGTATCGCGATGACTCGAGAAAGAAGAGTTGTCCGTCGACTGCCTCACCTCGTGCCACATCAATCATCAACGGTTCGACCCGCTGATAGTCCCGCAAGACGGCTGGCAGCCAGCGGTCAAAACGGCCTGCAAGATAGTGGTGGTTCTCGTGCCCCAGCCGCAAAGTGCCGAAAACGAACAGCGGCCGCCCCTCCATCCCCCGTCTCCACTCGGAATTACGCCGTCTGTGGTCGACGCATATGGAGGTCGACCGCAACGACGGCGGCGGGAGCGCGCTCGCAGTCGTTCGCAATTTGAAATGCACTGGTTCAGGCGTTCCAGCCGACTCGCTTAGGCCGCTCGAAGTGCCGCCACCACCAGATCGCCCATTTCGGTCGTCGATTTGGGAGCCGAGGTTCCCATCAGGTCTGCCGTGCGGTGACCATCCGAAAGCACCTTGTTGACGGCGGCTTCGATGGCTGCCGCTTCGGTCTCCAGGTTCAGCGAGTGACGCAACAACATCGCCGCGGCCAGGATGGTCGCGAGCGGGTTGGCGATCCCCTTGCCGGCAATATCGGGAGCCGAACCGTGGATCGGTTCGTACAGGCCGGGGCCGGGATCACCCAGAGACGCAGAGGGCAGCAACCCCAGCGAACCGGGGAGCATTGACCCTTCGTCCGTCAGAATGTCGCCAAACATGTTTTCGGTGACGACGACATCGAACTTCGTGGGCTTAGAAATCAGGTACATGGCCATTGCGTCGACCAGCACATGTTCGTAGGCGACGTCCGGGAATTCTTCCTTCATCACCCGTTCAACGACTTGCCGCCACAACCGTGAAACTTCCAGCACGTTGGCCTTGTCGACGCTCGTGACTTTCTTCTTCCGTCCACGAGCCGCCTGGGCTGCGAGACGCACGATCCGCTCCACTTCATGGGTGCTGTAAATCATCGTGTTGTAGGCGACTTCGCCGGACGCATCTTTCTCGCGGGCCGACTTGCCGAAATACAGTCCTCCGGTCAGCTCGCGGAAAAACAGAATGTCGGTTCCGGAAACGATTTCCGCCTTCAAAGGCGACGCCGCGACCAGTTGCGGCAGCACCTGAATCGGCCGCAGGTTCGCGAACAGGCCCAGCGCTTTGCGGATGCCCAGCAGACCAGCTTCCGGGCGTGTCTTGGCCGTGGGATCATCCCACTTCGGCCCACCGACCGCTCCCAGCAGAATTCCCTGGGCGGTTCGGCATGCCGCGACGGTGCTGTTCGGCAGTGCGGTCCCGAATTCGTCGATCGCACACCCCCCAATGGGGTGCGACTCAAACACAAATTGGTGTCCGAACCGCCCGGCAATCGCCTCCAGCGTCTTGCGCCCTTCGGCAATCACTTCCGGCCCAATCCCGTCGCCGGGCAACAACACAATCCGCGCGTCCACGACTGCCAACCTTTCGATTTCCACGCCATTTCACAGGTGTCAACCGGCACACTTTAAAGGGGCGTTCCCGCCATGGAAAGTGACCGGTCGACTTCCAAACGGAAAAGGCCCGGCCGACAAACTGCCGACCGGGCCATTTCGATTTTGTGTCAGAATCCCCGTCCGTACTCGCTCTCACGCGGGAGCCCGGGAACGAAGAACCTCATCAATCAATCGTCGTAGTCAACAATCACCTTGCCACGAGCCGACAGAATCGACACCGAGTACTTGCCGTAGTCGAGGATCAGCTTGTTGCCGCTACGGCGGCACTTCACCTCGGGACAATCACACGGCGGCACGCAGACTTTGACGTTCACGCAGGCCGGAGCGCAGCACGAGGCCTTGTCCTGACAGGGGTCGGGCACCTGGACGATCATGGGGACCGCGCACGGGTGAATGTTCCGCAGATCCTTGTACTTGACACACTCGAAGAGTGGCAGGGCGGCCGACTCCGGCATCGGCGTGATGTACCCTTCCACCATCGGCTCTTCATAGGCAAGACCGGGCGCCGGGGGCACTTCCAGAGCCGCTGCCAGTTGGGGTGAAAGTCCCAACAGGCGCGGACCGTCCGCCGCCGTCGCCGCGCTGGCCGATGCCAGGACCAGCAATACCGCAAGACTTCGCATCATTGTGTCTCCTCTTCTTCGAACCAGTCTTCAGACTCCGGACACTTGCCAGAGTCGCGACGGCGGCCGCTGGGCCACAACCATCGCCAAATTTGTCTGTTTCAACTTCCCAAGACGCCGGGCGACCCCATCGTGTTAGTCCGGCGACTCGAGCCCATTTCCTGATTCGGTCGCCACGGCACGCGAACCGGCAGAAAATGCCGATTCATAATGCGGCAGCCGCCAATTCCTCACCGTTCTGACTACTGCGCAAAGTCTCTGGATGCAACAGGCGGCAAAAAACTCATCGCAATTGGGAAGGTTCGGTCTGTCCACCAATTTCACGCAGAACCCCTATTACACCAAATCAACACTTTCTCGGAGATAGCAATCAGCGTACCAAGATCGTCGCTTTGACGGAGAAATTGATTCACGGGCGAGGATCCGAAAGTTCGGTTCCGGAAGGGTGTTGGGAAATCTTGCTCCAAAAGCCGCGAGCGCGTGGTTACGATAGCGGAAGGGCCAGACAGCGACCCGGAGTACACCTGAACCGGTCTCTGATCCGCGCCCGCGACAGGTTGCCGTCAAATCGATGACGGCCGGAATTTCACCGTCAGCAACACAGGGCCGTCTTCGTGGATATCCGGCATTTAGCGGCAGGAATCGGTCTTGGCGTTTTGATCGCGACGGGCCTTCCCGGTTGCGGTGGGTCCACCACTCCGCAGGCTCCGGCGGCATCGGGTGGTTCCTCCGCGTCGCCAGCGAGGGGTCCGACCACACCGGCCACCTCGGCCACGGCGAATGCCGTCCCGGCGGACGGGCCGAAATCGATCGGCGGCGTTCCCTACGATGTCTGGTTTGATGATCCGTTGGGAACAGTTGCCGACACGCAGTCCGTCGCGGCCGCTCCGAACCCCTCTCCGGCTGTGCCGAAAGAGGAAATGCCGGCTGCTGTTACCCCGAGCGCGCCGACGGCTTCTGCCGACAATGGCGGGTCGGAGTGGGGGCAATACATTTCGATGGACCAGATACAGGAAGAAACGAAGCAGCTTCGCAACCGGTTGACCGCTTCCATGCAGTCGCTCGCCAAGTTCAATTCAGATTTCAAGGAAATTCAGGCCGACGCAGCTGTGCTGGCCGCCATGGCCGTCATCGTCGAACAGCACCCCGAATCGGCCACTTGGAAACCGAACAGCCGTTTTGTGCAGGAATTCGCGGCGAAAATGCAGCAGACCTCCGCGGCTCTCGGCCGCGAATCCTACGACAAGACGCAGGTGGAATTTGAGCGCGTCTCGGCCGTTCTGAACGGAAATGTCCCCGCCGACGCTGGCGCGCTCCCCGCCCAGCGCCCGCCGGCCGAGATTGCCAGTCGCTGGGGCGCCATGAAGAAAATGGAAAAGGTCCGCGACTGGATGAAGGCCAACCTCACGACCGAGGCCAACTTCAAGGCGGACCTGCCCCGGATTCAGCAGGACGGCTCCATCCTTGTCGCGCTTTCCGCGCTCGTGGCCGACCATAGCTACGAATCGGCCGATGAAGAGGACTACCAGAAATATGCCCAGCAACTGATCGATGCGTCGAAAGCGGCTGTCGCGGCCGGCAAAGCCGAAGACTTCGCCGCCTTCACCACGTCCATCCAAGCGATTCAGAAGGCCTGCGGTGACTGCCACAATGACTATGGAACAAATTGATTCACGCCGTTCATTCGCGTTTCGCCCGCTGATCAGCGCGCTGATGGCCCTCGTCGCTTTGTACGCGACAGCCACGGTCGAGGCCGACTTGATTGAATTGAAGTCCGGCCACCGTATCGACGGCGACGTGCTGAAAGAGCATCCCGATGCGATCCTGGTCGATATCGGCATCGAAGTCATCCGTATCCCCCGGTCGGCCATTCAGTCGCGGTCGAAGTCGGATGGCACCGCGCCCGCTGAAATCGGTGACAACGACCAGAAACTCTATCGTGTCGCCTCTCTCCCGCGCAAAAGCATTCGCGAACTGGCCGAACGCTTCGGCGAAGGTGTCGTGTTGATTCAAACCCCGGGAGGACTCGGATCGGGCTTTCTATTAAACAAGGACGGCTACGCGGTCACGAATCAGCACGTGATCGAGAAAGAGACACGCATCAGCGCGACGGTTTTTTCGCGAAGCACGACCGGTGAGTTCCGTCGCCGCCGGATCGATGACGTGCGGATCGTGGCCCTCAACCCCTACTTCGATCTGGCCCTGTTGCAGATTCCCGTGCAGGAAGATCTTCCGTTTCAGCCGGTCTACCTGGCCGCTGACAGCGACCTGAAAGATGGCGACGAAGTCTTCGCAATCGGCAATCCGCTGGGCCTCGAGCGCTCGGTTTCACAGGGGATCGTCAGCACGCGCAACCGCAACTACGAAGGCATGGTCTACATCCAGACGACCACCCAGATCAATCCGGGCAACAGCGGCGGACCGCTGTTCAATGCCCGCGGCGAAGTCGTCGGCGTGACCAACATGAAGCTGCTGTTTGCCGAGGGCCTGGGCTTCGCGATTCCCGTCGCCTATTTGAAACTGTTCCTCGACAATCACGAGGCCTTCGCGTACGACCGCAACAACCCCAACAGCGGTCACCGCTACCTGGACGCGCCCCGAAAGCAGGCCGCGACAACAACCGCGACGCCTTGAACGCCTGTCAGAGCATGACAGCTTTCGTTCCCAGGCACCCGTCTACGAACATGGAACGGCGTTCGATGAGTTGCCATGAGGGTGGCACGCCCTGACGGCTTTGCGGAAGGGCGTGGGAGTGGTTCATTCGCCACGCCCTTCGAAGACTCAGGGCGTGCCACCGACCGGATCCTGACGCATTTGTTGCGAGGGAAGGCGATGACCCTCACAGAGGCACGAAGGCACGGAGAGATACCAAGACGAGCATGATGCGCGGACGGGATTTGTCCGACTGGCTTTCTCCGTGCCTTAGTGGCTTCGTGAGAGCCCAATCAGTCAACTGCTATTTCGCGCGCCACCCCACCGCGACAGCGAAGCCTTGAACTCAGCTTCGGAGTCTCAGACCGGAGTGAGAACGCTGGCCAGTTCCAGAAAGTTGCGCAACAACTGAATGCCGTTGCGATCCGTCAGAAAACTTTCCGGGTGAAACTGAACGCCATGAATGGGGAAGTCGCGGTGGGCGATCCCCATCACTTCCCGCTCGGAATCTGAGTTCTCGACCCACGCGGTCAGGCGAAGTTCCGGCGGCAGCGATCGCTCGGGGACGATCAGGCTGTGGTAACGCGTCGCGGGAAACGGATTGGGGAGCCCGCGAAAGACGCCTTCGTTCGTGTGGAAGACGTCGGACACCTTGCCGTGCATGAGTCGCGGCGCCAGGACAACCTGCGCGCCAAAGACTTCAGCCATCGACTGATGACCCAGGCAGACTCCAAGCGTTGGAATGGTGGGGCCCAGTCGACGGATCAGTTCCATCGAGATCCCGGCTTCATGCGGCGTGCAGGGGCCAGGCGAAACCACGATGGCGGTCGGTGCTAGAGCCGCGATCTCATCGACCGTGATCTGATTGTTGCGCGCGACGCGGATATCGAGCCCCGCATCGATCTCGCCGAACCGCTGTACGAGGTTGTAGGTGAACGAATCGTAGTTATCGAGAACGAACAGCATCGAAGCCCCTGACGAAACGTCTCTTAGAGATTCTAACACAACCTCTGTGCGATAGAGTGTTTGCCCGATATTCAGCAGGTTTCTGACAGGCACAACCGGTTGTGTTAGGGTTTCTTATTCCATCGCCTCGAGGTCATGGTCCACCATCATGTCGACCAGTTCCTGGAATGTCACTCGGGGCGCCCAGCCCAGTTCCTCCCGCGCCTTTCGAGCATCTCCCAGCAGAGTGTGGACCTCCGCCGGCCGGTAGAAGTTCGGGTCGGTGGTCACATAGTCTTCCCAATTCAGATTCGCGCGGGCAAAGGCGAGTTCGCAAAACTCCCGAACCGTGTGCGTTTCGCCCGTCGCCACGACGTAGTCCCGCGGCTCGGATTGTTGCAGCATCAGCCACATTGCCTGCACGTAGTCCCCCGCGAATCCCCAATCTCGCTGGGCATCGAGATTTCCCAGGCGCAATTCTTTGGTGCGGCCGTGGACGATCCCGGCCACGTGCGAACTGATCTTGCGCGTCACGAACTCGAATCCCCGTCGGGGAGACTCGTGGTTGAAGAGAATCCCCGACGAGACGAACATTCCGTAGGCTTCGCGATAATTGCGGGCCAGTTCGTACCCCGTCACCTTGGAAATTCCGTACGGCGACCGCGGCGAGAACCGTGTCGTTTCGCTTTGAGGCGACTCAGCCGCATTCCCGAACATTTCGCTGGAACCGGCGAAGTAAACCCGGCACTGCGGATGCGTCTGCCGGACCGCTTCCAGAACGAAATGGGTTCCGTCGATATTCGTCTGGAACGTCGAGAAAGCGTCCTCGAACGAATACGACACAAAACTTTGTGCCGCAAGATGATACAACTCATCGGGCGCAACGGTTTCGATCGCCTTGTAAAGACTCGCGAACGATTCCAGGCTGGCCGCATGGAGCGTCAGGCGGTCCAGACATCCGTGCAGCCGGGCCAGTCGATGGCGCGAATCTTCGAGGGCGACGCGGCGCACCAGCCCGTGCACCTCATATCCGCGTTCCAGAAGCTCTTCGGCGAGATAGGATCCGTCCTGTCCCGTGATACCGGTAATCAGCGCGCGAGGCATGAGGCAATTCTTCCGCTATCGCGAACTCGCGACCTCCAGATGTCACCCGGGCCGTCGAACTCAGCTTGGTCGATGCAATCGTTAAGTTGATCTTAGAAACGCATTTCCGGCCCCTGTCGAATCGCCGAACTCCTGTCGCGGTGTTGACTTCCGTGGAACATACAGCGACAATTGGGGTCGGTCTTCGATGGCCGCCCACTCTTCGAGTGTCTCGCGACGCGTTGTTCGCGTCAATGGTGGTGCGGCGTTCCGTGAAGGTTCACGTTGTGAAGCGGAAAATCGTCCGCGGCTGGTCTTTAGACGGTGTGTATCAGGGGGGTCAGAGTCTGTATGACCTGACCGCGTCCTAGTTCTAGCGCCCGATCCCGGCCCTCCTGCCGGTTGACGGCTGGAAGGCGAGGGTTTTGATGGAGCACTTGGGTCGGCATGTCATCATCGAGTTGTGGGGTTGCAACGCGGGCATTAACGATGCCTCGCTCATGAAGCAGGCCATGATTGACGCGGTCAACGCGGCGAAGGCCACGCTTCTGAACATCAACGTCCACACATTCAGTCCGCACGGAGTCACCGGCGTCGCCGTGCTGTCCGAATCGCACCTCTCGGTACATACCTGGCCCGAGCACGGCTACATGGCGGCGGACGTCTTCACCTGTGGTGAAACGACCGATCCTAAAGCAGCCGTCGATGTGCTCTGCGAGTATTTCAAACCGTCGGAAGTCGATGTCGTCGAACTCGAACGGGGGCAGCTCTCGCGAGCCATCTCCTCGGGAACGCGACGCCACACCCGCCCCCAGCGTCCGGTCGACCGACTTCCCACGGCCGTCGGCTAGATCGAGAGAATCGCGTCCCCTGCCGGCATAGTCCGAAGGCGGGATGTCAAGCGGTTACTGTCAAATCCAGGAGCACTCCGGCTCGTCGTCGGGGTGCTTTTTTTATTGACGCAATCGTATCTTTCCCGTCCGTACGCCCAGAAGTCGGCTGGTCGCCCCAGACTGCGTGATTCGAACAAAGTTTCGCATTGCCGCAATCTGCGGGGACTGCTACTATCCGCGCGCCACGGAGGAAGGCTCCCGTCGCGCGACACTGCCAGTCCAGGGAAGGTGGGGATGAAGACGCACGGACTCGACGAAAAGATCCGCAACAAAGAAGCGCTGATCGGCGTGATCGGCCTGGGCTATGTCGGCCTGCCGCTGATTTCGGCATTCGCGAATGCCGGCTTCCGCACGATGGGTTTCGACGTCGACAACACGAAAGTCGAAAAGCTCAACGCCGGCAAAAGCTACATCAAGCACATCGACCCCGCATTCATGAAGGGCTTGATCGACCAGAAGCGGTTTGAGCCAACCGCCGACATGAGCCGTCTGGGCGAACCCGATTGCGTGATCATCTGCGTTCCGACTCCACTCAACGAGAGCCGAGACCCCGACCTCAGCTACATCGAAGGGACGGCGGACAGCATCGCCAAGACGCTCCGCAAGGGTCAGCTCGTTGTGCTGGAAAGCACGACGCACCCGACGACCACTCGCGTCAACGTCCTTCCCCGTCTCGAAGCGACGGGACTTAAGTGCGGTGAAGACTACTTCCTCGCCTTCAGTCCGGAACGTGAAGACCCTGGCAATCCGACGTTTTCGGCTTCTACCATTCCGAAGGTCGTCGGCGGTTATGACGACACCAGCGGCGCACTCGCTGCCGAGATGTACGGCCACGCGGTAGTCAAGGTGGTGAAGGTCTCGTCAATGGAAATCGCCGAGGCGTGCAAGATTCTCGAAAACACGTATCGCGCGGTCAACATCGCCCTCGTCAACGAGCTGAAAATGCTCTACGACAAGATGGGGATCGACGTCTGGGAAGTCATCGACGCGGCCAAGACCAAGCCGTTTGGTTTTCAGGCTTTCTATCCCGGCCCGGGACTCGGCGGCCACTGCATTCCCATCGACCCGTTCTACCTCACCTGGCTGGCCCGCAAATGGGGCGAGCCGACCCGGTTCATCGAACTGGCCGGCGAAATCAACACGCACATGCCGCAATACGTCATCACGCGGCTGGCCGAATTTCTGAACGACGCCGGCAAGCCGGTGAAGGGCAGCAAAATCTGCATCCTGGGCGCGGCATACAAGAAAGACGTCGACGATCCGCGAGAAAGCCCGTCGTTCGAGCTGATGAAAATTCTGCTCAAGCGGGGAGCGAACCTCACCTACAACGACCCCCATGTGCCAAGCCTTCCCAAGATGCGGCACTACCCGGACATGCCGGCCATGGACAGTCAGGAACTGACGCCGCAATTCCTCGCGTCGCAAGACTGCATCCTCATCAGCACCGACCATTCGGCCTACGACTACGACTTCATCGTCAAGCACGCCAGGTTCGTGCTGGACACCCGCAATGCGACCAAGAACGTCACCGAAGGGCGCGAGAAGATTCGCAAGACGTAGTCGGCGACGATTCGAGAGCGGCACCTGACGCACCTTGGCGCGGCCTAAAATTGCCGGTCGTTTTGGCGCTCTGGTTGAATATATCACTGACGTTAGGACGAAGTGATCCACCTTCTGGCTGGTTGAATGGTCACACTCACCCTTACGCTCCCGAGAACGTCGCTTCGGGCGCAGGCTGCGTTCTCCGCTGTCGGGAATGCCGCCTATCTGTTTGGCCAGGGCTTGTTGCTGGTCTTGCTGGCGAGGTGCGGAGGTGAAATCGAAGTCGGCCGGTTCACATACGGTCTGGCTGTGACGACGCCCATCTTCATGCTGCTCAATTTGCAGCTTCGGCAGGTGATCGGTTCCGCTCACGAACGCCGCTTCGAATGGTGGCACATTGTCGGTGTTCGCCTGGGCTGTCTAGCCATCGCGGCGGCAACTGGCACTCTGATTGCCTGGACCTACGCGGGCTCGTTCGGCATCGTGATGGCCGTTGCGCTGCTCAAGTCGGTTGACGGGTTGGGCGAGATTCTCACCGCCTGGCTTCAGAAGGCCAATCGATTCGAGACAACCGCCGCCGGCGCGACCTTGCGCGCCGTCCTCTCTCTTTCCGGGGCGGGGCTGGGTGCAATGTTATATCCCACCGCGGAAACCGTCACTCTGGCCGCCGCCGCCGGGGCCGCGTTGTCGCTCATGATTTGTGAGGTCCCGATCTTTTGCCGAATCCTCCGCGATGAACCGACTGTTCAGAGAATTCCCGCAGCTAATGCCGTCCGGGAAATCTTACGTCGGGGGCTGCCACTCGGCATCGCCATGATGCTCGTTGCTTTGCTACCCAATATTCCGCGCTACGCCCTGCACGAGGCGTGCGGTATGGAAATCCTTGGCATTTATGCCGCCGTCGGCTTTCTCCCAACTCTCGGAACATTCGCCGCCGGTGCCGTGGCCCAGCCGGCGTTGCAGCGGTTGGCGATTCTCTATGGAACGGGGCGCCATGCAGAATACCTCCGACTTGTGTATCGGCTGATTGCCATCTCCCTCTGTCTCGGCCTGCTGATGACAGCAGGCGCCGCGCTCGTTGGGAAACCTTCGATCCGACTGGTTCTCGGCGACACATTCTCCAGCCATGCAGATCTCCTGGTCTGGCTGTGTGTTGCCGCCACGGTTGCCATCAGTACCACGCCTTTGGGGACTGCCTGTACCGCTGCCGGCCAGTCCTTTCTCCAGATTGTCGTGATGGCGATCAGTGCCAGCATTTGCCTGATCGCTTCGATGCTGCTGGTCCCCGGTTTTGGGCCGATCGGGGCGGCCGGGGCGCTCATCGCGGCCTGGCTAAGCTGTTTCGCGGGATATTTCTTCATTCTGCCACGGAAGGCCGATACGCAATGAGTGCCCTCAATCAAGCCGAACGGTCTCTCGCGACGCTTGGCCCCCGCAAGCCGCTCGCCGAAATCGTGGTCACCCTCAATCTATGGTATCACGAGTATGAGGCGCAAGCCTATGACGGTCGGCATCCCGAGATCTTCGACTCTCTCCCGGACGTCTGGCAAACGATGACCGCGCTGGCGGTTGAACGACTGGGCAGCCGTCCGTTGCGGGTTCTCGACTTCGGCTGCGGCACGGGTTTCGCGACCGGCGTGGTCCTGTCCAGTCTGAAGGATCAGGTCCGCGAAGTTGTCTGCCATGACCTCTCACCAGCGATGCTGGAGCGCTGCCGCGCCAGATTCTCGACCGAGCCGCGAGTCCGGACGGCCGCGACAGTTTCCGAACTGGCTCGGGACGGCGAACACTTCGACCTCCTCGTGACGAATTCCCTCCTGCATCATCTTCCTTCGCCTGTCGAGGTGTTCGAGCCACTGACCTCATGCCTCGCTCGGGATGCCGTCTGGATCACCGGCCACGAGCCGTCTCGGCGATTTCTCCTCAATCCGGTGTGTCAACAACTCCTGGATGAGTATCGCGCCAGCCAGCGCTGGCAAAGGTTTCTGTCCCCTTCGCGGATTGTCCGCCGCCTTGCCCGGGCCTCGGGTTTTCACCCCAGCCCCGCGGCTCGGACCGCTGAGCGAGCCTGGAGTAGCGGTCTGTTCGACCAACGGCCGACGCCGCAAGCGATCAGCGAACTGGTGGATCTGCACGTCCCGGTTTCCAGCGAACAGGCCCTGACTGGTCGCGGATTTGATCCTACGGATGTCGGCAACTCGTGGCCCCGCGGATGGAACCGCCTCTGGCTGACCACCTACAACTTCATGGGACCGCATCCCGAAACCGGGCTCTCCCGCCACTGGCGCGATCGCTGTGCCGACTTGCAACGGCAGTTTCCCCTTGATGGCGCGAATTTCTGTGCCGTCTGGCAGCGCGGCGGAGCTTCCGAATGAATCGTGATTCCGTTGGAGTCACTCAGGCTCCGTCATCGCGTCAGCCGACCCCTACTGCGCGTCCGATCCGCGTGTTACACACTGTGGGGCGGCTCCATCGCGGAGGTGTCGAGTCCTGGCTGTTGAATCTCGCCCGCATCGCGGATCCCGCCATCGTCCAGTTCGATATTCTGTTACAGAACCCAGCCCCCGGCGAACTGGAGCCCGACTTCGAACGGCTGGGTTGCCGGTTAATCCGTGGCGGCGGGCCTCGCCCAGCTTACAACTATACTCGACGCATCGTTAAACTGCTGCGGGAGTATGGTCCGTACGATGTCGTGCATGCTCACAGTCATCACTTCGCCGGTCAGACGTTGGCTGCCGCATCTCGGGCCGGTGTCCCCGCACGAATCGCCCATTCGCACCTGGACACTCGCGCCGCTGATAGCTCCAGCGGCATTCTTCGCCGCCTCTACCTAGCTGCCATGTCCGCTCGGATCCAGAGATTCGCGACCTCCGGCCTGGCCGCCAGCGAGGAAGCCGCTGTCTCGTTATTCGGTCGCAACTGGAAAAGTGACCCTCGTTGGCAGATTCTGACCTGCGGAATTGAGGTGGCGGCGCTTAATCCATCATTGCGAGAGCCAAAGCTTCGCGATGCTCTAGGATTATCTCGAAAGACGCTTGTTCTCGGCCATGTGGGACGACTCGCGGCTCAGAAAAACCAGGAATTCCTGGTCGATGTTCTCGCGGAAGTCCGACGGCGCCACGAAGACACCTGCCTCCTCCTGATCGGCGAAGGCCCGGATCGTCAGATGCTCGAACGTCGTGTTCGTGAAACGGGACAGGAGGAACATGTCCTTTTCCTCGGCTCCAGGGGTGACGTGCCGCAGTTGCTATCCAGCGTCGTGGATGTCTTTGCCTTTCCGTCGCTGTTTGAAGGGTTGGGACTTGCTGTCGTGGAAGCACAGGCGGCCGGCTTGCCTTCGGTTATTGCCGACACGGTCCCGGGATCTGCCGTCCTCTTGCCAAAACTGGTGGCAGCGCTGCCTCTCGCCGCGGGCCCCTCAGTCTGGGCGGAAGAGTGCATCCGCCGCTGGAAGACTTCCGACGAATCGGTGTCCGAGGCCTGGAACGTCGTCGCGAGTTCGACATTCGCGATCGAACACTCGTTGAAGAAGCTGCTGGACCATTACCACGGAGAAGTGCCAGGTCTCGCCCGGCATCGGTGTCTTGAACTTCTCTCACATGCGGCCTGATTATTACCGCCAAATGAGTGAACGCGCGTTGCCCAGATCCTTTGCAGCACACCCGAGGTCCGCGATCGCGACGCAAGGCGCGCCGATACGGCCGCGCAGCCTCCGTGAGCGAATGCAGAATGCAACGCCTGAACTCTCCGCCCTGCCCTCACGAACCATTGTCCCGCCTCGATCTCGCGAGCCAATCCGACACGCGCCGAAGACCACTGCCACGACCTCCTTTCCGGTAAACGCGACTCTCGCTTTGGTGTTACTGTCTGCGGCCGTTCTCGGTGCCAATCTGGTGTTCTTCGGAACGCTCGACTCGCCTCTGTCTCCATCAGCCATACGGCAGCGGCAGTTCCT
Source organism: Planctomycetaceae bacterium (assembly GCA_019636285.1). GTDB lineage: Bacteria > Planctomycetota > Planctomycetia > Planctomycetales > Planctomycetaceae > JAHBXV01. The sequence continues at coordinate 313,216 of JAHBXV010000001.1, forward strand.
GGTTTATGGTGGACTGGGAGGGATTCTGCTGCTTGGACTGACGACTCCTGACTCCATGGCCGGACGGAAGCGTTCACGAAACTCACTGCTTATCACCGTGTGGATGCTCTTCGCCACGTGCCTGCTCGCTTCCGCGATTGGCCGAGCCGATCTCGGCGACCTCCCCGAGCGACTGATTTTGCTACTCGGCCTACCCATCCTGTATTTTGAGGCCTTGCCGCGGCTGGCACAGGGTCAGGTCGCTCGAGTGGCTCCTCTCGCGTTGGCGTTGGGATCGGCGCCGTATTGTCTCTGGTCGATGCTCATGGAACCGCCGACCTTTGGACAGTCGTACCAGGGTCTGCTGAGCAATTCCAACTGCTTCGGGCAACTCGGGGTACAAACCATTGTGGGGGCGACCGCGGCCGTTGTCACCGCGGAACGCGGCTGGCGGCCAAGCGTTCTCCTTGCCAGGGGAGCGGCGGCTCTGGGTTGGGTTTCGGTTGTCGCATCGTGCTCGATGGCGAGTTTCGCGGCATCAATCGCCGCGACGCTCGCGCTTGTGTCGATCAGTCTGTCAACGCTGTCGCGATTCGTGAAGTGGGCCATGTTGCTGGGACTTGTGGGTGTCATCGTCCTTGCGGCGGGAGTTGATGCGTCATCCTGGGGCCGCCTTCTCGAAGGTCTCGTTGACAAGTCAGCCAGGAAGTCGGACCGGGGAGATATGCTTAACGGCCGAACCGATATCTGGATGTTCGCGTGGGAAACCCGGACATGGTTCGGCCACGGTCATGATCTGTTTGACAGCCGATTCGGACTGGGAGCACATAACGCCGTTTTTTCCGCGCTCGGCGAAGACGGGATCGTCGCGGCGATCGGGATCTTGACGCTGTTCGGTGTCTGCGGCGTGTGGTCTTTCACCCGAGGACGGCGTAGCGGTGTTTCCGGTCGCGTGGCCAATGCCATGTTACTGGCCTTTATCATCATTGCCATGGCCGAAACTCCATTCGCCGCAATCGGTAGTGGCACAACCATCTGCTTTTATTGTGGTTTGAGCATTGCAATATCGCTGCCATCCGGTCCAGGGCTGAAGTCGCCTCGCCCAAGACCGGGCAGCGCCTCTCCCACCTTAGCGGAAAACTGCCGATGAGAGGTCGCGACCGATTTACCGCTGCTGCACCAGTCCTTCGTGCACTGTCATGGAGTTTACGGCTATTTCCCCGCGGAGTCTGCGAATTCCTGCTGACTCTCGCGCGACACATTCCGACTGTCATCGGGATCGGCTTGCGTTACGTGCTGGTGGCGCGCCTCGCGCGTCACTGCGGGGATTGTGTCGCAATTCATGAGGGTGTCTATCTGCGCGGGCTTTCCGGTCTATCACTGGGGAGCCATATCTCAATTCATCCTCTTTGCTATCTCGACGCTTGCGGCGGAGTCACGATCGGCGACGAAGTCTCCATTGCGCACGCGACCTCAATCCTCTCCACCAACCACGATCACACGCAGCACGAGCTAACCATCCGCGAAGCGCCCGTTCTTGTTGATCCCGTCGTTATCGGTTCCGACGTCTGGATCGGGTGCGGCGTGCGCGTTCTAGCGGGAGTAACCATTGGCGACCGCACGGTGGTCGGAGCCGGCGCGGTCGTCACGCGAAGCCTTCCGGCTGGCACGGTTGGAGTTGGTGTTCCCGCTCGTCCGCTGACCTCGGCTGCCCGCGCCGCATAACTCCTGACTTCGCACGGAGCGCTTCATGCAGTTGACCATTCTCTTCGACCATCGTTTCCGCCTTGATGAAGACGGCCGGATCCTTTCCGCGAAGAACTACTCCGCAGAGTTCTTCGCATCACGTTATTTGCGTGTCTTCGATCGCATAAGACTCGTTGCCCGGCTGACGACTCCGAACGGCAGTCTGCCCGGGCTCCACCCATTCCCGGACGATTCGCGAATCATGCTCCGCTCGGTCGGCGACTGGCAATCGGCATTTGGCTGGCTGCGCCGCCAGGCGCAAATCCGCAGCATCGTTCGCCAGGAAGCCGCCGATGCCGAGGCTGTTCTCGCGATTGTTCCTGGAGTGCTCGCAGGTATGGCATTTCCAGAACTTCGCCGTAGGGACTATTCGATTGAGGTTGTTGGCGATCCATATGACTCGCTCTCTCCCGGGACCATTCGGCATCCGCTGCGACCGATCGTCCGCATGCTTGCGCCACGATCGCTACGTCGGCTCTGTCGGCATGCCACCCACTCCAGCTATGTCACGTCGACGGCCCTTCAGAAACGGTATCCCCCCGGCCCTACCACCACCGCTATCGGCTGTTCCGACGTCGTTCTACCCAACGAAGCATTTCGACAGGCGGCACCCTCCTTCCAGGATACGTCGACACGGCCCATCACGCTGATCAATGTCGGCACGATGGCTGTAAACTATAAACGCCAGGATCTCCTGATCCGAGCCGTCGCCGCTCTTCGTAATCGAGGCCGTGAAGTCATGTTGCGGCTGGTGGGAGATGGTGCTCTGCGAGCCGACTTCGCTGCTCTCGCCAAGATGCTGAGAGTAGAAGAGTTCGTCACCTTTTGCGGTTCGGTCGCGCCCGGTCAGGAAATCCGGGAGGAACTCGACGGGGCCGATCTCTTCGTGATGCCCTCGGTCCAGGAGGGACTCCCCCGCGCGCTTGTTGAAGCTATGGCCCGTGGGCTCCCCTGTCTGGCCAGCCGTGTTGGCGGGATCCCCGAACTACTTTCGGATGGCGACCTGTTCGCGCCTCGCTCTGCCGAAACATTGATCTCGGCCATCGATCAGATGATTGCCGATCCGCGCCGCATGTCGCAGGCCGCCGCCCGAAATCTTACTAAGGCCGCTGAATTCCGGAGCAACGTGCTCGACAGCCGTCGCCTGGAGTTCTATGAATCGATCTCGCAAGCTGCCAAAAAACAGCAATCGGCAACCCGCCGAGCAGCCTGAAAACACGATTTTTCATCGTTCCTGAACCTGTATGATCGCGAAGTGCCCATGCCTCACTCTCTCACCCGATCACCGGAAACTTCGCTGATTCGCGTCGTTGAGATGTCGGCTGTCGCCGAAACAGTTGCCAACTTCCAGCTCGGCCACATTCGTCAGATGGTCGCACACGGGTTTCAGGTGACTGTGATTTCGAGTCCTGGCGTAGCGCTGCAGCGTGTCGCGGATAGTACCGGCGCGACGGCCATCCCCGTCCCGATCGCCCGCGAGATCGAACCCCGGGCGGACCTCGTTGCCCTGTGGCGGTTGATCGGCGTCTTTCGACGAATTCGCCCACATATTGTTAACGCAGGCACTCCTAAGGCTGGACTCCTCGGGATGCTTGCGGCGCGACTGAGCGGGGTTCCCGTACGCATCTATACGCTCCGTGGACTGCGACTTGAGACCTGCCGGGGAGCAAAGCGAAAGCTGCTGGCCGCGGCTGAACGTCTGGCTTCTGCCTGTGCGACCCGAGTTGTTACGGTCAGCCCCAGCCTCGCCGCCGCCTATTGCCATGAGGGGCTCTGCCGGCCGGAAAAACTTTATACCAGGATCCTGTCCAGCCACGGTGTCGACGCGACCGAATTCTCGCCCCGCCGGAATACGGAAGAAACTCTGCGGCTACGGCGTAAACTCGGTATTAGCCCTGCGAATCGCGTGGTGGGCTTCGTCGGCCGACTGACACGCGACAAAGGTATCGCCGAATTGCTCTCTGCCTGGCAACGGATCGCCGCAGAAGAACCTGAGGCCCGCCTGCTTCTGATTGGCGACTACGAAAACGGCGATCCCGTTACCGCTGACGTTCGCGCAGCCCTTTCCAATTCCCAAAATGTTGTCCACACCGGAGCGGTAGCCAAGACGGCTCCGTATTACAACTTGATGGACGTTCTGGCATTCCCCTCGCATCGCGAGGGCTTACCCAATGCTCCTCTTGAGGCAGCGGCCTGTACAGTCCCGACCGTTGGCTTCGCCGCCACCGGCACCGTTGATGCAATTCTGACCGGAGTGACAGGAACAATCGTCCCACTCGGTGATTCGGTGCTTCTGGCCGATCGGATACTTGACTACCTTCGTCAACCCGAGCTTCAACAGCGGCACGGCGCTGCGGCCCGCGAACGCATCCTGAGCGATTTCCGGCCCGAGCGAATCCATACAGCCTACGCGAATCTCTATCATGAACTGTTGGGACTCCGATCTTTCGACGAGCCTGCGATTGCCAATCGTCGCGCTGCATGACCCCCGCCACGGTTGGGATTGACCCACCCATGGTTCCCGCCTATCGTCCCGATTCCGACCAGGGAGGGTCGGCGGTTTCCGATTTTCTTCGCGATCAAACGACGGGCTCGACCAGAGATCAGCGACGTTTGGCGGGTGAGACTCGGCGACGGACGATGGACTTTCAGGGAAGAAGGACATGCCGACGAATTCCTCTGGCAAGCCGCCAAACGTGCTCTGCCAGTCCGATTTCTCGGACATTACTTTGCCGGCGCTGAATCCGGTGCCGGGAATGATCTCCGCCAGCGAGCAGCGGTTCCTGTTCCACATGACGCGGGACTTCTGTGCCGATCGCGGCGCCGTCGTGGAAGTGGGAACGTGGCTGGGAAAGAGCACGACGGCGCTGGCAGCCGGTCTTGCGGCCCGTAACGCCCGCCAGAAGCTGCACTGCTATGACCGCTACTGCTGGAAAGCGTTTCACAGCGAGATCGCCGATCTCGACCTGCGGCCGGGCGACGACTTTCAACCGGCCTTCGAGCGATTCCTGGCGCCGTATCGTGATCGAATGCGCGTGACGAAAACAGATCTCTCTGAAATTGTCTGGAAAGGCGGGCCGATTGAACTGCTCGTGCTCGACGCGCCCAAGAAAGCTTCGACGTTGCGGAATACGCTGGAAATCTTTGGTCCAGCCCTGATTCCTGGAATCACCAAGATTGTTTTCCAGGACTATTTGTATTTCCCGTCGTATGAATTGGCCGCGTGTCTGGCTCGATTGCCTTCCCTCGATCGGACGACTGTTGTTCTGGACGGGATGTCAGTGGCCTTCGACGTGGTCGCCCCAGTGGCGAATATCGACTCGGATGATGGCCTCTGGCGGCCCGAGAGTTGGACGGCCCACGAGATTCATATCGCCTGGCGGCAAATCCTCGAGCCGCTCGAGCCATCGGCACGAGTGCTGTTGGCCGCGGGGCTGCCCTGGCACCTTTACGACGCCGGGCATGTTGCGGAAGCCGTGAAGTTGATGCACGACACCGCATGGGTGCCAAGCCAGCACGAGCAATTCGCCCGGCTGGCCAAGTCCCGAATCTACACCGACTACCGTCCGCTATTTCAAGCCGTGGGACTCACCTCTGCCTGGGATCATGAACTGCGAGCCCGCTGGCGAGCGGGGCGACGATGGTTATCGCAACTTTTCACGTCGCGCAGCCGCAGCCAGCGGGCGGCCTGAATCACGTTTTTTGCCGGGGGATCACCGTGAGAGACCTGTTCGAGAAGATTCGAGTCGCAGGCCGGCGCGCGTTTCTCCCAGGCGAAATCCGCCAGGTGCTGACTCGTGTCAAAGCGGACCGCCTCACGTACTTGTCCGATGCCAAACTCACGGCTCTCGCCGAACGCTGCCTGATGATTGAACGCACCGGCGTTCCTGGCAGCATCATCGAAGCCGGCTGCGCGCTGGGCGGGTCGAGCATCGTGCTCGCTTCGTGCAAGTCGCCGAAGCGAGCGCAATACGTCCACGATGTCTTCGGGATGATTCCCCCGCCCGGACCCGCTGATGGTCCCGACGTTCACGAGCGATATGCGACCATTACTTCCGGAGCTTCCGAAGGACTCGATGGCGATACCTATTACGGCTATCTGCCAGACCTCAAAACCCGTGTTGAACAGACCTTCGAACAGTATGGCCTGCCTCTTTCGACGAACAACGTGCAGCTCGTCGCGGGGTTGGTGCAGGATACGTTGCACGTCACCGAGCCAGTCGCGCTCGCGCATATCGACGTCGACTGGTTCGAACCGGTGCTGGTTTGCCTGGAACGGATTGTTCCGCGGCTCTCTCCCGGCGGTTGCCTGGTGATCGATGACTATCGGTCCTGGTCGGGCTGTCAGCGGGCCGTCGATCAGTTCCTGAAACAAAACGGCCAGTCCGATTTCTGGCTCGACGACCGACCGAGTTCGCTCATCCTGACGCGACGACAATCCCGACAAGCGGCTGCCTGACTGTTCAAATCTCGGCCGTAACATTCCGACTCGATCACATTCCTCGCCCGATGCGTGCCCCATGACGACCATTGTGCACCACTACTATCCTCACGGCAGTCGCAACATCGGCGATGAACTGGTGGCCGTGGCGCTGCGGCAGTCGTTGACGCGACTGCTCGGGGAGGTTCGTTTCTTCAGCTTCCCGGCCAATTCAACATACCGCGGGCCCGCGCCAATTGGCCTGTGCGGAGAGAATCTCGCCCGGAACAATCGTGAAGCCGACCTGGTTCTCATCGGTGGCTCCAACCTGCTCGAACCGCGCAAGATGGGTGCGGGAAACCCCGGCAAGCGCGGTCAAACTTGGGGTGTGACAACCAGCGTCGAATCCATCGAGGCTCTCGAACGACCGGTCTGGTTGATTGGCCAGGGAACCGGTAGTTCGTATGGACAGCCCATCCCCCCGTTTCGCGGCGTCGTCCGGGACGAAGTTTCACGGCTGTTTCAAAAGGCCGAACTCACAACCGTCCGCGATGTTTCCACCGCCGAGCAATTGTGCAATATCGGCATCTCGGCCCCCTGCACGGGCTGCCCGGTCACCTATTTGACCGATCGCCCCGTCACCGCTGGCTCCTCCAGCGATCCACTACTGGTTTCTTTCCCGCCGGAACGAATCACGCGAACGTGGAGCGGCCGTCGCTTCATGCGACAGACCATGGAGTATGTCGAATGGCTGCGACAGAAAGGGGTCGAAGTTCTCGTCACGCTGCATGACCACCGCGACCGCGAACCGGCCCGCGAATGGGTGCCGGCCGGCGTTGAAATCTTCGACCCGTCGACCATACGCGAACTGGTCGATCGATTCGAGCGCTGTCGCGGTGTGATCGGCTTTCGTCTGCACGCGGCCTTGCTGGGCCTGGGCCTTGGAAAACCCATCCTGCCGGTCGGCATCGACTGGCGAGGGCTGGGTTTCATCAAGACATTCGAGCTGGAAGACCTCAGCATTTCCCCCGAGAAATGGGGCCAATTCGCCAAGCTGCGGCAGTTAACCGAGCGGCTGCTCGATGCGGATTCAGCAATCCTGGATCGGTTGTCGCAGCAAAAGCAGTCGTTCCGCGAAAAACACCAGGCGCTGCTGCGTCACGGTGCCGAGCGACTGATGACGTCGAATCGCCGACGCGCCGCCTGACGGCCATTGCGATCTACGAGACGATCGCTCTCCAATGCTTTGAGGGTGGCACGCCCTGAAGGCTTTGCGAAAAGGCGTGGTAGGCTTTCTTTCGCCACGCCCTTCGAAGACTCAGAGCGTGCCACCCGACCGCAGAACGACTCAAGGCACACTGGCAGAGCCAGTGGCACACGTTCGCAATCGGCCCTGGACAGGCACTCGCCGGAGTGGAATTCACCACCTACTGCCCGGCATCCTTCTTCGCGCGCTCTTCCAGTTCAGCGCTCACGTCCGGGTTCGGCGTCGCATCCCCGTCAATCTTTCCGGCTGCCCACTGCATGCCGAGATTGAGGTGTTCCAGAAACCGGGGATCGGTCCAGGTTCCTTCGTTGTGGCCCAGGTTCGTGTAAAAGACGCGGCCCTTGCCATAGTCCTTCACCCAGGACACCGGCACCATGAAAGGACGCTTGGGCTCGGTCTTCGCCATGTCGAGACTCATCAGGACGCGGACCTTCTCCGGCTGCCAATTCTTGTAGCGATAGATCTCATCCTTGATCTGAAACTCCTTGCCGAAAGGCTTCATGGCGGGGAAACCGGTGTCGTGCACGGCGATGGTGACCGTGTTTCCAGCGTTCCAGGGATGTTCCGCGAACGTCCCGCCGATCATGTCCCAGTACGGCATGTAGTCGCCAAACGTGTCGGTCGCGGAATGCGTGCCCACGAAGCCATGGCCCGGTTGCCGTAACCAGTCCTTGAAAAAGTAGTCGAGGTTCTCAGTCGAAATCGGGAGCGCTCCTGTCGTGTAGAAAAACACGAGCTGATAATTTTGCAAGTTCTCGCGCGTGAAGTCGGCCGCCGCATCCTGGGTGCAATCGACCGTGAACCAGCCATCGTGCTGCGCCAGTTGCTTCACCGCGATTTCCGACGGCGATAGCGTATCGGCCGGGCGACGAACCGAGCCATGAACGTAACCCACGCTCTGGGTCACCATCAGCACGCGAATGGGCTTGTCCTCGGCCATGAGCAATGACTGGGACGACAGCCCGATGACCGTGCCGCACACGATTGTCGCCGCGAGCAGCCAATGGGAACCGGGACTTCGCGATGGGGCAGCCGTCCGTCGAACCGTGGAAATGTGACCGACCTCGAACGTCATGAAGTCTCTCCCGGCTGGCGAGTTCAGGAAATGAGCCGAATGGGGTGCCCTCAAAGTCTTCCAGATCGTCTCAGCCATTTCAATCGGCCACGCTGGCACGCCGGTTTGTCCGGGCGAAGTCTCTCGGCTGGCTTCCCCCTCGGCTTCCCGACAGAATTGCGAATGGGTGATCGTCGCTTCGCCTTTTGCCGCAGCGTCGGGTCGCTTCTTCATGACGAACATCTCGCGCGGCATCAGTGACTCAGGGCAGAGGCATGCGGATTCTTCTCGCCAGTTCGGAAGTCGTTCCGTTCTCCAAAACCGGAGGCCTGGCCGATGTCGCCGCTGCTTTGCCAAAAGCTCTGGCCCAGTTGGGCCACGACGTCAGTGTGGTCGTCCCGAATTACCCGCAGGTCCAAAAACAGTTACTCGGGAGCGGACCGCCCGTCACGACCACGGGCCAGGTCATCTCGGTCCCGGTCGGGGCACACGACATTCAGGCCCAGGTCTTTCGATCGCACCTGCCTGACAGCCGCGTCTCGGTCTACCTGATCGATCAGCCGAACTATTTCGACCGGGCAACGCTCTACGGCGACCGCCATGGAGATTTCGGCGACAACTGCGCCCGATTCGTGTTCTTCAGCCGGGCCGTTCTGGAACTTGCCAAGTCGTTCGATCGCCCGGTCGACATCGTTCACTCCAACGACTGGCAGACCGCGCTGATCCCCGTGCTGTTGAAGACCGACTACCGCGATGTCCCTGAGTTCGAACGAACGGCTTCGATCTTCACGATCCATAACATGGCGTTTCAGGGCCAGTTCTGGCACTGGGACATGCTGCTCACGGGGCTCGACTGGAAGTATTTCAACTGGCGGCAACTCGAGTTTTTCGGAAATCTCAATCTGCTCAAAGCCGGGATCGTCTTCAGCGATCTCATCACCACCGTCAGCCCGACGTACGCCCGCGAAATTCAAACACCTGAGTTCGGTTACGGACTGCACGGCGTCCTCTCGGGCCGTCGCGACGACCTGGTCGGCATTCTGAATGGTTGCGACACGGCCATCTGGAATCCCCGTACCGACCCCCACCTGCCCGTCCACTACGATGACACCACCTTTCCAGAAGGAAAAGCCGCCGCGAAAGCCGCGTTGCAGCAGCGGCTGAATCTTCCCCTGCGTCCCGATCTCCCCATTCTGGGAATGATCTCCCGGATGACCTCACAGAAGGGGTTCGATCTGATCGCGGAATCGATTCCGCAACTGCTGCGGTTTGATGCCCAATATGTCTTTCTCGGCAATGGCGACCCTGGCTACGAAGACCTGATGCGCCGTTTCGCGAATGATGCCCCCGAACAACTGAGCGTGACCATCGGTTACGATGAACCGCTGTCGCATCTGATTGAAGCGGCTTCCGACATCTTCCTGATGCCCAGCCAGTTCGAGCCGTGCGGGCTCAACCAGATGTACAGCCTGATTTATGGAACGCCTCCCATCGTCCGGGCCGTCGGGGGCCTGGCCGATTCCGTGGTCGACGCCTCGCCCGACAATCTCCGCGACGGCATCGCGAACGGCTTCTCGTTCTTCGACTATCGCGGGGACGTGCTGGTCGACCAGGTGCGTCGGGCGCTCGCCATGCGGAAGGATTCACCGGTCTGGCAGCAGCTCGTACAAACCGGCATGCAGCGAGACTGGTCGTGGCGGCACAGCGCGAACGAATATCGTAACGTCTATGAACGAGCCTTGTGGAAACGGATGGAAGCCCCGGCTCTGGCACATGTCTGATGCGCGAACGATGGCGATCGGATTTTGAATCGGGCTGGTTTCAAGGAAGACGAGCAACGGATGACAGGGCCAGGCGATTTCGCGGCTGTGCTGGAGCAATCGGTCGCAAGCGGCGACCTCGGCCGCCTGGTCTTCAGTCGACCGCTGGCCGGTTCCGAGGCACCGGTGCGGAAAGTCACGATCCGTCCCGTCGTTGTTCGCGACACGACGGTTTACCAGTGGGCCGAGCGCCGCGGCGCGCAGGAGTTTCACGAGAACCTCTCCCCCGCCGACTTGCTGACGCGCGCGACGTCCGCCTTCCCCGGGTCATTCGGCGACGCCACGCTCACGCTGCCAGGAACGCAATCCCAATTCACCCGTTTGCCGAACGGCAAAGTTCGCCGTCGCGACACGGCGGTCCAGGTCTCGCAGGCATCAAAGACCCACGACCGCCAGAAGAATCGGCTGATTCCCGAAGGTGTCCCCTGCCCGTTTCTGGAGCGGATCGGGGTGATGACCCCGGATGGCCGCGTGCGGGCGGCGATGCAGCACAAATTTCGGCAGATCAATCGTTACCTCGAATTTGTCGATGACGTCCTCGGCCAACTCCCCGCCGAGGGGAAATTGCACGTTGTCGACTTTGGCTGCGGCAAGAGTTACCTGACGTTTGCCGTTCATTATCTGCTGACGACTTTGCGCGGCCGGACGGTTCGGCTCGTGGGAATTGATCGGAAAGCCACCGTCATCGAAGACTGCCGCCAGATCGCGACGTCGTTACGTCTGGATGGAATCGAATTCTTCGCGGGCGACATCGCCGATCATCAGCCCGACGGTCCGGTTCACCTGGCAATTTCACTCCACGCCTGTGATACCGCGACGGATGATGCCATCGCGACAGCGCTAGCCTGGTCGGCCCAGGCCATTCTCGCGGCCCCGTGCTGCCAGCATGAAATCGCCAATCGGCTTCCAGCCGAAACGCTGCCGGGGCTGAATGGCTTCGGCATTTTCAAGGAACGCTTTGCCTCGCTTGCGACGGACGCCCTCCGAGCCCGCTTCCTGGAATCCCGCGGCTACCGCACGCAGGTGCTGGAATTTATCGACCTGGAACACACCGCCAAGAATCTCTTGATCCGCGCTGTCCGCCGCAAGACATCCCCGGAGACCGATTCCCGAGGTCTCGCCGCCTATCAACAGTTGAAACAAGACCTGCGAATCGACACGTTTCACCTGGAAGCCGCCTGCGAACGGCTTGGCGTCCCCCTTTCGTAGTCCTCGTCCCGCGTTAGCCCTTATGAGCCCTCTCAAAGGCATCCACGTTGACCGACATTATGGGGTCGAGAGCGTATACCTTCGAGTGTGAGCGATCGAAGAGACATCGCCTCTTCATGACACGGCGGATTCCTGTGTCAGTCGGGCGTGCAGAGCGTCGTAAACCAGCCGTCCTCGCTCGAGGGCCGTGTGGTCGTCGGGACTGATGAGTCTCAGCCCTTCACAAATTCGGTCAAGCCCCGTAGCGATTGGTTCGACACTGACCGCCTGGATGGTGTCTGCTTCGTCAATGATTCGTGCGATGCGGTGCAGGACAGGATCGGTCAGCTTGTGATGTTCGAGCAGCGCGTGGAACGAGCAATGCCCGCCGCGATGCGAGAACCGCACGTTGGGAACGTCGAAAGGCTCCGCGTCCGAGGGAAGCGGCGCGCCTCGCGGGATAAAAACAAAATCCGCGTGGGGATCGATCTCACGCAAAATGAGCCACGCACAGCCCATGCGGTCAATCCCGACATTTTCCCAAGTCACCCATTTCATATGGTTATTCTCCGTCGGCGGCCAGCAACTTATCGCGAGTTTTTCGCCCCAGTTCCGATGCGAAATAGTCTCGGGCATGTGCTTCCTGGAAACGCTTCGAGAGAGCTGCCAAGTCCCGGTCTTTCTTCCTGAGCGCAGCCAGAATCTCGCGGTACTCGGCTTCGACCGGCTCCAGAAACTGTCGTCGTAAGCCTTCGCGATCCGTGGCGTAGACATGGTCAGCTTCCCACAACACGGCTTCACCCTGCAATTCGGTGATTTCCGAGGCCAGCCATTGAAATTGCTCCTGCGTGCGCGGTGTTAGCGGGAGCACCCAGACGGCATCCTGCAACGCAATTGCCCCTAACTGCTTGAGCTTCCGCCACACGAAGACACGTCCCGCCGTCGGATTGCGCGGGATGCGATAGACCAGCAACAACCAGGACCGTGGCATGCAGCATCTCCGAGGTTCACTTCACGAACGGAAATAGCAACAACCCCACGATAGCGGCACCCAGGACAACCACTGGTTCCGGAAGTTTCTTGAACTTGTAGAGCAGTCCAACGGTTACTAGTAGAATGATGATCTTGGGGTATTCCGGCGACCAGCCATCAACGAAGACTGTCCGGCGTCCCAGCACAATGCAGGCTCCAGCAATCGCACCGATTGCAGCGGCGGTGACACCATCGACGAATGCCACGATGCCTGGCCGTTTGCCGTGCTTCTTGAAATACGGCGCGGGAATGATTGTGAACAGGTAACACGGGAGAAAGGTGGCAAGTGCGGCGACGGAGGCTCCCGTGAAACCAGTCCAGAAATCCGTACCTCGTCCAGTGACGATGTACCCAATAAAACCGACGGTAATCACGACGGGGCCGGGAGTAATCATCGCCACTGCCACCGCGTCGAGAAACTCCTGATCGTTGAGCCAGCCATACTCTTTGACGACGCCACCATACAGAAATGGCACGATCGCCAATCCGCTGCCGAACACGAACGCTCCGGCCTTGGTGAAGAAAAGCGCGATCTGCGTCAGCATTTCATTGAGCGATTCCTGCGCTGCGTGAGTCGTGGCGAGCAGAAAAGGGGGAGCCAAGCATGGCGAGACCGCGTTCGGTTTCACTCGCGGTGGCGTGCGAATCGCCCAGACAACGACCCCTGAGCCAAGAAACAGCCAGATGCTTTCCGACTCCGTGATGATCGTCGCGGCAGCGCTGGCCAGGTAGATCCCCCAAAGGAACACGTCCCGGCCAATGGTCTTCTGAGTCAGCTTGTACGCGCTGATTGAGATAATTCCGATGACTGCCGCGCCGACGCCGTAAAACACGGCCTGCATCCAACTGATGCCGCCGAATTCCACGTAGGCCCAGCCAAGGGCCAGCACCATCAGAAATGACGGTAACACGAAAGCCCCGCCAACGAGCGTCGCCCCCAGCACGCCATGGTGGACGTAGCCCAGGTAGATCGCGAGTTGAGCCGCGAGCGGCCCCGGCATGATCTGGGCTAGCGTCAACCCCTCTTTGTATTCGGCCTCGGAAATCCAGTTCCGACGTTCGACCAGATCACGGTGCATGTAGCCGACGAGAGCCACCGGGCCGCCAAACCCAACCGTACCAAGTTGCAGGAAATATCGGACGAGTTGACCGATTGCATACGGATGGCTACATGGAACTTCTGGCGAATTCTGTGCTTCAATCTCCAATGCCGGCCCTCCAAAAATGTAACCATGGTTACATGATTTCATCTTAGCGTGCCGGTGTGAATCCGCAAGCATTGAGTCATTCGCATGGCCGATCCAATGCTCGCTTGAGCCGGGACGTGCTGAAAATGACTTGGTGAATGGATGACAAGAACTGCCGCGAGACTAGTACTCTTCAGTTCAGATGTCCGTTCGTGCCCGCCGGAAGTATTCTCAGCGTGAAGTGTCGACAAACAGGCCAATTCGGGAACACGGAGGTGTCACCATGCCCACCGAACGCGAAAAAATGCTGGGGGGAGAACTCTACAACCCACTGGATCCGGAACTGGTCGCCGCGCGGGACCGGGCTCGCGACCTGTGTCAGGATCTCAATGCCACGCGCGAGTCCCAGCAGGAGGAGCGTCGGCGCATCTTGCGCGAGCTTCTGGGAGCCGGGGGCGAGGATGTCTGGTTGCAACCCCCGTTCTTCTGCGACTACGGATCCAACATTTCCCTGGGCAAGAAATGTTTTTTCAACTTCAACTGCATCGTCCTCGACGTCTGCCAGGTGACGATCGGGGATCACGTCCTGTTCGGACCAGCCGTGCAGATTTACACGGCCACGCATCCCTTGAACGCCGAGCTACGACGTCGGCAGGAGTACGCGAAACCCATTACGATTGGTTCCGACGTGTGGGTGGGAGGCGGGGCGATCATCTGTCCCGGCGTGACGATCGGTTCGCGATCTGTCATCGGTGCCGGCAGCGTGGTCACGCGAGACATCCCCGAAGGAGTCTTCGCCGCCGGCAACCCCTGCCGGGTGATTCGGGAGATTACTGAATAGGACGCCGTCTTCGTGCCGCGACACGGCTTAATTTTGTGTCCCCACCTTGCACAATCTCCTGTTTGGGTCCGAGTCCGATACGGTATTCTTGGAGATTGAGGGGCCGCGTCGACGATTGCGGTCGATCTCGAAGTCACGCGAGGTTCGTCACATGTCAGCCCGAGCCATACTCCTAACCATGCTCTTTGGCGGAATTGCGTTCGCTGGGGTAGGAGGCCTCTTTGGGGCTGCCCTGGGAACCTTCGTGCCGGGTTACTACCGAACTGTTTTCGCCACTGGCAGATTGCCGGGCTTCAATCCGATTCAGCTTGGGATTGGCCTCGGAGTGACCCAAGGGCTCGCGATGGGGCTGGCCTTGTCAATCTGCGCCGCGGCCATTCAGACAGGGCGCGACATTTACCTCGGAACCCACACACCCGGAACCCCTGGCCCAGCCAGCCCGCGGCGAAATCGAAGCTGGATGATCCATACCGTCTGGGGACTTACTGTCTTGATTCTGGCAGCGATCGTCGGAACGGTAACGTTCGTGGCGGGAGGAATTGTCGGCCAGCAACAACTCTATCAGGCGTGGACCGAGCGTAAGCTCGAAACGCTCGCTCCGATTCTGTCGGCCGACGATTATCGAAGGGTCGCGCCCGAGTCTTCCTCGGCTGCGAATATCTACCTGACCGGCACGGTCGAGAATCACACCGTGTATCGTTCTTTACGTCAGGAACTGACTCTCGCATTTGGAGTCGCGGCAGCCGACGAAATGATCGGAAACATCAAAGTCGCCCAGTGATTTCTGAAGGAACGTTTGTAGATGAGCCAGGGTTTCCGGCTCGGGAAGCCGTCTTATCCATCAAAACTGGTTTCCCACTGGCTCGGACGAGGGAAGGAAAGCGGTTCTGTTCGCCTGCGATTGCCCTTGGGGCAACTGTCGATCACAATAGAGGTTGACCGCCACCACGGATGGGGCCACGACCGACCCGCGTTTCAAGCTGCCGAGGCGAGAAACGGCGAAGGAAGAACACGATGAAGAGCCTGAAGAACATTCTTGTCGGACTCGACATTCACCACGGCGATCGCCTCGCGTCGACGCTCGTCAATCCGTCGACGCAGGCGGCGCTCGAGCAGGCGGTGGAACTGGCATCGAAGAGCGGAGCAACGCTCACCCTGTGCACGGTTCTGGAAATCTCCGAGCAGGCCGCCCATCTGATCGAACTCGACCATCAGAACCTGCGCAAAACCGTCGAGGACACGGCCCACGAAGTCCTGGCCCGCATCGCGTCGAATCTTTCGGCCCAGGGCATCACCGTCAAGACGGTCGTCCGCATCGGCAACTGCGATGACGAGATGATCCGGCAGATCATCGACGGCGGTCACGATCTGGTGGTGACGGGTTCTCGGAACCGATCCGCTGCCACGCGACTGCTTTTTGGAAGCACCGCGCAGAAGCTGATCCGCTTCTCTCCCTGCCCCGTCTGGGTGTGCAAGCCGGGCGAAGTTCGCGAAGTCCGGGAAGTTCTAGTCGCGAGCGATTTGAGCGAAACAGCCGGACTCGCGGTCACCATGGCGGCCGACGTGGCACGCATTCTGGGAGCCAAGCTGTTTGCCGTGCATGCCCTCGAATTCCCCTTCGAGACCTACCTGCGCACGGCGGGCGTTTCTCAGACCGAGGTCGACAAGTACCGGGCCAATCTTCACGCCGAGGCCAAGCAGGGCCTGGAAGATCAATTGACCGTCGCCGATTACCGGACGCTGCCGCATGGCGTGCAGGTGCATGTCCTGGAAGGTTCGCCCGACGAAGTGGTGCCGAAGTTCATCGACGAAAACGAAATCGACGTCGTCGTGATTGGTACGCACGGGCGTCGCGGTTTGACGCGGATGATGCTGGGCAACACGGCCGAGCGACTCTTGCCGTACATTCGTGCTTCGCTTCTGGCGGTGAAACCGGCAGGGTTCGTCAGCCCGCTTCAGGATGGATCGAACTGACGAGGCGGGCTCGGAAAAAGCCGCGAGTTGCGGTCGCCGGATACCGTTGGAGGATCGTTTCCGCCGCGGCAAAAACAAGAATTCGCCGCGGCGGCGGTCCGACGACGGGGCCTTCCAACAGACTGTTCGCGATCCATGTCCACGGCCCAAGATGTCTTCCTCCGACAGCCTCGTACCGCCCGGGAAGTGGCCTGGTGCGCCCTGGAGGCATGGCGAACGAATGGGGCGCGCCTGCGCGACGTGCTGCCCACGCTCATGACCGATGCCCGCCTGTCGCGCGCGGACCGTGCCTTCGCCAACGAACTGGCCGTTTCGACGCTCCGGCGGCAGGCCACGCTCGATGCGCTCCTGGCCCATTGTGTCAGCCGCCCGCGCGAACAGGTCGAGCCGGAACTCTGGCAGGTTTTGCGGCTGGGGGCGTGTCAGATCGCTCTGTTGACGGGCGTACCACCGCATGCCGCCGTCAACGAAACCGTCGCGCTGGCCAAGCGCTGCCGCGAACGTTGGGCGGGGTTCGTGAACGGCATCCTGCGGAGACTATTGCGCCTCGCGGACGCCTCGCCGAAGACAACCGACGGCCCATCCGCCGATGCATTCCTCCTGGGTTTCCATGAGTTTCGGCGAGTGGCGGAGCCTGTTTTCCCCAGACCCGACGACAATCCGTCAGCCTACTGGGCAGAGAGCGGCAGTATTCCCGAGTGGCTGATCGCCCGCTGGCTGAAGAGGTGGGAGACCAAGACGCTGCAGCAGGTCATCGCGGCCAGCAATCGACCCGCTTCGGTCACCATTCGCGCCAATCAGGTCCACATTCCGCGCGACAGCCTGATTGCCGTCCTGGAACATCACGACATTGCCTGTTCGGCCACGACCCACCCGGATGGAATTCGCCTGCATCAGAGCGGCCGCATCGAGGATCTGCCGGGCTTCGACGAAGGCTGGTTCTCCGTGCAGGATGAGACGGCGATGGAAGCCGCGCGGCGTCTCTCGCCCAGGCCGGGCGAACGCTTCTGGGATGTGTGCGCGGCCCCCGGAACCAAGGCCACCCACCTGGCCGAACTCCTGGACAATCAGGGACAGGTCATCGCAACCGATGTTCGTCCCGATCGACTGAAACGGATTCACGAGAATGTGAAGCGACTGTCGCTGCCGTGCCTCAAGGTGCAGTCGCTGTCGCTCGACTGGCACGACGCGCCGGAAGGTCCGTTTGACGGGATTCTGCTCGATGTCCCCTGCTCCAACACCGGCGTGCTCGCGAAGCGACCCGAAGTCCGCTGGCGGTTGACGCCGGGCGACATCGAGGAATTGCCGCGATTGCAGGCGAACCTCCTCGACCTGGCGATTTCGCGATTGAAGCCGGACGGTCGGCTGCTTTATTCGACGTGCAGTCTGGAGCCGGAAGAGAATGAAGGCATCGTCGCGGCGGCCCTATCCCGCCACGCGGGACTTGGCTGCCAGGAACAATCGCTGACTCTTCCCGACAGCGACCGCGACGGCGGATTTCAGGCACTTCTGGCCTGGCAAAATTCGGGCCGTTGACGGGTCAAGCCAGAATGTCCTCCACCACGCGCGCCGGTCGTCCGGCGGTCAGAATCTGTTCCTGACCGTTGTGGCGGTAGACCAGCTTGTCGTGTTCGAACCCGAAGAGCTTGAGCACGGTCGCCTGGTAATCGTTGGGCGTGACGACATTCACGGCCGCGCGATGGCCGACTTCGTCGGTCTCGCCATAAACCATGCCCGGTTTCACGCCGCCGCCCGCCATCCAGATGCTGAATCCCTGGCCATTGTGGTCACGGCCTTTCTGGTCCCCTTCCCCTTCGGTGACGGGCAACCGACCGATTTCTCCGCCCCAATGGACGAGGGTCGTATCGAGCAGGCCGCGCTGTTTGAGATCCATCACGAGCGCGGCCGCGGGGCGGTCCGTCCGCTTGGCGATCGAGGGAAGCGCCCCCTTCAGATTCTGATGGTTGTCCCAAGGCTGTCCCGCGAGGAACAACTGGACAAATCGAACACCCCGTTCCACCAGTCGCCGGGCGATGAGGCAGCGCGTTCCGTATTCCCGAGTCTCGGGATCGTCCAGGCCGTACATCTTCTGCGTGGCCTCCGTTTCCTGCGAAAGATCGAGCGCATCGGTCGCCGCGATCTGCATGCGGGCAGCCAGTTCGTAGCTGGCAATTCGCGCCTCAAGATCGGCTTCGCCGGGATGCTGGGCCAGATGCTGGTCGTTCAGAGCCCGCAAGAACGAGAGATTGCGCTGTTGCAACGAACCGGCGACCAGCGAGGGGGGATTCAGGTTCGGAATCCGCGGTTCCTGCGCGCGGAGCACCGTCCCCTGGAACAGCGGCGGCATAAACCCGTTCGACCAGTTCGTGACCCCGTCCACCGGATGCCCGCCCGGATCGACGAGCACCATGTACGCTGGCAGGTTCTGCGTCTCGCAACCCAGAGCATAGGTCAGCCAGGCCCCCAGCGTGGGGCGCCCCAGTACCGCCGGAATTCCGCCATGGAAATAACGAATCGAGACTTCATGCCCGTTGTGACCGGTATGCATCGAACGGACCAGGGCAATGTCGTCGACGATGGTCCGCAGGTGCGGCATCAATTCGGAAATCTCGGTCCCCGCTTCGCCGCACTTCGCGAACGACCACGGGCTGCCAAGCAGTGTCTTGCTCGCCCGGTTGACGAAGCTGTACTGCACGTCGCCCGAATAGTCCTTGCCGTCCATCCGCTGGAGTTCCGGCTTCGGATCGGTGAGGTCGACGTGCGAGGGGCCACCGTGCATGAACAGCGAAATCATCGCCTTGGCGCGCGGTTCGGCCGCCGGAGCCTTGGCCTCGAGCGTGAATGATTTCCGTTCGTCGATCGGCTTGAGCGGCTTGGCGAGGAGCTGCTGATCGCGAAGTAGAGACGCCAGGGCGACCGTACCGATTCCCATGGCATTTTGCGCGAGGAACCCACGTCGACCGACCACGCCGTCGATGCCATTCGTCGGGCAGCCGCACGCCGCCGATTCCGACGGATCGATCGAGTTCGTTGAATGGAATGTCATGCCCAAGTTTCCCGAAAAGCTTATCCGCCATTGGTCGGCAGCATGGCGATATCTGGTCTGTCAGTCCACGTAGAGGAATTCGTTGCTGGCAATCAATTGCTGGCACAGCATGGCGACCGCGCGAACCTGCTGATCGCGAGCCGAGAGCCGCTTTCCATCGCTTCCAACCGCTCGTGACAGTCCCAAGAGCTGTTCCGCGAGGAATTCGGCCGCCAATTGGCGTTCGTCGCTTGAGGGAGCACGGCTGTAGATATCCCGCCAGGCCAGATCGATGACCGGAGCCGTCGGCGGAAGCGTTTCTGCCTGGGATCCCTGAAAGTCCGCGGCTGAATCGTAGGTGAAGTCGTTGCCATTTGCGGACACCGCGATACGAACCGTCCAGACGAAGGAATCCGTGTTCACGTTTTCCCGGCAGTCCGTGATGAGGTCGATCGTTTCGCCAACTTCGACCTCAAAGGCGGCAACATCGGTGGCCACTTGCTGGCTGAAGACCGGCCACTCTCCCAGGAGCCCTCGGCGATCGGAGACGATCCGCCCGCGAACGCCGTCTCCCGCCATGCCGCCATGATTGAGAACTCCGGAAATCGACACGGAACCCTTCGCCGGGCTGATCCAGCGACGGATGGGGGCGAAGCCGGGATTCGCGCCGGTGTGTCCCCCCTCGCGACGCAACATCGACCAGCCTGTCGTCTCGGACGGAAGAGCGGTTCCTCCCTGCCAGCGTTCCTCGCTAAAGACTTCGAACGGGTGAAAGTCCTGCGTCCTCTGAGCTTCGGCGTTGTAACCGCCGTAGCCATAGCGCCAGGGGTTCGGGGCCGGGACAAGCCTTGCCAGAAGATCCGTCGGCAATTCAGGCTGCGTCGCGGAGGCTGCTTCTACAAACAGTCGTTCGGCCATCGCCTGCGTCCGGGCAATCACCTGGCTGTTATTCATCATGAGCAGCGACTGCCCGGCCACCGTCGAGAACGTCCGGCGGTCGCAATTCACGTCCATCACCGGGGCATCGAATGC
Organism: Planctomycetaceae bacterium; assembly: GCA_019636285.1. Lineage (GTDB taxonomy): Bacteria > Planctomycetota > Planctomycetia > Planctomycetales > Planctomycetaceae > JAHBXV01. The sequence continues at coordinate 333,781 of JAHBXV010000001.1, forward strand.
CGTCAGCATCAAGACCGGCTGAGATCGCTTCTGCTCGACGTAAACACTCCGTCGGGGAACCTCGTCCTTGACCACGACCAGACCGGTATCGTCGACCATGACCGGGACGGCTGGCCCGAACGGAGTCCGGTCAAGCACCCCGGATGCCTGCAACAATCGATCGCGCACGATTTCCGCTTCCAGGCGACGAACGGCCATTCGTCCCAGAAGGCGATTGTCGGCATCGACGGCATCGTGCTCCAGTCGCCGCGTTGACGCCTGCTGGTAGACATAGGATCGCATGACCATTCGATGGAACGCCTTGAGGCTCCATCCCTGGGCCATGAACTCGTCGGCCAGCCAGTCGAGCAATTCGGGGTGGGAGGGCAATTCGCCCAATCGACCGAAATCACCGGGCGTGCGCACGAGTCCGTCACCGAAGTGATGCATCCAAAATCGATTGACGAGCACCCGCGCCACCAGGGGATGCCGTCCGTTTGTCAGCCACGTGGCATAAGCGAGGCGTCGCCCGGAGGTTGCCAAGTTTGGATCATCCGACGGCACGTGGAAGGTTTCCCCTTCCGGAGCCGCGACCTGCAAGTCGGCCGGTTCAATCAGCGCCTGCGGCTGACGGTGATCGCCACGATGGAAGAGGTACGTTGGAGCAATGTTGTTGACGGGCTCGGTGAGTGCTCGGACGAAGTCTTCGACGGGCTTTTTCTGGCGGATTTCCGCGATGCGTTCGTCGAACTTCTTCAAATCGTCCGCGGCGGCCTGGTTGTACTGATAGAGCGTGCCGGGGGTGATGTTCGCGCTGGGGCGTTCTTTGAGAAGCTGCTTCTGTTCATCGGTTCGTTGCCCGTCCGGAGTCTGGACGGCGGTTTTCAGAGTCTCTCGCAGTTCTTCAGGATGCTTTTCAAGCTCTTTTTCCAGCGCTTCGGCAATGTAAGCCGTTTGCTTGACGGCTCGTTCCTCGGCGACCGTCGCCACCTCCTGCTCGACCGCCGCGGCCTTGGCTCGGTCATCGTCCGTGTACAGGGAGACGCGTCGCTGTTCGGGATTGAGCCACGTCTTCCAATTGAGCGAGGGCTCGAAGACCGCTCTGAGGGCGTAGTAGTCCACCTGCGGAATGGGGTCGTAGCGATGGTCATGGCACTGGGCACACCCCACCGAGAGCCCCAATAGCGAAGTCGAGACGATCTTAATCGTGTCGGCGACGACCTGGTTTCGCGCGAGATCCTGGTCGATCCCGCCCCCAGCCGTGCCATCAGCCGCCATCCGCAGATAGCCGGTCGCCACGAGGAGTTCGATCTGTTCCGGAGTCAGATTCCGGCGTTCCGGAGGAACCAGTTCGTCTCCGGCCAACTGTTCGACCAGGAACCGGTCGAACGGTTTGTCCTGGGCAAGCGACCGGATGACGTAATCGCGGTACTTGTAGGCATGGGGGCGGGCACGGTCGTCCTGGGTCATTCCCTCGGAGTCGGCGTACCCGACGACGTCGAGCCAGTGGCGGCCCCAGCGTTCGCCGTAGTGAGGCGATTCAAGCAACCGATCGATCAGGGATTGCCAAGCTCCCGGCGATGAATCATTCACGAACGCCGCCACCTCATCGGCAGTCGGGGCAAGGCCAATCAGGTCGAAATACGCCCGACGAATGAGCGTGGCGCGGTCGGCCGACGGATTCATCGCCAGGCCGTGCGGTTCCAGCTTGGCCAAAATGAAGGCATCGATGGGGGTTTGAACTTGGGAAGCATTGGCAACGGCTGGAGCGTCCGGGCGCTGAATGGGCTGAAAGGCCCACCAGGCACGTTCCTCGGGGGTAATTCCCAATCCTGGCGGCAGAGTCTCCGGTTCGGGACGCAGGGTGCGTGCCCCTTCGGCAATCCACCGTTCCAGAAGCTCCACTTCGTGCGCGGGCATTTTCGCCCCGCTGGGCGGCATTTCGCCTGATTTGACCCGCTGGACCAATGGGCTTTCCGCTGGCTGACCGGCCACGACCGCGGGGCCGGAGTCGCCACCCTTCTGGTGAAAACGAACCAGCCTGAGGTCGAGACTGCCACTCAGTTCAGCAGTCGCGCCGTGACAATCCAGGCAGTGAGCCCGCAGGATTGGTCGGATGTCCCGTTCAAAGACAAGCGGACTGGCCGGTTCGGCGAAGAGAGTGACTTCGGCCTGGGACAGAAGGAAGACAGCGAAAGCGACGGAAAAACCGCGCATGGTGGGATCTCGCGAGGCGGGAGGGCGTCAAACCCATCAAAAAGCAGTGATTGGTTATTATGGGCTGCCGCCTCTCGACAGGCAAGGTCGAGTCGTGGATTGAGAGAGTGGTTGGTGGTTGGCAGGTAGTGGTTGGTGGGAAGAGAGCGCGCGGAATGGCGCCGCCGCCCGATGGGGCGATGCGTTGGGGGAGATGAAATTGTTGCCAAGGTTCCCCGGCGGAGCGGGGTTTGAAGCCGGTCCGCCGGAGTTCCTGTTTGGCATCGATCAGGGTTCGCACGGATGTGCGTTGGATCGCCTGACGTCAGACCGCGCGCACCTCGTGCGCCGTTCCCCGGGGAGGTCATGGACATTCCCAGGGGTTGTGGGCCCTGATCCGGCCCGGGAGAGGATGCTCCGGCGCGGGCGGATGGGCTCCGCTCGCGGGCTAGCTCATTGCGTCCCCTCGTCCTATCTGCAAGTGGTGCGCGGTTGGTCGATGGTTGACGGCTTATGGTTGATGGTCAAGAGGGGAGGAAGAACGAGAGGGGGATGCGGGGACGG
>JAHBXV010000010.1 GCA_019636285.1 Planctomycetaceae bacterium
TCGGGGTGCCTTCAATACTGACAACTCCGGTCACCGGAGCGAGTTTCGGAACGGTTGAACCGCCGCCACAGCCGGCGAGACCAGCTAGAGTTCCTGCCGCCAACAGAGAGAGGGTCAGCGGGTATTTCCACATCAACATGCGAGCAATCTCCGAAAAAAGAAAACCGGGTGTATCCCGCGAGCCGAGGATCCACCCGGTTGTGCTCATGACAACATCGTGAAGAGGTCTATCAGCAATTTGAAGGAAAGCGTTTAGAAATCACCCAGCGGATTGCCATCGGCAGTCATAGCCAATCGCAATTGAGTGGTTCGATCGAGGTTCTCGCTGAAGAACCGGACGGAACCATCCGCCATCAGGCCATGTGCACCACCAGTGTGAGTGCTGCCCGGAGTTCCCCAGTTGGCAAGCCGACCCGGAATCGAAGTGATAGGCGGCGACCAGGAGCAACACGGCCAGAAATTGATTCCGTTGGCATAACCGAAATCAATGCCGTTGCCGACCCACTTCGAATAGCCCCACGTATTGGCGATACCATTGCGGATATCCAGCGTGCCTTCCGCAACGGCAACCGCATTGCTGGTTCCGTCGGTAATATCGCGAATGCGCGCCGAGTTATTGACTCCGAACATTCTGCGTGTCAGGCGGTTCTCTGCATCGTAGAAAGCACGGCTACTGGAGTACGCCGTTATATTGAAGTCATACGATGTTTTGGCCCCGTACAACCCCGCTGCAGACGCTTGTGCAGAAATCTGATAGTGAACCCCCGTGCTGCGATAGAAGGGATCGCCGTTGTCGCTCGGGCAGAGAAATGCGGGGAGCGACCTCGAGAAAACTTGTGCATTGCCGTTGGTGAACGGGTCGCTACTGAAAGTCCAAGGCGCGTTAAAGGCGGCTGCTGGCTCGCTGAAGTTGATCTGATTGTAGAGCGGAGCCTGATCGATGTAGGGGAGCAACAGCGACCAGCCCCGATGATTCAAGCCACGACTTCCGAGAATGGTTCGTTCCGTCGTCGAGCCGGTCATGGCGCCATCATTCATCGTCGAATACGGGAAGATGTTGTGCGTGTCGTGATAGTTGTGGAGTGCCAACCCGATCTGCTTGAGATTGTTGCGGCACTGCGTGCGGCGGGCCGCTTCGCGCGCCTGCTGAACGGCCGGAAGCAACAGCGCAATGAGGATAGCGATGATTGCGATCACCACCAGTAACTCGATCAGTGTAAAGCCAGAACGACGCCTCATGAATGGGCTCCCCAAGAAAGGAATAGGGAAAAGACTCGACCGAACGCGGGATGAACACCCCACCGTCCACAATAATCCCAAATCAACGCATCTGCAACCACGGAATTGAAGGACTTGCAGACACTGATTTTAAGCTCAGTATCAGGTTCCGTCTCGCTTTCGTTTCGACGACGGCGGCTCTTTCAAAATCCCACCTTCAGGTCCGCTTTATCCGCCTTTCGGCATGCTTCGGATTGGCCGGATCTTTCCTCATCGTCTCGGTTCTCAATTGGATGGAACAACAGAAAGTTGATCGTGGAAGAAGGGATGCAGAGCCGAGCCGCCTTCTCGCCGACCATGCGAGATTTTCAGGCCAATGTTGGGCAAGTCAAGTAACTCTCTACTCGGCGAACATGTGGGCAGAAAACGTCAGGACCATGATTCGAACATCATCAGGGAAGTGGAATCGGCGCATCGGACGAGCATCCTGGTGCTAGAAAGTCATGGTAGAGACCGACACGAATTGGACGACGCGCACATTACTCCGTTGAGTTGGCGGGACTCCAGCGCGCGGGAGGCTCTCGAGATTCCACGCGACTTTTGGGCCGAATTGACCGAGCTAGACGCCCTCAGCCCGTGAGACCCCGGTCTCCGGGTGGAAATCCTCTTGACGAATTTCGCGGAACGGCGAGACTTGACGTAGTGAGAAATGGGGAGACGGTGTGCCTTCGTCTCCGCAACGTCCCGTGATGGTGATATGGTTGATTCGAATGTGGCGCGACGTGCTCTCGGTGATGATCGCCGCCTGGATGACAGCCTTTCTGGTTGTCGGCCCGGTTGTCGCGGCATCTCCGTGCCCGTGCTGCGTTTCGGAAAAAGACGACCATGCCGGGGCACCGCGTGCCGCGTGCTGCGCCGAGCATGCGGACAAGACCCCGCTTGCGAACTGCAAGCCCGCGTCGGCTTTGAACCTGCCCGAGCAGAGCCCGAGTTGTCCGCATTGCGAGTTGCAGTCTCATCAGGTCGACGCATCGCGCATTGTTCGCTCGGCGGAGCCGGTTGAATGGGGATTCTTCGCGGCTTTGATCGCGGAGACGGGCGAAACAATCGTCCCGGTCGTCCCGCGGCTCCCCTCCACGGAACGTCTTAAGCCAATTGACGTTCCCACTCATCAAGAGCGCCAGGCACAGTTGTGCCGCTGGCTGGCCTGATTTCTTCGTAGCGCCGGTTTCCCGTTGTTGAACGGCCAGGAATCGGCGGTTTTCCAGGATGGTTGCCCGGTGGGCGACTGTCTCTCCACGCGATGGCCAGTCGGTCGTCGCGCACCTGGAATGTCTTACGAAGGAATACGACTATGTTGGCGAAATTGAGTTTGTTTGCCGGTCTGACGCTGATGTCAGCAGTAGGTATTGTGTTCACGGCCGGAGGAGGCGCCGCGGCGGCGAAGTCGGTGGGTGGATGTTGCAGCGGCAACGCCTGTGGTTTGTGCGAAACCTGCACGTGCGACTGTGTCGATGGCTGTCGCTGCTGTGAAACGGGTGATTGCCTGTGTGGCGATGCCTGCGAATGTGTCTGCTGCGCGGCCAAGTCGGCCCAGATCAAGACGGCTTCTGCCAAGGCGGAAACCTGCGAGAAATCGTGCTGTGCCGACAAAGCCTCGGTGACGAAAAAGGCCACGCTGGGCAATGTCATCGCGGCCGTCGGCGCTTCGGCCGGGGCTTGCTGCGCAAGCAATGCGTGCGGACTTTGCAAAGACTGCACGTGCGATTGCGCGGCGGACTGCACGTGTTGCGAAACGGGTGACTGCACCTGTGAAGCGTGTGAGTGTGTTTGCTGTGCCGCGGCGGAGTCGTTGCCGTCGTGTGTTGAGTGATGAATGAAGAGCGCCCGGGAGGGAGGGTTCCCTTCCGGGCGTCGTTTTGTTTGGGGGGGAGGAAGACCGCCGCCAGCGGCGGCGGCTTTTCAGGGGGACGTTGCTCACGGCTTCTTCTGGGGTGCCTTCAGTGCTGCGCGCACGGTTTCGGCGAACTTCATGACGGCGATCATGTTGCGCACCCGTTCGTCCGGAGTTCTTCGCAGATTGGCGGCGATCAGCGAGAGATCGACGTCCTTTTTGTAGAACTCGATGATCGGGTTTGGCCCCAGGTCCAGGTTATCGCGCATCGTGATGGCCTTTGACCGCCGCCAGCGGCGGCAGCTTTTCAGGGGGACGTTGACTCGACGATTGTTCGCCAAGGTGCCGGGTAGGTTTTCCAGACGCTCTCGTACGTCTCTTCCAACGGGAGCGGCAGGTAGGCGGTTTCGTCGAGAAACAGGGGCGGTGAGGGAAGACTCTCGCCGACGCGGACCGGTTGCACGTAGGCTGACGTCGTCTTGCCGGCGCAGTAGGCGGCGGTCAATCGCTCACCGGTTGCGATTCCTTGCGCCGGCTCCCCGGCCAGCGCGTCCCAGAATGCAACGTGCAGCCCTTCCGGAGCGAGGCGTCCCGGCGGGAAGAGGTCGATCACGACGACGTGTGTTCCCCCTTCGACCAACTCGCATACCTTGTCGACCAGGTCCTGAAGACGACTTCGGCTGGTCTTGTTGCCGGGGGAGACAATCTCGACGACCGCGACCAGTCGATCGTCCCCCACGCGACGAATCACCAGCCGATCGGCTCGCCGCAGTGCGTGGAGTGTTTCCGATTCTTCGTGAATCGCGGCCAGCGGCGGATGTTCGGCCACGGCCAGCACGCCTCCGCCTCGGACCGGTTCGAGGTCTTCGGCCGACTCGGTCGCGAATGCCACAACATCCGGTTCCAGTCGACCGGCGATTTGCTCGCCAGCCGCGAAAAAGCCTGGCGGCAGTAAACCATCGTTCAGGCGGTCGGCCAGCCGATAGATCCATGCATTGTGAAAATGATGGAACATGCCGGGCCGAACGCGCGTCCAGTCGTGGAGTGGCATGTTGGGATTTCCACAATAATGTTGTAAGACCGCCGCCAGCGGCGGCGGCTTTTCATCTGATTAGAGATTCTCACACAACCTCTGTGCAATCCGGTCTTTGCCAGCTGTTCGATAGATCAATGGCAGGCACAACCGGTTGTGTGAGAAGCCGGTTAATCATAACCCAGGTTGGGGGCGAGCCAGCGTTCGATTTCGGGGACGGGGACTCCCTTGCGGCGGGCGTAGTCTTCGACCTGGTCTTTGGTGATCTTGTCGACGGCGAAGTACCGCGCTTCCGGGTGGGCGAAGTAGAGACCGCTCACCGAGGCGGCGGGCCACATGGCGTAGGATTCGGTCAGCTTGATGCCGGTTCGCGGGGTCGCTTCCAGGAGGTCGAACAGTCGGGGCTTCTCGGTATGGTCCGGGCAGGCGGGGTAGCCGTAGGCCGGGCGGATGCCGCGATATTTTTCGGCGATCAGATCGTCATTCGAGAGACCTTCGCCGCCGCCAAAGCCCCAGTCTTTTCGGGCCTGTTCGTGGAGTTTCTCGGCGAAGGCTTCCGCCAGTCGGTCGGCGAGGGCCTTCACCATGATCGACGAGTAATCGTCGTGCTTCTGATGCTCGAAGTCGTCGGCCAGTTCGTCGCAGCCAAAGCCAGTGGAGACCGCGAACGCGCCGAGGTAGTCTGTGCGGCCGCTGTCTTTGGGGGCGATGTAGTCGGCGAGCGAGCGGAAGTATTTCTGCTCGGGGCGTTCCCATTGCTGGCGGAGCATGGGGAAAGAGGTTGAGGGTTGAGGGTTGAGGGTTGAGGGTTCTGAGGAAGAAGGACGCGGGGACTCGGGGAGGGGGAGATTGGGGGAGAAGATGGGTTGGTCGTTGGTTGTGACGGTCGACAGGAGGCCTGATTCGGCCAGTAAATTGAGGGTGCGGTAAACCGTGGCGCGGGAGTGACGCTTGGCGCGGGGGACTCGGTTGATTAACTCATCGGGGGTGAAGGCGGAGCGCGAGGTCAGGGCGACTTCCGCGACCGCGCGGCGTTCGACGGAGAAGGCCATCCCCTTTGTTGCCAAGAACTGCTCGAATTTTTCGATCGCTCGGGCTAAGGGAGTTTTTGACTGATCTGCCGCAGCCGTTGGGTAGACGAGGATGTCGTCGCCATTGGAGTTGGCGGGCCAGAAGCCGTAGACGCCGCGGGCGGTCAGCAGTTTTTCGCGGATGATGCGGTCGAGAAGTTTGCGGGCGTCGTCGTAGAGCTTTTTGGCTTCGGTGCCGACGGTCGCGTCTTCGAAGATGCGCGGATATTTGCCCTTCAGTTCCCACGTCATGAAGAACGGCGACCAGTCGATGTAGGGGATCAGTTCTTCCAGCGGGTAGTCATCGAGCTGTTTGAGACCGAGGAATGAGGGCGTGGGGATATCGACCGTGGCCCAATCGGTCGGGAACCGGCGTTCGAGAGCCTCTTGATAAGGAACCAGCTTGCGAGTGGCCTGCATCCCTTCATACGTGCGGCGATCGCGCTCCTGATCCTGACGGACCTTAGCGACATAGTCTGCCTTACGATCCGCGTCGATCAGGCTTTCGACGGCAGGGACCGAGAGCGAGGCATCGACAACGTGGATCACCGGTTCCCCGTAGTGGGGGGCGATCTTGACGGCCGTATGCCGCGCGCTGGTCGTTGCTCCGCCAATCAACAGAGGGACGACGAACCCCTGCCGCTGCATTTCCTTGGCGACTGTGGCCATTTCTTCCAGCGAGGGTGTAATCAGGCCGGAGAGGCCGATGATGTCGACACCTTCGGCTTTCGCGGTTTCGAGGATCTTGTCGCAGGGGACCATCACGCCGAGATCGATGACGTCGAAGTTATTACAGCGCAAGACGACCGCGACAATGTTTTTGCCAATGTCGTGGACGTCCCCCTTCACCGTCGCGATCAGGACTTTGCCGCGGGAGGAAGACGTGGTCGATGGTTGAGGGTTGATGGTTAATGGTTCGGAAGAAGCGGCGGCTTCTTTTTCGGCTTCCATGAAGGGCTGAAGGTAGGCGACCGCCTTCTTCATGACGCGGGCCGATTTGACGACCTGCGGGAGGAACATTTTGCCCTGGCCGAAGAGGTCGCCGACGATGCTCATGCCGTCCATGAGCGGGCCCTGAATGACGTTCAGGGGACGGCCATATTTCTGGCGGGCTTCTTCGGTATCGACTTCGATGTAATCGCTGACGCCTTTGAGCAGCGCGTGTTTGAGGCGTTCTTCGACGGGGCCGTTGCGCCATTCCTCGACGACGGCTTCGGTTTCCGACTTCGTGGCCTTCATTTGCGAGGAATAGTCGATCAGCCGTTCGGTCGCGTCGGGCCGACGGTTGAGGAGGACGTCCTCGACGTATTCGAGCAGTTCCTTGTCGATTTCCTCATAGACGGCGAGTTGACCGGCGTTGACGATGCCCATATCGAGCCCGGCGCGGATGGCGTGATACAGGAAGGCCGCGTTCATCGCTTCGCGAACGAGTTCGTTGCCGCGGAACGAGAACGAGACGTTGCTGACGCCGCCGGACGTCTTCGCATGCGGGCAGGTCGCCTTGATTTCGCGGACGGCGTCGATGAATTCGACGGCGTAGTTGGCGTGCTCTTCCATCCCCGTGCCGACTGTGAGGATGTTCGAGTCGAAGATGATGTCTTCCGGGGGGAACCCGGCCTTTTCGGTCAACAGTTTGTAGGCCCGCTGGCAGATCGCGACCTTGCGGTCTTTGAGGTCGGCCTGTCCCTGCTCATCGAAGGCCATCACGACGACGGCGGCCCCGTAACGGCGAATGGTGCGGGCCTGTTCGAGGAACTTGTCTTCGCCTTCCTTCATGGAGATCGAATTGACGACCCCCTTGCCGGAGAGGCATTTGAGCCCGGCTTCGATGACTTCAAATTTCGAGCTGTCGACCATCACCGGCACCTTGGCGATGTCGGGGTCGTCGGCGATCAGGTTGAGGAAGTGGGTCATTTCGGCGGCGGAGTCGAGCAGACCTTCGTCCATGTTGACGTCGATCATGTTCGCGCCGTTCTCGACCTGCTCGCGGGCGATCGAGAGAGCTTCTTCGTACTTCTTCTCGCGGATCAGCCGCGCGAATTTCTTCGAGCCGGTCACGTTGGTGCGTTCGCCGATCATTAAGAAGGGCGAGGAGCCTTGAGCGGAAGGCTGAGAGCCAGAGGAAGCGTCGGACGGGGTGGTGTCTTTCAGCGCGAGGAGTTCGGAGCCGCTGTAAAGCGAGTCGTGGGCGCCTTCGGGGATGCGGCGCGGGCGCTGGTCGGCGACGGCTTCGGCAATTTCCTTGATGTAGGCGGGCGTGGTGCCGCAACAGCCGCCGACGATGTTGACCCAGCCGTTCTTCGCGAACTCGCGGATGTTCTTCGCGACGTCGGACGGCGAGGCATCGAAGCCCCCCATGCCGTCGGGCATGCCGGCGTTGGGATAACAACTGATGTACTTCGGCGCGATATGGGCCAGCGATTCGAGGTAGGTTCTCATCTGCGCGGGACCGAGCGCGCAGTTGAGGCCGACGGACGTCATCGGAAAATGCGAGACGGCTGCCCAGAAGGCTTCGAGCGTCTGCCCAGTGAGCGTACGTCCGCCGGTGAAGATCGTCCCGGAGACCATGACGGGAATCCGCCGTCCGGTTTCCGCGAAGACCTGCTCGATCGCTTTGAGACACGACTTCATGTTGAGCGTGTCGAACGATGTCTCCGGCAGCAGAACGTCGACGCCCCCTTCGAGGAGGCCGCGGACCTGCTCGGCATACGAGGCGACCATGTCGTCGAATGAGACCGGGCGATAGCCGGGACGGTCGGCGTTGAAGGAGAGCTGGACTTTCGTCGGTCCGATGCTTCCCGCGACGAAGCGCGGCTTCGACGGATTGCGAGCCGTGAATTCGTCGGCGACCGACCGGGCCAGCTCGGCCGCCTTGAGGTTGATCTCTCGCGTCAGGTCGGCGAGGCCGAATTCTTCCATCGAGACGATATTCGCGTTGAACGAATCGGTCTCGATGATGTCGGCCCCGGCCTCCAGGTACTGCCGGTGGATCGATGCGATCATCCGGGGCTGCGTGAGGACCAGCACGTCGCTGGCGTTCTTCAGGTCGATCGCATGATCCTTGAACCGCTCGCCCCGATAGTCGGCCTCGGTCGGATTGAACTGGTGAATCATCGACCCCATCGCCCCGTCAATGACGAGAATCCGCTGGGTGAGAAGCTCTTCAAACAAACCGAAAGGTTGGGGACCGGACATGGCGACGGGCAATCTGGCGAGGAAAACGGGCGGTAACTGGTCTGTACAGGTTGGGACTCTCGGCAAAGTATAACGGAATGGGCTTCACTGCCGTAGTCGGAAGAGGAGTCGAGGGTCGAGAGTCCAGAGTCGAGAAATGCTGGAGAATTCTGACGTTTTGGGCTCTCGACTCTCGACACTAGACTCTCGACACCACCGGACGCAATTGAGTTCGCCGATGCCATGGATTTGACAAGACCGCAGGTTTACCAATGCCAGAGTGGGTCTTTTTTGATGTTGGGAATGTGCTGTACAATGACGACCGGCAGTCGGCTCGGAGTTATGCCCATTTTCATCGGGTCTTTCAGTCGTACGAGCCGGGGTTGACGTTCGCCGATCTGATGCGGGAGCGGGAGTTGGAGGCTCGGCAGGCGCCGGGGTGGGTGCTGCGGCGCATCTCGCAGCGGCGGCTTCCGGCGGACCGGTTCGCGGCGGAGCTCACGGCATTGCGAGCGCTGCTGGAGTCACAATTCGATGAGCATCACCAGATCAACCCCGGCGCGGCCGAAGTGCTGGCGGAACTGGCGAAGAGCTATCGGCTCGGCATCCTGGCCAATCAGCCAGCCGAGTGCCGGGCGAGTCTGGCGCGGCGGAATCTGCTTGCCTACTTTCAGGTGGTCGCCATCAGCGAGGAACTCGACCTCCACAAACCCGATCCGGAAATCTTCCGGTGGGCTCTGGAGCAAGCCGGCTGCGATCCGGCCCAGGCGGTGATGGTGGGGGACCGCCAGGACAACGACATCGCCCCGGCGAAGGCGTTAGGCTTTAAGACGGTGCAGGTTGTCTGGCGGGAGAAGTGCTGGCCGGGCGAGACCGACGACGATTTGCTGTTCCTTGACTCCTGCCGCCGCGTGCCGGTGTTCTCGCAGCAGTTTCCGGGCGGGGAGCCGGATGCGGTGATTGGGGAGTTGGGTGAGTTGCCGGGGGTGTTGGGGGGGATGTGACGGCAAGAGAGTGATTCCAGGTGCATGAACGAGAAGATTAACGAGGCGTGCCGTACAGGAAGTGGCGAGAGCGTTTCGAGGTTGGCAAACGCCGTCTTGATTCCAGACATCCGATTGTACGCGACGATTATCATGAGTATTCTCACGCGCGATCTGACGAGAAAAGTGCTTGGGCGCCGAGAACCTTCATGCGTGATTTTGCTGCTCGTTATCGAACGCTCTATGAACGGTTCGGCTACCCATTGGGTAAGACGCACGGGATGGCCACATCCGTCCTCGACGCGGCCGCCAGTCGGCTTGGTGTGACGATTCCCGACGCCTTGCGTGTTTATTACACAGTCGCTGGTAACGAGCGGCGATTCAATCGGTCACTCCACAGGTTTCTTCATCCTTCGAAATGGTTCGTCCAGGGACGCCACATCGTCTTTCTCGAAGAGAACCAGGGCTGCTGCTGGTGGGGCGTGTCGGTGAAGTCCCGCGGCGCAGCGGATCCAATGATTTCCCAAGGTGTCAGCGGCGACGAGTCCATTGAGTGGCACAAAGAGCACGACAGGAGTTCCACCTTTATCTCCGTCATGCTCCATCAGCAAGCGGTTTCCGGTGGTTATCGCTTCTATGGGTCCGTCCCAGCACCGGACGATATTTATGAGAAGCTGAAGAAGGACTGGGAATGTGTCGGCCAGGTCAATGAATTCTGGGCATTCAGCCGTCAGAATCAAGCCGTCTGTCTGATGGCCGGTAGTGGGCTTCCATTCATGCCTGACATGATGTTGATGGCTGCCGGGAAGACAGCCAAGGATGTCGAAGCCATTGGCGAATCGCTGGGTGTCTAACGAGGTCGATCGGCGAGATTGTCGACGCGAAACATCAAGACGCGAACACGTTTCACGGAGAAGGCAACCTGAATCGGGATTACTTCTACGGGATGCTGTTTAGTTTTGTCGCAGTTGCATTGCTTGTGATGGCGGTACGCGGTGGTGCGTATGTTCTGCTCGCCTGGCCGGCGCTGTCTTTTGGAATTGTTTCGATCACCTACTTCACGAATGAGGCGCGCTGGTTTGGAAAACGCGGCGACGGATCGCGGCATTGGCTGGCCACGGCGGCTCTTCTGCCGTACATCACGTTCGCTCATGCGGTTTGGCGGATGCAGGTTTTCTTGTCGCGCGAACCGGCTATCAGCCTCGTAAATGACTCGCTTGCAGTCTCGCGGAGATTGCTTGCTCACGAAGTCCCGGCGGACGTGGACGTTGTCTGCGACCTGACCTGCGAACTTGTGGACCCTGAATCCGTGCGCGCGAAGCCTGGATATTGCTGTCATCCCATTCTGGACGCGGGTGCGTGCGCGGCCAGTGAGTTGATCGCTCTGGCTCGGAGACTCCCGCCGTCGAGCGATCGTCGACTCCTGATCCATTGCGCGAATGGGCACGGGCGCACGGGGATGTTTGCGGCGGTCTGGTTACTGACTCATGGATTTGCGGAAACCGTTGACGACTCCCTTGCGACGCTGCAAACGGCGAGACCTGGAATCGGGCTGCGAACTCGTCAACGCCGGTTGGTCGCCGAGGCGTATTCGCTGCTTCGTGACTCTCACGAGTCGGGCGTTGTCTCTGACCGCGGCGGTGTGTAGCGTTATTGGAAATGTGGGCAGACCTATGCCCGTCGGCGCACGGGCGAACCCGTAAAGCACGAAGGGGCATATTATGCGATATTTCGCGGTCTTCATTCTGCTTGGAGGATCCACATTGGGAGCTGACGTCTGGTCTCCGCCAGAAAATCCTGATCCGCAAGCGATCCTGCAGGAGGCAAGCGATGATGCACGAGCCAAACGCTACGAGACTGCTCTCGCGAAACACGTCTGGTTTCACGAACACGCATTGAAAATTGACCCTGCGTACGATGGGGTTCGGCTTTCGTTCGCCTTGATGTACTGGATCGAACTCGGAACGAAATATCCGCCAGCCCTGACCAAGCTGGAAGAGTTCCGAGACGCAGCGCAGAGGAACGTGGTTGCGGGAAAAGACGTTCGCGAGTCTTTTCACGATCTGGCATCGATTAATAACCATCTGGGTGAACAGTCGAAAACAAAAGAACTCTTTGAGGCTCTCGATAAGAAAGATCCGAAGACCGCAAAAGAGCTCTTTGGTCTGGCACAGCCGTCATTGATTGAGGGCAAGGCCTATTCATTGGTCGGCAAGTACGTCTCGCCGAAAAATGACTTCGCCAGAATGAGAGAGGGATACCGCCAAGGCAAAAAGCTCGCAGACGACGCTCGTTTCGGCGAGAGACATCGGGATATCGTCAATAAAAAATACAAGAACGATATGACGACACTGGTCGCGATTCTCGCCGTGAATGACCGTAAGAAGGAGGCGGAAGAAGTCGCCGCTTCGGCACGTGCCGAGTGGGATGTCGACTCGTTTCATGCAGCTCTTGAAGAGGCATTGAAGGGGGTTGTTCCCGATCCCTGGCCGTGATGGGAGGTGCCCGCAGGTGGCCTCGGTGTTAACGGTCTGAATGGCGGGTTGCCTATAAGCGTGTGAGCAATCGTTTTCTGCGACCCCCTTCAGGGGTCGGGGTCATTTTATTGGACCTAAACCGTGGGTGCGCTGCGCGACCCACGGCTACCTTCTGCGACCCCCTTCAGGGGTCGGGAAGACGGCTCACGGTTGGGAAAACGACGATGGGCGACAAGCTGATTCGGCGAGCCTTCGAGGATCTCGTCCGAAGCTCGGAAGTGGGTCTATGCCGACCGATCAAACAGCCCTATGGGATTGCTCACAATACCCGGAGTTCGATGGATTGATTCGACGGGTTCTCGCCGGCTTCGATGGTGTATTCGGAGGCTTCGTTGAATGTGGCCGTGAATTCGCGTGGTTCGCCGTTTTCGGTCCAGCGGTGGGTGATGGTGATTGGGGATGGTGGGGTCGCGGTGGGGGGTTTGCAGCGGGCGGTGGTGCGGAGGGTGGCGAGGCCGGGGGCGCCGCGGAAGCGGAGGAAGATGGATTCGGCGGGGGTTTCCAGTTTGTGATGGACGTCGCGTTGGACGATGCCGTTGGTGGCGAGGTCTGGCCATTGCTCATTGAGCAGCGGTTGCCAGTTCTGAGGGCTATTGGCGGCCCAGTCGATGCCGAATTCTTGCGAAGTGCTGCCTTCGCGGGTGAAGGCGGCGCCGGCGGTGAATTCGTGGATCTGGCAGCCGGGCCAAGGGGGGAGCCGGGTGATGATGGTGCCCAGGCCGCGGATGCGGGGGGCGGAGGCGTCTTGCCGGGTGGGCGGGCGGATCGCGTATTTGAGGAAGCCGTTTTCGTCGGAGCCGGGCATCTCGTAGCGGGCCAGACGCGTCGGTTGGCCGTGGGCATCGCCACTGCGGAAAATGAGGCGATTGGTGCCCGTCTTCAGGTTCGGAATGGAACCGGGGGAGACCTGGGACCAGGCGGTGATGGTCAGTTTGCCGACGATCGATTCGCCCGGTTTCCCTTTCAAGGCGATGCGCAGCCAGAATCGTGAGCGACCGGCGAGTTCTTTGGTGAGATCGATCGGCTCGGGGAGCTTCTTCGTGTCGATCGTCAGCCAGGTGGCGCCGTAGTCGGGGGACCATTGGAGCGTCAGGCCCTTGCCGTCTGCTTCGAGAATGACAGCTCCCGCATCGTCTTTGGCGTCGTTCAGTTTGCCAACGATGGGGACGAAGGGGCCGGGGGACTCGAAGGCCAGGATGACCACGCCGTCGCCGGCTTCTTGAAGTGTCAGCCCGGCTTCGGTGCGGTGGATGTTGTCGACCGACTCGGCTTCGGTTGCCCAGTCATCGCCCAGTTCGGCGGCGAATGGATTGAAGATGATCTTGGCGAGAGAGAAGAGTCGTTGGTTCGCCGGTTCCGATTTGGGGCCGACTGGTTCGCGGGCGAGTGTTTCTGCCCAGGGTTTGTCTTTGAGGGCGCGGGCGTCGCACAGCCAGCGGGGTTCGGGGGGATCGCGGAACCAGGTGATTTGAGTTCCGCGTATGAGGTGGCAGTCGCCGGTGAAGTCGGCGGGGGCAGTGGCCAGATGGTAGGACAGGTCTCCCGAGCGCAGCCGTGCGAGCGCGGGTTCGATGGCTGCATCAGCCGGTAGCAGGATGGGTGGAGCTGCGTCGTTTGTTTTGAGGTCGGCAGCCGACCAACTCTTGTCGGAGTGGCTCAGCCAGAGGGCCGAGGGTTCGAGCGTGGCGAAGACCCACTTGTCGCCGAGTTGAAATTCGCAGCCGCAGATTTCGGCCCCGGCACTGACCAGACGAGCGGTGCCGCCAAGTTGCTGCCAGAGGACGGCGAGTGCGTTCAGGCGGGTGGCGGGGCTCGCGTAGCCGGTGATGTTCAGGAGCCACAGGGGATCGGTCATGCGGCCGAAGTCGATGGACGACTCCTGATCGCTGAACGTGTCGCCGCCGTCGGCGATTGCCTGTGAACTGGCGGCGAACCACTGGAAGAGCCGCGAGAGTTTTGTCGCCGCGTTGTCGGTGGCCCAGGCGGGATCGTGGCGGAATGCTTCGAAGGAAAACAAATCGATCTGATTGACGGGCAATAGCCGGGGGGAGTTGATGGACATGGGGCGAGGGCCTGGGAGGGATACCGGGGATTTAGTCGTCGATGGTTGAGGGTTGATGGTTGAGGGTCAAGCGAGGAGACGGAAGGGAGCGCTCCCCGGTGGGTCGCGGCTAAGGGAAGGAGATTGCTGATTGGTGGCTGGAGGGGGTACACTGGGGTTGCATGAATGCAATTACATGCCTGGATGCTTCTTGCCGGATGCCTCGCCGTTTTCTCGCCTCGCGGAGCCGTCCGCCTATGTCGTCGCGTATCACGATGCCGCTGTTTCTTCTGTTCGTGAGCGGGCTGGCTGCGCCTCTTGGTGCGGACGAGGTTTCGTTTCGTCGCGACGTGATGCCGATTCTGGGGAAAGCAGGCTGCAACAGGGGGACTTGCCACGGGAATGCGAATGGCAAGGGGGATTTCAAGCTGACGCTGCGGGGGGATGATCCGACGACGGACTTTCAGACGCTGAGTCATGACTGGCTGGGACGGCGGACGAATCGGCTGGAGCCGGAGCAAAGCCTGCTCTTGCAAAAAGCGACGATGCAGGTGCCCCATCTGGGGGGACGCCGTTTCGAGATCGGCAGCCCGGAATATGTGCTGCTGCGGGACTGGATTGCGGAGGGCGTCAACGATCGTGGCGCGACGGAAGCGCCGCTGGTTGGTCTGACGGTAACTCCTGAGTCGGTCCGAAATTCCATCGACGAACCGACAGCGGATTTTGAAGTCACTGCGAAGTTCGGCGATGGTACCACGCGTATCGTGACGGGACTGGCAGTGTTTGAGCCGGTCGATCCGATCCTGGAGCTGACGGGCGAAGGGCGGGTGACGGCGACCGCGCCGGTCGAATCGACGCTGCTCGTGCGGTACATGGACCGGCAAGTCGCCGTGCCGTTTCTGGTGGTGCCGAATCGACCGCCGGTGGACCTCGCGGCTTCGCAGGCCGGGAACCTGATTGATCGTGAAGTGCTCGCCAAGCTGGAATCGGTCCGCATGGAACCGTCGCCGCTTTGCGATGACAGCACATTCGTTCGTCGAGTGATGCTCGATCTGACGGGAGTTAAACCGACGGCCGAGGAAGCCCGGCGGTTCGTCGCGTCGACCGATGTGGACAAGCGAGCGAAGCTGATCGACCAGTTGCTGGAGTCGCAGGCGTTCGCCGACTGGTGGGCGCTGAAATGGTCGGACATGTTGCGGGTGGAGGAGAAGACGCTCGACCGCAAGGGGGTGGGGAACCTGCATGGCTGGCTGCGGGAGTCGTTCGCGACGAACAAGCCGCTCGACAAGTTGGTTCACCAGTTGATTGCCGCGCGGGGGAGCACGTATTCGGAGCCGCCGGCCAATTTTTATCGGGCCTTGCGTGAGCCCTTCGAGCGTTCGGAGGGAGTCGCGCAACTGTTTCTGGGCGTTCGCCTGCAATGTGCGAAGTGCCACAACCATCCCTTCGACAGGTGGACGCAGGACGACTACTACTCGTGGGGAAACCTGTTCGCGCGGGTAGATTACAAGATTGTCAGCAATAATCGCAGGGACTCGAACGACAAGCATGAGTTCGACGGCGAGCAGATTGTCTGGATGAAGCCCAGCGGCGACGTGGACGACCCGCGGACGGGCAAACCGCGAAAGCCTCGCTTCCTGGGGGCCGAATCGGCTGTCGCGAACGAGGCGGACCGGCTGTTGGCACTTGCTGACTGGCTGACCGGACCGGACAACACGCGGTTCGCGCAGGTTTTGGTGAATCGCACGTGGGAACAGGTGTTCGGGCGGGGGCTGGTCGACCCGGTCGATGACTTCCGCGACAGCAATCCGCCCTCGCATCCCCGGCTGCTGGAGGAGCTGTCGAGAGAGCTCCGGGAGAGCGGGTACGACGTGCGGCACGTCTTGCGGCTGATGTTGAATTCGACGACGTACCAACGCGCCAGCAGCGTGACGGAGACGAACCAGGACGATGAGCGAAATCTCGCGCGGACGGTGGTGCGGCGACTGACTGCCGAGCAGATTCTGGACTCGTACGCGGCGTTTTATGACCGGCCGCTGCCGGTGACGGGTTATCCGGCGGGGACGCGAGCCGGGGAGTTGGCGGGAGTCAGCCCGGTTCGCTCGCGGGAGCAGAAACAGGGCTCGGTGGAGTCGCTGCTACGGCTGTTTGGCCGTCCGCCGCGGTTGCAGTCGTGCGATTGCGAGCGTTCGGATGAACCGACGTTGAACCAGACATTTCAGCTCGTGAGCGGCAACTTGCTCAACGAATTGCTGACCGATCCGAAAAACCGCCTGGCGAACTGGCTGGAGTCGGGAATGACGACGACGGAACTGGTCGACTCGATCTCCTGGGAAGCGTTGTCGCGTGCCGCGACGCCGGTCGAGCGAGAGCGTTTCACAGCCTATCTCGAGGGCGCGAAGGATCGTCGGCAAGGGCTGGAAGACGTCTGCTGGGCAGTGCTGAACAGCCACGAATTCCTGCTGCGATACTGACGGACGATCGATGGGCGGCTTCGCGCCAGCCACCACGCGAGCGGCACGGGCGCGGCGTTTTAGAGGCAACTTCTGCCAGAGACCGCTGGGCGAGGTCCATTGGCCGGGGAGATGTTCACCCTCCCCAAGAACGGCGGAATTGGCGCGGTCGGAGAGTCTTTATCGCCCACTCGCGGTTCTTGAGGAACGCGAGGCGGAACGGCAATAGTCGTGCATTTTTCGAGCGATTCCTGGCGCGCTGTTGATCTGGGGAAACCTTTCGGGCACGCATGTGTCAACGTCGATCAACACGGGGTTTCCGAGGAACGAGAAGGGTCGTGAACAGCTTGTTTTTGAGATGAAATTTTATTGACAGACCGACCAATGGGTTGAACAATATCGCTGCCTTGATGATGACTCCCGCCAGATGACCCGCCTCCAGCAAGACGCTGTCTGTTTCCAAGCCATGAATGGCCGGCCGATAGGGGCCCGTGCCCGAGTCGTTTGGCGACGAATGTCCGCGTGGAAGAAGGGTGTTTCACGGGTGACGTTTTGTTGCCCGACGAAATGCTGTCGCGGACGAATCCTGTCGTGGTAAGACAGGGCCGGGAAGGTTTCCGGTGGATGGGCTTGGAGCTGTGTTTGCCGAAACAGTCCGCTTCGCGGATGGGGATCGGGGAGCATTCAGACTTGAGGCATGACGGAGTGGTGGTTTCAAAACTCACCGGACGATGGCGGTTCCCGCCGAATCCTTGAGGTTTTGTTGATGGAACGCGGGTTTTGAAACGTACTGTCGGTTGTGATGAAGTCAGTTTGACGATGACGGAGTTGGTGGTGTCCGAGCTGATGTTGCTCGGACAGAGGGGCTGACCAGCCGATATGGTCGCCACGGGCGTTGCTGGATGATGCCGCCGTGATGGACGGGGTAGACGTGCTTGACGGAGCAGCCGCGTCACGCGGAGACGCAACGATGCAGCATTGTCCGGCGTGAAGTGGAATCAGGGAATCGGAGTGAACGGTATGAGTTTCGATTACGACCTCGATGATGATACAGACCTTGATGACGCCAATGACGTGGCTCTCGAACTGGACGAGCCCGAAGAGGAATACGCCGAAGGCGACGACGACCTGCTCGACCTCGAAGACATTGACTTCGAAGCCCTGGGAATCGATCCGAAGGGCCCCACGCTCGCCAAGCCTGGCTCGGAGCAGAAGGTTCTGACGCTGGCGGCCCGCTATGCGGCCGGTGTCCCCCTGTGGCACGACGGCGACTGCTACGACCACGGTCCGGGGGCGGACTGGCTGGGCCGCCTGGCTCGTGGCGCGAAGAGCTAAGCGAGTTGAGTTGAGGGTTTCACGCCCTGTCGATCGCAGCCACCAGCCAGCGACGAGCAGCCAGCGGGAACCCGGAAGCAAGCAAATCGGCGACTGCGGAACCTGGCCCGCCACCTTGTGTGGCGGGCCTTTTTCGTTTGGAATCGATGCCATGACACCCGCCGCAACGCTCGCCCCTCACGAAAACGCGGTCGTTGGCAGTCTGCTGGGAACAGCAGTTGGTGATGCATTGGGGCTGCCGTACGAAGGGCTTGCTCCGGAGCGAGCCCGACGGATGCTGGGGGAGCCGGATCGGCATCGCCTGGTCTTTCACCGCGGGATGATTTCGGATGACACCGAACATTCGTGCATGGCGTTGCAGGCGCTGTTGCGGGCGGAAAGCGATGACCGCCTGGCCCGCGAGTTCGGGAAGCTGCTGGTTCGCTGGCTGATGATGGTGCCGGCCGGGGCGGGCATGGCCACCGCGCGGGCGGGCCTGAAACTGGCGATCGGTTTCTCTCCGTCGGCCAGCGGCGTGGCGTCGGCCGGGAATGGACCAGCGATGCGGGCGGCGGTGCTGGGGGCCGCCATTGCAGACCTCGACAGGTTGCCACGAGTCGTGCGATCGCTGACAACGCTGACGCATACCGATCTTCGCGCGGAACAAGGGGCGCTCGCCGTTGCGATCGCGGCCGCGCATGCCCGGTCGACGGCTCATCCCACGGGTGAGTCGTATTTCGCGATGGTCGAAGAATTCATTCCGCGCGAGGAATCGTCGCGGGAGTTTCACGTCGCTTGTGAGCAGGTCCGCGAGAGCCTGGGACGCGGCGAACGGACCGAGGAGTTTGCCCGAAGAACATGTGGTGGCCGGGGAGTCAGTGGCTATGTGCTACAGACGGTCCCGGTCGCGCTGCATGCGTGGCTCAGCCATCCTCGCGACTTGGCGGCGGCCCTTCCCGCAGTCATTCGCTGCGGCGGCGACACGGACTCGACCGGTGCGATCGTCGGGGGCATCGTGGGAGCGGGGACGGGGCCGGACGGAATTCCGGACGTGTGGCTCAATGGATTGTGGGAATGGCCGCGCGGTGTCGCGTGGATGACGGAGCTTGCCCGACGAGCAGCGCGAGCCGAATCGGAAACGTCGGCCCCCTGCCCTTCCTTTTCGCCGTTCGCTGTGCTGCCGCGAAACGCGGTTTTTCTGTCCATTGTGCTCGCGCATGGATTTCGGCGACTGCTACCGCCGTACTGACTGCGGGAGGCTATGAGAGGTCGTTCAGAAGTAACCCGAAACGTCAGCGAGGGAGAGAACAGAGCCGCCCTCGCTGACGCTTCGGGTTACTAAATTCAGCATGAATTCATCATGCGGGCTAGACCCGCAGATACCAGCCGCGGCGTTCCATCAGGCGGCAGGGGATGAAGACGGCCAGCACGAAGCAGGCGAAGCCCGTCAGCGCGAACGCGACCGAGGAGGTTCTCTCGGGAAAGAACGGCCCCACGACCCAGCCGGCGACGTCGTGCAGCAGGTAGGCGGTCAGCGAGTTGACGCCCAGCGTACGAAACAGGCCGCTCTGAAATCCGCAACCGTCGACGAGGGCCAGGAAGAGTCCATACACGACCATCGCGAAGCCGCCCGCGAAGGCGGTGTAGGTGATCGTTCCGCCGCGCTGGCTCATCATCCAGTAGTTCCAGGCACGAACGCTGCTGTCCGGGGGCGGCATGAACGGGGGTTCGATCAGCCGTCCGGTCCAGGTCTCGAATCGGCTCGGATCGGGAAAGACAGGATCGCTGGCGAGCACGCGAGCACGCCGTTCGAGTGGCTGAACATCCTGGCTGGCTGGGCTCTGGTACAGCATGCTCAGATTCGAGAGCAACCAGGCTCCGGCCATGACTCCGACGCCGACGAGTGCCAACTTCCGAGCGGCTGCGGCGCCCGATTGGCGGACTAGATCGCAGGCGAGGGTGCCGAGGATGGCGGGGATCGTCCAGGTGAGAAATCCGAACGGGCCGCCATCAATGCCGTTGGGTGAGGTGTTCACCCAGTGAAAGTTGAACCAGGCCGACAAGGCCAGATGCAGGACGCTCGAGGCGACCGCGTAGATGATTCGCGTTCGCGTGCTGCCCAGGACGACCGGGAGAATCCAGGCCGACGTGATGGCGATGTGCATCAGCGTCTGGAACCAGCCGCGTTTGAGCTGATAGGCCAAAAGACCGATTGGCCCCAGTTCATGCCAGCGTTCGACCACGCCGTGCCAGTCGGTGAATGTGTACCAGGCAATCGCGATGCCGGCGAGACCGAGCACGCGTCGGGTCAGTCGGCCCCAGGGAACCGGTTCGCCGCGATCCCGCCGCCGCGACAATCCCAAGCGGAGGGCGAAACCGGCCGCGAACAGGAACTGCGGCATGATGGTGTCGGCGTAGCTGCAATAGTCGTGCGAGTGCTTGAGGATGCGGGGGCAGATCGCATAACCGCCGAGAAAGTTGACCAGCAGCATGCCGAACATCGTGTAGCCGCGGAACTGATCGAGCGAGGCAATGCGGGCGACTGGTGGGCGAGGCGCGACGGGGAGGTCGGGAGAATACTCGGTCGACGAAGCCATGCTGCGAACCTGGAACCGGAAGACGGAATATTCTCTCCCTCTCTGAAGCTACTGAACGCGGACGTGCCGCACGTCGTGCTCCAGCAGCCACTCGACGAACCGCTCCTGGTCTTCGCTCAGTTCGAGTTCCGTCCGAGCCGCGCTGTCCAGCGGCGAGACAATGACGAGGCAGCCGTCTTCGCTGCAGCGCTCGGCGTCTTCACGCGTGACCCAGTATTCGCCGGACCCCAACGTGTCGGGCGCGCCTCCCGTTCCCGGTTGCGTGGCGAAATAGACAATGTCGTGCCGGAAGCGAGTCCCCAACGACAGCGAGGGGGCATCCGGCCGATCGATCGCAGTCACCACGCAGGCCATCCGAAGTTCAACTCCATCAAAGGATCACATTTGTCGATCGGCTATTCCGCTGAGCGGGGTGGCACGCCCTGGAGGCTTCCGAAAGGGCGTGGGATTTGACAATTCGCCACGCCCTTCGAAGACTCAGGGCGTGCCACCCTACCACAAAACGACACTCCGCCAGCAAGTTACTGCGCCGGGGCCTGCTGCAACCGATACAGATGCGTATCGGTTCGCAGGAAGATGGCTCCATCGGCAGCGACGAGCGATGCCAGCGTGCGGCCGGGGACCGTGTTGGTTGCGAGGACTTCGTACGTTTTACCGGGTTTCAGAACGGTACACACGCCTTCTTCGTCGAGGAAGTAGATTCGGCCATCGGCGAAAATGGGGGACGCGGAGAAGTTGCCGCCGAGCCGTTCCTGCCAGTGCTGCTCGCCGGTTTTGGCATCGAGGCAGGTGGCGATTCCCTTGTCGCTGACGAGGTAGATTTCATCGCCCACGAGGAGGGCGGACGGGTTGTGCGGGGCGCCGCGGGTTAACTGCCAAGCTTCGTGGGTTTCAGTGATATCCCCTTCCCCGCCCAGGCGAATGGCATAAAAGACGGCGGTGTCGTAGCTCGACGAGACGAACGTCAGGCCATGTCCGACAACAGGTCGCGGGACGACCGAGTAGCCCTTGGGCCAACGGAACTTCCAGATCTCCTTGCCCGTCCGAGGTTCGTAGGCGATGACCCACTCGCCGCCGGGAGCAATGACCTGCGGCACGCCGTCGACTTCGGTCAGCAGGGGTGTGCAATAAGCCATTTTGCCTTCACGGGGCGAACGCCAGACTTCATCGCCGGTGGCCTTGTCGAGCGCCACGACGTACTGCACGTCGGTGCCATCGCAGGCGATGATGAGGAGATTCTCGAACAGCACGGGAGAACCGCCGGGGCCGTGGCGGTGGTTGTAATCGAGTTCTTTCTTCCAGACGACTTCGCCAGCGGTGGTGAGACAGGCAGTCCCCAGGCGGCCGAAGTGAACGTAGACGAAGTCCCCTTCCAGGATCGGGGTGGGACTGGCATAGCTATTCTTCTTGTGAATGTTGCCCGGTTCGTCGTGATGAAAGACTTCCCGATCCAGGAAGCGTTCGCCCGACTTGAGGTCGAAGCACAACAGACGCAGCGAGGCGCCATCGTCGACAGCCGTCGACAGCCAGAGGCGGCCATCCTGAATGGACGGAGACGACCAGCCCAGGCCGGGGACTTCGATTTTCCAGGCGACGTTGTCGCTATCGGACCACGTCAATGGCAGGCCGGTTTCGTCCGAGTGTCCCTGACCGTCGGGACCGCGAAACTGGGGCGAGTCGCCTGCGTGAGCCAGGGTTCCGGCGGCGAACAGCATCAAGAACAGATGTCTGGCAGTAGAAACGATCGGCACAGCAACTCCCCTCAAACACTTGCGGCGGACCCCGGCGAGCCACGGAGCAGTTATAGCCGGGCGGACTGGCGGGCGAAACGGATCGGTGAAGTTGGATGTTCGACGGGGGCGTGGGAACGGCGAGGATTCGCGGGGAAGCGCTCCCCTGCGGGTCGCGGCTAGGGCGTGGTACACTTTGCTGGCGGAGCGCAGAGTTTCATTCACCAGGATTCGCCACGTTCATGACGGCCGCTACTCCCAGGTTGACCCAACAACAAGAACAGGCCATTACGACGCGCGACGTCTCGGTGGCGCTGTCGGCTGGGGCGGGTTGCGGCAAGACATTCGTGCTCACGCAGCGATTCCTGGCGCACCTGGCACCGGGGGACGGTTCATCCCCGCTGCACCGGCTGGTGGCGATTACGTTCACCGATAAAGCGGCCCGCGAAATGCGGGATCGGATTCGTGAAGCCTGCCATCGTCGACTGATTGGCTGCCCGGCGGAGGAAGTGGACCACTGGCTGGAGATTGTCCGCGACCTTGAAATGGCCCGGATCAGCACGATTCATTCGTTCTGCACGACTCTGCTCCGGCGGCATGCGCTGGAAGCGGGATTGGACCCGGGTTTTGCGGTGGTCGAACCGGTTGTTGCGGATCGCTTGCGGACCGACAGCGTGCGAGACGTGGTGTTCGCGGGCCTGGCCGATGATGACGAAGACGTTCATGAACTGGTCTATCAGTTTGGGCTGGAAGGGCTGCGCAGAAACCTGAGCGCGCTGACGGTTCAGCGGTTTCGAGCAGACCTTGCTGAACTGGCCGAAGTCACAGTCGAGGGCTGGAAAGACCGCTGGCGGCAGGCATGGACGGGCGAGATCGTGCCGCGGCTGGTCGGCGAGTTTCGGGAATCGACGACAGTCCGTCACGTGCGAGAATTGCTGGAGGGAGAGACGCCCACGAATGCCGTGATGAAGGCCCGTTGCGAGGCGATCCTGAACTGGCTGTCTCCCAACCAGGATTGGCCGGACCCGGTCGTGGCGCTCACCACGATTCAGGAGCAGGCCAAGGTCCAGGGAGGGGGCACGAAAGCGTCGTGGTCGTCCCCGGATGTTTACGAAGGTGCGAAGACGCTGCTGACGAATCTGCGAAATGCGTGCAAGAAGCTCGCGGAGAAGCTCGACCTGCCGGACGAAGACCTCGATCTGTCGGCGGATATTACGGTACGCCTTTCTCGGCTGGCATTACGGGCGGCCAATGCCTATGAAGAGGCCAAGCGGCAGGCGTCGCAGCTCGATTTTGATGATCTGCTCTTGCAAGCGCGGAATCTGCTGCGCGATGTGCCGGACGTCTCGCGCGAAATCGGGGACGGGCTCGACCTGTTGATGGTGGACGAATTTCAGGACACCGATCCGGTTCAGGCGGATCTCGTCAAATCGATCTGCGGCCGCGCGCTGACTTCGGGCAAGCTGTTTCTGGTCGGGGATGCCAAGCAGTCGATCTACCGGTTTCGGCGGGCCGATCCGCGGGTGTTTGAGCAGTTGCGGAAGGCGATTCCCGACGAAGGGCGATTGCCGCTGACGCGAAACTTTCGCAGCCGTCGGGCGGTGCTGAACTTCGTCAATGCCGTGTTTCGGGAAGCGATGGGTGACGGATACGAAGCCTTGGTTCCGGACGATACGGCGCTAGACCCGCCTGTCCCGTGCATCGAGTTTCTGCTGGCAACCGAGGACGTGGAACAGTCGTTCGAGTCCTCCGACGAGTCGGAGGAAAGCGAACAACCGAGCGCGGCTGAGAATCGTTCGCAAGAGGCGCGCTGGATCGCCCGGCGAATTGGCGAGTTGCTGGCCGATTCGACGCCGCGAATTCGAGACAGGAAGGCGCCCCATGGAGTTCGGCCCGTCGAGAAGGGAGATATCTGCCTGTTGTTCCGGGCACTGACGGATGTCGCGAAGTACGAGACCGCGCTGCGCGAGGCAGGGATTGATTATTACCTGGTGGGCGGCCGTGCGTTCTTCGCGCAGCAGGAAGTCTACGACCTGACCAACCTGTGCCGATGCGTGGTCGAACCGGATGATGAGATTGCACTGATCGGCGTGCTGCGTTCGCCATTGTTCAATCTGAGCGACGACACGCTGCATGCCCTGTCGGGAGGCGAGGGAACGTGGTGGCAGCGGCTCCATAAGCCGGTCCCGCCTCAGGTTTCCGAAGAGCAGGCGGACCGCGTGAAGTTCGCGGGACGGCTGCTGGCACATCTGCGTCGCAACAAGGATCGCTGGACGATCCGCGAGTTGCTCGACGAAGCCGTGCGGCAGACGGGTTACGAAGCGGCTTTGCTGCTGGAATTCCTGGGCGAGCGGAAACTCGCGAACCTACGAAAATTGTTGACGATCGCCGACGATTTCGACGCGGCCGAGACCATGACCATCGCGGATTTCGCGGAGCGGCTCGGGACTGCGGTTCAGGACCAACTGACCGAAGAGCTGGCGGCGACGCAGCCCGAGCGGGGCAATGTGGTGCGGCTGATGTCGATCCATCAGTCGAAGGGGCTGGAGTTCCCGGTGGTCTTCGTGGTGGACATGGATCGCGTGAGGCGTCCGTCGAATGCGGCGGCGATTGTCGATGCGGACCTGGGGGTTGCTGCGTCTTTGCCGGAGCAGTTCACGCGAAAGCGGCGACATGTCGGTATGACGATTCATCGCATTCGCGAAGAAGCGGCGGAGCGGGAGGAGCATCTGCGGCTGCTGTACGTTGCCACGACGCGGGCGGCTGATCTGTTGATCCTGAGCGCGGGGCTGGGGCCGTCGCGAAAGGTGAAAGGTGAGTGGCTGAAGTCGATCGAGCGGGTCTTTTCGCTCGACGAAGGGCTGCCTCGGCTCGATCCGCTGCTGGGGACAACGATCGGCGCGAAGCATCGCGATGAGATTCCGAGCATTCGCGTGCATCGCGAACCGCCGGAACATGTCGTCGAGGAAGCGGAAGCGACCTCGGCTGGTTCGCTCCCGTGGCAGAATGTTCGCGAGTGGGTTCTGACTTCGCCGGGCGTCGAATGGCCGGCCACAGCGAGGCAGTTTGAACCGGACGCAGCGGCCATTCGCTGGACGAGCCCATCGACCCTGGAAGGAGTCGTCCCCGGCGAGCCGACTGTTTTACCGACGGGCGCGTTGGTGGATTCCGATCAGGGGACGGAACTCGGGACGCTGATGCACCAGGTTCTGGAGGGTGTCGACTTCCGTGATCCGGAAAGCTGGCGGCGCCCGTGGGAAATGGCGTGCCGCCGGATGGCGGACGTCGTCAGTCCGAAGACGGGCGAAACGGCCCGACGGCTGCTCGAAGAGTTTGCCGGCTCGACGCTGTGGCAGGAGTTGGCGGAGTGCCGGAACGTGCTCCGAGAGATGGAGTTCGTGCTCCGGTGGCCGATCGGCGACGTGACGGGGAATGCACTGATTCGGGGGCGGATCGATCTCGTCGCCCAGCGAAGCGACGGCGTCTGGTGGATTGTCGACTACAAGACCGGGCAAACCGAACTGGCGCGGACGGATGCGGAGTTGTGCGGCCCATACGCCATTCAACTGGGGATCTACGCGCTCGCACTGGAGGCCCTGTTGCCGAATCCTGCCGGATTACAGGTCGGGCTGATCGTCTTTCGCCCACGTCCCCGATTTGCCCGGCTCGACTGGCCGGCTTGTCGGGACGACATCTTGCGAAAGCTGTCGGCAGCGCTATCGCCAGCGATGACAGGCGAGTGACGTGGGGGGAAAGAGGTGGTGCCCTATTCTTAAATCGGGTCCGTCTGGGCGTCTGAGAGAATCGGGCGTAGCGAATCCCCGAATGCGGATTTAATGAGGTGCCATCTAAAGAACCAGCGAGTTCCATCCTTGCTACAGGCCCACATGTAAGGCCAAAGAGGATCAGAACCAGTCGCTCGCCTGAATTCGGCCGCGACTGATATGAGCGGGCGGTAAACAACCTCTGCCGTATCGGCTCTCAAAACGCCCCGCTCAATTAACATCATCGCCGGGCCGATTGAGAGAGCGTACAGCGGGCCAATTGCGAGAATCCCTGCCAGTGTCAACCGCTTCCAAGACCACCAATTCCACACCGCGAACCACCGCACGTGGCGCGGGAGAGGGACGGCAGGTGGGAAGTCGGTGGGCATTCCTGCAGCATACCAGCGAAAATGCCCCGTCCATCCACCGAACGGTACCGGATCAATCGAGAAGAGTCAGAATGGCCACCGAAAGCGGAAGAATTCGTCGCGGCGCGGCGATTGGGAAATGTTCACGATATACTGCGGACGACGCGGCGGCTCGCGGGGAGCCCTGCCAGTAACATTCTCTTCAAGGCGGCCAATCGGTTCCTAGTGCTCTGTCCATGCGAATGATTCGGGTGTGTGCCACTGGCTTTGCCAGTGCATCGTTTTGTGCGTGAAAGATTTAAGACGCACTGGCGGAGCCAGTGGCACACGAAAATCAAGCCCTGACAGAACGCTATTGTCCGATGGTCGTGATTGTTCGACGATGCCCAGTTGCGTACTCGCGTATTCCGGCGGTCTGGACACTTCGGTCATTCTTGGCTGGCTGCAGGACGAAGGCTACGACGTCCACTGCGTTTACGTGGATCTGGGACAGCCGTGCGAGGACCGCGAGGCGATCCTCAAGAAGGCGCACGACAACGGCGCGAAGACTGCCCGCATCGCCGACGTTCAGGAAGAGCTTTGCCGCGATTTCGCGTTTCCGGTGCTGCAGTGGCAGGCCCGTTACGAGAACATTTACCTCCTCGGCACGTCGATCGCGCGGCCGCTGATCTCCAAGGTGTGCCTGGAGGTGGCGCGGGAAGTGGGAGCGGATGCGTATGCCCACGGCGCGACCGGCAAAGGGAACGACCAGTGCCGTTTCCAGTTGGCGGCCGAGGCGCTCAATCCGCACGTGAAGATCATTGCTCCCTGGCGGATCGCGAAGTTCCGCGAGTTGTTCCCCGGCCGCAGCGAAATGATCGCCTATTGCGAGAAGAAGGGGATTCCCGTCAAGGCGTCGCTGGCGAAGCCGTATAGCTCCGACGAAAACTGCCTGCACATCAGCTACGAAGCCGGAAAGCTGGAAGATCCGACGGTCTGCGGGGTCGACGTCGTCGACTTCGGGATGACAGTCTCGCCCAAGCAGGCTCCGGATGCGGTGGAGTCGCTGGCGATCGGGTTCGAGCACGGCGTGCCGGTGTCGCTGAACGGCAAGAAAGTTTCCGCCCTGGAGATGGTGAAGTCACTGAACGCGATTGGCGGGCGGAACGGGGTCGGGCGGATCGATATCGTCGAGAACCGGTTTGTCGGCATGAAAAGCCGCGGCGTGTATGAAGCGCCGGGCATGACGATTCTCTACGCCGCCCATCAGCAGCTCGAACAACTGACGCTCGACCGGGATCTGGTCCATCTGCGGGACCGTATCTCGCCGGAAGTGGCGGAGATGGTTTATTACGGTTTCTGGTACACGGCCAAGATGGACGCGCTGATGTCGTTCATCCGGACGGCCCAGAAGCCGGTAACGGGAGAGGTGCGGCTGGGTCTGTACAAGGGGAACATTCTCGTCCAGGGTCGAACCAGTCCGAACAGCCTGTACGACGAGGCGATCGCCAGCATGGAGGGAGGCGGATCGTCTTACGATCAAACGGACGCAGAAGGCTTCCTGCGGATCATGGGTCTTCCCAGCCGTGTGCAGGGACTGGTCACGCCGCGGCCATATTAGAATTCCTAACACAACCTCTGTGCAGTGAGGCTTTTGCTTGGATTTTCGCAGTTTTCTGACAGGCGCAACCGGTTGTGTCAGGGGTTCTTGGTCGGCTGCTCAGGAAGGGACTGGTCTCTCAGGAATCACTTTTTGAGGAGCTTGTGGTTCGCGACCTGCCAACCGGGGTTCCGAGCGGGATCTTGGAGCGGATTTCGGAAGCGCTGGGAGAGCGCGGCTTTCCTCAAAAAGGATCGGTTTCCGGAGCCGCGAACGATGTTTCCCACAGAGGCAAAGCCAGGTTGGTGGGCGGGCACCATTTCGATGACGTAAGTTCTGAAATAGCTTCACTCAGCGGTGCGAATCTGCTAGGATGCCGTGCATGAAAATCCATCATGTTCGCTGAAAAATGCGGCCAGTCCCTGTGCGTGACGCAGGCCGAGCGTTAAATCGTACGGACCGAGGTCGGCTGGCAACCGGAAGCCGGTAGCCAAAAGACCCGGTCACCAAAAGACAGAGAGACATTTCGTCAGGAGCCCTCGGTGCAAGTTGAATTTGCGTGCAAGCACGGGACTGTCAGCCCTCAGTTGCGGGAGCAGTTGGCCAAGAAGGCTGAGAAGCTGCTGAATTTCCACGACCGGATCACGGCGATTACCGTGACGATCGATTTCCACAAGGAAGATGGGCACGAGCGGGCGAAGGTGGAAATCCTGGTCGACGCCGAGCACAAACATAACTTTGTCGCTCAGGACACCCAGGACGATGTCCATGCGGCCTTTGATCTTGCGATGCACAAGATGGAGCAGCAGATCCGCAAGTACAACGAGAAGATTCAGGATCATCGCCGCACTCCCCCGACGCAGGCAGCGGTCGAGAAGCTCAACGGCGGAGGGGAAGAATAGCGGAGCGCGGCTGAGGCGACTCGATTTCGCCGAGTCGATTTTTTGCCAAATGGCCTCGACCGTCGCGAGGAATTGCTCAGCCGAACGGCTTCCTGGATCGATGCGCGGCGACAAGATCGCGACCGACCGGTATCGGAACTTATTACACGAAGGCAGGTTGCGGCGCGGGCCGATTGAGTTTGGCTTAGTAGCTGGCACTCCAGTTGCAGAATCGTATTCTGTTCGTAATTGAACCAGCAGAAACTCCGCTCTGATGCGGTAGCATCATGCGGTTCCGGACTCCTCCGGCAACGGCAGGATTTTCCAAAGGATTTCTCGATGAAACTCTGTGACTTTGTAGTCCCTGATGCCATCATTCCCGACTTGACGGCATCGACGAAGGAAGAGGCGATTCGCGCGATGGTCGCGAGCCTGACGGAATCCGGGAGCATTCCCGCGGACCAGAGCGAAAGCATCGCGGCGGCGATTCTGAAGCGCGAGGAACTGGGTTCAACGGGGATCGGCAACGGCGTGGCGGTCCCCCACAGCAAGCATCCGTCGATCGACAAACTGGTGGCGACGGTGGCCCTGGCGAAAAGTGGCGTGGATTTTGCAAGCCTGGACGGGGAGCCTGTCTACATTCTCTTCCTGCTGGTCTCTCCGCCGGATCGTCCGGGAGACCATCTTCGCGGGCTGGAGAACATTTCCCGGCATCTGCGGAACCAGAATTTCTGCAAGTTCCTGCGGCAATCGAAGACCCGCGAGGACGTGGTGGAACTTCTGCGAGAAGCGGATAACAACGAACTCTGAGAACCCAGAAGCCCGGTCGCATCGCGCGGCCGGTACACGGAGCGGCCCATGACCGTCGAGCACTCCGCCCATCGTCGCGTGGTGATTGTCCAGAACGAGCACGGCTTGCACATTCGCCCCTGCTCGCTGATCGCCGCGACGGCTCAGAAATACCAATCGACTTTGACGGTCACGAACGGGACGACCAGGGCCGACGGCAAACGGGTGCTGGAGCTGATGACGCTGGGAGCGCTTCCCGGCACGGAGCTTGAGCTTCTGGCAATCGGGGCGGATGCTCCGGCTCTGCTCGACGAAGTCAGCGAACTGTTCGCTGGAGACTTCATGGCCTCGCAACCGGTGACGACCGGCTGAAGGACGTGGCTCCGCGCGGTTCATTTGCCAGGCAGTACCGTCAAAACCCTCTGGACGTCCGAGACATTCCTGAATTCGCAGGGGTTTCCGAGCCGCCAACCGGGTTTCGACGGAAGCTCAGAGGATTCCGTCACACATGCTGGTCAAGCGAGGCATCGCCGTCTCACCGGGCGTGGCGATCGGACCGGCGCTGGTGCTCGGAGCCGAATCGTTCCGGATTCCTCAACGATTCGTGAGCATTGATGCCGTCGACGCGGAAGTGGCGCGGTTCCGGCAGGCCCAGGAAACCGTCTGCCTGGATATCGAGGGGAATGAGCGGCTGACGGCGGAGCGGCTGGGCCAGCACTACGCGGCAATCTTCTCGGCACACCTCATGATGCTCCGCGACGAGCGGATGCTCGAGGAAATCGAATCGCTGATCCGGCAGAAGAGCTTTTCGCCGGAATTCGCGGTCAGCCGCGTGCTCAGACAGTACGCCCGGAAGTTCCAGACGCTGGGGGGGCCGTATCTCGCCGAGCGGGCCGCCGACCTGTACGACCTCGAAAAGCGGATGCTGCGGCAACTGCTGGGGGAGCGTCGCGAGGAACTGCGGCACCTGACTGTTCCGGTCGTGGTGCTCGCCCACAACCTGACGCCGAGCGAGACCGCGGGACTGGATCGCAAGATGGTCCTCGGTTTCGTGACCGAAGCGGGGGGAGCGACCAGCCACACGGCGATTCTGGCGGGGGCGCTCGAGATTCCCGCGATCGTGGGAATCGGGCAGTTTCTGGACAACGTGACCGGGGGCGAGACCGTCATCATCGATGGGAGCCACGGTTCGGTCATCGTCGATCCGGACGATGAGACGCTCGCGAAGTTCCAGGTCTCGCGGGAACGGTTCAAGACGGCTGGCCAGCGGCTGGAGGCAATGCGGCAACTGCCGTCGGAAACGGCCGATCATATTCCGATCAAACTGCTGGGGAATATCGAGTTTCCCCAGGAAGCGGAATCGACGCGGCAGCGGGGAGCGGTTGGGATTGGTCTCTATCGGACGGAATTCCTGTACTTGCAAGAGAATCGGGAACCGACGGAAGAAGACCATTACCAGGCCTATCGGACCGTTCTGGAGGCATTTCCGCACGAGCCGGTAATTATCCGGACGCTGGACCTGGGTGCCGATAAGATGCCGGGCCCCTTGCGAACGGAGTACCCCGAAGGGGTCAATCCGGCGCTGAGCATTCGCAGCATCCGCTTAAGCTTACAGCATTTAGAGCTGTTCAAAACCCAGCTCCGGGCCGTTCTGCGGGCAGCAGTGCATGGCGAAGTCCGGGTCATGTTCCCGCTGATTACGACCCTTCTGGAGTTCCGCCAGGCGAAGATGATTCTATCGGACGTCGCGGAAGATCTTGAGGAGCAAGGGATTCCGTTCCGCCGCGACATTCCCGTGGGAATTATGGTGGAAGTGCCATCGGCGGCACTGCTGGCGGAGGAGTTCGCGCGAGAGGTCGACTTTTTCTCGATTGGGACGAACGACCTGATCCAGTACACTTTGGCGGTCGATCGGGCGGACCCCCATGTCTCGTCGCTGTACCGAGCCGGGGATCCATCGATCCTGAAATTGCTGCGGATGGTGATCACGGCGGCGCTCAAGCACGACGTTCCCGTCTCCATCTGCGGGCAGATGTGCTCGGACCCGTTGTTTGTGCCGCTGCTGATCGGGATGGGTTACCGGACCATCAGCGTCACGCCGCAGGTCATCCCGGAATTGAAGGAAATCATTCGCAATCTGACGATTGCGAGAGCGGAACAAATTGCCGCGCGGGCGGAAGCGATGGAAACCGCGCGCGATGTCGAGAGTTATTTGCGAGGAGAATTGAGGAAAATTTGCCCTGAGCAGGTTTCTTGAGGGCTGCTTCCGTTATGGACGGGAGGCCAACAGGGAACGTCCTGCCGGGGGAAGTGCCGGGGCGGCAGCCATGTCCGTCCGCGTTCCGGCAAGGCGATGTGGCGTTCCCGGCTTGGGGGTAATACCCCGAGGCAGACGGAACCTTGATCGCGAAACGCAAAATCGGGCGACGAGTGTCGTCCGCAGGGAACAGGAATCGGCCAGCGCGTTCGCGCTGGCCGAGGCAGACAGTCAACTTCTTTTTTTGTGACTCACTTGGATATCTGGTGCGACAAGATGGCGGAGAACGCGACCTGGACGCGTCCGGTGGGGGCTTCGTTGGAAGCCATCATCGACACGACCGACGGGGCGTTCGTTCCGACCTGGGTTGGGCAAATTGTCCCTTCCCCTGGCATGTGCCCTCCGTACGAACGGGGGCAACTTCAGAGTGCCGGTTTCGAAGCGTCCGCTCACTGCGGACCGTTTGACCGGACGACCCCACTTCCGCACGCCACAACCGGATTGCCGGCGCACGACATGACGGCCGCTGGGCCACGTCGAGCTGGCCGATCGAACGGAACGTGCCACGAGCCTCGCGGATTCAACGCGAGCGAGACTGGCGCGGTGTGCGAGACGAACTCTGCGGAGCCATATGGCCGTAGCGTTCGCGGAGCGTGGTCCAACATGCCAAACCAGGCCGAACACAGCCGGACGGTTGCCCCGATCAGCCAGTGGGCTGACGAGGAACCTGATGAAAAAACAAATGCTGATGAACGTCCTCCAACCGGAGGAAAGCCGGATCGCCATTCTTGAGAATGGCGGCCTGGAAGAACTTTACGTCGAGCGAAACAGCCTGCAGAGCTACGTCGGCAACATCTACAAAGGCCGCGTGGTCAACATCGAGCCGAGCATACAGGCGGCGTTCGTCGACTTCGGCGTCGGCCGAAACGGATTCCTCCACATCAGCGATGTGGAGTTCGAGTACTTCAAACACCTCGTCGAGGGTCGCGAAGACGAGTTCGATGATGATGACGAGGAGGAAGACGACGGCCCCCGCCGTGGCCGCTCTCGCGGGCGTGCGGGCGACCGGACGACGCGCGGCAAGCCGCCGATTCAGGAAGTCTTCCGCCGGGGCAGCGAAGTCCTGGTGCAGGTCATCAAGGAAGGGATCGGTTCGAAGGGGCCGACGCTTTCAACCTACATCAGCATTCCGGGCCGTTATCTGGTCCTGATGCCCGGCCTGCAGCGCGTGGGTGTGAGTCGCAAGATTCCAGACGAGTCGCTGCGGAAGCGGTTGCGTCAGCAGCTCTTGGAACTGAACCCGCCGGAAGGTCTGGGGTTCATCATTCGCACGGCGGGCGTGGACCGGACGCAGGAAGAGTTGCAGCGCGACCTGAAGTACCTGCTGCGGCTGTGGAGCGTGATCGTCAAGCGGATCAAGAAGTTCCCTGCGCCGGTCGACATCTACGAAGAAAGCGACATGATTACCCGGACGATCCGGGACATCTACACGAACGATATCGACGAGATCATCATCGACGAGCCGCGGGCCTATGAACGGGCTCGCGAGTTCGTGAACCTGGTCCTGCCCCGCGCGGTCGATCGGGTGAAGATGTACGAAGAGGGCGATCCGCTGTTTCACAAGCACCGGATCGAGGATGAGATCACGCGGATTCAGTTGCGGCATGTCCCTCTGAAGGGTGGCGGCTCGATCGTCATCGATCAGACTGAAGCCCTGGTGGCGATCGACGTCAACAGCGGGAACTACCGGGCCGACGACGACGCGGAAGAGAACGCCTACCAGGTCAATCTGCGGGCCGCCGAAGAGATCAGCCGGCAGTTGCGATTGCGGGACATGGGGGGCGTGATTGTCTGCGACTTCATCGACATGCGGGATGAACGCCATCGACGCGGCGTCGAGCGGGCCTTCCGTGAAGCGCTGAAGCGGGATCGCGCCCGAACCAAGGTGCTGCGGATCAGTCCGTTTGGCCTCATTGAAATGACCCGCCAGCGGATTCGGCCGTCGCTGCGTCGCAGTGTCTACGAAGACTGCCCCTGCTGCCGCGGAACCGGCCAGGTGAAGACGGCGGAGAGCATGTCGATCGATGTGATCCGCATCCTGATGTCGCACGCGAACCGTGATGATGTCAGCCGCGTGGTGGTGGACGTGAACGAGGGTGTGGGGGCGTTTCTGAACAACCGCAAGCGGCGGGACATCACCAAACTGGAAGAAGATTACGAGGCGTCGATCATTATCCACGCCTTGCCGAACGTACCGCCGGAACACCTCAAGATCCATTGCTACAACGAGTTAGGCACGGAAGTTCGCGTGCTGAACAACGAAGGAATTCATGCCGCGAAGGCGGACTCGAAATTTCCGCGCTAGTTCGGTATCTTGCGGCATTCTCGAAAACTTCGGGATCGGAGCGCGGTCACTCGCGCCCCAATCTCAAGCTGGCAGTTTTTGGCGACCATTCAACGGGTTTTGACGATCATGTTCGCGATCTTTGAAGACGGCGGCCGGCAGTATCGTGTCTCGCAGGGTGATTTGGTTTCGCTCGATTTCCGCAAGGACGCCGAGAACGGCCAGACCATTACGCTGGACCGCGTGCTGCTCGCCAACGGCGGTGGCGGAAGCGTGTTTGGCAAGCCGGTCATCGAAGGGGCGACGATCGCGGCCGAGGTCGTGGTTCCCGAGGAAAAGGGACCGAAGCTCGAAATCCAGAAGCTGCGTCGCCGCCACGCCTCGCGGCGCCATACCGGTCACCGTCAGAAATACACCCAGGTGAAGATCACCGGCATTACGGTGCCGAATCTGGAAGTCGTTTCGGGCAACTGAAACGAGCGGTTCAGCAAGTGCGAATCGCATAGGCAGTCGATCAAAAACACAAACAGCCCGAGGAATTGTCCTCGGGCTGTTTGTGTTTCTGGCGTGCGCCGGCAGAGACTGGGAATGAGAGAACCGCCCTCGCTGACGCTTCGGGTTACAAATTCGTCCTGCTGGTTATAGCGCGCCGCTGCCGGAGAGGACGACGCGGATGGTCCGGAAGAGGATCTTGATGTCGTTCCACAGACAGCAATTCTGGAGGTACATCAGGTCGTAGCTGACCTTGCGGCGAAAGCCCTCGATGTCGTTGTCGTAGCCGTTGACGATCTGGGCGATCCCCGTCAGACCCGGCTTGAGGCCGAGCCGGTTGATGTAGTTGGGAATCTCTTCGTTGAGCTTTCCAATGAATTCCGGGCGTTCAGGCCGCGGTCCCACGAGCGACATCTCTCCCTTCAGGACGTTCCACAACTGGGGCAATTCGTCGAGCCGGGTCTTCCGCAGGAACCGGCCAATCGAGGTGACGCGGGGGTCATTCTTCGCGGCAAACTGGGCACCGGCTTTTTCCGCGTCGTTCCGCATGGTGCGGAACTTGTAGAGGACGAAGGGGCGCCCGTAGCCCGATTCCCGGCGGCGGTTCGAGCCAGGGTTTCGGCGATCCTCAAACGGCATCTGGTCGGAATCGACCTGTTGTTTTCGCCGATCGGGACGGCGTTTGCGTTCGTTCAAGCCGACGCGAGTTTGACGAAAGATAACCGGACCGGGAGACGTCAGCCAGACGGCGATCGCGGTCAACAGCATGACGGGCATCAGCAAGACCAGCAGGAGGGATGCACCGACCACGTCGATCAGGCGTTTGCCGATGCGGGTCCACTCGCTCATGCAGCGCGTGCCGCGGCGCGGTGTATCCAGATGGAGCCTGGTGAGCCATTCGGGCACCGGCAGACTGCCATCAGCCAGGAAGTGGTCGTAGATGTCGGACAGTTCTGACGCCGGCTGATTGGTTCCGACTTCGTCATCGAGTTCGAGCACGCTGACAGACATTTTGCCACCATCCGCTTTCCAGTCGTATCCGACGGGATCCCGAACGCCCGGGTTTGCCTGACGGACCGAACGCAACTTCGAGGCGTTCTGGAAACGTAGCTCAACTTCCCGAATGTCGATCGGAAACGACGCCGACCGGCACCGATGGAAGTCGACGAAGAAAACGAAGGAATCGGATATAACGGGCCTTCGGGCCGCGAACCGCGAAAATCGCGGCCGGGACTTCATGATCGAGAGGTCGCTTTCAGGATCGGCGGCCCGAGAGCGGAAAGCAAAAAGCGGAGAGCCCGAGACTTCTCCGCTCCGGGCTTATTTCCCGCACTCCCTGCACGTCGAAGACTGCTTCCAAGGAAAATCACGATGCCGAGCGGGAAGACTCCCGTTGTTCTCAACTGGAGCGGCGGCAAAGACAGTGCCTGGATGCTGCACGTGCTGCGGCAATCGGACCGGTACGAACCGGTCGGCTTGATTACGATGTTCAACGCCGAGACTGACCGTGTCGCCATGCACGGCGTCCGGCGCGAGTTGCTGCAGGCCCAGTCCGTCTCGCTGAATCTGCCGCTCGTGGAAGTCGATCTGCCACCGATGCCGCCGAATTCCGTTTATGAGGCCGGGTTTGCCGACGCCGTGCGGGAATTCGCATCGTGGGGCGTTCGCCATGTGGCCTTCGGCGACCTGTTCCTCGAAGACATTCGCAGCTACCGAACCTCGTTGTGCGAACGGTTGGGGATTGAGCCACTGTTCCCGATCTGGACGGAACAGGGGGCCACGAAGCGGGTTGCCGAAGAAATCCTCGCGGCAGGGTTTCGGGGGGTGGTGTGCTGCGTCGATACGCGACACCTGCCAGCCGAGTTTCTTGGCCGGGAGTATGACGCCGCATTTCTGGCGGAACTTCCGCCGGGGGTCGACTGGTGCGGCGAGAATGGGGAGTTTCATACCCAGGTGCTGACGGGGCCGGGGTTTGCGCGACCGATGGCCGTGCAATTGGGGGAAATCTCCGCGAAAGATTCCTTTTTGTGGTCCGATTTGCTACCACAAGGGGTCTGATTGCGGGGTTTTAGAGTCGGCGGTTTTGCGCCGCCAACGGGATTTGGCAACGCGTTCCAGTCGTTGCTCGAAGGTTTGAAATGAATCACGTACGCACGTCGCTGCTTCCCGGATTGGTCATTTTCGCGCTGGTGATGCGGGTGCTGCCGTACGCCCTGTATCAGGCGGGGATGCCCATCACCCCCGAGTTAACGTGGTATCCGTGGAATTTCTCGCCGTTCATGGCGTTCTGCCTGTTCGCGGGTGCGGCGGGCATGCAGAAGAAGAGCGCGTTGCTGCTGCCGATGGTGGTGCTCTTCCTGTCCGACTTGGCGATTTTGCTGCTGTCCGGGGACATCGAGTTCGCGCTTTATGGCGGACAGCCGCTGACATATGCCCTTTTCGCCTTCGTGACGCTGGCAGGCTGGAAGCTGGTCGGCCGGCGGCCCGGAATCGCGCTGGCGCTTCCGACGGCTTTCGCGGCCGAGTTGTTGTTCTTCCTCATCAGTAACTGGGCCGTCTGGCAGTTTGTCGAGGGCGTTCCTTATCCCAAGACCCCGGCCGGTTTGTGGACTTGTTATGAGATGGGCCTGCCCTATTTCGGGCGTTCGCTCATCAGCACCGGGCTGTTCACCCTCGTGCTGTTCAGCCCGCTGGGGGTGATCTGGACTCGAGCAGTACCGGCTCGTGCGGCCGTCCGCGAGCCGAACTCCGCGCTGACATCGGCGACCCGCTAGGGCTTTGTCCAAGCTTGATTTTCTTGTGGCACTGGCAGAGCCAGTGCCACAAGATTACGTAGCCTGCGGCTCGGCAAGATGAACGCCGCTCAACCGGGGAGTTGCCAGGATGTCGAATCCGCGCATCGTCTCCCTGATTGCCAGCGCGACGGAAATTGTCGCGGCACTCGATGCGGCTGACTGGCTGGTCGGTCGCTCCCACGAGTGCGATTACCCGCCGTCGGTCACCACGCTGCCGGCCTGCTCGTCGCCGAAGTTCGACATTCATGGCGACAGCCGCGAGATCGATCAGCGGGTGAAGTCGACGCTGCAATCGGCGACGTCGGTCTACGATGTCGACCAGGCGCTCCTGGACGAATTGGAGCCGACGGTCGTCATTACGCAGTCGCAGTGCGAGGTCTGCGCCGTCAGCCTGGCGGATGTCGAGAAAGCCGTCTGCGAAATGACCCGCTCGCGGCCCAAGGTGGTGGCATGCGAGCCCAATCGTCTGGAAGACATCTGGGAAGACATCCAGCGGATTGCCGACGCGATTGGCGTGGGTGATCGCGGACGGGCGCTCGTGGCGCGGTGCTGTAAGCGGCTGGAACAATTGCGGCGGCGGATCAACGAGTTTTCCGGGGCTCGGCCGACGATCGCATGCATCGAGTGGATCGAGCCGCTGATGGCAGGGGGGAACTGGGTTCCCGAGTTGGTTGAGATTGCCGGGGGAAATTCGCTGTTCGGGACGGCCGGTCAGCACTCACCCTGGATGACGTGGGATGAACTTCTGTTCGCGGATCCCGATGTGCTGGCGATCCTGCCGTGTGGGTTCGACATGCGCCGCACGTATGATGAGATGCACTGGCTGACGAACCGGCCGGAGTGGTTCGAGCTGTCAGCCGCTCGAAACGGGCGCGTGGTGCTGACGGATGGAAACCAATATTTCAATCGGCCGGGGCCACGCGTCGTCGAGTCGGCCGAGATTTTCGCGGAGATCCTGTATCCGGGCCAAATTGACTTCGGTCACAGGGGAACGGGGTGGCTGCCGTGGCCCGAACGGCCGGCCTGAACCGGGCTTTGTATCGCGAAGTCCGAAAACCGGGAAAACCTCGGTCTTGTTCCTCGTGCCAGCGCGTGCGATGATCTGGGGTCTTGATTTGTCGACCGATTTATCGTCGCCGCGGAAAGCTTGCTCATGTTTCGGCTGATTCTGTCGCTGGTGTGTCTGATCCCGGTTTTCGCGGGCCGTCTGGCGAGCGCGGAGGTGGAGACGATCTCGGGGACGGGTGTCGACGATTTTTCGGGAGATGGGGGTCCGGCCGTTCAGGCGGCCAGCGGACAGCCATTTGGGCTGGTGGTTGGTCCCGACGGGGGTCTGTATGTCTGCGAGACTTCAAATCACTGTATTCGTCGGGTCGATCTCAAGACGGGGATTATCACGACGGTCGCGGGGGTAGGCCGCCAGGTCGGCTACTCGGGAGATGGTGGGCCGGCGACGGAAGCCAAGCTGAACGAGCCGTACGAAGTGCGCTTCGATGCCGACGGCAACCTGTTTTTCGTGGAGATGCGGAACCATGTGATTCGCCGGGTCGATGCGAAGACGCGGATGATTTCGACGGTTGCGGGAACGGGGCAGCCGGGTTTCAGCGGAGACGGGGGAACGGCGACTTCGGCGCAGTTCAAGCAGCCGCATTCGATCGTTCTGGATGGCAAAGGGGGGCTGTACGTCTGCGACATCGGCAATCACCGGATCCGGAAAATCAATCTCTCGACCGGGATCGTGAAGACGGTGGCGGGAACCGGGGAGCGAGAAGCGACACCGGACGGGGCGATGATTGCGGGGACTGCTCTCAACGGTCCTCGAGCGCTCGACGTCCTGCCGAATGGCGACTTCGTCCTGGCGCTGCGTGAAGGGAACGCGGTCTACCAGATACAGTGGCAGGCCGGCCAATACCGTCATCTGGCGGGAGTGGGTGGGCCAAACGGTTACTCGGGTGACGGCGGTCCGGCCAAACTGGCCAAGCTGGCCGGTCCGAAAGGGGTGGCGATCGCGCCGGATGGCGACATTTACCTGGCCGACACGGAAAGCCATACCGTGCGGGTGATCCGCCAGGGATCGCTGGTCATCGAGACGGTGGTTGGGGACGGCCAGAAAGGGGACGGGCCGGATGGGCCGCCCATGGCCTGCCGCCTCAACCGTCCCCACGGCGTGTTTGTCGACGCGGAAGGGACGCTGTACATCGGCGACAGTTCGAACAACAAGGTTCGGCGGCTGAGACGAACTCGCTAGTGGCCGTGTTCCGAATGCGATTTCTGTCCGTTTGAACGAGAAAGCGAACCCCGACCCATCGCCTGATCGGCCAA
This sequence comes from Planctomycetaceae bacterium, assembly GCA_019636285.1. GTDB lineage: Bacteria > Planctomycetota > Planctomycetia > Planctomycetales > Planctomycetaceae > JAHBXV01. The sequence goes on from JAHBXV010000010.1 coordinate 39,636, forward strand.
CGTCTGGCAGATCGCTGACACTCCCCTGTATCATAAATAATTGCTTCCTGCTCGCGGGAGGGCCGGCCGCGCCCGTTCACAGGCCGATTTCACTTGTTCCGTTCGAGGTTGAGTGAGGCGGGGCCTGGGAACGAGATGGCCGATGTATTGATTTCCGGAACCGCCGACGAATTGGTTAACTGGCTGTCGGCACTCGCGCACACTGCTTCAAAGGAAGGCGACCGTGGCCACTGGCAAGCCGTCCGCCGCGAAACTCCCCACGCATGCCGTGGGGATCGACCTGGGAACCACGTACTCGTGCATTTCGTATCTGAACGAGCACGGCGAGCCGGTCACCATTCCGAATCGCGATGGGGAATTGTGCACGCCGTCGGCCGTGCTGATTGATCGCGGCGAGGTCATCGTGGGGACCGAGGCGCTGCGGAACTCGGTGCGGAAGCCGGAGCGCGTGATCCAGCATGCCAAGCGGTTCATGGGAAACCCCGACAAGAAGTGGATCATCGATGGGCGCGGCTACACGCCGCTGGATGTGTCGACGCTGATCCTGCGAAGCCTGTTGGACTCGGCGCGCGAGCGTCTGGGGGCGGTCGATCAGGCCGTCATCACGGTTCCCGCTCAGTTCAGCGAAGTGCAGCGACAGGCAACGGCGGAGGCAGGGCGAAGGGCGGGTCTCAAGAAGATCGACATCATCAATGAGCCGGTGGCGGCGGCGCTCTGTTTCGTGCTGGGGACGGAAGGGATCTGGTTCACGGAACTGGCGACGTCGCAGATGATTATGGTGGCGGATCTCGGCGGCGGGACGTTCGACCTGTCGCTGGTGCGGTACCAGAAGAACGAGGTCGTCGTCGTGGCGAGCGGCGGGGATTTGCAACTCGGGGGAGCCGACTGGAACGCCGCGTTGCAGAAGGCAATCGCCAAGCAGTTTGCCCGCGACTTCAACCTGGATGTGATGAAGGATCGCGAATCGGCCCAGGCGCTGGCTTTGGAAGTCGAACAGGCGAAGCGGAGCCTGTCGATTCGGCCGCGAACAGTCGTCACGTGCCAGACCGCCGGACAGCGAAAGTCTTACCAGGTCGACCAGGCGCAATTCGAACGGCAGACGAGCAATCACGTTGCCCGCATGGAAAAGCTGGTCAATGACCTCTTGACCGAACGGAAGCTGGGTTGGGCGCACGTCGATGTTGTGCTGACGACCGGCGGCGCGTCGCGAATGCCTATGGTGCGCGAGATGCTCAAACGGCTGAGCGGCCGGACGCTGAATACGTCGCTATCGCCGGATCAGTCGATCGCGCATGGCGCGACGTATTACGCGGGGATGCTGCTGTCGAACAGCCAGTTCGCGCGTTCGATCCTGAAGCCGCAGGCGGCCGCGCGGCTCGCGCAGTTCAAGCAGAAGAGCGTGAATGCCCGCGCCTTGGGAATTCTGGTGCGCGAGATGGAGAGCGGCGAACGGGTGCCGCATTACTTCCTGCCTGCCAACACCTCCCTGCCCACCTCGGTGACGACGACGGTGGGAACCGTCAAAGCCAACCAGCGTCGCGTTCAACTGCGCGTGGTGGAAAGCGGAACCTCGGCCGATGATCGATTCGTCGAAATTGGAACTTGTCAGGTTGAGCCGCTCCCGGCGGGGCTGCCGGAAGGTGAGGAGATCACCGTCACGATTCGCTACGACGAGCAGGCACGAGTACTCGTCGAAGCGAAAGTACTGAGAACCGGCCAGGTCGCCCAGACGGAATTCATTCGGCTCGATAACCTCGTCACGAGCGCGCTGACTGAAGACGCTCCCGATGCCGAGATTCGCGTGAAATCGGGCCCGCGTGAGGCAGCACCCAAGGCGATCGTCCCGCTGGCCACCGAGGAATCGCTGACTTCGGACAGCATGGAAGAACTGAGCGCACCAGTGCTCCTGTGCAACACGTGCGAAGAACCGCTCGACGCGAAGGGGAACTGTCCGAAATGCGCGGCGTCTTCCGCACGAGGTGGTGCGCGGCGACCCGCGCCGACGCTGCCGCCGATTCCGCTGCCCAGCGATGACGAGATTATTGACCTGGTACCCAAGACTCAGCCCAAGCCGCGGCCGAAATCGGCCACTTCGGCTCCGCTGCCGGCGAAGCCGAAGGTCAAGGCGCCGCCGTTGCCGCCTTCGATCAAGCCGCCGCGATAGGCGTCGGTCGGACGTGACTCATCGGCGCGTCTGTTCGAAGAGTTGGGTCGCCTGCGGCCCGAGGAAGCCGGAAAAGAGTTGCCGAGACCCGGTGAGGGGATCGGTGACTTCGGTCCGCTCGGCGAGTTCGAAGTAGGCATACGGCCACTCGAGAGTCGTGATCTTTCCAGCTTCCAGGACTTCGACCTGGGCGAGGTCCGCCGAAGTGGCGGTCTGGCGCAGCGGGCTTCCGGGTCGTCCTTCGATTTCCTGCTTCATCGGAATGCCGGCAGCCGTCAGCGTGGCGACGGTTTCGCCGAGGTCGCGAAAGCCGGGGGCCTGCTGGGCGTTGACGAAAGCCGTGAAGTGATTGACCCGGTTGCCGTGCACCAGAACCCAGGCTGCGTACTGGCTGGTCTGGTTGAGGGCGACGACGAGATCGCGAGGAGGCGGACTCCAAGGGCGGACCTCAATGGCGTCGATGCACATCTGGAGGAGGTCTGGCGGCACCTGCATTTTGAGGTCGGAAAGCTGCGCGAGGATGTCGTCGCTGATGAGTGGTCGTGACTCCGCCACGACGTCGCATAAGGGCTCACGCAGGTCGGGGCCTAGCTTCCAGGTTTGCAGTTCGGAGATGAAAAGCCGCGGGAAGCCAGGCTGAGGATGCTCGAAGTGGATGGCGGAGAGATGTTTGTCCGGAAAGCGGTAGCCGCATCGTGGCTCGTAGCCGAGTGCTTCGAAGAGACGGCTGATGGAGGCGATGCCCGAGAACGGTTGCTGCGTGGCGAGCGTGCGGAAGGCGATGTGATCGTTGATGAAGCGACCGCCGGCTCGTGTCAGCAGGTCCAGATAGACGGGAACGAAGCGGACCCGCCGACAGTACGTCTGCCAGAGGCGATCGAGAAGCTCTGCGAGGAAACGATCGCCCGTTCCGGTCGGACACAGATCAGCATGTGGCGTGGCGCTCATCGGCTAACCTCCGCGACTCAGGTCTTAAAGTCCAATCTGAGGCTTCCGATAAAGATAATCAGTCGTGGGAGGGTTTCTCAGCCCAAAGCGCGGCGAATCGAGGCTTCGTTGACTGGTTGGATGACGCCGCGTTCGGTGATGAGTGCGGTGATGTTCGTAGCGGGAGCGACATCGAACGCTGGGTTGTAGACGGGGCAATTATCGGGAGCGGTCTGCTTGCCGAAGCCTTGCGTGATTTCTTCGGATCGGCGCTGCTCGATGGGGATTTGCTCGCCGTCCGCGAGGGTCAGGTCGAAGGTGCTCGAGGGAGCAGCCACGTAGAAGGGGATGCTGTGGGCTTTGCAGAGGACCGAGAGTCCGTACGTGCCGATCTTATTGGCGGCGTCGCCGTTGGCGGCGATGCGGTCAGCCCCGACAATCACAGCCTGAACGCGACGCTCTTTCATGACCCAGGCGGCCATGCTGTCGCAAATGAGCGTGGCATCGACGCCGCGCTGCAGGAGTTCCCACATCGTCAGGCGGGCGCCTTGCAGCAATGGGCGCGTTTCGTCCGCATAGACTTTCAGCAGGGGGTTGGCCTTGGCAGCGGCGAAGATGACGGCGAGCGCGGTGCCGTCGCCAGCGGTCGCCAGGGCACCGGTGTTGCAGTGGGTGAGAACGCCTTCGCACCCGGCCAGCAACGGCGCGCCGTGTTCGGCCATGGCGGCGCACATCGCGCGATCTTCGGATTCGATCGCCCGCGCTTCTTCCAGTAATCGGTCATGAAGAGCGGTTGGCGCGAGATCCTGGAGACCGTTCGCCATCGCCCGCAGTCGGTCGAGCGCCCAGAAGAGATTGACGGCGGTCGGGCGGCTGGTGGCGAGGTAGTCGAGCACTTCGCTCAGCCGCGCGCGAAATCGTTCGGCGGAGCCGCCACGTTCGGTCTGACAACCGATGACGACTCCATACGCGGCAGCGACGCCAATGGCAGGGGCGCCACGCACGCGGAGCGCCTTGATGGCTTCCCACACGCCTTCGACGGTGGTCAGTTCCAGCACGCGCGTCTCGGTCGGAAGCAGGGTCTGGTCAAGGAGATCAAGATGGCCGGTCGCGTCGCCGCGCCAGCTTTGCGTGGGAATGGGCACTGGGGACTCCGGGGGCAAGGCCTGAGACTTGAGGCTGTAGGCTTGAGGGAGCGAGGAAGCGAACTCATCGGGAGAGCTGGCGTTCCCAGGCGGAGCCTGGGAACGAGTTGTTGCCGGGAATCGTGATCGCTATTTCATTGGGGAGTAGTCAGTGGGGGTTAGGAGGACGGAGTCGACCTTGGTGACGATCGGGCCGTTGGCTTCGGTTTCGGCTTTCACTTTCAGCCATTCCGGGTCTTTGCGGAAGGCGTCGAACGAGGCGTTGCGGGCCTCGACGCTGTCGTGAGCGAGCAGGTAAACGAGGGTATTCGGCTGCTCGTTCGGCACGAGGTAGACGACATTCGACATGCCGTGCTTTTCAAACAGCTTCAGGGTGTGATCGCGGAAGCGGGCATGCAGTTCCGGCAATTTGCCCTCAGGAGAAGTATACGTCCGCAGTTCGTAAATCATGGGCGTTTTTTCCTTCGAACCCTGGGCAAAACCGGCTGCCCAGCCGAGCGAGAGGGTGACGAGAGCAAGCGCGACAAGCGTCGTGGGCTGGCGAAACATGGCAATTCCTTCGCGAAAGGGATCTATGGCGCTGGGAAAAGGACTCCGCGATCCGTGGCCCGAAGGGGGAGCGAGGGACAGGACAGGGCAGCCCTCGCTCACGCTTCGGGTTACTAAAAATCTGGCTCAGTTGCACTCGGCGACGAGGGGGCCGGCGAGTTCCTGGATGTAGAACAACCGTCCCGGCTGAGTGGGCATGTAGGTCGAGGGGATCCAGGGGGTCGGCTGATGACGCAGCGTCATCCACAGCGACAGCCCCTGCCACATCATGCCGCGCAACAGGACGCCATCGGCGCCGCCGATGATTTTGTCGGCGCCGACGAAGAGGCCGGGACCGATGGTGTTCGCGAACGCCGGGACCAGCGTGGTTCGGCTCTTGAAGCTGGTGATGGCGTTCTGCTCGATCGTCAGCGGATGCAGCCTGGCACCGAGGCGATGAGTCTGCCGCTTCCATTCCTGCTCGCTGGCGTATTCACCGGCGAACTGCGGCTCCCAGAAGGCGATATGGCAGACGCGGCCGATGCCGAAGATGACGACCAGTTTGGCCCCCTTGGCGCGGAGCTCGCCGATCTTGTCGGCATAGGTGGGGAGGAGTTTCTTCGTCGCGAAGTTGCGCTGCTTTTTCGGGACGGTCAGTTTGCCCAACGGGCCGTAGAAGGCGTGCTCCATCGCGTATTGAAATGCGCCCGGATTCGTGGAGGGGAGGGTGTTCCCCTCGGCGTCGCTCCACTCGTCCATGTTGAAGCCATGCACGTGGTCGCACGAGACGCCCCACTCCTGCAGGAAGTAGACCGCCCAGCGGTACATGCCCATGGGGCCGACGGGGAGGATCATGGCGAGTTGTTCGCCGGCGTCGCGAGCCTGCTTGATCGTCCAGGCGATTTCATGGCCCATCAGCGTGTCGAAGTCGGCCTGGGTCGCGCAGGGGATGGGCTCGAACTTCTTGTTCCACCATTTCTGCCGGGCGCCAATCGTCGAGGGATCGGGATCGACGCAGGCATCGATAACCGCGAGATCCCAGCCGGCGGGGAAGAATCCTTCGAGCAAACTCCCGGACAGAGTCGACAGCAAATCCATGAACAAACCCTCTAGCGGGGGTAAAAGAACACAGGAGGGCATGGCGTCCTGGCAGCCGAGAGCCCTGATTGACCGACGAGTTTGACGGGAATCGGGCGGCGACACAAACCAACAGTCGGCAGCCTCATTGAAGCACGGTAAGGTAGTCGGCTGAGCGTCTCGTTCCCGTACTTTTCAGCGCCTGCTTTTCCATGTCACCATTTCCCCGCACGGGTGTGCTTCTGGGTCTCGACTTCGGCACGAAGCGATTGGGAATTGCCGTCAGCAACCCCGAGCAGACGATCGCGATGCCGCTGGAAACCGTTCAGCGCTCGATTCCGACAGCGGAACTTCGCCGCTGGCGACAACTGATCGAGGACTATCGCGTGGTGGGATTGGTCTGTGGTTTGCCGCTGCATGCGCAAAGCGGCGACGAAAGTCCCGCGTCGACCCAGGCCCGAGCCTACGGCGACTGGTTGGCCGCTGAGTTGAAGTTGCCGGTCGCGTACCAGGACGAGCGGCACTCCTCGTCGGAAGCGGAGCTGCATTTCTGGGCGACGGGCCGTTCTCCGGACAAGAACCGCGCGCGGCTCGACCCCCTGGCGGCCGGTCTCATCTTGCAGGCGTTTCTGGATGGCCCGCGTACGGAAGATGAGGAATCTGGCTGATCGCGTGGGGACGCTCAACACCTGGATGGATGAGGGTCGCGGGAATAGCATCCGCACGGAATCAGTAACCCGAAGCGTCAGCGAGGGCGAGAGTAAGACATCCCTCGCTGACGCTTCGGGTTACAAGAGCGTCACAACCATTCGAGGACGAGAATGGCGACCGAGAAGTAGATGAAGGTTCCGATGATGTCGCTGAGCGAGGCGATCAGCGGATTGGACATGACGGCCGGGTCCATGCCCAGGCGATCGAATAAGAGCGGCAGCAGGGCGCCGATGACGGTTCCCATGGTGACGACCAGGATGACCGTTCCGGCGACGACCGATCCCTGGGCAATGGTCAGCCCAAACAAACCCCGGGCCGCGGCAAACGCGAACAGGGCCAGACCGGTTCCCAGGAGCAGGCCGGTCAGGAATTCGCGCCGCGCCATGCGCATCCGCTCGCGCCGGGCCGATCCGGAGAGCGCCATCGCGCGAATCACCAGCGTCGCCGACTGGGAACCCGTATTCCCGCCACTGGCGAGAACAAGGGGAAGAAACAGTACCAGGAAATCATGGCGTTTCGAGGCCCCGTCGAACGCCTTCAGGATGGTGGCGGTGACAACGGCGACCGCGGCGAGGACGAGAAGCCAGACCCCGCGCTTCCAGGCGATCGTGAGGAGCGGCGTTTCGAGGTAGTCGAACTCCAGGGGTTCCATGGCCGACTGGCGATAGGCGTCTTCCTCGGCTTCTTCGCGGACAACGTCGAGCACGTCGTCGTGCGTGATGATGCCGACGAGGCGGCTGTCTTCGTCGAGGACGGGAATCGCGAGCAAGTCGAACCGGGCGATTTCGTTCGCGGCCACTTCCTGGTCATCGGTCACGCGGACCGAGACGAAGTCGCGGCGCATGACGGTGGCGAGCAACTGGTGCGGTCGGGCGAGCACGAGTTCGCGGAGCGTGATGACGCCGTGCAGGTGGCGCGATTCATCGACCACGTACAGGTAGTAAATCGTTTCCCGCTCGGGGGCCTGCTGGCGGACCCGGTCGAGCGCTTCGCGAACCGTAATGTTTTCCGGGAGCGAAGCGTACTCGGTCGTCATGATCGAGCCGCAGGAATACTCTGGATAGGAGAGCATCTTGCGGATTTCGTCGCGTTCGGCCTGCGCGATGAGCGGCAGGAGCTGCTCGATCTGGTCTTCCTCGAGATGTTCGAGAAGGTCGATGCGATCGTCGGGAGACATCGCCTCGACAATTTTTGACAGATGGGAGCGGTCGATACTGGCGACCATCTCCATCTGGAGCCGCGGCGGGAAATGCTCGAAGATTTCGGCCTGGCGTTCGACGTCGCAGGATTTAAGAACCCGCCAAGCTTCGTCGGCCTCAAGTCCGTCGAGAACTTCGGCGATGACGACTTCGTTGAGGACCGAGCAGAACTCGCGGAGGGCGGTGTTATCCTCTTCGGACAACATCAGCTTCAGGTCGGGCAGCAGCAGTTCGCTGTACATGCCACCCTTCCCTCAAACGACGCCCCTGCTGTGATTCGCCCGACGTGCCGCGATTGCCGCACACTTTATATCGACAGGCCCGCCCCGCCTTGCCGGGCCGGCGCGTTCGCACACGCCGGTCCGTACGTCTGACAAGTTCGCGACGCATCGCGAACCGGATTGTCGGGCACTCTCCTGCGGACACCAAGACTAACGCTTGGAGAACTGGAAGCTGCGGCGGGCTTTCTTGAAGCCGTACTTCTTACGTTCAACCATTCGGCTGTCGCGGGTGAGAAATCCGTGATCGCCCAACGCGGCGTGCAGCGACGGGTTGATGGTTTCGAGAGCACGGGCGATACCGAGGACAATCGCCCCGGCCTGACCCGTCGTTCCACCGCCGGTCACACGAACCCAGACGTCGACCTTGCCGAGCTTTTCGGCCATTTCGAGCGGGGCACAGACCAGCTTGCGGTCGCGCTCGATGCAGAAGAACTCTTCCATCGGCCGTTCGTTGACCGTGAACTTCCCGGAACCGCTCTGAATGCGGACGCGGGCCACGGCCGTCTTGCGGCGGCCAGTTCCCATCGCGACGCCAAAACGATCGAGGCGACCACGCGGGCGGAAGACCGCTTCCGGAGCGGCTTCGGCGGCGGGTTCACCCGGACCGGAGAAGACCAGATCGCTGGTCGCGGTCGCGAGGCCGCTGACCATGCCGGTCTGGGTGGGTTCGGTGGATTCCGGAGCGGAGTTCGTGTTGTTCTCTTCGGTCATCTTGCCGATTCACGTCTTACGGGGCTGAGGAAGCTGACAACGGGGTTGAGGCCCCGGACCGATGTCTTTTCATTGGCGGGCAATTGACCCGACATTAGTTGCTGGCGGGGACCAGATGTCCGGGCAATTCCTGAGGCTGCTGAGCCTGATGCGGATGAGAAGCACCGGCGTACATCTTCAACCGTTCCATCATCCGACGGTTCTGGGCACCCTTGGGGAGCATCCGGCGGACAGCCAGACCGAGGATGGCCGTGGGATCTTTCTTCCACAAGTTGAGGGCGGAATGCTCTTTCAGGCCGCCGACCCAGCCGCTGTGGTGGAAGTACGACTTCTTCGCCATTTTCGTGGTGTAGTAGTCGTGGTCGGGATGCTGCATGTCGCTGCCGGAAAACCGCACCTTGTCGGCATTGACGACGACCACATAGTCGCCGCTGACGACATGCGGGGTGTAATCGGGACGGTGCTTGCCCATGAGAACCTGCGAGATTTTCGAGGCCAAGCGGCCGACGACCATCCCTTCGGCGTCAATCACGTACCATTTCGGCGAGACCGACTCGGGCGTCAAAAATGTGGTGCGATCCGATTTCACGATCCCAGACCTTCGCTACCGACCAGGCAATTTTTCGCAAACCATTTCAGGGGCACGACTTTCGAGCACATTCGCACATCGAAGGCGCACCATGACCGCCGCAACGGGGCGGGAGGAATCGCACATCTTATCGGTCGACTCCCGAAACGGCAACTCCAGCCAGCCCGGCAAAATTGCCGGGCGGCCAGCCATCAAACTTTCGCCCCCGGCCAGACAAGCTGGCCGGGGGCGGCGGCGGGTCGTGGTGCCGTTCTAGCTGTCAAACTTTCGTACCCACCGGACGAGCCGGTGGGGGACGTCGGAAAAGAAGAAGACTGCGTCGGTAAATCGACGATCGAGATCGATGAGCCATCAACCCAGCGACACGACGGCGGGCGGGGATTCGTGGCAGCAGGCGCCGGCCTGGGCGGGTTGCGTTTCGTATTCGTCGCGGCGGCGGATCCAGATGCTGGTGTCGTTGCGTCCCTTGGGGGCGCGGTCCAGCCATTGGTACATGCCCCAGAGGACATCGAGGCCGCGCGAGTAGGCGGAGTAGGTGTGATAGACGACGGCGCCCTCGAGGACGAACGCGCTCATCCCCGGGCGTTCGCGAATGTAGGCCGGAACGTCGACTCCGCAGCCCGAGGCAATCTGATCGAGGGGGCCATGGCAGCCGTCCTGGGCGCTGGATTCGGGCATCGGAGGCTCGGGCTTGTAGTTGTATTCGAGCCCGGCTCGCTGATCTTCTTCGGTGTATGACGCGGAGAAGTCGTGATTGAAGGCACCATCGATCGAAGATGCCCAGGGGAACGACCAGCCCATTCGTCGTTTGTAGCCTTGCAGCTTTTCCAGCGGCGCGCGGGAAACGGCCATCAGCGTGACGTCGTGATTCGCCAGATGGACCGAGATGCGGTCGAATTCATCGGCCAAAGAGGAGCACGACGGGCAGCCAGCCGTGAACTCGGGGCCGAACATGAAGTGGTAGACAAGGAGCTGCGACCGGCCGTCGAAGAGATCCTTAAGAACTGCCGGTCCGCGATCCGTGTCAAAGCGGTAGTCCTTGTCGACACGGACCCAGGGCAATTCCTGCCGTCGCCGGGCGAGTTCATCGCTGCGGCGGGTCAGCTCTTTTTCTTCAGCAAGTAGCGCGAGGCGGGCTTTCAACCAGTCTTCACGGCTGGCAAGGGGATGGCTCATGACTTTGACTCCGGTTTGCAGGGATTCGAGAAGGTTGAGAGGCGAAACAGACGCGAGGCCACGAAGCAGCCGAGCAAGGTGGCTCCTAGAACCAGCATTGCGACGCGGAGCGCGGCCGCCTGAGAGAGCGTGAGCCCGACGCCCACCCACAACACCGCATAAGCGGCGAAACAGGCGGGGCATTTCGGGACCAGAAGAAAAATCGTGCTTGAAACGACCAGGGCGAGCACTTCGCCGACTCGAGAGAGCCCTTGCGGGTTGGTGCGGCGGCTGGAGGAACGGCAGCATGTGCTCATGACCGCTTGGCCTTTTCGAGTTTCTGACCCGCCAGCTCACCGATGCGGCTGACCCAGTAGTCCCAGCCTTGGGAGACGCCGTCGCGATGTTCGGGATCGATCAGGCCCATGGCGCGATGCAGGAGTGTCAGGCGAGTCGAGGTTCCTTCGGCTGTCAGGCGGTATTGCAGATGGTTCGTGGCGGGGTACGACATCATCAACGGGCCGCAGATCTCCAGAAGTGCCGGGGGTTTGATGACCTGGACGTGGCCCCAGAGGTGGCCGGCGTTGTTGCCGAGGTCGCGGAACCAGCGCCCGCCGGGCCAGGGCTCGATGACCATCGGAAACGGCTTGCCGCCGGGCATCTGGCACTCCGTCCCCATTTCATCAAGGACGGATTCGAAGGTGATCTCGATGGGAGCCGCAATGACGGTTTCTTTGCGGATCTCGAACGTGTCGACGGTTTTGCCGGACATGGTTGCTCTCGAAATGAGGAACGAAGGAGGGAGCTATGCCTGTTCGCCGCGAGCCTTGCGTTCCGCTCGCAACTTGATGCGATCCAGGTGATGGCTCCAGAGCTGTTCGAAGTTTTTGACCCAGTCATGCACGACTTTGAGCCGATCTGCTTCCAGGGAATAGATGCGCTGCTTGCCGTCTTTGTGAACCGAGACGATGCCGACCTTTCGCAGCACGCCCAGGTGCTTGGAGACAACGGGCTGCGGCAGGTCCATCGACGCGACGAGCGCCCCGACAGCCAATGCTCCCCCCGCGGCGAGCAGTTCGATGAGCTGACGGCGACGCGGTTCGGCAATTGCGTTGAAAACGTCGGACGTGGTCGGCGATCGTGGCATGGCTCAATTGTATTCCCATACTGGAATATGTCAACGAGAAAATTCCCGGCGTGTTGCTCCTGAAGAACGGCCCTGCCTCGGCTAGGCCACGCCAGAAGGCAAGGGATCCATCAGCAACACGGCGTCTCGCGCGAAGACGAGGACGTCGTCCGGGCTCCAGATGTGCGAGTCGGCACAACAGTAGCCGCGAAGCCAGAGGACGCCGTCCATCTTGCGGAGATAGAAGCCGCGCGGGGTCACTTCGTCGTGCGCGAGCGGTTCGGACGCGATGGTGATCGAACCGGGAGGGGCACAATGCTTCGTCGGGGGCGAGCCGATCAAACCTTCGGGCTGATCGCGGTACTGCAACCGTAACTGCGGCCCCAGATCGCGATGGCAGAGCGCATAACCCCGGCGAAAGGCCTCCTCAACAATCTGATCGTACGTGGCCCCGACAATCAGTCCCAGGCTGGCGACGGTGACTTCCTCGACTTCCACGCTGACGGGGATTTCGCTCACTGCAAAGCGGTCATCGTCGAACAAGGCGATCGCATAGGGGTTGAACTGTACGCCAGCGCTCTGGAGCTTTGCCCGCAATTCGGCTTTTGTGATCCCGCCAAGTTCGACGGTGTGCCGGCGGGGGTGGTTGTCGGGCGCGGATGTGGTGGTGGGCATGGCTGAGGGCTGGTGAGGGAATTGGACACAGCCATTCGTATCGTCGCGTTTACTTCACCGTTTCGATGACCGGTTGTCGATCCGCGAATCGTAGCGATTCCAGTTTTCCTTCGTGTAGAAGCAGCACTCTGACGTTCCCGCGCCGCTCAAAGCATGACGTGTGGTCTCCAGCCAACAAAACCGCGATCATGACATCCGCGAGTCGAGTCTTGGCGGGGGAAGCGATGCTTTCCCCCAATAAGAGCGTGGCCTTCTCCAGTTCTCCTTCAACTTTCAGACCGGGCACTTCCGCCGCGTTTCCCCAGTCTTCGACAACCGCTTCGTAAGTTCGCACGAATGATGAGTAGCCGATCGAGCGGCGCAATTTCACCTGGACAGGATTCGTGCTGTGCCGCGGCCGCCACTCTTCGTTGTACTTCAGGCACAGGCGGTCTCGACGGAGGTCGAAATCCTTGTTGTAGACAAACACGCTCAGGGGCTTCGAGTTCGCACTGTCGCTCTCCAGCACCGACGCGAGTTTCGTCCTCGACAATGGCTCCGACACTTCGATGTCGAGATTACACAAGCCGAGAAACCCGCCGAAATTGGGAACTTCGTGAGATGGCGGAGCATAGACGAGCCGTACCGTCCCGGCCGAAGAGAACGATTCCACGATCTCGCGCGGCGCGAGTACCGCATGAAAAAAGGCATCGCCGGGCACGAAGCTGACATTTGCGGCGTCGGACGATGAAATCGCGAACGATGCCATCAGCGAAGCGAACAACAGGGTCAGGCTTCGATGAGCCAGAATGTGCGCCATGTCATTTCCGATTAGCGGTGATTCCGCGAAGTGGCTGCGGTTCGGCGGATTCATGGTATCACGTCGGTGCTCCACGAACAGGTGACTTGGCATTGCGGTACGACCGCGATTCATACAGCCGCCTGCGCCTCTTTCGATGGGCATTTTGGACGAGAAGGTTTTCGAGTAGATATACCGAATCACAATTGCCCAACCGCGGTTGGTCTATCGGTGATGTACCGGTTCGTTTGAAGTTGAGGCACACTTCATGGGCGTCTATGTCAGCATCCGCGGATGGATTGAAGCCAATGCTGAGCAGCTTCGATTGATCCGCGCCGTAATTGAGAATGACGAAGACGAAGTTGGGCACCTTGCGGACTCTTGGTACTTCCCCACTATCGGGGGTGGCTATAGCCGCTTTGTCTTCTTTGGATGTACAGTGCGGGAGTCAGAAGTTCCCCGAATCCGCGCGCAGGTCCATCGAATCGCTGAAACAATTACAACTCACGATGCCTGCGACACCGATTTTCCTCAAGGTGACTTCCTCGTCGAACATGAATTTCACGAAGCTCAACCAGATCGCTTCCCACTTACCCGATGGCGGTTCAGTCGCGGAGTGTTTGCTGAAAGTTGCGAGAGTGATATCTGACTGTCGTATGCAAAAGCCTAGCGTTGCAAGGCACCGCGTTCAGATGTTTCCTGAATTCAACGTTGATTGACGACTGCCCGGTCCATGTGGTCGCTATTAATCGAAACCTCACGGCTTGGGACTGACATGAAGCTGTTCCGCTCTCTCTGGACGAGCATGCCGGACGACGAGTACATCTTGAGACTTCGTCGAGATATCACCTTCGTAGATCGATATCGCTTCTGGCTGGTCGTGTTTCAGATCGCCCTGCTTGTGACCGTGATTTGGGTTTTCTCGGGAATTATCCCGGTGTTGCTTCGAATCGCGCAGCCCGCCAATGCGCCGGCTGTGTTCATGGGGTTTATCGCTGGAACAGCACTTGGTCTCGCATTTGGTGGCATGATCTATGGAATACTTCACGGCCTCAGTTCGGCGTTGGGCGGTCTCCGGGCGGAACGATTGCTGATCAAGCTTCTCGATACTCTGTCTGCCGACGAATTGGAAATTCAGGACGATGGCGATCAGGACTATGACGACATCAAGGAACCGCAAGATCAGACTTGGTAGGTACTGCCGGTCATGACTCCTCAGCCTGGGAACGAAAGTATGTACGATGCCGCCGATGCCGGAGGCATCGAAGATGGTAGCCGTGGGTCGCACAGCGCACCCACGGTTAAATGAGCGTTTTTCGAGCCCTCGACCCTCAGCGGGGGTCGCAGAAAACGCTCGAATGTCTGCGACCCCCGCTGGGGGTCGGAAGAAAGATTTGAAGGGTGATTCCGTTCCGTGGGTGCGCTGCGCGACCCACGGCTACCTTCTTTGACCGCTTCGCGGTCAGGAGCTTCCCGGAGGAGGCGGAGCCTCGGGGAGAGATGTTCCCAAGCGGGAGTCTGGGAACAAGAAGAGCCTCGGGGGAGTTTGCTTCAGCGAATTGTCAACGGATCGGCTTCCTTATGGCTCGCCCAGATCGTTAATTCTGGCAGGCGTTCCTTGAGCAGTTCGGCCAGGCGTTCGAGGCCGAGGCGTTCGGTGGCGTAGTGGCCGGGGAGGAGGAGGCCGAGGTTGGAGTCGCGGGCTTCCAGGCAGGCGTGGAAGCGGGCTTCGCCGGTTAAGAGGGCCTGGCAGCCGGCTTTGCGGGCGTCGCGCTGGAACTCGGCCGCCGCGCCGCAGGCGATGGCCAGTCGCTTGATGACGAGGTCTGCGGCTCCCACCGTGGCGACGCTTTCGACGCGGAGGAGCGGCTTGAGGCGATTGGCGAGTTCGACAAGCGTCATGGGCTGTGCGAGCGTGCCGTAGCGGCCGCTTCCTTCGTGGGACTGGATGACCTGTTCCAGCGGGTAAACGTCGATGGCGGGCTCTTCGTAAGGGTGTGCCTTGCGAATGGCGCTGAGGACATCGGCGAGGCAATGAGATTCACAGAGGAATTCCACGCGGTCTTCTTCGACACGCTCGAACTGGCCGGGTTCGCCGATTGTCGGGTTCGATTTTTCGCTTCCCTGAAACGTGCCGGTTCCGGGATGATAGTAGCTGCAGCGGTGGTACTCACCGATTCCGCCCGCACCGGCTTGCCAGGCCGCTTCCTGGACGGCCTCGAGTGAGTCGTGCGGCACAAAGACTGCCACCTTACGAGCCGTCATTCCGGTGCGGCGTAAGGGCTGGATGTCCTCGAGTTCGAGCAGTTCGGCGAGTTGCTGATTGATGCCGCCGACCGCGTTGTCCCAGGCGGTGTGCGGACTATGAACTGAGACGCCAGCAGCGGCGAGTTGTAACAGCATGCGGCCTTCGATGGTGCTGCCGACGATGCGCTGCGTGGGCTTAAAGAGAATCGGGTGGTGGGAGACGATCAGGTCGACCTTTTCGGCGATCGCCTCGGCCCCGACGTTGGGAGTGAGTGTGAGGCAGGTCATCACGCGCTCGCACTTCGCGGCGGCGTCGCCCCACAGCAGTCCCACGTTGTCCCAGGACTCGGCTAATCGCGGGGGAGCCAGTTGATCGAGAATGCGCAGGACATCCGTGACTTGCATGGGTGGGGTTCCGGAATGGCTAGTGCTCTGACGGTTTTATTTTAATGGCCCGGTCGGTGAGTTGTTATTTGTGCAATCCACTTAATCGGGGATATTCACGACAGTGAGGGGTGTTTGCCGAAAATCACTTTCTCGAAGAGTAACCCGACGCGCCGGCGAGGGAGAGAATAGAACGCCCCTCGCTGACGCTTCGGGTTACTAAAATATACAGATTTAGACGCACTGGCGGAGCCAGTGGCACACGAATGAGGCAGACGAATGAGGAACACGAATAGGAAGCCGTGGAAATCCATTAGCCGATGGCCAAGAATCAGTTGACGGCCACTTCGAGCGCGGCGGCGAAATCGCGTTCGAGGTCGGCGGGGTCTTCGAGGCCGATTGAGACTCGGACCAGGCCCTCGCCGATTCCGTAGCTGGCCCGTTCGTCGGCGGTCATGAACTTGTGCGAGGTTCCGGCGGGATAAGAGAGCGTTGTGCGGGCATCGGCGAGCGTGGGTGAAAAGGGGACCGCTTCCGAGATCGCCCGGAAGAAGCGATCGACGGCTGGTCGGCCTCCCGCCAGGTCAAAGGCCAGCATGCCGCCGCTGCCGCGTGGGAGCATTCGCTGGGCCAATTCGTGTGTCGGATGATCGGGCAGACTCGGGTGGTAGACCCGTTCGACGCCCGGCTGCGTGGAGAGCCACTTGGCGAAGCGGTTCGCGGTCGCGGTGACGCGTTCCATTCGCAGGGCGAGCGTTCGCAGACCGCGCGAGGCGAGCCAGCACTCGAAAGGGTTGGCGTTGACGCCCAGCAGGCTCGAGAGGCCGCGAATCTTGCGGATCCAGGTCGATGGCCCGGCGACCGAGCCGAGCATGACGTCTCCATGGCCATTTAGGGCCTTCGACCCGCTGTGCCAGACGAGCGTGGCCCCGAGTTCGAGGGGTTTCTGCAGAATGGGAGTGGCGAATGTGGCGTCGACCAGGAGCGGGATGTCGCCGATGGCCTGGCGGATGGCCGGGAGGTCGGCCACTTCAAGCAGCGGGTTGGTGAGTGACTCGACGAGGCACAGCTTCGTACGTGGCGTGACCAGGCCGGCAAGTTCTCCGGGCCGAGCGGGATCGAAGAACGTGACGTCGACCTGATATTGCTTGGCGAACAATTTGAGGAGTTGGCCGCTGCGCCCGTAGAGAACCTGGCCGGCGAGGATGTGGTCGCCCGCGCTGGCGGCGGCGACCAGAGTAGCGGTCAACGCACCCATCCCCGACGCAAAGACGGCGGCGGCTTCGGCCCCTTCAAGGGCGGCCAAGTCGGCCGACAGAGCGGTATGGTTCGGGTTGCCGTCGCGGGTGTACAGGTATCCGGACGTGGTCCCGGCGACGACGGCGTCCAATTGGCTCAAGTCGTCGATATCGAAAGCCGTCGTGAGGTATAGCGGAGGAGCGCTGGGAGGCGTTTCAAAGTCGGGAGCGCGACCTCCCCTGGCCAGTCGGGTGGCATCGTGGTCGTTCATGGATGGAGCCGTTCTGTCCTTCCGTCGTGAGTGATGCGGGATATGAGATGCGAAAATTTCCCGCTTCTAAAACCTGAGCATTCGTCATCGGGTAGTGTAACCGCGTCGGCCGTGGAAATCGGCCATGACAGGGCTGGCCGCTTCGCGAGGAGTTGGCTACGCTGAAACGCCTATTCATTTCACCGCGACATTCGCCCGCGCCTGAACTCGATCGAGGAGACATGCTCCCATGCGTCTAGTCCTGATGACGTTTTTGACGGCCGTCTTCGTGAGCCTGACCGGTTCCCTGTCGGCCGAGACGATCGCCCGTTGCGGCAAGGGTTGGCTGGAAGAGATTGACGGCTACCCCGTGCTGCACCTGAAAGGCACCCCTTGGGAAATGGGGTATCAGCATGGTGCGCTCATGAAGGAGCAGATCCGCAAGAACCTGCACAACCTGCTCGTTGCCAAAGCGGGCAGCGCGACGGTGGAAGTGGGCCCGCTGAAGGTCACGCCCCGCGTGGGCATCGAAATGATCATCAAGATTCAGGAGCCGTACGTCGACCCGCGGTATTTCGAGGAACTGGATGGCCTGGCCGCCGGGGCGGGAATCTCCGTCGCTGATGCGCGAGTCGCGAACTTCATTCCGGAATTGTTCCATTGCAGTGGCTTCGCCCTGTCAGGCACGGCGACGGAAAACGGCAGGATGCTACATGGCCGCGTGCTCGATTATGCGATCGACTGGGGTCTGCAAGAGCACATTGTGCTGATTGTCGCCGAGCCGGAAGGCCGGATTCCGTTCGTGAATGTGACGTACGCCGGCTTTACGGGCTGCGTGACGGGCATGAACGCCGAGAAAGTCTCGGTGGGTGAAATGGGGGGCGGCGGACTGGGCCACTGGGAAGGCCGACCGATGTCGCTGCTGTTGCGCGACGTGCTGGAGACCTCGGACTCGCTCGACAAGGCGATCAGCGTGTTCCGCGATGGTCCTCGCACCTGCCAGTATTTCTATGTGGTCGCCGACGGCGAAACGAACAAGGCGGTCGGCATGGAAGCGTCGTGGGATGTGTTCACGCTGATCCAGCCGAACCAGGCGCACGATCTGCTGCCGCGCCCGGTGCCCGATTGCGTGCTGTTGTCGGCTGGGGACCGGTACCAGGAACTGGTCAACCGGGCCGTTGCCAACCACGGCAAGTTCACGCCGGAACTGGCGCTGCGGCTGATGGATCGGCCGGTGGCGATGAAATCGAACCTGCACAACGCGCTGTTCGAGCCGGAAACGGGCCGACTGTGGATCGCCAATGCGTCCGCCGACAAGAAGCCGGCGGCCGAGCAGCCGTACCATGCGTTTTCACTGCCGGAGTTGTTGGCCAAGAAGCCGACAAGCGATAGCCCGGAACTGCCGATGGCGACACGCACGGCCGCGAAGTAGTGCTCGCGACCGTACACTGAAATTATTTCCAAGATGCCCGGAGCGGAGGGCAAAAAGCCAAAAGCGGACAGCCAGGCCTGCCTCTTCCAGAAAATTTCTGGCTTTTCGTTCCCCGCTTTTTTGCTTTCCGCTTCCGAGTCACCGCTTTTGAAAACAACTTCCAAGGTTCGCTGGTAGCGGTTACAGCGGTTCTCCGTGGGGCAGATTGTGGCACGAATGCCACGTCTCGAACCGGTCGGAACAACTCGACCGGTTTGAGAAGTTTATAGCGATCATTCGCGTATCGCGGTTTGACGCCCGCAAAAGCGCACATAGGTTCCCAGATGACAGACTCCGGAAGTTCCGGAAGTCGCCCGTTCATCGAGGAGCCGGCCATGGTGCCAAGTTCGCCGTCCCAAGAGTCGTCAACGCGTCGCGGAGCCGTGCTTGTTCTGGCCGCGGGATGCCTGGTTCTTGTCTTCGCAATGGTGGCGTTCTCGATCGATGCCGCCTACATCTCGATGGTGGCGACCGAGTTGCAAGGCGCGGCGGATGCCAGTGCCTTGGCGGGCATCGCGCGGATGGCGAACGGTGAAGCGGCGGTGATTTCGGAGATTCAGGCGACGGCGCTGGCAAACGAGGTGGCTAACAAGCCAGCCGTCATCAAGACGAGCGATATCGAGTTCGGGCGATTTGAAACGGCGAACAAGACGTTCACGCCCGGGAATGCCAACGCCAACTCGATTCGAGTGACGGCGCGGGCCACGAATGAGGGCCTCTTCTTCGCGCCGGTCATCGGTCGCAAGACCTTTACCTTGCAGCGTTCGGCGGTGGCGATGCTGAACCCGCGGGATATCTGCTTCGTCGTCGACCTTTCGGGGTCGATGAACGACGACACCGATCCCTGCTGGGCGACGGGACTGATTGAAAGCGAACTGGCTCCGCAGGGCTACTCGGGCGTCGCCAACGGGATGATGCAGGATGTCTTCACGGATTTCGGGTATGGCACTTATCCCGGCACGACTCAGTATATCGGTTCGCCGCTGAGCATTACGGCGAACAACTATGCGTACGCTGAAATGACCAAGGACAACGGCAAGCTGACGGCTACTTCGATCGCGACAACCTACCGCATCAGCAATAGCGATACGGAAGCGACTCGCAAGACCAAAGCGTACAAATGGATCATCGACAAGCAGATCGCGGTCGTGATGCCGGCCGCCAAGCCGGTGCCGAATTCGTCGAACACGACCAGCTTTAACTACTGGTCGGCCTACCTCGACTACATCATCGAAAGTCGCAGCGTGAGCGGAAGCGGGTCGGGGATGCCGCGACGCGGATCAACGTCGTCGGTCACGGTTCCCCCCAGCCAGGACAGCGACCGCATTGATGGATTCAACAATCCCAACGGGGCGTCGTTCCCGTCGGCCTCGGTGAGCATCCCGAGAGCGTGGCGTAACAAGATTGGATACATCACTTACGTGCAGTTCATGATGGACTGGGGCCGCGATCGTTCGCCGGACGCGGACAACTCCAATAACGCCTTTCCCAACATTGGCACCAAGACGCCGCTGTCGACGCTGAGTCCGCACTGCCCGTGGCATACCGAGTCGACGGCCGGCGGCGACTTTGATTTTCCTCCCCGGGAACAGCCCACGCACGCCGTGCGACGATCGCTGATCGCAGCCCTGCAGACGATCAAGGAGAAAAACCAGGGGCTGGCCGCGGGGACGGGCGACTGGGTGAGTATTGTCTCGTTCGATGCGATCAGCAGCGCGCACGCGCCAACCGTGCGCTACACGCTCGCGGCCGACTACGACGCGGCGATGCAGGCATGTACTTCGTTGCAGGCCGTGGGGGACATCAATTCGAGCACGGCCACCGAGAACGGCCTGATTCTCGGACAACAGCACGTGGCTGCAAATGGGCGGAGTTTCGCCGACAAGGTTCTGGTTCTGCTGACGGACGGCATGCCCAACATCTATCAATCGTCGAACACGGCGATCAATTCGTACATCACGCAAAATCCGAGTAGCGAGTACTATTCCTCGGGAAACAATGCCTACAACGCGGCGATCATGCAGGCTTCGAAGATCAAGAGCAATCGCGACAAGATGTTCGCCGTCGGGATGGGGCTGGGCAGCGACATGGGATTCATGGACCGATTGTCCCGTACTGCGGGGACTGCCGTGAATGGTCAAAGCCCGCGCGGAGCTGGCAACCCGGCCGACTATGAGGAGCGGTTGACTGAGATCTTTAACCAGATCATCAATACTCGCGGCGGCAAACTGGTGCGGTGATTTTAGGAGAATTTCATCCCGCGTCGAGCAACGACTTCACGATCATTGTCGCATAAGCTCCGCGCGGCAATGTGAAATCGAGAATGGTGCTGGCAGTCCCGGCGGGGCTGACGTTCAGATCGCGCGGGACGATCGCAGCCGCGCGGTCGCCCTTGGAGAAGAAGCTGTCGCGCGGGTACTTCACGCGCAGCTCTCGAAGTGCCAGGCCATGGCGCGATACGACGCGCTCGCATAAGTCGAGGAGTGGACCGGGTTCGAGATGGAGACGGGCCGAGGGGAGCGGCAATGTGAGTTCTGTCAACTCCCGACTGGACGCGGGGGAGATCTCTGCCCACGTCAGTAATGATTGATGCCCCACCGTCAGCGGCTTCAGGCACTCCCCCGGCAATTGTTCGCGCAGCCACTCGGCTAGAATGTCATTCCAGATCGCGCTCTGGAAAGCCGCGAGATACAGGCTTCGCAGATCGGCGGGCAGAAACGTGATCGCCCGGCGAAAATCTGTTGGGTGTTCCGCGAGATGACGGAAGAGGCCCCGACCGGGCGAATCGGTGAGTTTTCTCGCAAGCAACTCCCAGTCGCCCCAGTGCTGTTGCAGCAGGTCTTTTTCGTCGCGGACTCGCGGTCGGTCGTGGACATTGCGATCCGCGATCGCAAGCCAGACGGCTCGCTCATAGTCCCCCAGGCACCAGGGCTTCGCGATGAACTCGCCGGATTCACCCAGTGAGCCAAAACGCTGGTCATCGAAGTAATTCGGCACACCGAACTGGCGAACTCGCGCAGCCGTGGCTGTCATGCCTGAGGCGCTGTCGTCAGCCATGTCGCGGAGGACGATCCGAAAGCGGTTCGCGGTGATGTCGGTCGATTCAAACGGACGATTTGCCTGGCTTTGATAGGTGAGCGAGAAGCTTTCCTGCTGCAAGTCGCGCCGAGGGCCGCGTTGAATGGTCAGCCACTGGTGCGTGACCGCGTGGCGGTCTTTTAAGCCGCCAAAGCTGATGGCGTGGCGGGGGAATTTCCAGCGGCGGGCGATGGCCTGCACGGCTTCGAGAGTTCCCATGCCGCGCTTGGTCAGTCGATAGAGAGCGAAGGGGCCGCTTGCCGGCGCGAACTCGGTCAGTTCCTCGACTTCGAAGTCTTCGGGACGGGATTTGACTTTATTCGTCGACATACGGGGCACACGCGGGATGAAAAGACTCGGAACGAGGGCAACTTCCGGCCGGGCAGCATGCAGAGACGGCGGCGCCGGGTCAATCTGGTAGAGTAACCGGCGAGCAGTCCTTCGTCGGAGTCAGGCCCCATGAATGATGAACGCCGTCAATCCGTCAGTTATCTCCTCTTTGACATCGAGGCGATCGCCGATGCCGACCTTGTGAACCGCATCCGCTATCCCACGGCTGGTCTATCTCCCGACGAGGCACTGGCGCGATACCGCGCTGAGCTGATGGAACAGAACGGCAAGGACATTCTTCCCGTCACGTTCATGCTGCCAATCTCGGTGGCGGTCGCCAAGGTGACGAGCGACTGCCGTCTGCTGGAGGTGGCCGTCCTGGATGCGCCGAAGTTTCGACCGCACGTCATCACGCGGCATTTCTGGCAGGGCTGGAATGCCTACAATCGCCCGACGCTGGTGACATTCAACGGCCGGGGGTACGACCTTCCCGTGCTGGAACTGGCGGCCTTTCGATATGGATATTCGGTTCCGGCCTGGTTCAACCTTGATGCCCGTTCGTTCGAGCAGTCTCGCAATCGCTACAACACGCTGGCCCACCTGGATCTGTATGACATTCTCTCGAACTTCGGCGGCACCAAACTTCCCGGCGGGTTGAATCTGCTGGCCAACTTGATCGGCAAGCCCGGCAAGACGGGTGTTGATGGTTCTCAGGTGCAGGACATGTACCTGCGGGGCGAACTCGGCCCGATCAACGACTATTGCCGCTGCGATGTGCTCGACACGTATTTCGTTTTTCTAAGAACACGCGTGCTTCAGGGAAAACTGACGCTCGAAGATGAACATGAGCGAGTTTCGGAAGCGAAAGTGTGGCTGGAGCGCGAATCGGCATCGATTCCCGCCTACGCGGAGTATCTCTCACACTGGGGCGACTGGCAGCCCCCGGCGGATTGACAGGCTCCTTTTTCTTCTCTCTCCGCGTCTCCCCCTCGCCGATTCTCCCCCTCTACGAACCTAACCGCGTCCTTCTTCATAGATTGCGAAGATAATCTGATCGACGCTCTTGAATTTCTTTTTGCCATCCTGCGTGACGGCGTCGAGCCGCGTGCGGGCGGTCGGAGCATCGTAGCCCAGCGAAATTAGGGCTTCGAAGGCATCGGAGAGGATCGAGCGATCTTCGGCCGGCTGATCCGGGAACTCCTTGGCGATGAGGAGCGCGAACTTCACCATCTTGCGGCGAAGCTTCGCGACAATGCGCTCGGCCATTGCCGGACCGATGCCGGGCAGCAGACTCAGTTCCTTGACGTTCTGCTCCTCGATGGCTTCGGCGATCTCGCGGACCGGGCGGACCATGGCCCGCAGCGTCTTCTTAACGCCCATGCCGTCCACCGAGCAGACCTGATCGAAGAACTCGACTTCGACCTCGGAGAGGAAGCCGATCATTCGCGGCGTGAGGCGGCTGCCTTGGGGGTTTCCTTCCAGGTACTCGATGGTTCGCAAGGAGACGGTCTTGCCGACCTCTCCCTGAATCTGCCGACGGACGAATTCGGGGACGAAGACCTCGTACTCGAACGGTCCGGCTTCGATCCGGGCTGATTCTTCCGAGAGACGATTGAGCACGCCGTTGATGCGCGTAATCACAGTGCAGGAACTCCGTCTTTCCCCCAGGCGGCGAGCCCGGCGGTGTGGTAATGGCACAAGGCAATGGCGAAGGCGTCGGCGACGTCGTTTGGTTCCAGAATGCGGTCCAGCCGCAGTTCGCGCTGAATTGCCAATTGGACCTGTTCCTTGGTCGCCTTGCCGCTGCCTGTCAGCAATTTCTTGATTTGTCGCGGCGTGTAATGAGCAATGGCGAGACCATGCTCGATGGCCACGTGCAAGAGGGCACCGCGGGCGTGGGCCATCAGGACTGCTGTTTTGGGATAGTCGCTGGATGAAAAGACCTGCTCGATCGCCAGCACATCCGGACGATGTTCGGCGATCACCTCCGCGAGGCCGCTGGCAATCTCATGCACGCGTTCGGCGAGCGAGAGGGACGCCGTCGAACGAATGACGCCCCCTTCCCGAATGACCGGACCACCCGGTGATCGCGCGAGGAGACCATAGCCGGTCCGATTGAGACCGGGGTCGACGCCGAGGAGCAGCGAGGCCGTGGTCATGAGTCGTTAGCCGATTGCTGCGGGGTCTGAAGCTCATTCAGCAGCGACTTGATCCATTCGCGGTCCTCATCCGGAAACGGGGGGCAATCGGCCGTCTCATAAGCGAGATCGCTATAGTCGGCGTTGCTCCAAGCCTGGTCGATCAACTGCTGCAAGTCGAGTCTTATATCCGCATCGGCGGGTCGTAGCGGCACTCGAATTGCCGGCAAGCGGCGCGCCAGAGGGATGTGGTAATACTCAAATTCGTGGGCTGCGTCAGCGCGTGCCACCACGGCCCGATAAGGCTCGCGTTCGTCCGGCGGGACCGCCTCCTCTGGTACGGCAACGACCCAACCGCCACGGCGAATGAGATCGATCTCGACGAGATTGGCCCCCGCATCGAGCAGTTCTTGTTGACGCCGCTGGAAATCGTTTCGCTCGCTGAGAGTCAGCTTGTTCGTCGGGCTGAGGAACTCGATGACCGTTACCACGCGATCGGTTTTAACCTCGACGATTTGCACGCAACGCTGCGTCAGTGGGTCGTCCAGGCGAATGATTCTGGGCTCCGCCAGCGCCACATCGGTTGCTTGGGACTTCGTTTCGGACGAAACAAGGCCGGTTCTTGAGCGTTCGACGACTTGCACATCCGGTCGACGATGCGATCGGCGTGTTTCATGGGGGCTTTGTATCTCAAGGATCATCCTCTCCTCGACCCGCGCGCGGAGGTCCGACGGCAGTTGTTGCTGCAACTGATCTCGCGCATAGACGGCCAGGCTGGTATGCACGTCCCCCCACCGCAGTTCCAGAAATGGATCCATGCCGGGAAATGGACTGGGCATTTTGCAGGACCTCTCTCGTTGTTCGCGACCGTTATCCCTTACGCCAGTACGTTTTCTCCGGCCGGTCTTCCAGGGTGATCTTCAGTTCGCCCAGGCGGTTGCGGATGAGGTCCGCGACGGAGAAGTTTTTATTCTTCCGGGCGTCGGCGCGAATCTGAATGATGAGTTGCATCAGGTCATCGACCAAGGCATCGTCCGCACCGGCGACCTTCGGCCGCGGAGCGCTGAAGACTCCCAGCAACTGGGCGAGTTCCTTCAGCACGGTCATCGCGGAAACCAGAACGGCGACGGCGGCCGGGTCTCCCTTTCCGCCATCCAGCGCGTGACCGCCGATGAAACCGTTGATTGTCTTGCGAAGATCGAAGAGAGCGCCGACAGCTCCGCCGGTGTTGAAGTCGTCGTCCATGGTATCGAGGAAGCGCTGTTTCAGCGCGGCGACTTCCGTCACGAATTCGGTGAAGGCTCCGGCGTCACTCACCGACAGTTCGCTGGCACGTTTCTTAGGGGCAGACAGGTCATAGAACGACTTCCCGGTCACGCGTTCGTAGGTTTCGAACAGGCGATAGAACCCGTCGAGGCTCTTGCCGATCTCATCGATACGCTCGTCGCTGAAGTCGATCGGGCTGCGGTAGTGCGTCGCCAGCAGGAAGAAGCGGACGGTTTCCGGGTCGTGCCGGGCAAAGAGTTCCTTCACCGACGCGGCTCCCTTCGAGCCGGCCAGCTTGTTGGCTTCCTGATCTTCCTTGGCGGCGTTCAGGTCGGCCGCATCGCCTTGGCGGCTGTGCGCGCCTCCCACCTTCCCGGCTTGGCCGCTGGCCTGCATCAGGCCGTTGTGCAGCCAGTACCGCGCGAAGGGCTTGCCGGTGCAGGATTCGGACTGGGCGAGCTCGTTCTCGTGATGCGGGAACATCAGGTCGAGTCCGCCGCCGTGAATGTCGATGGTGTCGCCCAGAATCTTGCGAGCCATCGCCGAGCATTCGATATGCCAGCCCGGTCGTCCCGGCCCCCAAGGGCTGTCCCAACTCGGTTCGCCAGCCTTGGAACCCTTCCAGAGAGCGAAGTCGGCCGGGTGATGTTTGCCGTCTTTCGTCTCGGCCCGCGTGCCGGCCAGCAATTGCTCGAGGTTCCGGCCGCTCAGCTTGCCGTAGTCCGCATCCTTCGTGCATTCGAAGTAGACGTCGCCATTCAGCGGGTAGGCGTAACCCTTGTCGATCAGGGTCTGAATGATCTCGTGCATGTCGCGAATGTGCTGCGTTGCGTACGGAAACTGATCGATCCCGTCGACGTTCATCGTCTTGAGGTTGTCGAAGTAGTCCTGCGTCATCTCTTTCGCCAGGGCTTCGGGGGATGTCCCCTTTTCCTGGGCACGGACGATGATTTTGTCGTCGACGTCGGTGATGTTCACCACCCACGTGACGTCGTAGCCGCTGTATGCGAGATACTTCTTGATGGTGTCGAAGATGACGGGGCCGACCATGTGGCCGATGTGGGCCGGCTTATAGACGGTCGGTCCGCACAGGTACATCTTCACCTTGCCCGGTTCGACGGTCGTGAAGTCTTCCTTCTGGCGGGACAGGGTGTTGTAAACTCGCAGGCTCATATATTCGTCCGTGAAAAGTCTTCGAAACAAAATTCTGGTTGGACCGGGGAACCCGTTCCCTCGGTCGCATCAATCAGCGGTTTTCAAAGTTCAGGGGCCATCGCCGTAGTTAGGGGGTTGAGCGAGTGCCTTGTCCAATCGGTCCAGCACACCCAGCCGCTCGGCCCAATGCCGCAGATAGGCATCATCCAATTGTCCTTGCATGAAAACGACATCGGCGATGTCGAGCCAATCCCGGGGACGGTTGGCACACAGCTTCAGCAGAATCAGATCTTCAGGGGTAGCAAACCAATACTGATGGTTGTTGTAGTCGCAGAGAATTCGGCGACCAAGAACCGATCGGAGGAATTCGTTGTCCGCCACGAAGAAGTCGACAACGATCGAATGCCCGTCCAGAAACGTCCTCGCCGAAAACTGGCTCCAGCGTTCCTCGCCGATCGCATCGGTCCAACCCCGCCGATACTCCTCGGGAATGTCCCACCCCTCATCTTCAATCGCGTTGAAAAGCGTCCCGGTGTCCGATTGATCGAGATTCAGCGTAAAGTCAAGGTCGTACGTGGGGCGCGGAATGGCATGCACTCGGACCGCGAACCCGCCGATAATCACGTAGGGTAGGCCGAGCCTTTCAAACAGCTCGACAAATTCATGCAAGAACCGATTCAGCGTTTGCATGAAGACTCCCGCACCCGGCTGAACGCTTTCAGCATGCCCTCATTGCGCGCATTGTTCTCACGATCGAGGAGAATGAACCGTCTGGCGACGACTTCCGGCGGCCCCGCGATCAATCCCGGCATATGAAGTTCGATGGCGTCCATGGTCAATTTCAGCCGCTCGGCCAAACTCATCCGACGATAACTTTCGAGGACTTCGCGACTGAGCATTTGATGTTACTCCCCTCGCCGTTCGCGCCGGATGACTTCTTCCAGCAATTCCACATCGCTCAGATCCTGCGAACGGGCGGCTGCCTTTTTCGCGCGGATCAGGTCACGTCGGCAGACAACCGGAATCCGGATACCGTCCAGTCGGATGAATTCCCGGTTCTTCCAGGCGGTTGCAAACGTCAGTCCTTTCGGCCGAGTGAAAACATCAAGAGCCAGCCAATCCACAAATTGCGTGATCGACGCCGTGGCAACTCGTTCCGGGGTCGTCATGTGAGCGGTTCCAAACCGATTCTCCTTCAGGCCATCAAGTAGTCTCGCCGCGTTGTCGATGTCCGGCTCGATCAGGATATCCAGGTCAAATGTCACGCGCGGGACGCCGTGATGAATTGCGGCCGCTCCGCCGATGACGACGTACTTCACTTTCCGGGAGTTCAAGGACTTCAACACGTCCCGAAACTGGCTGAGCATGGTATTTCCGGGGGAGTCGACCGCCGCGAGCCGCCATCGCGAATTCCTGCCATTCCCGCAGCATATCGAAGCGCTGCTGATCCGTGAGGTTCAGAAACCAGTTCAGTCGCCCCAGTGGAGTTCCATCCGCCGGGTCGTGCGAGACGAAGGGTACGAACTTCGGTTTGCGGGGTCGGCGTTTTGAAACTTGAGGGGGCTTCGTGGAACCAGCCATGCGAAATCACCCGCGCTTTCCAAGCAACACCACCGCGTCCGCCATCATTGCTTCTCCGTTGCCGACCGGCCCCACTTTTTCGCCCGTCTTGGCCTTCACGTTCACGCGCGAGACGTCGACACCCAACAGCTTCGCGATGTTCCCGGCGAGTTCCTTTTTGTGGATCGAAAGCTTCGGCCGTTCGGCGTGGACGGTGCAATCCAGATTAACGACCTGCCATCCCCGGCGGCCAATTTCCGCAACCGCTTCCTCGACAAAGATGTGCGACGCCGCTCCCTGCCAGCGGGGATCGGTGTTGGGAAACCATTCGCCGATGTCGCCCAGGGCCAGCGCCCCCAACAGAGCATCGGTGATGGCGTGGAGCAACACATCGGCATCGCTGTGGCCATCCAGGCCCTTATCGTGGGGAATGGTGAGGCCGCCCAGGACGAGGGGCCGTCCCGCCACCAGCCGATGCGTGTCGTGTCCGAGGCCCACCCGGTATTCGGGGCCCATGTTGCGCGCCTCCCTGTCGAACGTTCGTTCGCATTCCCTTGCACATTCCGCAGTTACGCCGGAACGGGCATGATAATCGCCAAGGGGAATCCCCACAACAGGGGGTTTTCCGGCGACGTTTCCGCTAATCTGTTGGTCCCAGTCGCCAACACATCCGTGAGTTCCAATCCATGAAATCGCTCGGCTTGTTGTGTTTTGCAGTAGCGCTCTGCGGGAATGCCTCATTTTCGGTCGCCGCCGGCCCGAATGTGCTCTTTCTGATGGCGGACGACTTGCGGCCGGAAATGGCCACGTACGGATCGGCGGCGCTCACGCCCCATCTGGACGAGCTGGCCCGACGAAGCGTGCAGTTCGACCGGGCCTACTGCCAGCAGGCCGTCTGCAATCCGTCGCGGTCCTCGATGTTGACCGGCAAGCGGCCGGATTCACTACGGTTGTGGAACAACGGCACTCACTTTCGCGAACGCAATCCCGACGTCATGACGCTCCCGCTCTGGTTCCGGGAACACGGTTACGTCAGCCGGTGTGTCGGGAAAATCTTCCACAACTGGCATACCGAGGTCCACGGTGATCCGCGGTCCTGGTCGGCCCCGGAGTTTCTGCACTACGCCAACCATGGCGACGACAAATCGCAAATGGACGGGCCGCTTCCGCGGGACCACGCGACCGCCCCGCGATGCGAATGTCGCGACGTGCCGGACGACGCGTATTACGACGGCCGCGTCGCGAGTGAAGCCATCCGTGTCCTAAATGAAGTCAAGGACCGTCCGTTCTTCCTCGCGGTCGGGTTCTGGAAGCCGCACGCTCCTTTCAACGCACCGAAAAAATACTGGGACTTGTACGATCGCGATAAACTCCCTGCCTACGACCCCCATCGCCCCGAGGGAGCCCCCGACATTGCGTTTCACGACGGTCGCGAACTGCGGGGAGCACCTCCGAACCAGATCACGTTCACGCCGGAACAGGCAGCCGAGATCCGCCACGGCTACTTCGCCAACACCACTTACATGGACGCCCAACTGGGGCGGGTGCTGGCCGCGCTCGACGAACATGGCCTGCGGGAGTCGACGATCATCGTGTTCGTCGGTGATCATGGCTATCACCTTGGCGAGCACGATCTGTGGGCGAAGACATCCAACTTTGAACTCGATGCCCGCGTCCCCTTGCTCATTGGCGGAAAAGGGGTGACAGCGGCTGGCGAACGGACGAAATCGCTGGTCGAACTTGTCGACTTGTTCCCCACGCTCGTCGATCTGTGCGGACTTCCGGTTCCCGCCCGGTTGGAAGGGACGAGTCTGCGTCCGATTCTTGAGAATGCAGCCGCCACCGTGAAATCGGCCGCGTATACCCAACACCCGCGTCCCGCCTATTTCGACCGTACTCCGTCCAAGCTGCCCGATGCGATGGGCTACAGTGTCCGGACCGACAAGGTTCGCTACACCGAATGGCGAGACTGGCAAACGGGAAATGTGATTGCCCGCGAACTGTACGACGCGACCGATGATCCTGCCGAGACGCGAAACCGCGTTGACGAGGAACCGCTGGCAACCGCGCGAGCCGAAGCTCAACGATTGCTGAAGGAACGATTCCCCGGAGTGGTCCGGTACGAATAGAAGGGCTCCATCGACTTCTGCTTTCGTCCCTGAAGTCCGGCCAGGCTATCCGTATTCGGGAGCGTTCTGCCGACGGTAGCGGCGGCGATACGCAAGCGGCGGTTCGCCATACACGCGGCGGAAGTTCCGCGTCAGGTGGCTTTGATCATAAAAGCCGCAGTCGAGGGCGATTTCTCCCACCGGCCGATCGGTCTGGCAAAGCGTGTGGGCAGCCGCGTTGAGGCGTACGCGGACGATGTACTGTTGCGGCGTCATCTGAAAGACGGCTTTGAAGCGGCGTTCGAACTGGCTGAGAGACAGGTGCACCAGCCGGGCCAGTTCCTCAACGCGGATCGGTTCGCGATAGTCGCGAATGACGTGGGCCAGCACTTTCTTGAAACCGCCGTAAGCCTGCTGGAACGAGTCGGAATTCTCGAACGAACGCATCACGCCGGCGAGGCCGATGACCTCTCCGTCGCGGCCAAAAAGCGGGGCCTTGGTGCTGAGATACCACCGCAGTTCACCGCGATAATCCGTCACCAGCCAGACCTGGTTCGGAACCGGTTTTCCCCCAGCCATCACCCGCTGGTCCTCGGCGATGTACTGCTCCGCGAACCGCCGGGGATGAAAGTCGAGATCGGACTTGCCGATCATTGGTGCCTCGTCGCGGAGTCCGTGCAGGATCGCGATCGCTCGATTCACCGCGATGAACTGGCTGTGCGTGTTCTTCACATAGCAGTAGACATCGGGCAAATGGTCGAACAGGCGGACAAACTGGCTCGCGGCGGCGAGGTTGTCCCAGAATTCCCGTTGCAGGGGCGTGAAAGGCTCCATGCCGAATTTTTACAAATTTTTGCCGACCGGCTACAAGTGCGCGCTGGCATCAGTCGAATAGCATATGACACTGACGAAAGTGCCGCGATGCGGTAGACTGGAAGGGTTCGCCGTTCGCGTTTTCACGTGTTGCACTCGCGAACCTATCCCCTGCTCCACTGGATCGTCGCTTTAGAAGTCCGACTGGAAGGCAATCACGATGCTCAACATCACTGGTCCCGGATCGGCTCAGACCTGCGATGGCGTGACCCGCCGCGATTTTCTGCAAGTTGGCTCACTGGGGGCGCTCGGGCTTTCGCTCGCCGACCTGCACCGCCTGGAAGCGGCTACCACAACGACCGGTAAAACCGGGCGGAACGAGCGCTCGGTCATCATGATCTTCAACCTCGGGGCTCCCAGCCAGCTCGACACATTCGATCCCAAGCCCGATGCTGCCGCCGAAATTCGCGGACCATTCCAGGCCATTTCGACGGCGTCGAGCGACATTCAGCTCAGCGAGATTCTGCCGAAGCACGCCGAGGTCGCGAAACACTTCTCGGTGATTCGCAGTTGTTATCACTCCGCTCCCGCCGTGCATGACGCCGGCTGGCAGTTTTCGCAAACGGGGCGATTCTTCTCCGGTGGCATCAACACGCCGCACGCGGGAGCCGTGGCCTCGTACCTGATGGGACGTCGCACCGACCTGCCGGCGTTCGCGGTGCTGCCCGAACTGATGGGAGCCGGTGGCGGCAACCTTCCCAACGGCCAGGCGGGCGGGTTCCTCGGAAAGGCCTACGATCCGTTCGTCCTGAACGCCGATCCGTCAAAGCCCGATTTCGTGGTTCCCGACTTGCTGCCCCCAAAGAACATTGGCGAAGCCCGCATCGATCGGCGGAAGCGGCTGCGCGAGACGGTCGACCAGACGTTGTCCAGCTTTGAGCGCAGCGAGGACGCCAAGCTGCTTGACGAAGGTTTCCAATCGGCATTCCGGCTGATTACCAGCCCGCAAGCCCGCGAGGCCTTCGATCTGACGAAAGAACCGCAGGCAGTCCGCGAGCGGTACGGCATGACGCGGTTCGGCCAATGCTGCCTGCTCGCCCGGCGGCTGATCGAATCGGGCGTGCGCTTCGTCACCATCAACACGTTCCTCACGGTCTTCAATGAAGTGACCTGGGACATCCACGGGACGCTTCCCTTCACATCGATCGAAGGGATGAAGAACATCGTCGCGCCGATGTATGACCAAGCCTACTCGGCCCTGATCGAGGACTTGGTGCAGCGGGGTCTGCTCGACGACACGCTGGTCTGTAACGTGGCCGAGTTTGGCCGCACGCCGCGCGTCAATCCGGCTGGCGGACGGGACCACTGGCCGAACTGCTGGTCGACCTATCTCGCGGGAGGCGGCGTACAGGGTGGTCGCGTGATTGGCCGTAGCGACGCCATTGGCGGTTTCCCGGCCGAACGACCAACCACGCCGAACGAAGTCATCGCGACCATCTTCCATAGCCTGGGATTGAATATTGAAGACCACCTGCCCGGCCCGGCCGGCCGCCCTTTCCCGCTGGTTGACTTCGGAACGCGACCGGTGATGGAGCTGTTTTAGGAGCGGAAAGCGGAGAGCGGAGAGCCAGAGAAGAAACGCCGCTTCGAGACTCGGCCCTCGATATACGCTGGGTGGACGGAGTTTGGCCAGAAGCTGCCTTCGTCGCGATCGCCAGAGTTATTCCTGCGCTGCTACTCAATCACCAGATACGCACCACTGACTCACGGATTCATACCGTCATGATTTCTCGAATCCTCCCGACTCTGTTCGCGAGTTTGCTGATCGCGGGCAGCGTCTCTGCCGAGATTGCGGTTTTCCCGGATACCGTCACGTTAACCGGTCCTGAGGCGGGGCAGCGATTGCTCGTCCAGCAGGTGGCGGATGGGCGCGTTGGTCGTCA
The DNA here is from genome assembly GCA_019636285.1 of Planctomycetaceae bacterium. Lineage (GTDB taxonomy): Bacteria > Planctomycetota > Planctomycetia > Planctomycetales > Planctomycetaceae > JAHBXV01. The sequence continues at coordinate 72,684 of JAHBXV010000010.1, forward strand.
GATTCGCGAAGGGGTCACGCTGACGTCTTCCGATCCGGCAATTGTCGCGGTCGAGGGAGATCGGCTGAAACCGGTGGCGAATGGAACGGCGAAGATCACCGTGAACGCCGTTGGAGCGACGGCTTCGGTGGATGTCACAGTGAACGCCATGGATCAGCCGCACCTGTGGAGTTTCCGCAACCAGGTGCAGTCGGTTCTGTCGAAGACGGGCTGCAACATGGGAGCCTGCCACGGGGCGGCAGCCGGAAAGAACGGTTTCAAGCTCTCACTGCGAGGCTACGATCCCGAAGGAGACTTCTTCTGGCTGACCCGCCAGGCGCGTGGCCGCCGCATCGTGCCCCACGATCCCGGGCGAAGTCTTGTCCTCACGAAGCCGACCGGAGCGATCCCTCACCAGGGTGGTGTCCGCTTTAGCGAAGATTCTCTCGAATACCGCGTGATCGCTGAGTGGATCGCCCAGGGACAACAGGGGCCGTCCGCCAATGATCCGCGCGTGACTCGGCTGGAGATGCTTCCGCGACAAGTTCGGCTGACGAAGGGTGATGTGCAGCAATTCGTGGTGCTCGCTCATTTCACCGATGGTCACGTCGAAGATGTAACCCGCTGGGCCAAGTACAACTCCACCAACTTCAGCGTCTGCGAGGTGGATGACGCCGGCAAGATCACCGTCACCGGAAGCGGTGAAGGCTCGGTCTCGGCCTGGTATCTCGCCCAGAATGTCACCTCCACGGTGTCGGTTCCCTACACGCAGGAAGTCGACCCGGCGCTCTTCGCGAACGCCCCGAAAGCGAACATCATTGACGAACTGGTTCTCGACAAACTCGCATCACTCAATACGCCCCCTTCGCCGCGTTGCAGCGATAGCGAATTCCTAAGGCGATCAACGCTCGACACGTTGGGCCTGTTGCCCACCGTGGAGGAAACGCGTGCCTTTCTGGCCGATCCCGATCCGCAGAAACGCATGAAGTGGATCGACTCGCTCCTCACGCGGCCCGAGTTTGTCGACTACTGGGCTTATCAATGGTCGGACCTGCTGCTCGTTTCGGGCGAACGGCTGCGCCCGCAGGCGGTGAAATCGTACTACGACTGGATTCGGCAGGAAGTCGCCGCGAATACGCCTTGGAATCAACTTGTCCGCAAAGTGGTGACTGCTTCGGGAAGCACCTTCGAGAACGGCGCGGCGAACTTCTATGCCCTGCACCAGGATCCACAGGACATGGCCGAGACCGTCTCGATGGCGTTCCTCGGCATGTCGATCAACTGCGCCCGCTGCCACGATCATCCGCTCGAGAAATGGACCAACGACGATTACTACGGCATGGCGAGCCTCTTCGCGCGGGTCCGCGGCAAGGGATGGGGGGGCGACTTCCGCGGCGGTGACGGCAACCGCACGATCTATGTCGCCAGCAATGGCGAACTGATTCAACCGCGAACGGGGAAGCCTCAGCCCCCCCGGCCGCTCGACGGCATCGAACTGTCATTTGATGATTCGCGCGATCGTCGTGAAGCCCTCGCCGACTGGCTGACCGCCCCGGAAAATCCCTACTTTACGCGAGCGATCGTCAACCGTATCTGGGCGAACTTTCTCGGAGTCGGCATTGTCGAGCAGGTGGACGACCTCCGACTGACGAATCCGCCGAGCAACCCCCAACTGATGGAGGCCCTTGCCGCCGATCTGGTGCGGAACGGTTACGACCTCAAGTCGCTGATGCGGCTGATCCTGCAATCCGAAGCGTACCAGCGTTCGCAGGAAGTCCTCCCCACCAATTCGGCCGACGAGAGATTTTATGCACGCTACTATCCGCGCCGTCTGTCAGCCGAAGTGCTGCTCGACGCGGCGTCGCAGGTGACAGGAGTTGCGAGCGGGTTCAAGGATCAGCCGGCGGGAACACGCGCGATTCAACTGGCCGACGCGAGCATCGATTCGTATTTCCTCGACACGTTCGGCCGACCGGAACGTGTCCTCACGTGTACGTGTGAACGAGCCGACGAGCCGAGCATGACGCAGGTGCTGCACCTGACGAACGGCAAGACGTTGCAGGAAAAGCTGGAATCAACGGATGGGGCGCTCACCAAATTGCTCGACGCGAAAACGCCCGACGCTGAGATTGTCGATCATCTCTACCTCTCGGCACTGACTCGCTATCCCACCGACGACGAACGCCAGCGCGTCTTGCAGCTTGTCGCGGAAACGCCGGATTCCGAACGTCGTCTGGCGTGGGAAGACCTCTATTGGAGCGTGCTGACATCGCGCGAGTTTTTGTTCCAGCATTAGTGCTTTATCAATGTTACAGATTCGAGTGGGTGCCACTGGCTCTGCCAGTGCATCTTGTTGCGGTTAATCCATTTAAGGCACACTGGCAGAGCCAGTGGCACACGAACATCAAACCGTGACAAAGCACGAGTCGAACTGTCGGCGACCTGGGTTTTGGGAGAAGGATGACAGCCATGTCGAACACGATTACCCCGGTGGCTCCCACGCTGCGCCCCCCGGCGTCGATCCCCGACTTCCCGGTCTGGCGGATGTCGGTCTACGACTATCAGCGCATGATCGAGGAAGGAATTCTGACGGACGAGGATGAGGTCGAGTTGCTCGAAGGCTGCCTGGTTGCCCAAATGCCAAAAAATCCCGCACATCGTATTGCCCTCACCTCACTGCGCGACTTCCTGTTCAGCAAGCTGCCCAAAGGATGGCATCTGGAAGTTCAGGAAGCAATTACCCTCGACGACAGTGAACCCGAACCCGATCTGGCGGTCATCCGAGGATCGGCCCGTGACTATCCCGACCGCCATCCCGGACCGGCGGACATCGCCCTGGTCGTGGAAGTCGCCAACACCACGCTCAAGACAGACCGCCAGCTCAAGCAGCGCGTCTATGCCCGCAATGGTCTGGCTGAGTACTGGATCGTGAATCTGGTCGATCGGCAGATTGAAGTCTATACACGGCCGACGACCGACGACACGGCCGTGGCCACTTATCAAGATCGGAAAGACTATCGGGCAACCGATGAATTGCCCCTTCGAATCGATGGCGTCGACCTGGGCTCGATTCCAGTCGCTTCGATTCTGCCCTGATTGTCCGAATCTGCGTGTCGTACCGTCAAAACCCTCTGGACGTCCAAAATGTTCCTGAATTTTTGGAGGTTTCCGAGCCGCCAACCGGGTTTTGACGGTGTCTCTTCTCCTTCCGCTGAGTTGCCTGCTATGAAATTGCTCTCCAGTCTCTGCTGCTCGCTGGTCGTGTTGGCCGGTTCGAGCCTGTTCGCGGAAGAGGCTCCCGACTTCGGTCGCGATGTGATGCCCCTGTTGCGGAAGTACTGCAACGGCTGCCACAACGCGATGGAAGCCGAGAGCGAATTGATTCTGGAAGACTTCGCAGGGGTCATGAAAGGGGGCACCAATGGGGCCACGCTGGTCTCCGGCAAGGCCGACAGCAGCCTCTTGTGGAAAGTGGTCAGCGGGCAAGCCGAGCCGAAGATGCCCCCCGACACGCATGCTCAGCCAACGGCCGAAGAACTCGCGATTCTCAAGCGGTGGATCGACGGCGGCGCGAAGCCCCCAAAAGATGGGCCGCTGGTGATGTCGCTGGTGACACCCAAGATCGAACTGACGGCTCCCGTCCGGCAACCGATCACGTCGATCGCGGCTTCTCCCGATGGCAAGTGGCTCGCTGTCGCTCGGCCTCAGCAGGTCGAGATTCGCTCTCCCGATGGGACTCGCATCGTCCAGACGCTCGACGGCCATACCGGGGCCATCAGCGATCTGTCGTTCTCCGCCGATGGCAACACGCTCGTAGTCGCGGCTGGCGAAACAGGCCTGTTCGGCGAGGCCACGTTGTGGAAGACCGAAGACTGGTCGCGGCGGACTGTTATCAAGGGGCACAGAGACACTCTCTATTCCGCGCGTTTGAATCCCGCTGGGGATCTGCTGGCGACTGCCAGCTACGATCGCACGGTCCGGCTGTGGGACGTTGCGACGGGCACCGAACAGCGGTTGCTCGCCGGTCACAACGACGCCGTTTATGGGCTCGCCTTCGATCCTGCTGGTCGCATCCTGGCGTCTGCTTCGGGAGATCGGACCGTTAAGCTGTGGGACGTGACCACCGGCGAACGCTTGGAAACCTTCTCGCAGCCGTCTAAAGAGCAGTACACGGTCGTGGCCAGTCCCGATGGTCGGCTGTTCGCCGGCGGCGGAGCCGACAATCGCATTCGGGTTTGGGAAGTGAGCCCGACCGCGAAAGAAGGGACGAACCCCATTCACTATGCGCGATTCGCGCACGAGGGTCCGATCCTGAAGCTGGCCTTTTCACCCGATGGCCGTCTGCTGGCATCTTCTTCCGAAGATCGCCTGATCAAGATCTGGGAGACCCAGTCTTACACGCAGGTCGCGGTTCTTCCTCGGCTGGACGACTGGGCACCGGCGCTCGCCTTCTCGGCTGACAATCGCGCGCTCTGGTATGGCCGGATGAACGGCGAACTGGCTCAACAGGCGGTCGATCCCGCGTGGGCCGAGCGTCCCGCAGAGCTGGTGAAACTGTCGACGGTTCCCCCGTCGTTCAACTCGCAAACTGAGGCCCCAATCGAGCCGGAAGTCGTCGAGGCCGAACCGAATGACACCGTCAATCAGCCGCAGCCGTTGTCGCTGCCAGGCAGTGTGAGAGGCGCGTTCCAGAAAGCGGGCGACGCGGATCTTTATCGCATCATCGCGAAGAAGGGCGATACCTGGATTCTGGAGACCGATGCGGCCCGGTCGAAGTCGAAAGCCGACACGCGGATTGATGTCCTTTGGTCGAATGGCGAGCCGGTGCAGCGGGCGATTTTGCAGGCGGTTCGCGATTCGTGGATCAATTTCCGGCCGATCGATTCTTCGCAGCTCCAGGTCCGAGTCGAGTTCTGGGAAGAAATGGACCTTAACCAGTTCCTGTATATGAATGGCGAAATCGGCAAGTTCTTCCAGGCGCCGCGGGGCCCTGACTCGGGCTACGACTTTTACCAGAACGACGGCAAGCGACGGACCTATTTCGACACGACGGCCGCCGCCCAGGCCCGCGATCAGCCGATCTATATCGTCGAGGCCTATCCGCCTGGTTCGCCGATCGTCGAGAACGGCCTGCCGGTGTTCCCGCTGTACTTCCAGAACGATGACGACGGCGAACGCGAACTTGGTTCCGACTCGCGGCTGACGTTTACCGCGCCGGAAGATGGCGAGTACCTGGTGCGCGTGGTCGACAGCCGTGGTTTTGGCGGTGAAGACTTCGGCTATCTCCTGACTGTCCGCCCGCCGAAGCCCGATTTCTCGGTCGCCATCCGCACGATGAACCCCAAGGTTCCGGCCGGCAGCGGACAGCGTCTGAAGTTCAAGGTCGACCGCATCGACAACTTCGATGATGCGATCACGTTATCGATCGACAACCTGCCCCCCGGCTTTCACACCGCCAATCCGGTGGTTGTCGAGGCGGGACATCTCGAAGCGACCAGCCTGCTCCTCGCCGATGCCGACGCCCCGGCTCCGACCAAGGAACAGTGGGAGGCAGTCCGCGTGACGGCAACCGCGGCCGTGAATGGTCAACCCGTTGAAAAGTCCGTCGGCAACCTCGGTGAGATCCAACGGATCGACGCCCCCAAGATCCGCGTCTTTCTGGAACCCGACTCCGGAACGCCGCTGGCCGATGATGGCAGCTTTGTCATCACGCCGGGTACAACGATCACCGCCAACATCCGCGTCGAGCGCAACGGCTACGACGGCGACATTCGCTTCGACGTCGATGGCCTGCCACACGGAGTCATCGTCGATAACATCGGTCTGTCGGGCGTGTTGGTGCGGAAGGACGAGAACGAACGCCAGGTCTTCCTGACCGCCCGCCCCTGGGTGCCGGAAACCAGCGTCTGGATTGACGCCGTCTCGGCACAGGAAGGAGCACAGACCACCCCGCCCGTGCGCCTCACCGTCCGCCGTCCGACATCCGTCGCGAAAAATTGACATCGCCCCCATAGCCCCCCACGAGCCGTAGGGGGCTCTTTTCTTTCATGGTCCCCATCACGGAGAACGGCGATGCCCCTCGACATCCAAGAGTCGCCGATCCGATTCCGCCTTCACGGCCGTTCGGGCATCGTCACCGATCAGCGTTACGCCGAGGTCGGCATGCGCCTCATGAACGAGATGTGGCAGATCGTCAAAACCGCGAACATTTCCAACCAAGGAATCAACCACTGGGTCTATCTGCCGCAGGGCCGAATGTTCACCGGCGTTGAACTCGCCCCCGGCGCAACGGCTCCCGACGGTCTTGAATCGCTGGAGTTCCAACTCGATCGCTACGTGAAGCACCTCCACATCGGCCCATACCACGCCCTGCCCCAAGTCTGGGAGCGTCTGACCGCCGAACTGGCGGCCAGCAGCGAAACCATGACGCTGCCTTCGCTGGAGGTGTATGGACACCACTGCGAAGAAGAGGCGAAGCAGGAGACGACGGTGTTGATTGGGTTGGGGGCGCGGCATGCCTAGGAAAAAGAGCACAAGCCCACTGCCAAAACATGCCGCCGAGACGAGTCTCATTGAGGAACTCAAGGATCTATTCGGCCAGAGAGGAGGAGATAAACTCCCAGGAAATGTCGGCAAGTCGCGGAGTGTTGTTCAAGTTTGCCGCGAACTAATGCACAACATTTCGCCCGACCTTGTCGAGTATTTTTTGGAGTGGGACAGTCGGCAAGACGGACCAGAGCCTCTGAAATTCGACAACAGGCCGCTTGAAACTGAAATCAGATTGGTACGTATCGGTCAATGGGAAGGCGCTTGGGCGTTGGCTCGCCTGCATCATCAAGTACTGCTGCAACGAGAAGTTGAAATAAAAGATCGCCAGCACAAAGGCCACCCGCTGTGTAGCTTGGCGCTCGTCGCACGTGAGATTGGCTCCCCTTCACTCACGAGGACATTTGCCACTCTCTCCAGTGCCGGCGACCTTTACTGGTGTCACAAAGACGGCATGCAATGGCTAATAGATGGCGGATACGGGCCAACCATGCTGGAACAGTTCGAGTCACGGGGCGATCACGACGCATGGCGGAAATTGGTTCACGATCGTCTTAAATCTGGAAAGAATTCGAACACTGCTTATTACCTCGAAGCCACGCTGGCTCTTCGCTGGTTTGGAGGCACGCTCTTTCAACATGTCTGGAATTGCGCGAAAATTAAAGACGCGGGAAAGACTTTTGTAGACGTTCTCTTGGAGGGTGGTGCCACCCGTAAAAAATCGACCGTGAAAGGAACCCGCTTTGAAGCTGCGGCGGGGATTGCCCTTTCAATGACTCCCGGCTTTGGAGTTGACTCGGCCCGCAAAACGTCTGATGAGCAAGTCGACTTAGTCGTGCGTTACCAGCCCGATCAACTCTGCCGACTTCGCCTCGACGGTTCGACTGGACTGGTGGAGTGTAAGTCTTCGGTAGGCAAGGTCTCTGGGGCCGAACTGCGAGACTTCGGCGCGAAGTGCCTGTTTCATCGTGTCAAGTTTGGGATTCTTGTGACCCGCACCGGCGTGACTGGGAAGGGTTCATTGTTCGATGATCCCCACCATGCGGAACTCGTTCGTCGACGATTTTTCGTCGATGGACTTACGCTGCTTGTCGTGTCCGCTGACGATTTGAAGAGCACGTTTGGCGAATTACGAGGATTGCAGTCTGTCCTGGCGGAAGATCATGACTTGCTGGTATTTGGCGATCGAGCTAAATGAGCCACGGCTTGCCTCTTTGTTGAACTCGGAATGAATCAAATCCCCGTCGACGGCGTCGACGGCTTTTCATGAAGAAGGCGTTTCCGAACCTTCTGCGGCTGTCCTCCCTCTGCCAACTGTGGTCCAATGCGGGCGATCGAGTTGCTCTTGAGGGAATTGAATCATGCTCGTTCGACAAGTCTCGCCGCGGCTGGCGTGTGCGCTGCTGATTTTCTCGATCGGAGTTCTCGCGTCATCGAACGGCCGCGCTGCTGAAGCGGTTGTTGTGAAGCCCGGGGAGAATCTGCAGCAGGCGATTGTCAAACTTCGCGGCGCGCCGCGGCCTGCTGTGGTCGAACTGGCGGCGGGGCGGCATGAGTTGTCGCAGCCGCTCGTTTTGACCGAGGCTGATTCCGGGCTGACGCTGCGGGGGCCGGCTGAGGGGTTCGCGATTCTTTGTGGTTCGGTGACCCTCAATGAGTGGACTGCCGTCGCGGGGAAAGCGGGGTTGTTTGAAGCAGTCCTTCCAGAAGCGCTTCGCGGGTCGCCGCCGCGGCATTTGTTTCGTCATAGGCGAATGGCGACGCGGGCACGCACGCCGAATGAGGGGTGGCTGGAGTCGCCGGGTAAGCTGGCGATCGAGCCGCCGTTCACTTTGGCGATTCCCCGCGAGCATTCGGTGGCCGGTTGGTCTCCTGCTGACAACATCTGGATTGTTGGCTTACAGAAATGGGCGGGGTTCAAGTTTCCCGTGCATACGGTTGACGCCGCCGCGAATGCGGTGCAGCTCAATGGGAAGCTGCACGCCCATCGCCAGGAGAAGGTCAATCGCTTCTGGATCGAGAATGATGCTGCCTCGCTCGATCAGCCGGGTGAATGGCGGATCGATCCGCAGCGCGGCGTCGTGCAGCTTCTCTCCATCACCGGTCAGGCCCCTGCGCCGGCTGTCGTTACCCTACCGGTGTTATCGGAACTGGTCCGGCTGGAAAACTGCCGCGATGTCACGCTTCAAAAACTATTCATAGGCGAAGTCGATGACGATCTGCCGCCAGTCGGTGAGGTCGATTCGCAGGCGGCTGCTGTTCGCCGTGGGGCTGTCCGTCTGGTTGGTGCCCAAAATGTGGCCATCACCGACTGCGAATTCAGCGGGCTGGGCGGATATGCGGTCGACATCGGCCGCGGTTCGCGCGATTGCCGGGTGACGGAGTGCGACATCCATCATCTGGGAGCGGGTGGCGTGCGCATCGGCGAGACGCAGGCGGAGACGGAAGCCGATGCGCTTGTGACCGGCCATACAGTCGAAGAATGTAACGTGCATGACTATGGCCGAACGTATCTCGGCGCGTGCGGGCTGATTGTCTTTCACGCCTCCGGCAATCGCCTCGCGCGGAACGAAGTACATCACGGCAACTACACGGCTGTCTCGGTCGGGTGGACTTGGGGCTATCGCGAGTCTCCCTGTCATCACAACACCGTCGAAGAGAACTACCTGCACCACATCGGCAACGACCTGCTCAGCGATATGGGGGGCGTTTATCTCCTGGGACCGCAACCGGGAACTGTTGTTCGTCGCAACCGCATTCACGACATCTTCTGCAACGAGTATGGTGGATGGGGGCTGTATACCGACGAAGGTTCGTCGGAGATGCTGCTCGAAGAAAACATCGTCTGGAACTGCCAGTCGGCTGGTTTCCACCAGCACTACGGCCGCGACAACACCGTGCGGAATAATCTGATCGTTAACTGTGGCGAAGGGGGCCTCCGGCGGTCCCGCGATGAGGACCATAAGTCATTTACGTTCGAGCACAACGTCATCGTCTGTCAGCAGCCGCAATTCCTGAGCGGCAATTGGAAGAATGGCAACACCGTTCTGCGGAATAATCTCTACTACTCACCAGGCGAAGGAACGCCGACCTGGAATGGCCGCAGCCTTGCCGACTGGCAGGCCGCCGGGCATGACGCTGGTTCGCGCGTCGCCGATCCGAAGCTTGTCGACCCATTGCGTCCCGACTTTGGGTTACAGGCGGATTCACCCGCAGCCGACATGGGAATTCACATCCCGGCGCTCGCGACGCCGAAGCACGAGAAGCCGCTGGCGCGCCGGTTTGAAGGTCTGGGCGATCATCAATTCCCGATCACCACGACGTCTCCCGAAGCACAGACGTTCTTCAACCAGGGGATCGCCTATCTGTATGGCTTTAACCATGCCGAGGCAATTCGTGCGTTCGAGGAAGCGGCGCGACTCGATCCCGAGGCCCCGCTGCCACATTGGGGAGTGGCAATTGCACTGGGCCCCAACATCAACTTCCCGCTCGTCCCCGAGCCGGCTGCCGCACAGGCCTGGCAGGCACTCACGCGAGCGCGGGAACTGGCCGACAACGGCAATGAGCTGGAGCAGGCTTTGATCGCCGCTGCCAGCGAGCGTTACGCCTGGCCGCAACCGGCCGATCGTCGTTCGCTTGATGAAGCCTATGCCGCCGCGATGGGTCGTGTGTGGAAGCAGTTTCCCGAAAACGCCGACGTTGGCAGCCTGTATGCCGAGGCGCTGATGGACTTGCAGCCGTGGGATTACTGGAAGTCGGGGGGTGAAGAACTGCCCGGGACGGCTGCCATTCTCGGCACGCTGGAAACGGTGCTCAAGCACTCGCCCGAGCATCCGCTCGCGCTGCACCTGTATATCCATGCTGTCGAGGCATCGGAGAACCCCAATCGAGCCGAAGACGCTGCCGATCGCCTGCGTGGCTTGCAGCCGGGGCTGGGGCATATGGTTCACATGCCCAGCCACATCGACGTGCGGCTGGGACACTGGGACAAGGCCATCGCCGCCAACGAAAGAGCGGTCGTCGCTGATAGTGCCTATCGACAGGCGATGCCCGACCAAGGCTTTTATCGCACCTACATGGCTCACAATCATCACATGCTGGGGTTCGCGGCAATGATGACCGGGCGTCGCGAACGGGCCCTGCTCGCGTTTCGTGAGATGCTCGATGAGATTCCTGTCGAATGGCGGGAAGCAAACGCTCCGTTCGTCGACGCCTTCTTTGCCATGCCCTACAAGGCCCGTTTGCGGTTCGGTCAGTGGGACGAGTTGCTCGCCGATCCGGAGCCGCCCGCTTACTTTCCCATCGCACGGGCCATTCGACTGTACGCCCGCGGCGTAGCGTTTGCGGGGAAGGGGAACCTGGATGCGGCCCGCGAGATGCAGCAGCAGTTTCTCGCCGCCAAAGCCGCCATTCCGGAAGAGACCTTCTTCAGCCTGAACACCGCAAACGATGTGCTCGGCATCGCCGAGCAAATGCTCGCCGGGGAGATCCTGTACCGCGCGGGACAAGTCGACGCAGGGCTGGCCGCTCTGCGAGAAGCAGTGAACCGTGAAGAGAAGCTCCGCTACATTGAACCGCCGGACTGGATCCAGCCGTCGCGGCACGCGCTGGGGGCTGCTCTCATGAACGAACGGCGGTTTGCCGAAGCGGAAGCCGTCTACCGCGCCGATCTGGCCGTCTATCCTGATAACGGCTGGTCGCTGTTCGGACTGTCGGAAGCGCTCCGCGCCCAGGGTCAGACTGACGCCGCCGATGAAGTCGACGTCAAATTCCGCGCGATCTGGAAAGAAGCCGACATCAAGCTAACGTCGTCATGCTTCTGCCTGCCGGGAGTGGATCGCTGAACGGACCTGCACGGCAAGTCAGTTGGTGAGAACGTTCACATCGCAGAACAGGCAGCGGGGCGGATTGCCCTCCTGGAGCGCATCACCGCAGACCGGGCAGACATCGCCTATAAGCGGTTCAACCCGGCGTACGTTTTCCCGATATTCCGCGTATCGGTTGATGCGCATGAAGTAGACCAGAACTGCCGACATGACGGCGGACACCAGCACGAGGATGCTGCCTGCCTCTCGATTGCCCGTCACGACCGCGATGGCTACGCCAATCGCCGCCATGATGGCCGCACACGCCAATCCGACGTAGAAAGTCCCGGGATGCGTTGGACGGCGGGAGTTGATGTCGCACGCGCAGTGAGGACACATCCAGGCGGTGTGCAGGCCAACCGGAAAGAGCGGCACGAAATAGACGTGCATCACAACAATCGACCGCCGCCCCTCGGCTACCGTCTCCGTTTCGCACACGGTGCAGTACCCGGCCCGGTAAGCGAACTTCCAGTTTCCGACGCGGTAAGTACCGAGCATCGCGAATGCCTCCGGAAACCTATCGTCGTCATGCTTTCCGCCGTCTCAACCAAAGCGAAATCGCCCCGAAACTCAGGCTGGCGAGGATGATTCCGACGCCTTTCCACTGGCGTGGGATTTCGGCCTCCCAGACGGATTTGGGGGCATCTGTGACTTCGCGCTTGAACACCTTCTGTGGCGTATTCGCGTACTGAAACCGGAGATAGACGTCGTCGGCCACCGTCCCATCATAAAGCTCGCCGGATTGACCACCTTGATCTTCGCCATCAGGACCGAGGCTGTAGATCGTGATTTTGTCCCAGTCATAGCTGATGCGATATGGTTCGCGATTGAACGGGTCCGTCTCAAGCGCGCGCCCATCTGGCAACCGCAGACCGATCGTATCCAATCGCGGATGGCCAGTGCGATCAATGTCCGACAAGACCGCGATTAACGCAGAAAGCATTGCCTCACGGCATTGATGCATTCTTTCCGTCAATTCTGCCGACTGGAAATTTGGCACAATTCGCGCAGCAAGGATATTCCCCAGTAGTTGACCTCGTTGATCACGATCCAAATGAAGAAGATCCTTCGCGGTGTTCCGCAGCTTTTCGAAACCGTTGTCCTCCGCGCTAACTCCGGGGAGCATTGAGCTATATTGACGGATGTCATATAGCATTGATTCCACGACGCTTTCACGTTCGGTCCCGGTTGAGAGCGAAAGTGCGTTATCTACCAAATCGTAGATCGCATTGGCACCATCGTTGACGTTGGACCAGTTCACGATGGCCGCGAACGCTAGCCAATAGCAAAATTGTTGCCTCCGTGCTATTCGATCCGTGGTGAACTCATCCGCAATGGCGGGATCGAGAATCCCGCGACGATAGAAATCCAATCCGTCGATCGTCGACCATCGCTCGGCGGAATCAAAGACTTCTCTCATGCTGCGACTGGGAGGCAGACGTTCAATCTCAGCAAGGTACGCCATCCGCTCCTTCGACGTCATTTCGGAGTGAGACAGATAATGCGCTTCGGCCACTCGGAAGCTAACCTGGAGCGAGTAAGCCACCACGAGTTGCATGGCACTGCTCGCCTGACCGACATGACGCGCCATTCGATGGATCGCAAGAAGGTCCGCGCGGGCCGTCTTAAGGTCTTTACGCGCAATCGATCGATTGACACGAACCGCGCCTAACTCGGCAACCGCTCGCAGCATTTGCAGATCCGGAAGCGATGAGAACAGAAGCGGCTTACCGTTGGGGGGAATCAGCGGTCGATAAGCGTGAGGTCGTTTAGCTGCTTCGACGGCCCGTTTCCAGGACGCCTCGTTCGCCAAGACCCAAGCTTGAGCGACGGGGTTCTCCTCTGGTTTCCAGAGGCTGGTCTTCGCAGAAAAGATTTCGCCTCTCACCTTGCTATCCGTTGGTTCGTCCGAGTACTCGACGTCCATCGGAAACACAAATTTCACTGGCTCCTCCGCCGGATGAACACAGCCGATCTCATCACACAGCGCCCGCACCCATTCCCCATCGCTTTCATCGAGCGCATCCAGCGGCGTCAGCGGGAAGATCGCGGCGAAGAAGTTGTTTTCCGGGGTGACTCCTTCCCGCAGCGGCGCGTTAATGCGCTCGGCGTAGTCGATGCGGCCGGGGGACTGAATCGCCTTGATGAGGGAGGCGATGATCTCGAGGCCTTCGCCGGCGTGTGCGGGGCCGGGCGGCGGAATCAGCAGTGCCGCGAGGATCATCGCGGTCCAGCCGGCCGCGCGGGCGTTCGATGATCGCATCTTGCGGAACTCCCTCTAAGGAGCCACGAGAACCGGGATTGAGCTGTTCGATGCAAGAAGGCTTGCATTGAACGGACAATCGCAATGAACGAATGTTCCGGATCGTCACAGGGTATGCGACGCGCCGACGCAGCGACAAGTGGGCCGCCAGAGAATTAGCCGCTGGCCAATGGCTGGCGGGAATCGTATCGGCGTGACGGGAAACCCCCGGCCGTGGGCCGGGGGCTAAATGATCGATTCGCGGATTACGCCAGGTCGCGGTAGGCGTCCCAGGCGAGGTAGCCGACGAGGGCGGCGCCGATCAGGAAGAAGATGTCGAGCGTCATCTGGCCGGCGAAGGGGATGCCCAGCACCAGATCGAGGAGGGCCGCCAATGCCACCAGCCCTGCCGCTCCAAAGCCCGTCAGAACCAGGTTTTTCGAGACAGGAGACGCCATAGCCGCTTCATTCCGGTGATACGGGAACCACATCATCCAGATCGGCAAGCCGCCCACGGACGCGCGACCCACGGCAAGTGCTTGCCCAACCGCTCTTTCGGAAGAGAACTATACGACACGGCGCGGGGCGAATGCCAGTGCCAACCCGGCGAACGCGTGGCCCTGGGGGAGTTTGGTGCCGGATGTGACGCGTTGAAGGCTGGGAGGGGGAGACACGGGGACGCGGAGATGGGGCGAAAATTCGGACGAGGCCGGGAAGGGAGCGCTCCCCGTTGGGTCGCGGATAAAGGGACGCCGTTATGGTTCCAACGGCCGGACGTCGCTCGCGCTTTCGGCTTCGAGGGGGTCGCGGGCCATCGTCGACAGTTCCTCTTCCTGCTCGGGAGGGGCGAACAGATCTTCTGGCTCACCCGAGACGGCGATTTCCTCGGTCACTGCCGCATTTTCTTCTTCCGCTTCGTCGCCCGGCTGATCGGGGCCCATTTCGACGCGGTATTTCTCGCTGGCAAACGACAATTCGTCACCCGGCAACAGCGCTCCGCGAATCACTCGCTGGCCGTTGACCTTCGTGCCGTTCGTGCTCCCCAGATCGCGCAGAAACAACAGGCCATCGGTCCGGACGAGGACGCAATGCAGCTTGGAAACACTGGTTTTTTCAAGGATGATGTCGCACAGGTCTGTTTGCCGCCCGACCAGCGTGATGTCCCGCCGAATCAGGATCGGGTTCCCCCCTTTCAGAGGGACCAGTTGTGCCCGCATCGTGTTGACGTTCCGGAGGAAAGGAAAGGGGCAGCGACCGGCAGAGCGACCCTCGCCGCCCGCTCAAGAACCCGAATGATTCCGGCGAGTAATGTCCGGAATCGCCTCGAATTTCAACTGTTGTGCAGAATGATTCGTCGATCATACGTCGTCCCCGCCCCGGCCTGTCAACCCGTCCCCTGGTGAAAATGATGCCCAGGAAGTGTCAGAAGTCCGGAAATTCCGGGCCTAATCGTCGGACAGCGGGAGTCGCCCGCCCTCAACCACCACGACCGAGCCGGTCCACCATGACAATTCCGGGTTTGCCTGTCGGATACCCCAGGCAGCGAAAAAGAGAGCCGTTGTCCGAGTTCAGGTTCCCAGCGCCTTACGCAAGACGGTGATCGCCTGCTCGATCGCGGCCGACGCCGCCAGCGTGTCGCGGACCGGGTTGAGCATCATGAAGTCGTGAATGATGGCGTTGTAACGCACGCTCAGCGTCTGCACTCCCGACTCGACGAGTCGCCGTGCGTAGGCTTCGCCTTCATCACGCAGGACGTCATTCTCGTCGACAATCACCAGGGCCGGCGGCAGCCCGGCGAGTTCCTCGAGCGAGGCGCGGAGCGGCGAGACGGTAATGTCGTTCCGCTTGTCCTTGTCGGGCAGATAGGCATCCCAGAACCACGCCATGGCCTTCTCCGACAGAAACGGTCCGTCGGCGAACTCGCGATAGCTGGCCGTGTTCTGACGGGCGTCCGTCACCGGGTAGTACAGCGATTGTTGCACGAACGTCACATCGCCCCGCTGTTTCGCCAGAATGGTGAGTACGGTCGCCATGTTCCCGCCGACGGAATCACCCGCGACGGCCAGGCGTTTGGCATCGAGCCCCTTGGCGGCTCCATCCGTCACGATCCATCGGGCCGTCGCGTAGGCCTGTTCGATCGCCACCGGGTAACGGGCTTCGGGAGAACGATCGTATTCCACGAAGACGACCGCCGCGTTCACCCCGACGGCGAGCTCGCGAACGAGCCGGTCATGCGTTCCCGCATTGCCCAGGATCCAGCCGCCGCCGTGGACATACAGGATGACCGGCAACATTTCGGGCGGATTGACGGGTTTGACGATCCTCACCCGGACATCGCCCACTTCGGCCGCGACGGTGATCCATTCCTCGGCGACTTCGGGTTTCTCGATCGGTGCGGCCTGGATGTCGTCCAGCACCTTTCTCGCCCCCTCGGGACCGAGCTGATAGAGAAAGGGGGGCTTTGAGGTCTGGTCCGCAACCTTCTGGGCGGCTGGTTCCAGCACGATCGATTCCGTCGTCATCTTGCATCCCTTCCCGGATCGGGCAACTACGTGTGTTGCAACTGCCATTCAGACAGCGTGGTGCGTGCCAACTTCGGGTTGGCACCCGGATTCAATCCGCGTTCGTCGAGCGCCGTTCCAAAGTATAGCGCGGCGGGGTCGGCAGTCACCTGCCGCGAATCGCCACGGCTCTCAAGCGTCATCTGGATAAATTCCGCCATCGAACGGGATTCCGGACCGGCCACTTCCAGGATTCCGTTCACAGGAGCCCCCACGGCGACTTCTGCCAGGTTCGCGGCGACGTCGTCTGCGGCCAGCGGCTGCATGGGGGCGGTCGGCAAGCGGATCGAACCGTCGACCGCGCTCCCGTCGGCGATGGCGCTTAAGAATTCGAAGAATTGCGTCGCACGCAAGATGGTGTATGGGACAGGGCCGTTTTCGAGCAGGTTTTCCTGCGCGACTTTGGCCCGCATGTAACCGCTGTCCGGAAAGCGATCGGCACCGACCACACTGAGTGCCACATGATGCCGCACCCCGGCCTCGGCTTCCGCCGCCAGTAGATGACGAGTCGACGCCGTGAAGAATTTCATCACCGCTTCATCCGCGAACGAGGGCGAGTTCGAGACATCGACGACAACATCCGCCCCCTCTAAAGCAGCGGCCAGCCCTTCCCCAGTGACGGCGTTTACTCCTGTCGAGGGTGAAGCAGACAGCGCATCATGCCCTTTACGGTGCAGGAGCGGTATCAGTTTTTTCCCGATAAGGCCGCTGCCGCCAATAACGACGATTTTCATGGTGGTCTCCGTTTGTCAGTATGTTTGAAGATACGGAAAGAATCGGATTTCCAGTCACGCCTGAGCGGCCGCGACGGATGTTGTCGCTGGATCAACTTCCGGCACGGTTCTCGTACCGATGCTGACGCGGTTCCAGGCATTGATGGCCGCGATCGCCCAGATGAGATCGACCAGTTCCAGGTCGCCGAAGACGAGACCCACGCGCTCGTGGATTTCTTCCGGAATCGGACGATCCGCAACGCGGGTCAGGGCCTCCGCCAGCAGCAGCGCCGCGCGTTCCCGTTCGGTGTACCACGGGGCTTCGCGCCAGGCGGCGACGCCGTTGAGCCGCTGTTCACTCTCGCCACCCCGCCGGGCATCCTTCCAATGCAGGTCAAGACAGAACGCGCAGCCGTTGATTTGCGAAACGCGCAGTTTGACCAGTTCCAGCAACGGTTTTTCGAGGCCGCCTTGGGAGAGAGCTTTCTCCACGCCGAGCATGGCCCGGTAGGCGTCGGACGAGGTTTTGTCGAGCATGGTCTGCGGTTCCATGGTCAGGCTCCTTGGGTTTCAGGTTTCCGGGCAAAGACACGCATCGCATCCACTCGACACTTCGGCTGTCGAGCGGCAAAGACGTTGATGCGGACGACTCATCATCAAGGACGAGCAAGACCGCGCGTTTGTGACAGTCGCGATCCAAGAAATCGTGCCCACGCACTTGTGAGCGCGGCTCCAGTTCCGGGCAGCATCTCTGACAATCGCAACACGAAGCGAACGGCGACGCTCTTATCAGCCGGTTCGCGGCATCTCTATGACCTCAGTCGATCCTGGCTGAGGACCAGCGTGTGAGTTTGTCGGGATTCGCGGTGATGTAGACGGCGCGGATCCCCTCTTCGATACGAAACGACACGACATAGCGAACGGCACCGTCGCAGGCGACGACTACCCCTGGTTCGCCATTCACCGTTGCTTTTTGAAACTCGTAGCCCCGCAATTTCTTGGCGAAGACGCCCGCGAGGAATCGAGCCGCGCGACTGCGACCGTCGACAATGACACGGGCCGCTGTCGCCTTTCCACCGCCATCGGAGTGTACTTCCACGTCCTCGGTAACGAGTTGCTCGACGAGCGTCACATCGCCGGCCCGGCACGCGGCCATGAATCGCTCGGCGAAGGCTTCCGCCACGAGGCGCTCGGGATGAAATCGCTTGTGATCCTGCTCCAACCGGGTGCGCGCACGGCTGACAAGCTGTCGAATGTAGACTTCCGACTTTCCCAGAATCTCGGCAATCGTCGCATACTCGTAGTCAAACACCGTTCGCAGCAGAAAGGCCGCCCGCTCTGAGGGAGACAGGCGTTCCAGCATGAGCAGAAAGGCCTGAGTGAGCGACTCGGAGAGCACGGTGTTGGCTGCCTGGGCTGGGGTATCGACGGGTTCGGGAACCCACGGACCGATGTAGTTCCGGCGACGTCGATCCGCCCGCAGCAGGTCGATGCACCGCCGGGTGGTCGTCGTCACTAGAAAGCCTTCGGGCGAAGTCACCTCGGACGCGGTTTGCAGCCGCAGAAATGCGTCCTGCACTGCATCCTCGGCATCAGCCACGCTCCCCAGCATGCGATAAGCGACCGACATCAGCCTGGGACGCATTTCCGTCACGTCGGCATTCATGACTCTTCCCCTGTGGCGCTGTCAGCGCCGGGAGTCGACGGCCTCGCCTCCATCAGTCCTTGGCCGGCTCCGGGACAGCGATCTCTTTGACATCTCGAGGATGCAGGACAAACGCAATCAGCCGTGTCTGGCCCTCTTTCGAAGGATTCTTTGACACCCGATGCAGACAGCCCGTGGGCTCGTAGAAAACCTCGCCTGCCTTCAAGACCTTCGAGGGCTGATCGTCAATTCCCAGTTCGTATTCTCCTTCGGCCACATACACCAGCCCTGGTCCGGGATGGCGGTGGGATAACCCGGCTTCGCCCGGAGCGATGGTTACCTCGACGGCCGTCATCATCGCTTCTTTGCCGTCCAATGTCTCGCGCATTTCGCGAGTTGCCAGCACTCGCACGCGTTCCCCATCGTCGTGGTTGTTCGCGGCCATTCCCACGGCTCCCAGCGCGACCCCTGTGGTCAGAACAAGCAGACTTCGAATCATGATGGTCTCCCCCTGCATCGCTTTCGAGAGGCTTCCCTGACACCAATTTCAGAGTTCTCTCACCAGTAAGGACGCTCGGAGCCAGGGATTTGTGACGGAGGGCCGATATTTTTTTCGCGGCCGGCCGAGCAATTCGGCCTGTCGTTTCCGATGTCCTTCGATCAAACTGGTTTCCGGTCAGTCGACCGTTCATCTGTCGACCCGTGCTGATGGTCTTTCGGGGGGGGGCACCCACATGAAAGCAGCGTCTCTATCGCTCGTGATCCTGGGGATGTGGACCGCCGTCTCCTCTGCGGAGGAAAAGGTTCTCTTTTCAGACGACTTTGCGGGCGAACTTTCGCCGAAGTGGCAGCGAGTCGGGCTGACGGACGAAGACGTGCGCCTTCGCGACGGGGCGTTGGAGATCAGGCTGCGGCCCGTCCAAAAGGGACAGGCTCGGCCGATGCTGCGGGTTGACCTGCCGTTTTCGTCAGCAGGGACGGTGATCGCCTCCGTAGAAGTGACTGCGTCTCCCGACAAGGGGCTGTTGCGCGGTGCCGAAGCGGGTCTCAGTCTGACTTCCGCGGGACGACCGGAGTTCACCGTTCGTAAGACAAACATCGATGGCTTCCAGGTGTTCGCCCCCGGCGAGGTTCGATTTCTGGGACAGCCAGGTCAGGAGGGGGATCCCGGCCAGTACAGCGTGACCTACTGGCCGGCGCGCGCCACGGATGGCCCGCTGCGCATCATTGTCCGGGGTCACTACGCTTATTTTCAGACGGGCCCGACGCAGAGCGGTGAATACCGCACGCTGTTCCACTCTGCGATTCAAGAGGGAAACGAAGGACTCGGATTCTGTCTGTTCGCGACGGGTGGCGATTCCGAGGAGGAGCGTTGGGTTCGTTTCGATAACTTTCGCGTGACCGGTCCCACCTGAACATAAACTGACGGCTCACACTTTTTCGTAGCACCTTCACAACGAATTCATCATTTGCCGGTTTGATCGTTCCCCAAACGCAGGGTTCCGAGGCTGGACCCGACCTTGAAGACTCGCTCGCACTCTCGAAGACGGTCGTATGGTCTTCGATCCCGCCGTGATCCAAGTTCCGCAGGTTCTTCGTGACCCTCTCCCCGACTTTACCCCGTGAACAACGATCCGGCGGACTGGTGCTGGCCGCGGTGGCCGCGTTCTGCACCTATTTCTGCATGTACGCCTTCCGCAAGCCGTTCAGCGCGGGGACGTTCGATGGACTGGAGTTGTATGGCCTGGGGTTGAAGTCGGTACTGGTGATCGCGCAGGGCGGCGGCTACATGGTGTCGAAGTTCATCGGCATCAAGGTCATCTCCGAAATGCGCCCCGAGCGGCGGGCGATCTGGCTGGTCGGCATGATTGTGTTCGCGGAACTGGCGCTCGTCGGATTCGCGGTGGCTCCCTTGTGGGCCAAGCCCCTTCTGCTGTTCCTCAACGGGCTGCCATTGGGGATGGTCTTCGGCCTGGTGCTCGGCTATCTCGAAGGGCGTCGCCAGACCGAAGCATTGTCGGCCGTGCTGTGTTCGAGCTTTATCATCTCATCGGGGGTCGTGAAATCGGCCGGGCAATGGACGATCCAGTCGCTGGGCTTCAGCGAATACCAGATGCCAATGATCGTGGGGCTGATGTTCCTGCCGCCGTTTCTGGTTTCGGTCTGGTTGCTGCAGCACACCCCTCCCCCGACGGAAGACGACATTGCCGTTCGCCAGGAGCGGAAGGCGATGAACGGCAACGAGCGTCGCGATTTTTTGGCCGCTTACTGGCCAGGCCTGTCGCTGCTGGTGCTCGTCTATGTGCTGCTCACGGTCATCCGCACGATCCGCGATGACTTCGGCGTCGAAATCTGGCGGGATCTGGGAATCAGCAAACCGGCGATCTTCGCGCAATCGGAAACGACGGTCGCCCTCTTCGTAGCCGTTCTGAACGGGCTGGTGATCTGGATTCATCGCCACGTTACGGCGCTGCGTGTCACGATCGGGTTGATGGGGATTTCGTTCGCGTTGGTGGCCATCGTGGGCCTCGTGCAGCCTTTGGGAACCTTGTCGCCGTTCGCGTTCATGATCGCCTGCGGCGTGGGGCTGTACATTCCCTATGTCGCCTTTCACACGACGGTCTTCGAACGCCTGATCGCCGCATCCGGGCGACCGTGCAACCTGGGATTTCTGATGTATCTGGCCGATGCGATTGGCTATCTGGGATATAGCCTGGTCCTCGTCTTTCGCGAATCGAACCGGACGGTCGTGGAAGTGCTCCCCTTCTTCCGCGTGCTGCTCGTTGTCCTCGCGGGGCTTTCGTTCGTGGCAATGCTGCTCGCTTTGGCCTACTTTCAACGCGTGCTGAAACCGGCCGATGTTCCAGCGACCGACGAACCGGTCGGCGAAGGGACGCCCGCCGCGATGCCGGTCGCCAATTGAGCGGACCGCATTTGACACGAAACAAGTTTGAAGACCCCGCGCGAGCATGACCGAATTGCACACGCCCTCTGAGACACTTCCTGACCACTCGCTGGCCGCGGTTTTCTCACGCACTGGCGAACCCCTCGCGCTCCAGTCGTTCCCCCTGCCGGAACTTGGTCCGGGCGAGGCGTTGGTTCGCGTGGAGCTTTGCACCGTCTGCGGCAGCGACCTGCACACCGTCACCGGCAAACGGCAGGAGAAAGTCCCCACGATTCTGGGACACGAAATCTGTGGCTGGGTCGTCGCCAATGCCGCGATCCCACTGACCGATCTTGATGGCGTCGCGCTGCGTGAGGGTGACCGGGTCACGTGGTCGACCTCGGTCTCCTGCGGCACCTGCGATCGCTGCCAGTCGGGCCTACCGCAAAAGTGCCGCACGCTCGCCAAGTTTGGCCATGAAGCGACGACGGGCGGCTGGCCCCTCAGTGGCGGACTGACCCAGTACGTTCATCTCAAAGCGGGGTCACGCGTCGCCCGCCTGCCGGAAGGGCTTCCCGCGGAAGTGGCCTGTCCAGCCAATTGTGCGACAGCCACCGTCGCCGCGGCCTTTCGCGTTGCCGGTTCGCTCAGTGACAAGCGCGTGCTGATCTTCGGGGCGGGAATGCTGGGCCTGACCGCGGCAGCCATGGCGAAGTCGCTGGGAGCACGGACAGTCGTCGTCTGCGATCGCGATGCACGACGGCTGTCACTCGCCAGCCAGTTTGGAGCGGATGCCGTTGTCACCTGGACCGACAATGAAGCGGCCACGCTCGATGAACTGGGATCCAGATCGGGCGGAACGGGCTATGACGTGCTCGTGGAACTGTCCGGATCGCCGTCCGCCGTCGAAGCCGCCTGTGCCTTGACCGAAATCGGCGCGAAGGTCGTCCTGGTTGGCACGGTGATGAAGTCGCGGCCCATTCAGATCGACCCGGAAGCCCTCGTCCGACGCTGGACCTCGATTCACGGCGTCCATAACTATACGCCGGAGGATCTGCGGACGGCTGTCGCCTTTCTGGCCGAACAGCACACGAAGTTTCCCTTCGCCGAACTGGTCGCAAAACGCTTCCCGCTCGACGAGATCAACGCAGCTATCGACTTCGCGGTGACGCACGGCCCGGTTCGCATCGCGATTGCTCCCTGATCGTGCTCGATAAGGTTTCCAGATGACCACTGTCGACGACATTCTCAACCTGCTGGCTCGCGGCGGCGATTCGCAATATGGCGGCGAAGCGGTGACTCAACGAGAGCACGCGCTGCAAGCGGCCTGCCTCGCCGAGCGGGAAGGCGCGCCGGCGACGCTCATCACGGCCGCGCTCCTGCACGACGTGGGCCATCTGCTGCACGACCTGCCCGACGATGCCCCCGAGCGTGGGATCGACGATCATCACGAGAACTCGGCCTATCATCTCCTGCGACGATTGTTTCCCGACGAGGTCACCGAGCCAATCCGCCTGCATGTGGCGGCCAAGCGCTATCTGTGTGCGGCGAACCCGGGCTATCGAGATCTTCTCAGCGAGCCGTCGATCGTCAGCCTGAACCTGCAAGGTGGGCCGATGTCGTCCGCAGAGGTCGAGTCGTTCCGATTGAATCCTCATTTCGAAGCAGCGGTGCGCGTGCGCGGGTGGGACGATACCGCGAAAGATCCGGAGATGGCGACTCCGACCCTGGAACACTTCGCTGCCTATGTTCGCCAGGCGGCTCTTGCGGAGTGTCGCGAATGACGCACGCGTTCAACGTCGCCGTGATTGGAGGAGGAATTGTCGGGCTGGCCCATGCGTGGCAGGCGGCTCGCCGCGGCCTGCGCGTGGCCCTCTTTGAGAGAACTGCGAAGGCCGAAGGGGCCTCGGTGCGCAACTTCGGCATGGTCTGGCCGGTTGGGCAACCGGCCGGTGAACTGCATGACATCGCCCTGCGGTCGCGCGAACTCTGGCTGGAACTGGGGCGCGCCGGCGTGCTGACCGTGCAGGAATGCGGTTCCATTCACCTCGCGCACCATGCGGATGAGTTGGCCGTCCTCGAAGAATTCCGCGACCGACGCCCCCACGACGTTCGGTTGATGACGCCGACCGAAGTCGCGGCAGCCGCTCCACTCGCCAATCCACACGGTCTGCTTGGCGGGCTGTGGAGTTCGTCCGAGTTGCGAGTTGATCCGCGCGTCGCCAGTGCCCGCATTGCCGGTTGGCTGGGTGAACAGCATCGCGTCGCCTGTCACTTCACCACGACAATCATCGCCGTTGACGACAACCGCGTTATCGCCACCGATGGCCGCACCTGGCAGGCCGAGCAGATCATCATTTGCGGCGGCAGCGATTTTCAGACGCTCTTTCCAAGTGTCTTTACGGATTCCGGGCTGGTTCCCTGCAAACTGCAGATGTTGAAGTCGGTGGCTCAGCCAGAGTCGTTTCGGCAGCAGCCGCACCTGGCCAGCGGACTTACATTGCGACATTACGCGTCGTTCCGGGAGTGTCCATTGCTTGAACGCGTCCAAGCGCGGATCGCCAATCAGAGCCCCGAACTTGATCGCTACGGAATTCACGTGATGGCGTCGCCCTTCCCCAATGGGGAAGTCATCCTGGGGGACTCGCACGAGTATGGGGATGACATCACTCCGTTCGACAAGCCGGAAATCGATGACCTGATGCTGCGCGAACTGCGAAAGGTCTTTCGGCTGGCTGACTGGACCTGCCGCGAGCGCTGGCACGGGATCTATGCGAAACACCCTACGTTAGCCGTGTTTGAGGCCGAGTGTCGGCCGGGGGTGCGGGTCTTCACCGGGACCGGTGGAGCGGGAATGACGATGTCGTTCGGATTGGCGGAACAGGCCTGGAATCGATGGTTGGGAGTGACAGCGTGACGAATGCGATGCAGTTTCTGAAAGCGGTGGTGTTTGACTGGGCGGGAACGACCGTGGACCACGGCAGCCGAGCCCCGGCGATCGTCTTTCAGGAAATCTTCCGCCGACGCGGCATCGAGATCACGGTCGCGCAGGCGCGCGGCCCCATGGGGATGGCAAAACGCGAACACATCGCCGCCGTCGCGGCAGTACCGGAAATTGCCGCCGCCTGGAAAGCCAAGTATGGCAGCGCCTGCGGCGACACGGACATCGACCGGATGTATGCCGACTTCCTGCCGCTGCAGAAGGCGACGCTCAGCGACCATTGCGACCTGATTCCCGGAGTCGCCGCTGCCGTGAACGAGTTGCGGGCGATGGGTCTGAAAATCGGTTCTTCGACTGGATACACCCGCGAACTGATGGAAGTCGTCACGGCAGCCGCTCGCGAACAAGGCTATGACCCCGAATGCGTCCTCTGCGCGGAAGACGCGGTGCGCGGTCGCCCGGCTCCGTACCTGTTGTATGAAGCGGCCCGACGGCTCGATGTCTATCCGCTCTGGGCGGTTGCGATTGTCGACGATACGCCCGTGGGGATCGAAGCGGGCCGCAACGCGGGCTGCTGGACGATTGGCGTCACGCGGACCGGAAACTGCCTGGGACTCTCGCTCGACGAAGCCAGCGTTCTCGACGTGGATGAGAAGAATCATCTATGTGCCGTTGCGGGCGAGCAGTTGAAGAAAGCCGGGGCCCACGTCCTGGTGGAATCGGTGGCGGAAATTGTCCCCGTCATTCGCGACCTCGATGCGCGAGCCGCACGCGGGGAACGACCGTTTTAACGCTCGAGTTCCACAACCACCATCGCGTGGATATCGAGACGCGGCACGATGACGGTGGTCGTCGTGCCGTCGCTGGAATGCGCCAGCTCGATGCCGTCCGGTTCCAGGTGGACCCGACGAATTTCGTACCCGCGGAGTTCCACGCGAACGTCGTGAATGGGAATCGCTTCCTCGCGCAGGGGAACGTCATTAGCGGGACTGGCGTGGAAAGCCGTTGTGTTGACGTCGTTATAGAGATGAATCACCAGGCGGGAACCGTCACGATCCTGCCGAGTCACGGTCATTTGGACGCACATGGGAGCCTGGACGCGGACTGGCGGCGGAGCGACCGCAACATGCTCGATGGCAGCGGCCAGCGCCACGCGATAATAGGGATATGGCGTCAGGTAGTAAGCCGCATCGATGCCCGCCGCGAACGTGACCACGCGGCCCTTTCCCCAGGTGTGCGTCAGGATCGCCGGAGTAGCGGCCCCCTGACTGCCGGGTTTCGGATGCAGCGTCGCAATGACATTTGCTCCCTCGGGCTGAACGCGCGCGGCTGGTCCTTTGAAGGTCACGCGGCCAGTTCCGATGAGCGGTTGCAAAGCGTCCAGAAACGTCCCCGCGACCGCTTCAAAATCCCAGGCGCCGCCGCGATTCGCCCAATATTCCGGCGTCAGTGTGCGAGCAAAGTTCACATCGAGATCGGCGGGTGGCGCGTCCGCGACGGCGGACCCCAAACGCGTAAGACCGCAGATTTCTGCGAGAGCGGGCTTCGCATGCGGGTCGCCGAATTCGTCGCAGAGGCCCGTGTCCAGCGTCACGATCAGACCACCGCCAGCTTCCACATACTGGCGAATCGCAGCCGTTTGGCGATCGTCCAGAGATGCGGTATTCGCGAGAATCAGCACGCGATACTTTTTGAGATCGTCGAACGCGAGGTTCCAGTCGGCGATGATCGTGACCGGTAGATGAGCTTCGAGGCCGGCGCGGAAGACGCCGAGCACATTCGCCAGGTAACGCTGTTCCACATCGCCCCGCGCGTAGAAGCAGCGGGTATTGTCACTCATGACAATCGCCGCCCATGGTTCGGGCCGGGTATGAACTATCCAGGAGCCGCGTTTTTTGACTTCGCCCAGACAGTGGTAAGCGGCTGCCTGCAAGTGGGGCGGCTGTGCGACGGCGAGACTGGGACGGCAGCCCTGCGCAACGGCAAGCAGCATTCGTCGTTCGATTTCGTGAGCGGGAAAGCTGTCCTTGCCGTACGGGTTGCCACGCGACATCAGGTAAGGTTCTGCGAAGGCCACGCGATGATTCGTGTAAGCCCACATCGTCGCCAGTCCAAAAGCGGGAACAATGCTCGCGCCACGATTGGTTTCATCGAGCCAGAACTCCATATCCGGCGCATCGAGCAGCAGGTTCATGCGGGCCGGCATGTTGCGCGGGACATCGAGAAAATGGCCGAACCGGCCGCCGTTTGTCGTCCACGTAACCAGGGCCACGTCAGGCTTGATGGCCTTCAGCCGGGTCTGCATGCGGACGATCAACCCTTCCAGGCGACGGTCGGCCCAATGCTGGTAGCGGCGAAAGGCCGACTGGTTGATGTCGAACGGCGGAAGGTTCTCTCCCGTGTCGGCCCGAAAGTTCGCGCGACAGTGCTGGCAGTAGCAGGCCCCCGCGTAGTGCAGACCATCGAAGCTAAAGGCATCGACGGCGGGAAACTTTGTCAGAATTTCCGCGAGCACTTCGATGAAGAAGTCGCCGTACGGACCTAACAGACACAGCATTCCGCCATACGGATGCTGCGCGAGATCGACACTGGGAATCTCCTGCGTATCGGTCGCAATGCGTCGCCAGTCGGGGTGCAGTTCGTAGACTTCAGCTTGCAAGGTCGGGGGATAGACGCCGAGAATCCGCACGCCCAGCCGCTGGTACTCGGCCACATCGCGATCCGTCATTTCCAGAGACCGGTGCGGGCTGCGGCGGGTGAGCAGCGCTGAGTCGTAATAGGCGTAAAACGGGTCGACGAACCCCAATTCGCTAATCGTCACGCCAGCCTTGGCAGCCGCTTCCCGATCTTTCGATCCCATCGCACTCAGCGTGTAGCCCGCGCCGAGCGACTCTTCCAGCCAGGCCGGGATGCGGATCTCGCGGAACGGGCCGCGGTCGAAGGGCTGCGGCGCGACCGTTGGTCCCCAAATCTCCGGGAGAGCGGCCTCCTGGGCACGGCCAATGCCCCGAGCCGACAGCATGCCCGCACTGATCGCGAGAAACGTCCGGCGATCCATGATCGCATGACTCCCCGAGAGAACTGCCGGTAAGAATCGATTCGCGGTAACGATGAATCGCGCTTAGCGCACATAATAGAAGAGCAGACGCTGCAGATCACCCGTCTGGACAAAGTGGCGAATCCGCCGCCGAGCTGAGGCTGTCCCCAGGGCGGCGGAGTAGCCGTGGTGGTGGTCCGCAATGGCCATTGCCCGTTCCAGGTCACTGCTGGTCACGGTGTCGCGGTCCTCGCTGACGGCCAACCAGCGGGCCAGCCAGCAGACGACCGGAAAAATCAGCACCAGGCTCTGCCAGCCTTCCGTGAAGGCCCACCCCTGGTAGGCAGGCCCGAAGAAGTGCAGCCCCCTCAATTTGACGCGGAAGTATCGCGTGAAGAGTTCTTCCAGAAACAACCCCGGAGGACGAAACGGGGGCTCAAGACATTCGAACGGCACCTCGCGAAACCCCGGCTGCAACACGGGGGTCATCCCCTGCCCTTTGGTAAATGCCCAGATCGCCTTGAACAACCGATAGCGGTTCCGCCAGCCACCCGACAGGTCGGCGACGGTATCTTTCCGGGCGTACTGGGCGATGGCCGTGCGAAAATACAGCCGGCTGACGGACGAGATGGGTTCCAGATCGCGCGGAAACGTGGGAACCTCAGCGTGTGTGGTCTCGCGAAGGAGCGCCAGGAACTGTCGCACCTCGCCAGGTTTGGCGGAGGAGAAGTCGCTGCCACGAATCAGGGACGACCAGACGACCGTCCGTGCGAGCCGCACGGGGAACGGACTCGTCTCATCCGTCAGTTCCTGGTCGAGACTATCGACGAGATGGTCGAGCGTATTCCAGGAGGTCCGCGAGCCG
The DNA here is from genome assembly GCA_019636285.1 of Planctomycetaceae bacterium. GTDB lineage: Bacteria > Planctomycetota > Planctomycetia > Planctomycetales > Planctomycetaceae > JAHBXV01. The sequence goes on from JAHBXV010000010.1 coordinate 100,962, forward strand.
GGGGAAATCAGCGGGTCGGGCCACGCCCCGGTTCGCTCGGGGACCGTCTGTCGGCGAATCGACTCCAGTGCCGATCGTTGCCGAACGACAGCCCGCCCGGCATTCGCGATCACCGAGGGACAACTGAACCGCAGGCTGACCGTCACGCCACTATGGGCCGGATGGAGGGCATAGGGGTAGACGCGGCATGCCAGAGGCTTGCCCCCTTCGCCAAACTTGGCATGAATGCGGCACAGGCCTTTTTCGTTCAGAAAAATACATGCCCCGTCCGGCTGGTGGGCGAGCCGATAACGCTTCTTCCAGACCGGCCCCGAATGCCACACATAAACCGGCTTTCCGCCGGGGATCTCGCCGCTCTCGCCCCACTTCTGGCGATCGAGTTCCTTGCGCTCCTGCTCGGAAATCTCGATCAGATGCTGTCGACAGCAGCCGGCGCAATTGTGGCACGACCAGTTTTGAATTGTCGGCAGTTCCATCCGCATCGAACGACATTCCCCGAGAGCGCTGCGAGGCCATCTAGTCTGACAGCTTGTACGCCCTCGGTAAATGGGACTGCGCGGAAGTTCTGGGTCGTCGAGAGTCTCGTGTCGAGGGTCGAGAGAGAAGACCGACGGAAATCCACGCTTTTCTGCGACTCTGCTCGCCAGAGCCGACTTCCCGCTTGTTCGCGATCGTGCGTCCCTTGGGAAGCGCGGATACAATTCTTTGTGTGGCGTTTTCAAGGCGTTGACTGCTGTCGACAAGGGAAAGAGCGAGCTTGTCCATTCGTGACTGGGAGAATCTGACCGAGGCTTCGCGGCGGCTGATCGTGCTTGCCAATGCGATTGCCACCGACGTGGGAGCCGAAGTCACGCAGCCGGAACACCTGCTCGAAGCTATGACGCGGGAAGAGTCGCTCGCCGGAAGCTGGCTGGGCGAGTTCGGCTATCCCACCGCCTTTGATGATGAGATCACGATCGGGGAGGGTCCGCTGGCCGAGCCGAACGCGGCGCTGCAGACCGTGCTCATGGAGGCGCAGATCGAAGCGTTTCGACTGGGGCCGGGGGCAGCGGTTGGTTCGGAGCACCTGTTGTGGGGACTTGCTGTCGTTCCATCCGCGGCAGCCGAGCGGTTAGCGGGTCATGGCATTACCACTGAACAACTCGTGGGTCGTCTGCGGGAGCCTGGCGCCCCGGAAGATCCGCACAAGCAGATCACCATCGACTGGAGCCTTCCGGCCGATGGCCCGACGTCGGACGAGCTGGCGGGGGCGTACCGGATTCTGGACGCGGCGGCGAACCGGGCGCGCGAAGGGCTGCGGACCTTCGAGGACTTCGCGCGGTTCGTTGGGGAAGACCGGCAACTGACGGCGGGCCTCAAGAGCCTGCGGCATGAGTTACGGCAGGCACTGGATCGTCTCGATGATGTCGCGCTGGCCGCTCATCGCGATACGGCGGGCGATTTGGGAACCAGCCTCGTGACGGAAGCCGAGTATCGACGTCGCTCGCCGCTCGATGCCGCGCTGGCGAGTTGCAAGCGCGTTCAGGAATCGCTGCGGACGCTGGAAGAGTACGGCAAGATTGTCGACGTGGAGTTTGCCCGGCGGATCGAGCAGTTGCGTTACCAGAGCTATACGCTCGAAAAAATGCTGCGGACGGGAGCGCGGGCACGCGGCCGGCTTGCCGATCAGCGGTTGTACCTCTTGCTGTCGACCGATTTGTGTCCGCTTGGTACCATTCCCCTCCTCAAGGCGGCCTTACGGAGCGGGGTTCGGCTGGTGCAGTTGCGGGAGAAGTCTCTTTCCGATCGACAGTTGCTGGAATTGGCTCGCGAGGTCCGCCACTGGACGAGTGAGGCGAGCGCGCTCTTTATCATGAACGATCGCCCGGACATCGCCGCGATGGCGCGAGCCGACGGCGTTCACCTTGGGCAGGATGATTGTCCGGTTGCCGAAGCCAAGCGAATTCTGGGAGCGGATTCCCTGATTGGCGTCTCGACGCATACGATCGAGCAGGCCCGGCAGGCCGTTCGCGACGGTGCCGACTACCTGGGTGTGGGACCGACGTTTGTCTCCTCGACCAAATCGTTCGAGCAATACGCGGGTCTCGAGTTTGTCGGTCAGGTCGCTGGCGAGATTGATCTTCCCTGGTTCGCGATCGGCGGCATCGATCCCTTGACGGTTTATGATGCAATCGCGGCCGGGGCGCGGCGGGTGGCGGTGAGTGGAGCCATCTGTGGATCGCTCGAACCGGGCGATGTCATTCACGGATTGCGGCTGGCTCTCGAACAGTCGCCCGCAGCCGACGGTCCCCCCGAGCCTGCGGAGGACGCACCGTCATGTGCGGATTGACGGGCCTTGTCGACTGGTCGGGAGCGACGTCCGCCGATCGCCTGCACGAACGGGCGGCCCGCATGGCGGCCACGCTGTCGCATCGCGGTCCCGATGCCAGTGGAGTCTGGGCCGATGCCGCGCACGGTGTCGCGCTCGGGCACGCGCGGTTGTCGATTCTCGATCTCTCGCCGGCCGGCGCGCAGCCGATGGCTTCGCCGAGCGGCCGCTATCACCTGGTTTACAACGGCGAAGTCTACAACCACCAGGAGCTGCGCGAGCAACTCCCGGCGACTATTGCCTATCGCGGTCATTCCGACACGGAAACGCTGCTGGCCGGTTTCGAGACGTGGGGCATTGTCGAGACGATGCGGCGGTCGATCGGCATGTTCGCGATCGCCGTCTGGGATGCGCAGAGGCGTGAACTCACGCTGCTGCGCGATCGGTTGGGAATTAAGCCGCTGTACTATGCCTTGATGGGCGATGTGCTGCTGTTCGGGTCGGAGCTGAAGGCGCTGCGAGCGGATGAAGCCTTCACGGGGACGATCGACCGGGGGTCGCTGGGGCTGTTGCTGCGTTTCAACTACATCCCGACGCCGGCGACGATCTACGAACAGGTTTGCAAACTTCCAGCCGGTTGTTCGATCACGTTCTCGGCAGAGACTCGGAAGTCGGCCGAACCGATCGCGTACTGGTCGCTGCGGGACGTGGCCGATCGCGGGTTGGCTTCCCCGTTTCGTGGCTCCTACGAAGAAGCCGTGGATGCTCTGGAAAGCCTGTTAGGGGACGCTGTGCGGCGGCGCCTGTTGTCGGATGTTCCGCTGGGAGCGTTTCTCTCGGGAGGGATCGATTCGTCGCTGGTGACGGCCCTGATGCGGCGTGCCTCGGCTGGACCGGTAAAGACGTTCTGCATTGGCTTCGAGGAAGCCGCTTATGATGAAGCCCCATTTGCCCGCGAAGTGGCCCGTCATCTGGAGACTGACCACACCGAGCACTATGCGACCGCGAGTGAAGCCTGGAGCGTGATTCCCAAGCTGCCGACACTGTTCGATGAGCCGTTCGCGGATTCGTCGCAGATTCCGACGTACCTGGTTTGCGAATTGGCCCGCCGCCATGTGACGGTGAGCTTGTCGGGGGATGGGGGCGACGAGCTGTTTTGCGGCTATCGCCGATACTTCGACGCCTTTCGGATTGGTCGGGCCACCCGTTTTCTGCCCCGTCCGATGCGCCCGCTGGCCGCCGCCGGCGCGCGGTTTGCCGGGTCATTGATGCCCCGTAGCCGATTCGGCGAGAAGCTGCGCCGCGGTGCTCATCTGCTGCTGGAATCGTCTCCCGAAGAGGTCTATCGCCGGCACATGCAGCACTGGCGACCTCCACTACCGCTGGTGGGTAGGGCTCCGCTGGCGAGTTGCGAATTCCTGGACGGCAGCACCTGGCCAGCGGGCACGCCCGACCAGCTTCGCTGGATGTTTCTCGACACCCGGACGTACTTGCCGGACGACATTCTGGTCAAAGTCGACCGGACCAGCATGGGGGTCGGGCTGGAGGCCCGGGTGCCGCTGATCGACCACCGGGTCGTCGAATTCGCCTGGTCGTTGCCGCTGGCGTACAAGACGGATGGCCACACGGGAAAGCGGATTCTGCGGTCGGTTCTTGAGAGGCACGTCCCGCGAAACCTATTCGAGCGTCCCAAGACCGGATTTGGCATTCCTTTGCACGAGTGGCTGCGGGGACCGCTACGCGACTGGGGTGAAAGCCTGCTTGCCCCCGATCGCTTGCAGCGGGAGGGCTTCTTCGACACCGCGATGGTTCGCCGTTGCTGGGACGACCACCAGAGCGGTCGGCGGGATGGTCATTACCTGCTCTGGGACGTGCTGATGTTTCAGGCCTGGCTGGACGCGCAGGCCGGGACAACCCGCTCATAAACAGGGGTTTCGCCGAATCGGGAGACGGGATTTTCCCCTCGGGCTTCCGTGTAGCCGGTGTTTGCGGTAAACGTGTCCCAGATTTGGCGACTGCAATCGATTTTCCGCGGCTCATTCCGGGGGCGGGCGGACGGTCACCCTTGGACTTTCAGCAAGAACGAGTTCTGTCATGCCCGTACGCGGCATTCGTGGCGCGACCAGCGTTGAAAAGGACCAGCCCGAGGAAATTCTCGCGGCGACGCGAGAGTTGCTGGAACAGATTCTGAAACTGAACGGCATCGAGCAGTTCGACGACATCGGCTCGGCCGTCTTCACCACGACACCCGACCTGACTTCGACCTTCCCAGCCGAAGCCGCGCGAGCCTTGGGAATGCGCCAGGTTCCGCTGCTATGCGCGTCTGAAATTGCCGTGCCGGGCAGCCTGCCCCGGTGTATCCGCATCCTGCTGCATTGGAACACTGATCGGCGGCAGTGCGAAATTCAGCACGTCTACCTGCGCGAAGCGAAGCGGCTGCGGCCGGATGTTTCGAGCGCGCAGTGAGGTGGGCTCTTGGTTAGGTGGCACTGGCTCTGCCAGTGTGCCTTCGGTGGATCGTCAAGAACAAGACGCACTGGCAGAGCCAGTGGCACACATGCAAGAGGCTGCTTGTTCGCAGGCTCCGCCCGGAAACGAGAATCACGGCTGGGGTGTCGCGGATGTGCCGGTACCGTCCGACGACTCGGCAGAGGTGGTCGTTCCGGTGACGCGCACGGCGGTGGCCGGATCCCAGACGATGTTCCAGTCTTCTCCCACTTCTGGAGACTCGAAGAACGGCACTCCCTCGGCGGACATGCGGTCGATCAGCATGTTTTTGCGATCGACAAAGAACTCGGCGGGCAGCAGCTTCATCAGCCATTCGTCGTGCTGCCGCACCAGTCGCAGGTTTTCTTCGGGTGGCAAAAGCAGCCGCTCCATGAGATTGGCCCGCGTGACCCAGGCTGCGTCCCGAAGGACGTCGAACTGCTGCTCGGAGGAAAGCGACGAGAAGACGCGATTGTCTTTACGGAGTGCCGCGCGAATCGCTTCGGCTTTGGCCAGTTGCTGAGTCAGCGGAAAGTCGTCTGACAATTGCGCCCGCGCGACGGCCGTTCCGAGCGTGACGAGCATGCCGCAGAATTGATTCAGGGTCATCTGCTCGCGGCGGAGATGGCGTTCGAGGCGGTGGTCACCCTTCAACAGTCTTGCCCAGCGGGTGACCGACCAGTGCAATTCCAGATCGCGCTGCTCTTCGCCAACCAGGTCGCTGATGGGAAGCGTTCGTGATCCCGGCCAGTCGGGAGTTTCGGGAAAAACCGGCTCGGGACAGGAGACCGGCAAGTGGGGCAACGCGTTGCAGACGCGGCGAAAGGCGACCCACTCGACCTGCGTGATCCGCTCATCGGGCCGCTTGACCTCTGTGAACGGCGGCGTCTCGTCGACACAACCCGTCGTCGCGATGAGCAGCAACAGCCACGGCCATCCACGACCGGGCCGCTTGCTACGGTTCACCGGCTCGGCGGTCATGGCAATCCTCGACGGGGGGGAGACTCTTCGATCGGTATCGACGATCCCCCCCGCTCATGGGGAATTGAACTCCTTCAGTTGGCAGGCATTACCCAGTCGGTACAACTGGCGGAGTCAGCCGATTCCGCACGATCTCGGAGATCTTCGCGAAACAACGACTACGGCTTGAGGTGGAATCCGCTGATGCCCCAGATCGTGACAGCCGAGCCAGCCGTCTGCACGACGGTCAACGCGAGGAGCACACCGCGCGAGCCTGACACGCCCAATCCACGTCCGATAGCGATACCAACCAGGTAGCCGCACCAGGGAGTCAGAAGCAGCCATAACCGGGCCGCTTCGCCCGAGTTTTTACCAGACAGCCACAAGAGGACCATCGTCGTCGCCAGCGCGGCCGCGACCAGCGTCGACCAATCTCGCGCCGTGGGAAGTCCGCGGAAAGCCGTCGCCGCTCCGGACACCGCGAGGACCGCGCAGGGCAGCCCCAGCGAGATCGCGAACTCGATCGGGTTGACGACCCGCCACAGCCACCCGGTGCGGGGGTATTCGCCGTAGAAGCCGGCGTGATTGCGGTAATTGAGCCACCAGACTTCGGCCAGATTGAGGCCGGTCGCCGCCCAGAGCCCGACCGAGAGGAGCACAAATGCGGCTGCCCCGGTCCCGACCATGACCAGCAATTCGCGAAGCGTCGGGCCATCGTCGGGGCGTTTCCAGGCAACCAGCCCAACTAGGAGGAAGAGCGCCGCCGCGACCGGCAGGAAGGCGAGGCTGAACTGCATGGCCAGCCATAAGACAACCGCGCCGGCGACGCTCCAGGCAATCGAGCGACGGCGCAGTGCCGAAACCCCGCAGTAGACAAGCAGCATCGACGGCAGCGTGAAGGCGGCATCCGACTTCGGGAGGAAAATCGCGAGCGACGGGACCGTGATCCAGAGTCCGCAGGCCCACCACGCGGCCATCGGATTCAGTTCGACACGTCGCAGGGTCAGGTACAACGGAATGATGGTCAGAACGACGCAGCCAACGGCCACCAGATAGGCCAGCCACAGGACCGCGCGCTGCCGGGGGTCGAACGATGGCATGCCCGAGGAGAGGGAGTTGCCAGCGACGACGTCCGAGGCTTCATGGAACGACTCCGGGGCCAGTTCCAGCACCGCACCGGCCGCGCCGGGAAATGTTTCGCACGCGGCCATGATTCCGCGAAACAGGAGAAACAGGCCAGGAGGATGCGTGCCGACGTGCAGGACATCGCCCTCGCGCATCCAGTCGGCGTACCCTCGAAAGAATGCGTCGAGCGACTCATCGCGGCGCCGCATCTCGAAGTAATAGCCCGACGAGTTCGGGTAGTAGAGGACAAAGGGGACTTTGTCGTGCCGCTGCCCGACGGGCGCGGATTCCTGCACCGCGAAGAACCAGACGCCACCCGCGAGGATCAGGCCAGTCAGCGCCAATGCCTCGCGGCCCGCCGACGGCGATCCTGCAAGAAGCCGATCGCCTCCCGCCAGCGTCCCAACCAGGAACGCGGCCGGCAGAACCAGGAGGATGGCGTTCCAAGGGGCATCCGGTCCCGGGAAACCGCGCTCCCAGGTCCATTCGCCGGGAATCCCGAGCGGGAGACTCGTTCCCCAGATGATCCCCAGCGCGACGAGCGACAGCAGCCCGCCGCCCCACAAGCATCGCGCGAGGTGTCCGCTCATGAGTGCATCAACAACGCGTTTCCAGTCTCTCGTTCCCGGAGCCCCACGAAAATCAGGCTACTCGGGCGGGGTGTTTCTGGGCTTTTGTCCAAAAAATGGAGACAAACTGTCAAACGAGAACTTTCAATTCCTCCGATGCCGTAGGCATCGAAGAGGGTAGCCGTGGGTCGCGCAGCGCACCCACGGTAAACTGGACGTTTTCGAGAGATCTCGACCCCCAGCGGGGGTCGCAGACATGCGTTTCTGCGACCCCCGCTGGGGGTCGGAAGAAAGTTTTTAAGGGCGATTCCGGACCGTGGGTGCGCTACGCGACCCACGGCTACCCTCTTTGACCGCTTCGCGGTCAGAAAATTGCAATTGTTCCAAAACTCCCATGAAAATAAGGCGACAGGGGGCGTGATATGTCGGGTCTTCCGTTCAAAAGCTGGTGACAAATTTTCATTCGCAGCGCCGACAGCCGGTCATGATGCCTCCGCCTGGGAACGCCGCTTCCAGAGGTTCTGCTTCGACTGTCGCAGACGAGGCGGAGCCTCCGTAGAGAATGTTCCCAGGCCGAGGAGCCTGGGAACGAGAAGATGAAAGGCACACTGGCGGAGCCAGTGGCACCCGAAAGGGTGCGCCATGACGGAGCATTAGAACCCGAGCAGCAGGAGGCCGCCAGCCGCCGCGGGCTTCGCGTATGGCGCCGTCAGGTAACGGTTGATCTGTTCCTTGAGATCGGTCAGGTGGGCTCGCGAGTAATCATCGAGTTTCAGGTCTTCCTTCGCGAGCGCGGCAGCGATCTTGTCGGAAATCCCCTGAAGGTGCATGCGAGCCAGTGACTGCGCGTCCTTCGGACCGACTTTCCCATCGACGGCCATCGGTCCCAGCCGATCCACCAGATTCCGCTGCAAATTGCGGCGGTAGCTGGCCACGAAGGGCTTGCGATCGGTGTACTCGCCGGCGGCCGGTTCCTTCACTTCCGAGAAAACCGCGTCGACAATCAGCCGGAAGTGCTCGGCGAGCGTGTAGGCGTCGGCATCGGCCTTCACCTTCATTTCGTTATCGAGCAAACGCTCCAGGGTCACGCCGCCCATCAATTGCGACAGGATGCGGTCCTGCCACATTCCCACCTGGCCATGAACGGGGTAGTCGACGCGCGACGGAGAACTGATCCCCCAGTGCGACCACCGCGTGGCCATCAGCGAGTTGAGCACGTCCGGCGCGTAATCGGGAGCCGCCAACGCCGTGCTCGCCAGAATCTTCATGGCTGCCCGCTGCTGTTCGGCGGAGATCGGCTCGAAGGGCGTCCGGTTCTCGGCGTCTCCCTTGTGGTCGCGACGAACGCTGATCCCGCCGGGAATCTTGGCGGCAAACAAGGCGGTCCGCCAGAATTCCGATTGCAGGATTCCAAACGCCTGGCGGGCGCGCTGATAGCCGTCTCCATCCTTAACCGTCTTCTCGACGACCTTCGGCATCAGTTCATTCACGATTTTGGACTGCCGCTCGGCGTAGGCGATCGGATCCTTCCCCAGATCGAACAGCGTCGCCAGCGGATCGGGGTGGCTGCTGCCGCGAGCATCTTCATCGGTGGCATAGTCGTGACCCGGTTCGCCACTGCGGGCGGCGATCTTGGCCAGCTCGGCTTTTTCGTCGCCCGAAATGACCTTGTAACCGTATTCGATGGCCCAGTAGTCGTACGGGCCGATGGTCTTCGTGAAGAACGCACCCTGTTTGCCACCCGGCGCGCAGATGTTGGACGGTGCATAGTCCATCACGCTGGCGACCGTCGCGTCGCCATGCTTATCCGGATCCGAAAGTTCATCCAGCGTCTTCCAGGTACTGGCCTTGAAGTTGTGCCGCAACCCCAGCGTATGGCCGACTTCGTGCATGACGACTTCTTTCAACGCCTGATGCACGAACTCCTCGGGGACTTCTCCCTTCTCGCTGAGCAGATCCTGGGCCGCGAAGGCGGCGGCGGCGAAGCCCATCTGCTGCTGCATTCCCACGCTCAGGCTGCACGCGGCGCGATGGCTGTCGCGGACGAGGAACGGCAGAGATTCCGCGGGGGACTCTTCACCCAGCAGACGCGAAATCGCCTGGGGCGTGAACGTCTCGTAGTCGTGCTTCCACGAGCGAAGGAAGCTGGCATCGAAGATGATGTCCGCGTCGAGGATCTGCCCCGTCAGTGGATTCACTCGCGACGGCCCCATCGCGAAGCCGGCTTCGGCCGTGATCCAGCGGAAAAAGTTGTAGTTCACATCTTCCGGGTCCTTCGTGTCTTCGTCCGACTGGTATTCGACCTGAATCGCGTTGGCGAAACCAAGCTTCTCGAAGGCCTTGTTCCACTCGGAAATGCCTTCCCAGACCGTGGCCCGCAACCGCACGGGCACCGTCTTTTCGATGTAGAACTTGATCGGCTTGACCGGAGGAGACACCTTCAGCGACGGGTCTTTTTTCTGCAGATCCCACCGCGTGACGTACCGCACGAAGTTCTCATCGTCCGTCAAGTCGGTGAAGTCTTTCGTCACGACGAGGAAGTAGCCAATCCGGTCGTCCGCGATGCGAGGCTTGTATCCCGAGGACGGCAACTTGCTGATGCTGTAGTGGACCGTCACCTGCATGCCGCGCCCGTCGGCGACGGTGTCGGGGGCTCCGCGATTGGGGGGCGTCGAATAGACCGCATTGATCTGCAATTCGACGTTGTCGGTGAACGACTTGACGCTGGCGACCGTCGAACGATCCATGGCGAAACTGGCACCCAGGTATTGGCCAATCTGCTCGTCGTCGCTCAGAAACACGCGCGTCATGTCGACCAGTTGGCCGCCGGGCGTTTCGGTGACGATCGGGAGGGCGTAGAGCACGCTGTCGGTGTAAGCCAGCTTGACCGCATTGGCTTCCGGCGAGCCCGCCTTGGCCTTGAAACGCACGTTCTTCCGCAGGACGTGCATCTTGTCGCCCACCTTGCGGAACGACCACAGCACGTCGTCGCCCCAGGTCATTCCGCCGATCACCATCCCCTGGCTGACCCCGCGGGCAATCGAGCTGAGCATCAGGAAGTCGGTGTTCTGCTGGCTGTTCTTCAGGTCGACCAGGATCTGCTGGTCCTTGAAGTAGACCGTCCATAACCCGTCCGCCTTCTTGGCGTCCTTGATCGCCAGTTCGAACTTCGAGGGTGTTTTGGCGGCTTCCTGAGCGGAGGCCGGACTGGTTCCCAAAAGACCCCAACCAGCCGACAAGCAAACGGCAAGCAGCGTGACGACTCGTGACATGGACTTAACACTCCTCTTGGCACCAGCGATGCGGTCACGCAGTCTCTGGACGGCCCCAATGACTCATTTCCAAACGATCGCGGCGATGACAACCCGTTCCCCGGGGCTCGTTCGCGACGACAGGTTCCGACGATCGATGAATCCAGTTCTCCGAATTTCAGGGGTTAGAGCCATGGCAACACTTCTTCCGCCCGTACCGGCGGCGAACTTCGCCAAGCCTTCCCATTATGGCGCGCAAACTTGAAGGAATACACGGTCACCTTCACAAAATCCGTGAGTTCCCAGCCAGTCGCGCGGGGCGTAACGCCCGTTCCCCCGTACTTCCACTACGCACGGGGGTTTCCCCCCGCTGAACAATTCGAGGGAATTTGTGAAGACCCGGAACCGCCAGCCCCAATCGGTTTCCAAAAAAAGGCCCCCGGAGGCCGCGTCTGATCGGTAACAGTTGGCGGCTGGCGATGCCTAGAATGGCAAGTGCCGGCGGGATGCCCGCGCTCGAACTCGTCCCGCTGGGCCCCCTCTTTTTCCGGAAATGCAGGTTCCCATGCTCCTTCTCGCCGTCCGCAAATCGGTTGAATTCGCACGGTTTCGTTGCTCGGCCCGGCTTAGGTTCGCGTGGTGCCCCCTGGTGGTGCTGATTGCTGGTAGCAGTCTGATACGACCGGCAACGAGCCAGGACGCCGCCCCCCCTAAGCCGGTGCTTGTCGAACCCAGGATTCCGGATTACCTGACTGGCGAATTCCGCGCGCTGAACGAACGGCTGTCGAAGGATATTAACCCCTCCGAAAACATGGCGGTCGATCTCGTGCAACTGTTTGGCCCCGACGTGTTCGAGTTTGTCCTGCGCCGCGATTCGCTGGCGATGCTGGGAATTGAATCGCTGCCCGACAGTCCGCGATTTCAATACCCCCGGGATTTCGTCGCGGCGAAATATCCCGACCTCGAACCGATCGAAAAGGAAATTCGCGCGATCGAACTGGACGAATTGCTCGTTCAATCGGGCGAACAGCTCTGGACCGCCGAGACCTTTCCCGAGTTGTTCGAACTGCACCAGGCCAACGCAGCCGCGCTCGATTTTCTGGTCGCGGCCTCCCGAAAGCCCCATTACTATGCTCCTCTGCTGTCGGAGGAAGCTCCCGCGCGCATTCTTTCCGCTTCGGTCACCATCGAGCGGCGGCTGCCTTACCTGGCCCGGCACCTTGCCTCGCGAGCTCTCTTGAGATTCGCCGCCGGCCAGACTGGCCCGGCACTGGATGACATTTTCGCCGGTCGCCGAATTGCCCTGGCCCTCGCGAACGGTTCCCCGCTCGATATTTCGATCGTCAAGGCGCAGTCGATCGATGCGTTCCTGCATCGGGCGGTCTCGGTGATGGCTCAGTCGGATGCGATGACGGCTGAGTTCGCTCGCGAGTACCTGAAGCGCGATGCCGAGTTGTCTTCGCTGCCCATCGCGAGCACGTCCGCGGATATCGGCGAACGGGCGATTCTCCGGTGGGAGCTATCACTCCTGCAAAGCGACACGGGATCGCTCCACGAGTTCTTCGAGCTCCCCGACGACAAGGAGTTCGAGGCACTGAAAAAGGCCCCACTTTCGGACATTCGGTGGGACGAAGCCTTGAAAGAAGCTGATGCCCAGCAGGATCGTTTTGTCGCGGCGCTGGCGGAGCGCGATCGCGAGAAGCAGGCCAAACTTTTTGACGAACTCGATCGTGACCACGTCGCCTGGAATGAATCGGTCGACAAGCGAACGCAGGAAATTGCGGAATCGCTGAAGAAAGACACGCTCGCGGCCAGCCGCTGGATTGGCGAAACGCTGGCCCAGTCGTTGCGTCCGTGGTATCGGCAGCGGCGCGATTCCGACGACCGCGCGCAGGCCCGGCGCGACATGGCCGGCCTGGCCATCGCACTCGCGGCATACCGCCTGGAGAAGGGGGCCTATCCGGAAAGTTTGGCTGGACTGTCGCCCGACTACCTTGAGAAGGTTCCCGTCGATCCGCATACCGGAAAACCGCTGGGTTACCGTGTTGACGCCGACGGCACCGCAGTCCTGGTTTGCCTGGGAGCCAACCGCCAGGACGATGCGGGGCTGCCGTTCAATGACGACACCATTATCGTCCTGCCGGCCCGCAAGTAGCGGCTGGCGGCAGAGAGACCTGTTTCAGGACTGGCTCGCGGGTTCCGAGTTTCCGGGGTGACTCGCGCGACGCGTGGGAATGCGCCGATAGAGGACGATTCCGCCCGTCAGCACGATAAAGGCGATCGCGGCGATTCCCCCGAGAATCACGAGCGCGACGGGGTCGCTGAACAACTCCCGCGTGAGCTGCCACAGCCGCGACCAGTTAAACAGGACGACGATGGCCCCGGTTCCCAGAAATGGGCCATAGGGAACATAGGGGACATTCAACAGCCAGCGCAGCGGCAGGACAAAGACCAGACCGACGACCGGCGCGACAAGAAACGAAAGTACGATGGCCTGCCAGCCCAAAAAGGCGCCAATCATGGCCATGAAGGTGACATCGCCAAAGCCCATGGCCTGCTGACCAAAAACGCGACCGGCCCCCCAGCGGACGATCGCCGTCAATCCCCCACCGGCCAACAGTCCCGCCAGGCTGCATGAAAGCCCGTGCAGACGCGGCCAGGTGGAATACCATTCGGGGATGGTCGGCCCGCGCAGACCGGGAATCGCCACGGTCCAGTCGACCCAGAGATGCACGAGCTGAACATCGCCGATCGCGACCGCGAACCCCAGGGCGATCAGCGAACCCGTCACCGTGATGGCGTCCGGGATGACGAGGCAGTCGAAGTCGATGATGGTGGCCAGCGCGATGAGCGTGAGCAGGCAGCAGTGATAGTAGAAGCGGGCTTGCAGGCCGAACTCGCCCGGTTGGACTTCGGGGGTTTCCAGGCCGCGGTACTGAAACGTCAGCACTTGCAGCCCCAAGGCGAGTAGCCACAAGACCGGAGCCGCCAGGACGAGACGCAGCCACTTCCCGGACCGGGGCGTCGCCGGTTTCCCGATGAGTCGTCGTTCCGAGTCGATCAAACGACTTAATGCCAACAGCAGCACGACCTGAATGGCGGCAACCGGCAACAAGCCCCAAATCGAAGCCGCGAACACAGTAACCGCCCCGAGTGCCTACGTTGAAATTCCCGGAGAACGCCCCGACGACCGCGGGGCCTCGCAAAAGCGGGTCCAGTGAAAACGAAACGACCCACGGAAACCAGTCCGTGGGTCGCTCGCATTCGGTCGATTTTCGGTCAGGCGGCCGGAACTCCTGAACCGGCTGACAGCGTTCGCCGTCTTAGAACTGGCTCGAAACCATAGTTCGCAGTTCGACCATCGCGGGAGTGATCTGCGACGAGAGCTGTCCCAGCGAACGGCGTTCCTCGGTCTGGCAGTTCACGATGTGGTTGTAGACACGCCGCCAGTTTTCGTACAGGTTCGTCACTTCCTGCTGCATCTGGCTGGAGGTCGCGCCGCGGGCCAGCAGTTGCTGCAACCGCACGGAGCCATCGGCGAAGGCCGCGGTTTCCCGCAGGGCCGCGTTGCCGAACGGCGGTCGTTCGCGGCTGATCCAGCGCTGCGTCGTGTAGTCGAGCTGGTCGGCGAGGTTCGCGACGTTGGCCGCCAGCGTCATCGCCTTGGTACGGTCGAAGTCCGAGCGGGAGACCTGCATCGAGGTCGCCAGCGTGTTCAGCGTCTGCTCGATCTGCCGCAAGGCGGCCTGTGCCTGAGGGCTGGAGCTCGAACGGAACACCGTAACGAAGTCCCGCCGCCCGTCTTCGATGTACCGGAAGGCTTCGACCAGGACTTCGTGGCGCTCGTTACGCTGGACGTTGTCGATAAAGTTGTCGCAGACGCCGTAAAACTGGTCGACGGACGACAGGGCCAGTCGCGGATTCGGCAGTCGAGTCACTTCCCGCAGGGAAACGCTCTTGTCGAAGCTGTCGATCGCGTTGCGGAGTTGCGAGGTCAGGTAGACAAGCTGGTCCTTGTTCACGTCCTGCTGCAACAGCAGCAACTGGGCGATCTTCCCGTCGGACTGCGTGACGCGGCGAAGCGAGCGTTCCAGAACCGGGTTGTTCATGGCCTGCAGCTTGGCCGCCTGGGGATACCACAGGGTCTGGAATCGCTTGTAGGCATCGACCACGGCCGGGCGATCGGCGTTGTCTTGCAGCAGGCGGGTCAGCATGTAAGCCTGTTGCTGCACTCGGCTGGTGGCCAGCAGAATCTGCTGCGCCTCGGGCGAGTTGTAGACTTCGTACTGGATGTCGTCGTTGAGGTGCTCGATGTCGGCCGACAGTTGGGCGACCTGGCTCAACAGACCCCAGCGATCGAACTGCGGTTCGAGCTTGAGAATCTGCTGCATCAGGCGGGCCAGCTCATTGATCGAACGGGCACTTTCCTGCGTCCGGGTGCTGATCTCGCGCGAACGCGACAACTGGTAGGCTAGCGACATCCAGCCGGTTTCCAGTTCCTGGAGCTGGTCGGTCAACAGGCGATGATCGTTCACGGTCAGCGAGTCGTCGGCCAGAATCTTGGCCTGGGCCTTCAGCCGCATGGCATCGGTCAGCAGCGGACGGACGGACGGATAACGCCGCATGTCGTCATTCAGGCTGACGACCAGGGTGGTGGCTTCGTTGAGCGCGT
The DNA here is from genome assembly GCA_019636285.1 of Planctomycetaceae bacterium. Classification (GTDB taxonomy): domain Bacteria; phylum Planctomycetota; class Planctomycetia; order Planctomycetales; family Planctomycetaceae; genus JAHBXV01. Next base: position 116,334 of record JAHBXV010000010.1, read on the forward strand.
CCGACAATAGGGGCCGCACTTTTTCGAGTTCCGGCGTCGGGGCTCGCAGATTGGGCGAAGTCGGATACGCCCGCAGCGAATTTTCCCGCAGGCTGTCAAAGCGCTGCCGCTCGGAATTGAAGATCTGATTTCCCAGATCATCGAGGGTGTCTCGCTCGAACGACACGGGAGTCGCGCGGAACGTGCGCGGCTGCTGGGCGTTGGCGAAATCCAGGTTGACCGTCAGTCCGCCGGTCACTGTTGAGGCGAACATCAGGACCGACGTCCAAATCCGCCGGACCGGGCGGGAAAGCGGGAATCCAACAAAACGACCACGCATCTGGCATCCTTTCACAGCAACGTCTCGAGTTCTTTGCTGGGTCATCCCGTCAGCCGTGACAGGGATCGCGGGCCGAAACTAGCAAAAATTGCCGCAGGCTGCCTAGACCGGTTTTCCCAGTAAGCCGCCCCAATCCCCCGGTCACGGCTTGTCTGACGGACGATTGACAACGCAAGGTTTGACCGTATAGAACCTTCAGTCAATCGAAATCTGCCGTTTTGACGGAAGGACTCAACCGACACCCGCGGAATTCCCACGAAGCGCGCGGGGAGCGAGAAAGGGAGTTCGCGGCGGCGAACGGCTGGACAGAACCTGTTTCCCAACAACAGCTTATCGTCATTTAAACTGCGACCTACCAGGACTCTCCCGCATGGCATCTCCTTCGGAGTCGCGAAACCGTTCGAAGACCGCCAAAGCGGCTCCCGCAGCCAAGCCCAAGGCGGCCAGTTCCCAAAACGCTGCCGCCCAGGGTTCCGCCGAGCTGCGCAAGCTCGATCAGGAAATTCTGAAGCTCATCAACAAACGCGCTTCACTCACCATCAAGCTCCTTGAACGCGTGACCGATCGCCGCGTGGCGATTTACGACCCTCACGATGAAGACGCTCTCTTCAAGCTCGTCGAGGGAGACAATCCCGGTCCGCTGCCAGGTGTCGCGGTTCGCGGCGTCTTTCGGCAGATCGTCTCGGCGGTTCGCAACGCAACCCGCCCGCAGCGCGTCTGCTATCTTGGGCCCTCGTTCAGCTTCACGCACATGGCGGCGATGGAGCGATTCGGCGAATCAGCCGACCTGATCCCGGTCAACACGATCGCGGCCGTCTTTGAAGAAGTGAACCGCGGACATGCCGACTTCGGCCTGGTTCCCATTGAAAACAGCACGGACGGCCGGATTATCGACACCCTGGACATGTTCACGCGGCTGCCGCTGCGGATCTGCGGTGAAATTCAGCTCTCAATTCACCATTACCTCTTGAGCCGATCACCGCGCGGCCAGGTCACGGAAATCTACAGTAAGCCGCAGGCCCTTTCGCAGTGCCGCGACTGGCTCAGTCGAAACATGCCGCAGGCACGGCTGATCGAGGTGACGAGCACCTCGACGGCGGCCCAGATCGCCCGCGACAAGCCGGGTGCGGCGGCCGTGGCCAGCCAGCAGGCGGCCGTGGAATACGGCCTGGAAGTCCTGGCATCCTCGATTGAGGACAACAAGGAAAACGTCACGCGGTTCGCGGTGATTGGCGACCGGCTGATGGCCCCCACGGGGAATGACCGGACGTCGCTGCTGCTGCAAACTTCGGACAAACCGGGAGCCCTGGTGGGGGCGCTCGAGTCGTTCCGCCAGCAGAAGCTGAATCTGACCTGGATCGAATCGTTCCCGCTGCGGGGTGCCGAACGGGGCTATATCTTCTTCATCGATCTCGAAGGGCACCAGAAAGACGCCAAGGTCAAGCGGGCTCTCGATGAGGTGGAGAAACACGCCGTTCGCCTGGAAATTCTAGGTTCCTACCCCCGTAGCGAACCCCGCGACGAATAATCGGGGAAGACGCATCTCGCCGGTTGCTCGCAATTCGGTCGCGGTCGACGCTGTTGACGGTCTACTGGCGATTCGTCACGGTGGAACGAAGAATGGCGAGTTTGTCGTGCGTCCCCAGAGACTCGCGATGTCTATGAGCGACTCTCAGCGAAGCGCCTGGCTGCAGTAAGCAGCAATAAACCGGCAAATTGCCGGCTGATAACAACGGTTCGTGCCAAGAACATCCCAAAGGATCGGACTCATGAGGCGCTACTTCGTCGCCGGCAACTGGAAGATGAACACCACGCTGGAGTCGGCCAAGGGGCTGGCCAACGCGATCGCCGCCGATGTGACCCAAAAGAGTCCGATGGTGGATGTCGCGGTTTGCCCGCCGGCCCCGTATTTGGTTCCGGTGCGGGAGGCTCTTGGCTCCAGCAAGGTTTCGCTGGGGGCGCAGAACGCCTACTTCGCCTCACCCGGCGCCTATACGGGCGAAGTCGCTGTCGAAATGCTGCAAGACGTCGGCTGCAAATGGGTGATTCTCGGGCATAGTGAACGTCGGCAATTGTTCAGCGAAACGGACGATCTCATCAACAAGAAGATCGTAGCCGCGACCGCGAAGGAACTCGGGGTCATCTTCTGCATCGGCGAAGTCCTCGCGGACCGGCAGGCCGGTCGGATGGAAGCTGTTTTGCAGACACAACTTGAAGGCGGGATGAAGGACTTGGACGCGGGTCTGTTGGGCCAGTTCGTGATCGCCTATGAGCCAGTCTGGGCGATCGGGACCGGCGTGACCGCAACGCCCGAACAGGCGGAAGAGGCGCATCTTTTTATTCGCAGTTGGCTGGCAAAACGCTATAGTGCCGCGACCGCCGAAGGAATCCGCATTCTGTACGGGGGGAGCGTGAAGGCGGACAACGCCGCCGAACTGCTGTCCCAGAAGAATGTGGACGGCGCGCTGGTCGGTGGAGCGAGCCTGAAGCCGGATCAGTTCTTGCCAATTATCGCGGCTGCCGCGAAACTGGCCGAAGCCTGATCGAAGGCGACGGTCTCGTGCCCGAAAGTTCGAAAGGATGGCCGAACTAACGCCGCGGGCCGGATGATCTTGACCAGTTCCCATCCCTGGACGATTCTTCAGGGCGAGAACAATTGGTCGAAAGAGGGAGTTTATCCGCCAGACCCGGCGATTTCGCGGGCCTGTCGGTCGATGGAAAAAACGATCCTCCAGGGGTCGTGTTCGGAAGAAAGTGTCGCTGACCATGATGACTCTGGCCTATCTGACGATGACCCTGCTGACACTGGTCGGCCTGTTCATGATCTTCATCATTCTGCTGCAACGCGGCCGTGGCGGCGGAATCGCCGGGGCTTTCGGCGGCATGGGGGGCCAAAGCGCGTTCGGAACCAAGGCGGGCGACGTCTTCACGAAGATCACCACCATCCTCGCGATCTCGTGGGTCGTGCTCGCGGCCGGAAACGTCTACATCCTGCGGGCCGCTCTTCCCGACCGCTTCAAGGAAGGGGCCAATGCCGCTCCCACGATTCCCGAGATCACGTCGGGCAATAAAGAGGAACCGGAGGTCGATCCGCCGACCCCGCCCGCGACCACTCCGCCGGCCAGCAGCCAGCCCGCGACGACGGACGAACCGGCGACCGGTGACGCTACCCCTGCCGCGACTCCGGCCAAGCCCGAGAAGCCCGCGACCGAACCTGCGACTCCGGAATCCGCTCCGGCGGAATCGAAGCCAGAGTAGCGGGGTCACTTGCCGAGGACATCGACGAGTCCCCGGATGAGTGCCGCCTTTTCGGGCCATTCCGGTTCGTTCTCTCTCACTTTAGACGGATTGTCTTGCCGGGCCGCGGGCAAATCCGTTTGGTTGAATTCATGGAGAATTGTCTTTGCCGCTCAGCATGACGGGCTTTGGTGACGCCCAGACGACCGGTGGTCCGGCCTGCTACCGAGTCGAGGTTCGCAGCGTCAATAACCGGCATTTCAAACTCCATTACCGCGGACCGGAAGAGCTCAGCGGCTACGAAGCCGACGTCGAGCGCCTGGTTCGCCAGAAAGTCAGCCGCGGGACGGTTTCCGTTTCGATTCGCCCGGACACGGCGACCAGTACCGACGCGGCGCGAATCAACGAACCTGTCCTGCTGGCCTACTGGCAGCAGTTGCAGCAGTTGTCGGAAAAGGTGAGCGGCATGGCCCAGCCCTCGTTGGCCGACCTGCTGCCCCTCCCGGGAGTGATTTCCGACCGCTCGGCTTCCGTCGGCGATGTGGATGCCACCTGGGAAGCGGTCTCGCAGGCCTTGGAAAAAGCGATCGCCCAGCATCATGACTTTCGGGTTCGTGAAGGCCACGCAATGGCCGTGGAGATTGAATCGTCCTGCAACCAGATTCGGGCGATCCTCGATAAAATCGTGCAATGGTCGAGCGACGTCGTCGCCGAGTATCGCGACAAGCTGTTGCAACGAATTCAGACTCTGCTCGCGAATACGGACGTGACCGTCGATCCCCGTGACTTGCTGCGGGAAGTGTCGCTATTCGCGGACCGCTGCGACATCAACGAAGAAATCACGCGATTGCGGGCGCACCTGGACCAGTTCAAGCAACTCCTTGCGGGTTCAAACTCGCAGGGCCGCAAGCTCGACTTCCTGTGCCAGGAGCTGTTTCGCGAATCGAACACGATCGGATCGAAGTCGAATCACCTGGGCATTTCGCACGCGGCCGTCGACATGAAGACCGAGGTCGAGCGGATCCGCGAAATCGTGCAGAACCTGGAGTGACGCCATGAGTTCCGCCCAGGTGCTGCCCAATCGATTTCGAGTGGTGGTTCTGTCCGGCCCCAGCGGCAGCGGCAAGACCACGGTCGTGGAGCGACTTCTGGAAGCAGCTCCGTTGCGGCTCGTGAAGTCGATCTCGGCGACCACCCGTGCTCCCCGGAACGGCGAAGTCGACGGCGAATCGTACTATTTCCTCTCGCCGCAAGAGTTTGCGGAGCGCAAGGCCCGAGAGGAATTCCTCGAAACGGCCGAGGTTTTCGGGGCCGGATACTGGTACGGAACGCTGAAAACCGAGGTCGACCGAGCCCAGCGGATGGGAGGTTGGTCCTTCCTGGAGATCGACGTTCAGGGGGCGCTGCGGGTGATGGAGTTGTACCCCGATGCCGTCACGATTTTTCTGCACCCCCCCTCCATGGAAGAGTGCGAGCGCAGGCTGCGATCGCGGGCTTCCGAGTCGGAAGAGGCCGTTCAGAAACGGCTGCGGCAGGTTCAGGAGGAAATCGGTCAGTCGGGACGATATCGTTATCAGGTGATTAACGACCGGCTGGATGATACTATTGCCGAGATTTCGCGAATTCTGCGCCGGGAGGCCGGGACGGCCGATTGAGCGCGGCACGATCCCGCAAGTCCGGTCGGCTTCGCGGAGCCGACCGAGGAATGACGTTCACACCGGTTTCGACAGACGTTTGCCAGGGTTTACAAAGCTCGCGGCGCGTCGAGACCCACCGACCTACAGGAACGATTAGACATGCTCGAAGCCCTGAAAGAAGAAGCCATCGTCAACAAGGTGGGAGGCCGGTTCAAGCTCTCGACGCTGATCCAGAAGCGAATGGTTCAATTGAACCGGGGCTCGCGGGCGCTCGTGGAAATGCAGACCAAGAACCTGATGGAAGTCGTCGTCCAGGAAATTCTCCAGGACAAGATTTATCTCGACACATCGGGCGAAGCACGCGTTCGACCAGCGGCCGAAGTGCCGACCGACGCCGGTCCCACTCTGGCCGACCTGGAGTAATTCGAGCGAGTCACCGGCAGCCGGGCCGGGAATTTTTTTGCGTCTGGATTGCTCGTTCGGATGAACTGGACACTTGGGGAATGAAGCCGACTTGTCGTCGGACGTTTCGACACATCCATAAAAAAGCCCCCCGCGATTCCTGAGAAACGCGGGGGGCTTTCGTTTCGCGAGCGGGGCGAGGCAGGGTTACCGGACGGTGACCACGGCCCAGCCTTCGAGAATCTGAATCCGCGTGATGTACGCGGGAACTTCCTTCTGCTCGCCCTTAATCATGATCTTCCGTGTCACGGTTCGATCGGGAAGCGAGGACTGGATTTTCTTGCGGATGACGCCTCGCGTCGCGATCGACGCGCTGCCCGCCACCTGCGGCTGATCGGCCCGGATCACAATGTCGCTTTCGCCGATCTCGAACGTCAGCGGGACCGTGATTTCGGTTTCCGGGATCGGATCCCGACCTTCCCGCTGGAATCCGGTGCGGAAGACCAGTTGCAGGCCCGATGGGGTCATGTTGACGCGAATCGGATCCTTTTCCGCGAAGACGAACGAGGTGCTCGCGGCTTCTTCGTCGACATTCTCACGCTTCGGGAACTTCACCTCGCGGCCGAAGGCCTTGGTGAAGAAGTCCTCGAGCTTGGCGGCAAGCTGCTCGTCGCTGAGCGTCTGTCCGGCCAAGCCGATGCGATCCACAGAGTTGTTGATCAGCGACTCGTGAATCAGCCCGGTCGCCCCCCCGGCAGGGACCATTCCGAGGTTCGGCGAATTGCCGCCGAGCTCGCCGTCCGCCATCAGCCGGGTGCTGATGATCCCTTCGGTTTCGGTCGACTGAAACTGCTTGGCATCGGGTTCCAGACCCACGCCCCGCAGCCGAACCCAGAGCTCGTTTTCCAGTTTGGTGGCAGCGTTCGCGAACGAGGAATCGACCTCGGAATTGAAACGCGGGAGGACGCGATCGCTGACGCGTTGTCGGGCGATCGCTTCGGACTGCGGCCGCCGAGCGGCCGCTTCCCGCATGGCGATTCGCTCGGCCATGCCGCCAAACAGGCCGCCGCTGTACGACGTCGTCGCGCCGGTCGTGGTGTTGCTGGCAGCCACGGAGATGGTCGCCGGGAACGTCTCGAACGTTTCGCCGTTAAACCGAATTCCCTTCACCGAATTGAAGGTGTGGTAGCCGGAGGTGTAGATCGTGGCCTGCGACGTCGCTCCGGCGGTGTTCGACCGCACAACGCCGTTGAGCACCAGATTGAACCGCAGAGCGGAATTGTCCGGCTTGACGTCGACTCCGAGAGTCGTGGTTGTCGTCTGATTTCCGCCAACGGATGCTCCGAGGACGTAATCGCGAACCTGAGACGACTCGGTCCGGGCCTCGGACAGCAGGCGGCTGAGGAATTCCTCGCTGGCGACAATCCGCAGGTTGAAATTGAAGACATGCTTCTGCAGGGCGGCTGCCAGGAGATCGCCACCGTCGGGCGACAGAGCGCGAATCTGCCGAAAGACGTCGCGAACCTTGGCGGCCGCGGCCGATTCACCCGTGGCCTGCCACTGCGTCGCGGCGGACAGGAGTTCGCCGAACAAGGGGCGAAGCTGAGCCCCCGCGTTTTCGGGAGCCGGTGCCGCCACCGCGGTCGCGTAGGCTTCAGCAGCCTTGGCGAGAGCCGTGAAGGCATCGCGATTGAGGAATGCCTTCTGGGATTCGTCCGTCAGTTTGTCGCGCGAAGCAATCTTGTCGTGGGTCGCCTTCGCGGCGGCTACGAGACTTTCGCTGTTTCCCGAGGCCAAAGCAGCCTTGAGTTCAGGAAGTTTCGCGAACGGTGCCCAGGCCGAACCACCCGAAACGGTCGCCAGATCGCCTTCAAGACGATTGGCGGCCGCCGACAAAGACGCTTTCAACTGATCGAGGTGCTTGTTACGGGCGGCCTGCGGATCGAGTGCCAGCGTCGCGAGCATGGCTTCGCCCAGATCGGCGTACATCCCCAGCCGGGCGGACAGGTTTGCCAGCGGCGCGTGCAGCGACCGGTAGCGAGCATCGCCCAGCGCCTTTTCCATGGTCGCGACGCGAGCCTGGATGGCATCGAGCGCGGCCTGCTGTTCCGCGGCCGAACCGGTCCATTTGAACAGTCCGGTCACGGCTTCGGATGTTTTGCCGGACCAATCGGCCCAGTTGCCATCCAAGGCGGCGAATTCTTCGGGCTGCAGTCCGGCGGGGACTTCGGCGGGCATGATGCCCTGCAGGCCAACCGGATTCTCCGGCGTGTCCGCAGCCCAGACTCCGGCGGCAAAGCCGGAAAACAGCCCCAGTACAGTGAGGCGACGGTGCAGCCGCCCCCAGGAAGCCGACGGCTTCGACTGATTCATACCCATTGTGTCCGTCTCTCCGTGAGGTTGCTCCAGTCGCGGCGGACCAGTGGTGGATATGGACCGCCGAAGAATCTATCGACGCGACGTGGAATCGAGTCCGTTCCGACCGGGGTCGTAACGATCCGGGCCGACAATGCGAGTCGCCGAAACTGCCAAAATCGGCATTCCCTAGAGAGTTTCACTAACCCGCAACATTGATGCAGTCTATCGCCGCCAATTCAGGAATCCAATATGCGGAGACGTCGCCAGCCCCGTTGAGACCGACGAGAGTTCCGCATCGGCGACAAATAATAGTGATTTTTTGAACACAATGCAAAAACTTCCCTCTTGTCGTCGACTTCACCAATCTGCGAAACTCCGCGCGAGAACAGGGAAGTTCGCGGCTCCTGCTGACGTCGGGCCGTCGGGTTGGCAAAAGGACTTGCTGCTCATGCGTCGCTTGCTCGCATTTGCCATGGGTGTCGTCTGGGGAGGCGGCACGATGTGGTTCGCCTACAACTACCACGTCGTGCGTACCGAGTCGGAATGGCTGCTGGTTTCGCGGCGCGGAAACTCCATTGCCGATACCTACGCCGACGCGCGGACCTGGACGACCGAGGACTGGCGCGAACGCCCCCGGTTGACGTACGCGATGATCCAGGCCGGTCATCAAAAGGTTCTGGAGTCGGCCGCCGCCGACCAGCTCATGGATGAGATCGAGCAACGACTCAAGCGGACTTCGGAGCTGTTGCCTCCTACCACACGGCAATAGCCGCCTCGCGATTAACGCCCCCCTGCTCGGTCCCCAGATTCGACAACCACGCCCTGCTGCCGACCATGTCACTCATCCAGCTCTCCGAGCGAGACCATTCGCCCGCGTCGATGACATCGACGCGGGCGGGACGGTCGACGCTTCTCGCGGTGGTGCTGACGTGCCTGGTTCCCTACTGCCTGCTGACAGCCACAGGATGTCGAGGCACGCAATCGACGGCGACGGGACTCCCCAAACGGCATACCGCGCGGGCAGAAGAGTTTGTCGTCCACAGCGACGTGAAGTTACCGCGGAAACATCCGCTACTGCTCGACCTCGTGCGCTTGCAGGAAGAAGTGGCCTCCCAGTTGCAGCTTCCAGTCGCGCGGCGCGAAGTGGCGCTGTATGTCTTCGCGGACGAACTGCGTTACGCCCAGTTCCTGAACCAGGCCTATCCCGATCTGCCGCCCCGGCGGGCGTATTTCATTGGGACGTCGGACGAACTGGCGGTTTACACCTTCTGGGGAGACCGAATCCAGGAAGATCTGCGACACGAGGCGACGCACGGTGTTCTGCATGCCAGCCTGAAGACGGTTCCGCTATGGCTGGACGAAGGGCTCGCAGAGTATTTCGAGACGCCGGACAAGCATCGCGGGTTTCAGCCCGAGTACGCGGCGCGACTGGCTGAACAACTGCGCTCGGGCTGGCAGCCTCGCATGGAGCGTCTGGAACAACTCGATGAAGTCGGCCAGATGCAGCGCGACGATTACCAGGAAGCCTGGGCGTGGGTCCACTTCCTGCTCCATCACAGTGCCGACACGCGCGGCGTGTTGATCGACTATCTGAAGGAACTACGGACCAATGCCGAGCCGGGCCTGTTGAGCGAGCAGTTGGCGGCCGTCCTGCCGACGATGAATGACCGATTCGTCGCACATGCCACGACCATGGCACTCGCTGTTGAACCCGAGACCCGCCCTGTCTCGGCAAACAACGAGCGAGATCAGCACGCGCTCAAGAGTGTGGTTCGCGAGTAGCGGGACATCGTGAGTGTGCCACTGGCTCCGCCAGTGTGCCTTTATCTGATCGGCCAAGACAGAAGACACTGGCGGAGCCAGTGGCACACGAAGATGCAACCGCGACCAAACGTTACTCGCGGGCGTATTCGGGGCGTTCGCGGCGCAGGAGGTGGGCGATCCAACGCGATTCGAGATCGGTCAACGAGGCGATGGTGCAGACTTCGACGTCGCGAGAATCGATCACCTGCACCTGAAAGCGGGCAGCTAGCGATGCGGGCAGCGGGCTGCCGTCGTCGGTGCGCGACCCCAGCGACGGAGACTCGTCGCTGGAGACCGTCATGGGCATGGCTTCGATGCGTCCGTCGCGCGGCGGCTCGAACGACTTGACCCGGCCGATGCCGAACCAGGTGACGCGGTGCGTGATTTCGCTTCGACCAAACTTCCAGATTTCGCGACGAAACGGAGCGGCAATGGTCGCCGCGAGTCCCGCGATCAGGGCCAGGCCAATCAATTCGAAGGGAATGAGGAACAGGAATAGAAACCACCATGTCGCGCCGTCGGGAGCCCCTTCTCCCGGCATGAGTCCCAGGAGGACCGCGACAAAGACGCTGACGATGCCGTTCCAGAAGAGCGTGACGAACAGCATGCCGCCGATCGCGCCCGCCTCCCAGCGTCCGCGCTTCGCCAGCACGAGATCGTCGTACTCAATCTCGCTGGTCCAGGCGGTTTCAGCGGGAGGAGCCAGTTCGTTCGAGATGTCCTCGAGCGGCGGACCGGCCCAGTCTTGCAAGCGAATGCGGGTTTCTTCCAGAACCGCTGCCAGCCAGGCCAGTTCCGGACGTGGCAGCCCCTGACCAAATTCGACGACCTGATGACGCCCGTGGCAGACGATGACAGGCTCGGTATTGGGGGCAACCGCATCGGCGTTGGGGACCAGGATCGTGCGCAGGTCCGACAGGGGAATCTTCAAGGTCTTGCCCCACAGGCCGGCTCGTTTCGAGACCTTGAGACCGTGCGAATCGAGGGTCAGCAACTCGCGCGAGAGGACCGCTCCCCCCAGAATCGCGACACAGAAGAACCAGGCGGCCCAGAACGGAATGCTGAACAGAAACAGAAACGGTTCCCGTTGGGCAATCGCCATCGTGGTGAGCATGACGCAGCCCGCCGTCCATCCGGTCAACCAGACCGAGAGAAAGCAGCCGACCACCAGGTTGCGCTTGGATCGGGTGACCCGCAGGCCGTCACCCGCCATGTCGACCGAGGTCTGAAGTCGATCGGGACGATCAACGGATAGACCGATCGACATGGCTCCGATCCCTGTTCACGAACGATAAAATGAGGGTGTGACGCCCCCCTGTTGTAATCGGCGGATGGGAATTGGAAAAACGCCGAAACACGTCCCGAAGTGGAAAATCGCCAATATGCACTGGGAACCGGCGACCGAGGCCGACTGGACGAGCGTGGTCGCCATGAACGCCGCCGAGGAAGCGGTCTTGAGTCCGATGTCGAGAGAAGGGCTGGCCCGGCTGGTTGGCTGGGGCGGGCGATTGAGTGTGTGCCGCGCCGAGGGGGAAGTCGCCGCGTTCGTCCTGCGGTTTCCTGATGACAGCTCGTACGACAGTCCCAACTATCGCTGGTTCGCGGACCGTCTGCGGCGATTCACGTACATCGACCGGCTGGTGATCGGCGGCGCCTGGCGCGGGCAGGGGTTGGGAAAACGGTCGTACGAACATTTCGTACGCGACGCGCGTGCGCGACAGTGCCATTGGCTGTGTTGTGAAATCGATCTGGAACCGGCTAACCCGCCTTCGCTGGCGCTCAACGATCGCATGGGGTTCGTCGAAGTCGGCCGACAACGCTACGGATTGAAGAACAAGCTCGTCAGTTTGCGGGTGCTCTCGCTCGACGAGGGGCTGGGCTGAGAGGCAGGAGTTCTCACGGAGGTGTGCAAAGATTCGCTCTCCGGGTGGCCCGAAGATTGGCGGTGGAGTTCTGCTCGCTGGTATTCAGAAGGGAGATCCGTCGGAGTGCCGATCGAATGGGTTCGCTGACGTAGGCGGCGAGTAAACCTCTTGGGCCTGCGGCCCCCCGGTTGCGGAGCAACCGGGGCCACCCGAAGTATGGGGCAAGCCAACTGCTGCTAATAGATCAAGACTCGCGGTTCAGTTCGTCGCGGTAGGCTCGGGCCATGCGGCTGAAGCTGCGTGAGACGCGTGAGACCTGGCGGCGGATGTCGTCTCGCGGGTCGCCGTTTTCGAGCATGTGTTCGAGATCTTCCAACTGGTTCTGGAAGACGCGGGCCTTCATGCGATGGTATTCACTCAGTTCGCCGGCACGCAGAAACGTGCCCACTTGCAGGCGGCGGGTCCAGCCTTCGCAGATGGGGATCCAGTGGAGCGCGTGCTCGTCGTCGCCGCTCAGTGCCGCTCCCAGTGTTTCGGTCCGCGCCAGGTTAAGTTCTTCCAAAGTCTCGGCCGGCGGGGGATAGTAGGCAAAACAGCCAATCACGCTCATGGCGATGATGGCGACCAGACCGCACGCGGCCAGCACCGGTCCGGGAACCACGACATCCCACGCCAGACGCTGTTGACCATCGTCGCGTTGGGGCGCTGGGCGTTGCAGCCAGGTTTCAATGACCCACCAGCGGTCGAGGAGCTTCAGGCCCAGCCCCAGCGCGACGAGGCCCGCCAGCGCGGCTGCTCCAACCAGTTCGTGCGGCTGGGCGTCGAGTTGAAGCCGCTTCCAGATTTCGGCGGGAAACCCACCCGGCGGCGTGCTGCCCGCATAAAATGGCTGGCAGTAGCTGTCAAACGCGTGCGTGTGGTCGGCCGGTTCGATGTCTCTGGGATAGAGGGGCTTCTCGATCCCGTATGACAGTGTCAGCACGACGGCGATCATCATGCCGAACCAGACGGCGGTCTTGCGCGAGCCGTAGTGGAGCACCATCCAGACCAGGAGCCCCATATTCATGCCGGCTCCGAACGTCAGCAGGATGAAGGCGGCACCGATCGAGTTGCCGTGCTGGAACATCGACCCTAGTTGGCTCATGGCGGTCATGGGCGTGGCATAGGCGGGAATCGCGATGCCCGTCATCAGGACCGGCGACCAGGGATTGTCGTGAGCCATGGTCCGTTGGAGGATTCCCGGCGGCAGGATCAGGCTGAGCGCGGCGACACCCGCCAGTCCGCACGCCACGAGCACGGCTGAGGTTCCGACGGCTTCGCGGGCCATGACCACCAGAATCGCGAGCAGGCGGCGCACGCCATGCGGCGTGGGGGGCGGTTCTTCCATCGACACTTCCGTGTCGGGGTAAAGCCAGTCGAAAATGGCTCCCGACACGGTGACAACGACCAGCGAACAGGCGGCAAACGCGACAATGGTGAGCGGTTTGGAGAGCGTTAGGCCGTAGAGCATCGACAACGGGTCGAACAGGGGCGAAGAGAGCGCGAACGCGAAAATCGTCCCCACGGCGATGCCGCTCCGCCGTAACTGGCGGCAGACAGGGATGACGCCCAGAGAGCAACCGGGCAGCAACATGCCGATGATCCATGACTGGATCAGCGAGATCACCGAGTTTGAACCAAACAGGCGCTTGGTTTGAACATGGCCCAGGAGACGGTGCAGGATCCCGGCAATGATGAGCCCGGACAGAATGAACGGAGCGGCCTGCAAGGTTGCTTGAAGCAGCCGCAGCAGAACTCCCCAGAGGACCGCTTCCATTGTTATTTCTCCGCCGGTTGAGCCGAATCGGCTTCGGAAGAATGTTCGGTCGCGACAGCCGGGGTTGTTGGCTCTCCTGGTGGAAGTTGCAGTTCGTCCGACCGATCCGCGAGCTGTCGCAGTTCGCCCAGCGACACCCGGACGGCCGTCAGGGCTGCGTGCTTCTGTTCGGGATTTGCCGCGAGCCAGCCGGGGAGCACTTTCTCAAGTTCCAACGCCAATCGGTTGGCCGTTTCCCAATCGGCGCGTTTCAGATCGCTGTCGGCCGCCAGTTCGGGGAGCCAGCGAACGATGTCGGCGAGTTCCGTGGCGGACTGGTCCCGCGCGACATCTAGCGGCGGTTTCGTGGAGAGTTCCGAGAATCGACGATCGAGTTCATCAACAGCCGCCGGAAATGAACTGGGGTGATGAGGCGCGGCATGGTGTTCGAGTCGACCATCATCGGTCGAAGTCCGGAGCGCGCAGCCACTCAGAAAGAGGAGCGCGAGTGACGCGATGACGAGGCCGGAACGGCGCGAGCCGACGCGTTGAGGGCCGACCGAGAACGGATCCATCGCGAGATTCCTCAACACGGCACGGGAACTTCGGCGAGAATCTCACGGATCAGCGGCGCGGGATCGTCGTGATCGGTTCCGAGCCGCACCGAAAGGACGGGAATGGCGACGCTCTGAATGTCGTCCGGCGTGACGAAGTCGCGGCCATCGAGAAACGCCCAGCCCTGCGCCATTCGCATCCAGGTGAGGAGCCCGCGCGGACTGACTCCCAGCGAAATGTGCGGATGCTTGCGGGTGAATCGCGCGAGATCGGTCAGGTATTCGAGGAGCGGCCGGCTGATGGGGACCGCGGCGACCTGCTCCTGCAAGTGGCGCAATTCGACCAGCGAGAGGACCGGTTCCTGGGCGGTGACATCGGCCGTGTCGGATTCTCCGATCGACGATTGCAGAAGTCCCAACTCATCCTCGCGGTCGGGATAGCCGATGCTGAGTTTCATCGCGAACCGGTCGAGCTGGGCTTCGGGAAGCGGATAAGTTCCGTGCTGGTCGAGAGGGTTCTGGGTCGCGATGACAAAGAACTCATCCGAAAGCCGATAGCAGACGGTATCAAGAGTCACCTGCCGCTCGGCCATGGCCTCCAGGAGCGCACTCTGCGTGCGAGGCGTCGCGCGGTTGATTTCGTCGGCCAGCAGGACATCGGAAAAGACGGGGCCGCGGCGGAACTCGAACTCGTGCGACTTCTGATTGAAGATGTTGAACCCGGTGATGTCGCTGGGAAGCAGGTCGGGAGTGCATTGCACGCGGGCGAAGCGTCCGCCGCAGGTCGCCGCCAGTCCCTTGGCGAGCGTGGTCTTGCCGAGCCCCGGCCGGTCTTCCAGGAGCAGATGCCCGCGCCCCAGCAAGCAGGTGAGGACGTGCTCGATCACTTCGGCCTTGCCGCGAAGCACGCGGTTCAGCCAGGCGCGTAACTGGTCGATCGAGGTTCGGAGATCGGCGGCCCGGTCGAACGTGGTCTGTGTCGTCGCCATCACGTGGCCATCCTTCGATTCCCGGGAACCAGCACGGCCGGCAAAAGGCCTTTGGAGGACAGATTCTCGCGCGTTGTCCTGCCAACTCGCGCGAATCGGTAGCGAGCGATCGCCTGGCAAACCGCTCGGACATCGTCGTCGACCGGGTTGAGCTTGGCTGTCGGCGCGTATAAGGCGCGCTGGATGATCGCGAGCTGGCGCGGATCGAGCCCTTCGACGACGGAATCGAGCCCCTGTCGGATCCGGACGAGCCACTGCGTGGGCGTCTCGCCTGGCCGTCGCTGCAAGTCGACACGACGAGCCCGCCAGTCAACGAGAACGAGCGTCCGCCGGATCGCCTCCGCCGCGGTCTTCGGGGGAACGATCATCCACCAGGTCTGGCGAAACCACATGGCCATTGAACGGCGCAGTCGAACCACAATCGCCCCGATTGCGACAGCCAGCAGGACGAGGGGCCACGCTTCAAGTATTGCCTTGCCAATGGCGAGAGCGGTGGCTCCGATCCAGCCCAGAAATGTCGG
Source organism: Planctomycetaceae bacterium (assembly GCA_019636285.1). Lineage (GTDB taxonomy): Bacteria > Planctomycetota > Planctomycetia > Planctomycetales > Planctomycetaceae > JAHBXV01. Next base: position 131,814 of record JAHBXV010000010.1, read on the forward strand.
CGGCGGGCCGAGGACTTCGTAGCCTGGTGTTGGCTCGATGGTCAGCCACTGGCCTTCGCCGACATAGACCTCCACCCAGGCATGCACGTCGGCCGGAAGAACTTCGGTATGCCGACGTCGGGCGTCGTAGCGCTCGGGCGAGGCGTACAGACCGGTGACAAACCGTGTCGAGAAACCCAGCGTTCGCAACAGAACAGCCGCCGAGGTCGCGAACTGATAGTCGGGCCCCCGACGAGACGTGGCGAGGAAGTGCAGAACGGGGGATGCGACATCGGCCGGAGGAACGGCATCGTTATCGAGGACATACTCGCTCCGCAGTCGACGCACAATCGCTTCGATCTGCGCATGGCTGTCGTGCGCGTCTTTTGTCCAATCGAAGGCCAGTTGCCGAACTTCACGCGACAACTCCCCAACGGGGTAGTCGCGGTGAAGTCGGTTATCCGTCACCGAAAACCTGTCGCGATGCCGTTCCAGCACGCGCCGCCCATCGATCAACTCGCTCACCAGATGAATGGGAACCAGTTCCGGCAGGCGTTCCCGCTGGAAGGCGAGTTGTCCGGCGGGGAGCGGCTGAAAGAAATCGGCTCGATCGATCTGATCGACATGCACGGCCCGTAAGCCTACTGGCGAGGGAATGCGTGCCGTGTCGAGCGAGACGATCTTGAGCGCGTGGGTCTCGGTCGCGGCGACCTCGGCCTCGCGTGGATGCCGGAGAGAGACCTGTAGCCAGGGCTTGCCGTGAACCGTCTCGATCTTCGGCGCCGGAAGCGATTCGAACTCGGCTTCGGGAGTCCAGTTCACACCGTCAAAACGGTCGTAGACTTCCAGCCTCAGATGCAACGGAACACGTCCGGCCACGTGCAGAAGCGCATGGCTGGGGATGCTGCCGACGGCTTTCTGTTCGGCCGTGCGCGACTGGCGGGCGGTGCTGAACTGTCGGGCCGCTTGCTGAGTTTCGGCCAGGTGACGCTCGACCTGACGATTCGCGGGGTCTTGCCGGATCGAGATGGCCCGGTCCTGCTTTTCGTTGCGAACGGGCTCGTTGTAGGTGTCGTCGAACAAGTCGTAAAGACTCGGGCGATGGTCGGGAATGAACGGGGCGTCGTCGAGTGCTCCGAAGCTTTGAATATTCTCGGTGCCGGCCACGAGTTGGTCGCCATCGCCGATCCCGCCGCGTGAATAGGGATCGTAGTCGCCCGAACCGCCGGAACTGGGAATCCAGCCCGACAGACCATGCGCCAGATGCCGCTCGCCAGTCGCGACCAGACACAGCAGCGGAAAGACAATTGCCAGCGCGACCCCCAGCCACCGGGGAAAGGGTTGGCGGGACTTGGCCTGGCGCGACAGTTGCGAGGGGAGCAGTTCCGCATGCGCGATGACCAGCCAGCCGATCGAAGCGGCCAGGAACAGGGATCCGCAAATCTGCACGTCGGGCAGAAAATGGGTCGTGAGGGCGAAGACAACGAGAAACAACCCGACTCCCAGAACACCGCGCTGGCGCGGGACCGTGACCGCCGTCGCCGTCATGCCCAATGCCAGCCAACCCAGGCTTCGCATCACAATCCACTCGAACGGCTGACCGATGCCAAATAGAACCCGAATGCCCGTCTCTACCATGAGGGCGCCAAGAAACAGCGCCACCAGCACCGGCAAGATGGGGATTTCGTACGACACGTGGTCGGGAAGCCTCCGGAGTCCGGCGGCCACGCCAGCCACGAGTGCTATGACAGCGACCCAGCCGGGGATCTCCCACGCCGAGATCGCTCCGTCCAGGTCGGCGAGCCTTAGCGCGGCCAGTGCGGCCAGCCCCGCCGCGATCGACAGAGACTGCAGCGCAACGGAAGTCTTATGCAGCGCTGTGGACGTGCGACCGGAGCGATGCGCCCACAGCGTTTCGGTCGACGACGAAGAAATCGCCTGAGGCTTTGTGTGATGCTCAGCAGGTGGCATGGCACGCTTTCCGCCAGGCGGGCACCAGTTCGCCGAGACGCGACTTGTTGCTCGGGATTTCCAGCCAAGGGTGACAGCAAGCCGGCTCATGCTCCGCTTCGGAAGACGACACGACGAGAAATCGTCGCAGCGAACTGGAGTGCGCGTGGGTCAGATGACGTTCGAATGCGTCAAGAGATGTCACGATCACTTCAACGGCGGAATGATTCGCGGAGTGAAACGGGCAGGCTTCGGAAGTCGCTCGACCGCTCGCCGGCACCCTGGCCAAGGCATCTAGAAATCGTGAGAGATCACCTTTTGAGGAACCAATCGTGAGACGATCGGAACCGATCCGGGTTTCCACGCTGGCATGTTGGCGGGCCAGTGATGACGCGACGCTGGCAGCCACGCGCAACACCTGCTCCAACGATTCGGGATCGCGGACGGTGTCGTCAATCAGCAACTTGACCGCGCAGGCCGCGGGAGCCTGCCGTTCGCAGACGATCAATCGTCCCTGTCGCGCGGTCTGAGCCCAATGGACCCGCCGCAACGAATCTCCTTCGCGAAACCCTCGCGTTCCCAGGAGATCTCCGGAATCGCCGACAAGCCGTTCGGCGAACCGTTCTTCGTGGGGTTCGAACTCGACGGCGTCCGGCAGACCGCGCAAGGCGACGGTTTCGGGCCAGACGACCAGTTGCCCTTCAACTTCGAGACGCCGTCGGGCCTCGAACAGACCGAACGGAAACGACGTGACAATCCAGGCTCCCGAAGTGGGATAGACGCCCCGGACCGCGGGGGTGACGCGCCAGGTGAATTCAGGTCGTGTTCGTGGAAGCACGCAGCCGATCGAAGCCGCAAGCGGAGTCGCGGCGGTAGGGCCATCCAGACGGATAACCATGCCCCAGACCGGAATGACCCAGCGATTCCAGAGGCGTAACTCCAGCAGGGCCGAATCGCCGACGTGTGCCCGCTGATTTCCCAGCCAGACACTTCCGCGAACGGCCCGAACGGCTGCCCACGGCCAGACGATTCCCAAGAGCAGCAGCCCCGACAGGATTCCGGTGAGCCAGAACAACCCGCTATGCACCGCATAACCGCAGGCTGCCGAGGCCCCGATGGCCAGGACGAGGCACCACAGAGGGCTTTTGAGCCAATAGACGAACCGGTTGGCCCACGGACAAAAGTCGTGGCCGAGGATCAGGTGGCAGCGGCGTAACCAGGTGGCAACGAACATGCACAAAACTTCCGAAAGAATTGCGATGCACACAACATCGACATTCTTTCGCAATTATTGTGCAATAATGAATTGGCTGGCAAGAGGCCATTTGAAAAAAACGAACTCGCGGAACTCTTCGGATGGTGGCAAAGTCGGTGCAGGGAGTCGATTTGTCTAATCGGCCGCGGCATCGGACGAGTCGCGATGCGCCGGGCTCTCCGAGATTTCGTCCGCGAGAATCCCGAGTTCTGTCAGGCGGCGGTAGAGCCTCGGTCGGGTGACACCCAGCAGGTCCGCTGCCTTCGACTTGTTGCCGCGTGCCGCCTGCAAGGCTGCTTCGAGTTGTTCCCGTTCGACCTTGGCGAGTAGTTCATCGAGCGGCAGGAGGGTGTCGCGATTGGGCGTCGCCGCCGCTCGGGCCGAAGTCGCGGCCTGGAAGCCGAAGGACAGGTCACCAGGAGCTAAAAGCGGACCTGTCGCGCGCTCGGCCGAGTCGCGAATCACCGTCTGTAATTGACGGACGTGACCAGGCCAGTCGTGTTCCTTCAGTCGTTCCAGCGTCAGCGGGTCGATGCCATCCAGCCCTTCGGCGGCATCCCGTCCACGGTTCCATTCTTCCAGAAAGTACTGGGCCAACAGCCCAAGATCGTCGCCACGAAGGCGTAGCGGAGGAACTTCAATCACTAGATCGGAGATGGCGAGCCAAAAGCCTTCCACGAAGCGATCAAGCTCGCGGAGCGAGGACAGTGAAAGTCGCGTTCCGAAGAAAAAGCGCACGCGCGGCGGGGGTGTCGTCAACCACTCCAGGAGTGAGTCCTGCAACTCGCGGCTGAGGTCTTCGAGGTTCTGAAAGTAAAGTGTTCCGGGAGCTGTTGGAACGTCGACTTCGGCGGCTTCGCGGGCCTGCTTTAACAGCGTCCGCACATCGAATGGAGCGAGATCGCGGCAGACGAGCGGCACGAACGCGCGGCGACCGGTCGAGCCCCGATAGTGCAGTGTACGGGCCAGGTGTTGTTTGCCGGTTCCGAGTTCTCCCTGGAAGACGACGGTCGTCGCCGGGTCGGCCAGACGCATCTGGCGATAGACCTGTTGCATGACCGGCGAAGCAGCGATCAGGCTCGATTCGCCGTACTGCCGGCGCAGTTCGCGACGCACGGCGAACAGCTCGGCATGCAGTCGTTGGACCAGCGGCACGGTCGGGCCGCCTGACGTCGCGGGTGGACAACTTCGCAGAAATCCCAGCCAGCAGGTGATTCCGCCTTCGGGATCGGTGAGGGGCTGCCAGTGAATCTCGCGAGGGACCGGAGCCCGGTTTCGGCAGGGGAGCGCGACGCGGACGACACGAACATCGCTAGCCAGGTTTTCAGGAGGCGGAGCGAGCTGCGACAGGAGTGCCGCGACCGATTGATCGTCGGCTTCGCTGACCGTGGCGCAGGCCTTTCCGATGATGTCCTCGGACGGCCATCCGGTCAGCGAGATGAACGCCCTGTTGGCAAGAACCAGTCGCCGGTGCGAATCGATCATCACGACGGGAACGTCCGATTGATCGAGCTTCGCTTCAAATCGGGAGGAACGGCGCGCCATCGGCGGTTGTCGCTGTAGAGGCAGGTGACTGCGAAAGGAATGGACAGTTCCTGAAATTGTGCCCACGACCCATCGCCAGCGAAAGCCGCGCGCAGCAAACCACCCGCCGGGGGTGCCGTCCGGCGGGTGGGGGAGGGAGAGAGTGGTTGGTGGTCGGTGGGTAGTGGTTGGTGGAAGGCGGAAAGCCAAGAGCGGAAAGCGGAGAGCCAGAAGTTCACGACTGATGGCTGACCGCTGATTCCTGATTCCCGCCTTCGCTGGCTGCTGGCGGCTGGCCGCTTCCTGCCGCTTACCATTCCCCGTCGATGCTGCTGCCGCACTGGATGTCGCAGGCTCCGTCGCAGAAGTCGGCGGCGTCCCAGAATTCGCTGCCGCCGTGCTGGGCCTTGTGGCCCCGGCTGCCATCGAGCTGGAAGCTCTGGCTGACCTTGCCGAAGGCCGAGCCGACGTCTTCGAGTTCGTTGTTCACGTTGAAGGCGACTTCCGAGAGGCCGACGATCATGGCCAGGACGCCGATGGTGGCGACCAGAACGAGTTCGGCCGAGACCAGGAAGCCGTGTTCATCGTTGAGCAGGTTGGTGAAGAGAGCGGCCATGGCGGTGATCCTTTTCCAAAAAGGAGGTGTGTGTCTCGCAAGCGTTTCAG
>JAHBXV010000100.1 GCA_019636285.1 Planctomycetaceae bacterium
ACATGTCGTCCCAACTGAAGATCCGCGTGCCCGGCATGGGAGGGGCTCCTGAACGAACTACAGGAAGGTTAGAAAACGAGGAAGGTGCGGATCGCCAAGTGTTGGCGGGCGCACAGCGCCACCGGTCGTGTCAGGAATCCAGGATTCCGGGTCGAAATGACGACGGACCCCTTATCACGTTGGACGAATGACAGACTCTACAATCAACGAGACGAGTTGCGCGTCGAACCGCTCCTCGCGGTGAGTCTTGGAGAACGCATGGCGAAAGGACGTTGCGCCGATTGAGATGACTTTTGGGTGTCCAATCTACCACTACGAATCCGAATGACCAGAAAAATTTCTCCAGATCGTGCGATTTCCTGATCCCGGCCGGCGGAACCAGCCGCACGGTCCCATCCAGATTGCCCGGTTTGCCGGAGGGACGCCCCGTGAGCGGGGATCAGCGGCGGCGTCCAGGCCGCCTGCAAGAAGCGGATCAGTGGTTTCCTGGCGGCAGCAGCGCATGATAGTTTGGACAAGCTGGTGAGCGTGGGCGCGTTGATTCGTTGAGTCGCAAGGGATCCGTCCATTCCAACGCGGGTGAAGTCGGACGAATCGCCGCCGCACAAACGGATCTCGAGCCCTGGGATCCGCCGCGAATAAAGTGGAATTCGCAAACCGCCGTCAGGCCGCCTTGCGGCTGTCGTGCTTCAGCAGTCGTCCGCCCAGCCACTGCTTGCACTGGATGTCCGATTCGACCGTCGTGATCCGTAGAGATTCACATGGTCGTGAGACGACCTGCCCGGTATTTTGGCCCGCCCGCGTGGATCGCGCTGCGATTCGCGCCCGCTGTTAACCAAATCGCGTGAAGTTCGAGGAGAGTTCGTTGCCTTCGGAATACCGTAGAGGTCTCGAACTTTTGCAACTCCTTCTCTTGAAGGCACTTCCGTAATCCGGTACAAAGAGAGTCGTTACGAAAAGGGTTGCCTTTGGGGAGCTCGTTTCTGTTCTGCGTACTCGCAGTACAGACCAGTTCACGGAAAACGCCGAGAGGTTCGCCTCCCGGCGTTTTTGCGTTTCCGCCTTTCACGTAACGCTTTGCGTCGGTTCACGTCTCCCGCCGCGACTCTCCGTTTCGAGAGAGGCCAACCGGGCTCCGAAAGGAACCCTCAAGGTTCCTTCCGTACCCCGGAATCTCGCGCCAAAACTCTCTGAGTCTCTGGTTAACAGGGGTCTCGGAGTTAACAACCCGGTCCCTTTCGGACCCCGATTTCGTCAGTTCGAACTCGAACCGGGTAGCTCTACGAATAGGGCCTTGAGTTGGCCCCACCCGCACCGCTCAGTGGTCTCGGCCCCGACCGATTGATCTCGCGGAGCGTCCCCGCCGCCCCATTCATGGAGACATTATGCGCCCATGCAACGACAACGATCAGGCCCCCGAAGACCAACGCAGAACCGAACTCGCCGCGATCTTTGCCGCCGCCATACTGCGGCTGCGCCAGCGGATCGCGTTGGCCGGTTCCGATGTTCCGAACGAAGCGGAAACATGCCTTGAGGTTCCTGCGGAAACCGTGCTCAGTGGTCACCACGGTTAACGGTTTCCGAGACCGCAATGTGCGGTCGGGTTCTTCAACAAGGAGAAACGCATGTCACTGAACGTCGGGAAAGAGGTCGCCGCAATGCAGCGGATGACCGTCAAGCAACTGCGGGAACGCTATGCCGAGGTCTTCGGCGATGAAACACGGACCGGCAACAAGGCCTGGCTGGTCAAACGGATCGCATGGCGTCTGCAGGCGGCGGCTGAAGGCGGTCTGTCAGAGCGGGCACGCCAACGTGCCGCCGAGCTGGCCAACGAGGCCGACATCCGCATGACGCCACCGAAGGCGAAGCCCGCCACAAGCACGAAACAGCGGACGGTCACCAGCGCGGTTCGATTCGCCGGTGACAACCGATTGCCGCTCCCCGGCACGGTGCTCAACCGCGAATACAAGGGGGACACGCTGCAGGTCCGCGTGCTGGAGAATGGATTCGAATACGAAGGCGAGGTCTACCGATCGCTCAGCGCCGTGGCCAAGGCCATCACCGGTTCGCATACGAACGGCTTCCACTTCTTCCGTCTGCGGAAGGGAGGCCAGCGATGACCAGAACGAAGCCACGAAAGCGATCCACCGTCAGCCCGACGATGCGATGTGCCATCTACACCCGGAAGTCGACCGAAGACGGACTCGAACAGGAATTCAATTCGCTCGATGCGCAGCGTGAGGCCGGCGAGAACTACATTCGCAGCCAGGTGAATGAAGGCTGGGAGATCATCCCGGACGGGTATGACGATGGCGGGTTCACCGGCGGCAACATGGATCGTCCGGCACTGCAACGCCTGATGGCAGACATCGAAGCAGGCAAAGTCGACTGCGTGGTGGTCTACAAAGTTGACCGACTCAGCCGCTCGCTACTCGATTTCGCGAGGCTGATGGAGGTCTTCGACCGGCATCGCGTGTCATTCGTTTCCGTCACGCAGCAGTTCAACACCGCCAGTTCGATGGGCCGGCTGGTACTGAACGTGCTGCTGTCTTTCGCCCAGTTCGAACGGGAGATCATTTCGGAGCGAACGCGGGACAAGATCGCCGCTGCACGTCGCAAAGGAAAATGGGTCGGCGGGATGCCGCTCCTCGGTTTCGACGTCGATCCACGTGGCTCGAAGCTCGTGGTCAACGACGACGAAGCCGTTCGCGTGCGGACCATCTTCGACCTGTACTTGCAGCACCAATCGCTGATCACCGTCATCCAGGAACTCGACGATCGTGGTTGGGTCAACAAACGCTGGATCACGAAGAAAGGCATCGAGCGCGGCGGGAAACCGTTCACGAAGACCAGCCTCCACAAACTGCTGACCAACGTCACCTACCTCGGCAAGGTGCGCTACAAGGACGAGGTCCACGAGGGCGAGCACTACGCCATCATCGATCCGGACATCTGGCAACAGGTGCAGGCGATGCTGCAACGGAACGGTCGAACCGGTGGGGCAGCGGTCCGAAACAAATTCGGTGCCCTGCTGAAGGGTCTGCTGCGGTGCGTGGCCTGCGATTCCGCGATGACGCCGACGCACGCGACCAAGGATGGCAACAAGCGGTATCGGTACTATGTCTGTTGCCACGCCCAGAAACGGGGCTGGCAGAATTGTCCGTCCCCGTCGATCCCCGCCACCGAGATTGAACGGTTCGTGGTCGACCAAATCCGGAGCATTGGTCGCGATCCCGACCTGATCCGGGAAACGCTCGCCCAGGTTCGTGAACAGGGCCAGTCCCAACTTGTCGCTTTGGAAGCGGAACGGGCCAGCTTGGAACGCGAACTGGCCCGCTGGGCGGCGGAGATTCGCGACGTCGTCACCCACGTTGCCCCGGGTGACGAAGATTCGCCGGCGGTCGCCCGATTGGCCGACCTGCAGGAACGCACGCGCACGGCGGAACGTCGGGCGACAGAAATCCGGGAACAGATCCGGGCCATCACCGCCCGAACGATCGACCAGAGCGAGGTAGCCGCCGCGATGGCCAAGTTCGATCCGGTGTGGAAGGCATTGACGCCACGCGAGCAGGCCCGCGTCATCGAACTGCTGGTCGAGCGAGTCGACTACGACGGCGAACGCGGCAAGGTGACGGTCACCTTTCACCCGGATGGCATTCGCAACTTCGGCGCAGAGTTCGCCACAGCGGAGGACGCAGCATGAAATCGATTACCCTCGAAGCCGACATCCACTTCAATCGTCGCGGCCGCGGAGCCAGACGTGTGATGGAAACGGGATCTGATCCGAACGCCGACGTACCCGTCGGCCGGCTGCCCCGGATCACCCGTCTGATGGCGTTAGCCATTCGGTTCGAAGAACTGATCCGCACCGGCGTCGTCACCGACTACGCCGAGCTGGCCCGCATGGGCCAGGTCTCCCGAGCCCGCGTCACCCAGATCATGAACCTGCTGATGCTGTCCCCCGGCATCCAGGAAGAAATCCTGCATCTGCCGCGAGTGACCGGCGGTCGCGACCCAATTCACCTGCGGCAACTCCAGCCGATTG
>JAHBXV010000101.1 GCA_019636285.1 Planctomycetaceae bacterium
GCGGCGGGGGCGAGAGCCGAGGCGCTACGACGAGGCGGGCTGTCCGCGCTGGGTCCCTGATCGACCACTGGCCTTCGGGCGTTGACAGCTGCCCCGTGGCGAAGGTACACAAAGGTCGGCCCGCGTCGACGCGGGATCTTTACTCCGAGGTAAACAGGGTGTCGTTCGCCGCTTTTCTGAAGAGTCAGCGCCAAGAAGCAGGCCTTTCCTCACGTGGCCTCGCCAGCGCAGCTGGCGTATCCGCCGCTACGATCTCTCGGCTTGAGAACTCAACTCTGAGCCCCAGCAAGGACCTGGCGGCCAAGCTCGCGGAAGCGTTGCGACAGGACGAAAGCGCCTTCCTCCTGGCGGCGGGTTTCGTGTCAGAGGAGCTTCGCAAGGTGGTTGACGTCTCGCCGGCCGCAGCAGCCGAGGCGATACGAACCGCGGTCGGCGATGCGACCACGCTCAGCGACGCCAAGTACTTCGAGCTTCTCGAGGGAGCGGTGGTGGCGATCAAACAGCGCCTGGAGTCCGAGCCCTCCACCGCGGTCCGCTTCGCGCTTGCCGAGGCTCTCAGGGAAGAAGACCCAAGCGCACTGGCGCCGCTCATCGTCGTCTCTGCGCTATGCGTGCGGCTGTTGGGGGAGCGCGCGCCCTTCGCTCCGGACTTCATCGAGGCGTGTTCAGAACACCTAGACGAGGCCGTAGTCACCACCGCGCGCTCGCATTGCCTCCGAAGCCCCGACATGCTGGGTCCCACATTTGAGAGGCTCGTCGCTCGGGAGTCGCGCTACCAACATGGGCAGTACTTCACTCCAGTCTCGATTGCACGGCACATGGCAGAGCTCCTCGCCGATTCACGCGAGGCGCCGGTGGTACTTGATCCCGCGTGTGGCGCAGGCGTCTTGCTTGCTGCGGTTGCCGAGAGGTACCCGAAAGCCCGCCTTGTTGCCAACGACATCCACCCCGTGTGTTGCCTCCTTACAAGGGCGGGGCTGGCCACGCGTGGACTCAAGGTTCAGGTAGTTGAGCTCGACTTCACCGCGCCGCAGGACCTCTTCTCCTGTCATGGCTCACGCGCCGACGTCGATGCGATAATCTGCAATCCTCCGTACGTACGGCACCATCTGCTTGGCAAGACACAGAAGAAGGAACTTGCCGCACGCTATGGCGCTGCCCATGGGGTCGAGATCTCGACACTTTCTACGAACTACGTGTACTTCTTCCTCGAAGCCATCAACCGCCTGAAGCCCAGCGGCCAAATGGTGTTCATCACCCCGGCGGACTACCTTGATGTAAAGTACGGGGAAGCACTGAAGTCCGTTTTCGCGTCAAGCCACACCATCTCCCGTCTCGAGCTCTTCAACCGGGACGACTTGGCTTTCGATGGGGTCTTGACCACATCCGCTATCACGGTCCTGAAGAAGACTCCTCCCGCACCAGGGAACACCACACCACTCTTCGAGGCCTACGCAAGTTCAACCGAGGTAGGGACAAAGTCCCGCCGGGACGTAGACCTGATGACCATCGCCCTCGATACGAGTTGGACGCTTCAATTCGGCGACAACCACGCTTCACACCAGGAGCTTCGCCACGGCCGCGATAACACCCTCGCGGACTACATGAAGACGCGGCGAGGCATAGCGACCGGCGCCAACAAGTTCTTTGTCATCAACCAGGAGACTGTCGAGACTTGGTCGATCGAGAAAGAGTTCCTTGTTCCTGTGGTCGCGTCCGCGCGGGACCTTCCCGACCGTGTGCTGACTCGAGAGCACTGGGAGAAGCTGCGAGCTGCGGGGCGGCCTGTCTGGCTCCTCGACTGTGGCCTTCCACCGGAACAACTGGGCGGAACTCGGGTCAAGGCTTACCTTGACCATGGTCGGGAACTTGGGGTCCACGAACGCTTCAACTGCGCAACCCGGAAGCCCTGGTACAAGATGGAGCGCGTAGAGCCGCCGGACATCATCATCACATACATGAACAGGGGGAAGACGCGTTTCGTTCGCAATGACGCCGGATGCCGCGTGATGAGCGTGTTCCTGAATGGATTCATCACAGATGACGGGCTGGATGTTGACCGCCTACTGGATGTTTTGAACGACGGCGAGACGAGCGAACTCATCACCCAGATCGGAAGGACCTACGGTGGCGGGCTCGGGAAGATCGAGCCGCGAGAGCTGCTCAAACTACCGATGCCTTCACTCTAGCACTCGCTCGCTCCAAGCGAGTTGATCGACAGATCAGTCCTCGGTTCACCTCGATCGACATCAAGCGCTCAAAGCGCCAAGAGCAGCTCCTCTGGACGATGCTCCCAGACCCAGTCGATCCCTTCGGCTGCCTCGTAGCTCAGATAGTTGGTGTCGAAGTAGCCGCACAGAAACAGCATGAAGCTCACCTGTTTTCCGTAGGTTGCCCGGAGCTGGCGAATCTTCGTCGCCTCTTCCTTACGACGCTTGTTCACGTTCGTGAAGTCCCCGGCCGACTTCGCTTCGAAGAGTACGGGATCCGCACCGGATAGAGGGCGAATAACCGCGTCAATCGGCATGTTGACCTGCGCCCCATCGTCGTTCCGCACGGGCACGTTCATGCGGAATGAGTACGTGCCGGCCGGCATCGACCACGCGTCACTCGTCCCCTCGCATGCCTGGTAGCCCTTGTCGCCGAGAACCTTGGCGATGACGGCAAGCTGGCGAGCTTCCTGCGCGTTGCGAATCACCGGATCCGAGACAGCTCGACAAACCCGGTCGCCAACCACCAGAAGAGCCCTTTCGATCTCGCTCTCGACCGGAGCACGCTGCTCCCTGATCCATGGAAATAGCTCGGGATCCATCAAGCGTCGAATCGTCGCGCCAATCCGGTCGAGGTTGTCGTTCAGTGTTCTTGACGCCATTCGCTCGGGCAGTCGCCCATCGCGATCCATGCCGTCGATCATCGACTTCGGCACGCCCGAGAGACCGGTGAGCCTGTCCCGCGCAACTGGCGGGGCAGTGAACATCCGCAGCACGAACAGGATACCAGGGTGGCGCCGAAGGAAATCCGCGCTGAGCTGAGCGCCGTACCCGGATTCCTCCAACGCCCGCCTCACCGATTCTTCCGTATCCTCGCGAGCCTTTCGGTAGGCGTCGGGCGCGAAGTCGAGATACCAGGCGTTATATTGCGCGACAGATGCCTCGACATCGGAGGGCCATGAGGACCGCTTGTGGCTGTTGATCGGCATCTTCCGGCTCCGAACAGCGAAAGCCGGCATCGCCGGCCTTGGAGGGTTGAGAACAAACGCAAGCTATCGTTCAGGGGTATATCAAGTTGCGGCTATGAGAGCCGCCAAGCCCCTCGGTTCTGGGAGCCACCTTGAACAAGACCCTGCCGTGACAAGTCGTACTTCACCCTGCGCAGCTGGAGCTTCCAGGACGACTCGCCCATCTCGCGCCGAGCGTGCCCTGTGCGTTGTCGGAGGTCTGCCTCGCTGAGGCGGAACTTCTTCGCCATCCGATCAGCGACCTCCTTGGACGAGGCCATTCGGTCAGGCTGTTTGCCGAGGAACTCCAGCACTGCTGCGGAGAGATCTTGGTGTGAGGGCAAGGTCATGGTGCGCCTCCAAAGCGATAGAAGAAAGAAGGGGCCACTCCGAGACGGAGCAGACCCGTGTCTCGACTACGCTATCAGAAGCACATCTCGATGTCGACTAGTCGACATCGAGCCCCTGCATCCGCCTTTGCTCGCGCCGCCGGTGGACGACAGCAACGTGGAAAGCCACGGCGCTCGGGCTGGGGGTCAGGGACTTCCCAGAAGCTGTGCCCGCAGCTCCGCCCACAGCGCCCGCTGGTCCTCCCAGACGAG
>JAHBXV010000102.1 GCA_019636285.1 Planctomycetaceae bacterium
GGCGGAATGCCGCGTCCTGTCCGCCGCGACCGCTGTCACCGTGCGAATAGATGACGCCATCGATGTGCAACTTGGTGAACCGGGGATGGACGGTCCAATTGACGTCCCACATGTCGGCATAGTCGCGGAGCAGTTCCGGCGGCAGACCAGCGGTGACCGCCTGGCGCTCGGTCAGGGCATCATGATTCCCGATCAGCCAGTCGGCCTTGGGGAACACCTTTGTCAGCGATGCCACCTGCCGTTTCGCACGGGCATATTCGAGTGTGGCATTTCGCAGACTGGGGCTCTTCTCGTGGTATGAGATCGACGCCCAATCTACGAGGTCGCCAATGTGGACCACGCGGTTGATCGCGTAGCGGTCGGCAGTTCGCTGCAGGAAGTCCACGTATCCGTTGCGCATGCCGGGACAATGGGTGTCGCCGATAATGAGGACTCGAGCCAAGCGTCAGCCTCGGACAGGTTTGTCAGTTGGTCGCGGTGTGATGCAGGCCATCACCTTCGGGTCGGGATGGCCGTCGCGGCGGAGGCGCTGCACGATGGCCAGCACCTCGGGGCGGTTGCGATACCAGAACGCCTCGTCGATCCCATGCAGCAGACGGACCGCCTCGGAAAGCGCGGCCTTCTCTTCGTCCGTCGTGGCGAGGTTGTACCGGATGTGGGAGTCGTCACGCGGGCCGCATTCGTGAAGGTCGCCACCGAAACGGAGGTACGACCCGCAGCGCGGACACTCGTGGACGTTCATCGTCCAGGGGTTGGGCATCAGTCACCGGGCAGCAGGTTGGTGTTCAAGAATCGCCGCCCGGCCCCGCATCAAAGGATGCGTCCGAGCAGGCTCGCCTTCAGGGCGTCGATCGCCTGGCAGGCAATCAGGTGTTCTTCGATCAGCGCGTGGTCATGCGGGCTGCCCGTTTCGGCGTCCGCGATCTCCAGCGATTCCGCGAGCGTGCTCAATCCCTCAACGGCCTTGTAGTAGGCTTCGCGAATCTCCTGCGCCCGGTCGGCGTCCATCGTGCGGAAGATCTCCCGCAGGTTGCGTTCGCGTTCTTTTTTGGTCTGGTCGGTCATCTCTGGCTCCCGTGTTGGTGGTTGGTCTTCACGTGACACATGGAGCCATGATTTCGGAGAGACATCAAGTGCTGTCGCCAGAGAATCAGGACGAACCTGGCGCTGGGATGGCAGGATCCACGTCAATCAGCAATCGGCAGAGATCGGCGGCCAGAATGAGTGCGAGGTCCACCAAAACATCTTCGTCCGTGACGTCGTCCTGCTCGTCGTGATAGCGAAAATCGCAGACCAGCATTTCCCACAATCTGTCGAAGCTGATACGGATCTCGCCGTAGGCCTCCATGCGAGATCGATACGGGTCAGACGCCTGAATCTTCTCACGAATCCGATCCAGGACATCTTCGGTCATCAAGGCCTTCCGTTCGGCTTCGGTACATGGGCCGAAGATCGCGTGCAGAAGTTTCTGCTCAGCCGTCATCTCAACTTCGCTTTCAGGCATTGGGTTCCCTTGTTGAATCAGAACGGAACATCATCGAGATCGACCTCGGCCCAGATGGGACTCGGCTCCGGTTTCGGGCCGAGTTTGCAGCCGTGAATTCGGTCGAATTTCTCGCCGGCTACGGAGCGGACTATCACGGATTCCGTATGGGCTAGCGCGCCGTTGTTTGCCAGGTCGCACGCCTGTTGGGCGGTGTCCGGACAGGGATCAGGGGAACGGGCCTTCCACCACTGCTCGGCTTTGCGGCGTGCCCAGCCGGTGTGTTCAAAGCAAATCCATTCGCTCACCCAGTAGTCGAGACCGAGCCGGTAATCGACTCGCAGCGTCTTGGGTGCGTCGTCATCCGCGTCTTTCTTGGTGTGGACGCTGAACGTAATGTCCCGAACCTCGAACTCGGCATCGCTGACCTGGCCGGAGAGGACGCCGGCGTTGGTGGCCTGCGATTCGTGCTTCTTCCGTTCCGGTGGCGGAAATGCATGTCCGCACTGAGGGCAGATGGAATAGGCCGGTGCAATCAGTGCCCGGCAGTGTGGACATTCCTTCGCCGGGGCCGGTCCATCGCCATCACCGCGCTTCTCAATGACCTGCAGCTGGTCCACCGGACCATGCCGGAGCACGTTCCCGCCGTAGTCGAGAACCAGGCAATTGGCCTTGCCGAAGTGCAGCCGGAACCCGCGACCGACCATCTGGTAGTACAGACCGGGCGACAGCGTCGGTCTCAACAGCACGACGCAATCGACGTTGGGCGCATCGAACCCGGTGGTCAGGACGTTGACATTGCACAGGTATTTCAGTGGTGGCTGTTGAAAAAGGCCCTTCGACTCCCCTCGAAACCGCCGCAGCGCTTCATCCCTCTCACCGTCCGGAGTCTCACCACAGACGAATCCGCATTCGATACTATGCTTTTCCTGCAGCACCTGATGGACATGTCGGCCATGCTGGACGCCGCTGGCGAAGATCAGAACGGATTTGCGGTCCTTCGTAACCTCGGCGATCTCCGCACACGCGGCCTCGACGAGAGCGGCATCATCCATCGCCGCTTCGACTTCACTGGCGACGAACTCGCCTGCACGCACATGCAACTGGCTCGTGTCCGCCTTCGCGATCCCGGCTTTGGAGATCAGCGGTGACAGAAACCCATCGGCAATCAGCTGTCGGACGCCGACCTCAAAGCAAACCGAATTGAGGAAATGGTCGTCACGACAGATTGGTCCAGCATCGAGCCGGAATGGTGTTGCGGTGAACCCGACAACGCGGACGTGCGGATTGAGCACCTTCGCATCAGCCAGAAACTGGCGATACATCCCCTCGCCATCGGCGGGAATAAGATGGCACTCGTCCACAAGAATCAGATCGAATGCATCGAGATCACACGCCCGTTTGTAGACCGACTGGATACCAGCCACGATCACCGAATGCTGTGTGTCCCGCCGTTTGAGTCCAGCGGAGTACACTCCGACTTTCAGTTCCGGGCAGACCAGCTTCAGCTTGTCGACCGATTGCTGCAGCAGCTCTTTGACGTGCGCGAGGATCAGCACGCGTCCATTCCAGGTCTGCACGGCATCGCGGCAGATCGTCGCCATCACCGGCGTCTTGCCACCACCTGTCGGGATCACGACGACCGGGTTGTCATCGTGTTCCCGCAGGTGCTGATAGACCGCATCAACGGACTGCTGCTGATAGGGACGAAGCGTCAGCACGATCAATAGACCTCATAAACCTTGATGCGGGGCTTGAACCGGCGACTGCGGCAGGGATCGCTCCACCAGTCCCAGAACTGGTCCTCGATCTCGTCGAGAATCAGGTCACAGACTTCGTCGGGTGAGCAAGCTTCGCCCGTCTCTTCCGGGGTGGTGATCTTGAACAGGAAGTCTTGGTCGAATCCGAATTCATCGGGGTCGACCTCGTCGACTTCCTCGAACTCTTCGAGCGGGACAATGCTGGACATGGCTGGTCGTCTTTGTGATCGGGGATGTACGGAGCGATCTGAATCTCGGCACGGGGCTCGGTGGACATGTCATGCAA
>JAHBXV010000103.1 GCA_019636285.1 Planctomycetaceae bacterium
CCGATACCGCCGGAGCCTTTGTCGCCATGACGGAAGCGGGGAATTTCGATGTTCGGGACCGGAATGGAGACGACTTCCCGCCCCTGCCGGCCAAGGATTTCGCCGTGCGTGATGTACTTCTTGAGCCCCTGCCGCACCTTGCCGCGGACGATCTCCTTGAAGCGTTGCGTGTCGCGATCAATGGGTCGGGTCATGGGGAGCTTCCAGCTTCGAGCGGCCAGCCGCCAGCAAGACGGGGAAATTCATCTCGGCAAAGCAGGCGGGGAATAAATTCTATTTTGTGTAGTCTTCAACGTCGTGGAAAACCCAATGGATGGTGCGAGTGGGACTCAGGAATCCGTTTAGACTGATCTCGTGCGGGTATGGGCTGCCGGCACGAAACGTCATCTCGACGTCCATGTAGATCCGGGACAGGAACAAAGATTTCGTCGGAACATCGGGATTTGTCGGGATCAGGGCCGCGCATCGTACAACCATCTCGCTGGACGTAACCCATCGGCTCCGGGGTCGGTGGTACTCGATGCCTTTCAAGGCTGGCAAAAGTAAGGGAAGGTGGAGCACGCCAGTCGCGTCGATCTCAGGACTCCAAAACTGAAAGAGATTTCTCAATTCGTCCTGAGTGTTGTTCGGGTCCAACGCGGAGGGAAGACCCATCAGTTTCATGCGATTTTCTCGACCATCCGACCTGGCGCCGGTGAAGTACCAACCATCTTCTTCCTCAGTGAACGCGTAGGATAGTAATTCCGTCTGTGATCGTGGTTTGCCGCTGGATCCCGGGAATCGCCGCTGGTTGAGCGGTTGCAGGGCGGGGGGAGTGTCGTGAAACGTATCTCTCACCGTCACCGACAGCCTTCCCAATTCATCTCGTCGAAAACTGCCAACGCCTTCTGCGAACTGATTGGATGCCGTGTCGTATTCATAGGTGGTGAACCGCCCGGCGATTGGACCTGCCGCTTTAATGGCGTTTCCCCAGCGCTGAAGCAGCACCTCTGCCCGCCGGTCTTCGGCACCTACTGATGAAGCGAAAAGCCCCACCGCGACGAGTAGCGTGATCTTCGCCCAATTCGAGCCGAGCACATCCATGGCCGGTCACTCCTTGACGCTTTCCTGTCCCTGCTGGGGTTCGTCAGACGCTCCTTTCGCCGCAGCAAAACACGCCGCGACGTCGACAGTGAAGTCCTCCAGGAGCTTGCTGCTCGCGGTGTCGCCGGGGCGGAATTCGCCATGGACCGCGTATTCGCTGGCACCGCTGGGCAGCGCCAGGACGGTGATCGTTTCGGTTTCGGGGTCGACGATCCAGTATTCGGGAATGCCGGCGGCTGCGTAGTCGCGCCGCTTCTGCTCGTAGTCTCGTTGGCGGTCCGCCGCCGATTCACTGACCACCTCCATAACGAGATCGGCACCGTCCGATGGCAGGCGGGGATCAGAAATGCGATGCGGTTTCAGGAAGACAATGTCCGGTTCCCGGATTTGCCCTGGTCGCGTACGCACTCGGACCGGAGAAACGGCGGTGTGGCCGAGTTTCCGAGGACGGACGAAACCCTTCAATGCGTCGTGCAGAAAATCGATAATCCATGCGTGAATCCACGTCGGCACAGGAAGAAACTCCAGACAACCGGAACTGAACTCCGCGCGGACACTCTCGGCCAAGGACAGGTACTCGCTCTCCGTCCAGTCCCCCTGACGGGGGAAACTGTCGACCAGTTCCCAGGTCCAGTCGCCGCGGTTTGAACGCGGCGGGGATTCGGGAACCCTCGGAGAGGTTGTCGAAGCTGGGTGCATGAGCCGAAAGTCCGCTTCCTGTCTGTTCCGGAACTCGCTTCGAGAGGCAAGGCATACGTCATGGCCGATCAATCAAGGCACACTGGCGGAGCCAGTGGCACACGTAAGATGGCACACGAAAGACGATTGTCACGAAGCGATCGTGTTTACTCCCGTTTGGCGTCGCCGCGGGCGAAGATGCTCGCGACGTAGTGCAAGACGTCCTGGGCCGATTCGTCGTTGTAACCAAAGTCCCGGATCAACCGGGCTTTGACGATGTCGATCTTTTCCTGGGTGTCCTTGTCGACCACGTTCGAGACCAGGCTGGTCAGTTTGATCGTATCCTTCTGGTCTTCGAACAGCTTCATTTCGAGCGCCTTGTGCAGTCGCTCGTTCGTGCGGTAATCGAACTTCTTGCCATCGAGCGCGAGCGCGCCGATGTAGTTCATGATCTCGCGGCGGAAGTCGTCCTTGCGGGTTTCGGGAATGTCGATCCGCTCTTCGATCGACCGCATCAGCCGTTCGTCGGGCTGTTCGTCCTGCCCGGTGAACTTGTTGCGGACCTTTTCCCGCTGCGTGTACGCCTTCACGTTGTCGATGTAGTTGCCGCACAGCCGGGTCAGCGCCTCTTCGTCGGCGGCGATGGCCCGCTGCACTTCGTTCTTCACGACGTCGGTGTATTCGTCTTTCACCACCGAGATCAGCCGTCGGTAGTCTTCGCGAATCTCCTCGTTGTGAATGAGCGAGTGATGCTTGAGCCCGTCTTCCAGTTCGTTGAGAACCATGAATGGGTTGATGCTGTTGGAATCAGGATTGTTGACGAGGGCGTTGGAAATTTTGTCCTGCACATAGCGGGGCGAAATCCCGTGCAGCCCTTCGTGCTTGGCCTCTTTGCGCAACTGCTCGATATTTTCCTGCGTGAAGCCCGGCAATGTCTTGCCGTTGTAGAGCTTCAGCTTTTGCAGCAGCGTCAGGCCGTGGTGCTTGGGCTCTTCCAGCCGGGTGAGGACGGCCCACATGGCTGCCACTTCCAGCGTGTGGGGGGCGATGTGCTTGCCGCGCACGCGCTTCGGGTTGTAGTCCTTCTCGTAAATGTGCAGTTCGTTCGACAGCTTGGTGACATAAGGAACGTCGATCTTCACCGTACGGTCGCGGAGCGCTTCCATGAACTCGTTGGACTGCAGCTTGCGATATTCCGGTTCGTTCGTGTGACCGACAATCACCGT
>JAHBXV010000104.1 GCA_019636285.1 Planctomycetaceae bacterium
ACACCCATCTCTGAAACACTGTCAAAGCACGGATCACGGTCAGCGATAGTCGGCCGATTCCAGCCCGTGGTTCTTGATGAGGCGATACAGCGTCCCCCGCGGAACATCGGCTTCCATCGCGGCGGCTTTCACGTTCCCGTGGTGGCGTTTGAGCAGCTCGCTCAGATACTGCTTTTCGAAGACGGCCATGTGATGGTCGCGTTCCGCGAAGAATCCCCGGCGGCGGCCCGCATCGGACTCATCATGAATGTGAGCCCCGGCCTGGGCGACCAGTTCGTCGGGCAGGTCTTCCAGTCGAATCAGGCTCGTCTGGCACAGCGCGATCCCGCGACGCATGACGTTCTGCAACTCGCGGACGTTCCCCGGCCAATGGTACTCACGGAGCACCTGATAGGCTTCCGGCGAAACTCCCACTACCGGCTTTCCCATCTCGCGGCTGAACCGGGCGGCGAAGTATTCGATCAACAGGCCAATATCGTCCCCTCGCTTGCGCAAGGGGGGAAGTTCCAGCCGCACGACATTGATGCGGTAGTACAGGTCTTCCCGAAACCGCTTCTCGCGGATCATCTCATCCAGGTTGCGAGACGTCGCCGCGACAATGCGAACATCGACGGGAACTTCCTCGCGTCCCCCGACCAATCGCAAGACTCGCTCCTGCAACACCCGCAGCAGTTTTGATTGCAGCAACAGCGGCAGTTCGCCGATTTCATCGAGGAACAGCGTTCCCCCGTCGGCGAACTGAATGAGGCCGGTCCGCTTCTTGTCGGCTCCGGTAAACGCGCCGCGCTCGTGGCCAAAGAACTCCGATTCCATCAGGTTTTCGGGGATCGCCCCGCAATCGACCGCGACGAACGGCTGTTCGGCTCGCCGACTTTCCTGGTGAACCGAACGCGCGACCAGTTCCTTGCCGGTGCCGGTCTCGCCGAGAATCAGCACGTCGACATCGGTCTTCGCCACCTGGCGAATGGTGTCGAACACCTTCTGCATCCCCTCGCTGCCGCCGATGAAACCCGGCATGCGATCGGCGAGGGCTTCTTCGCGACGTCGAAGGAGTTCGGTCTCGCGCCGCGACTGGCGTTCCTGGCTGGCCCGTTTGATGGCCTCGGCCAGATCGGCTGTCGAAACCGGCTCGACCAGCAGTTCCCGAAGCTGATTACGAACACACGCCGCGGCCAGTCCGGCATCGACGGCCCCCCCCGCCACCAGGATCAGCTCCAGTTCGCTGTCGAGCTGTCGCAACTGATCGAGGCAATCGGCGGTGGGTTGGTCATCACGATGAACGACGACCGCGACATCAAAGTGGCCGGCGGCAACCTGCTCGGCCGCGTCGGACATGCTGGCCGTCACGCGGGGAGGCTCGCTGAATGTCAGTACCTCGTCGAGACGGCTCCAGGGCGCGTCCGATTGAGCCGCTGCATCGACAACGAGCAGCCGGGGTGCTTTCATGCGTTCCTGCGAAGGCGGCGGGGCGACTGGATCAGGGTTTGAACCACCTGCCCGATCAACCTGTTCTTCAAGACAACAAAAGTCAAACCTTGCGGCTTCCTTTTCGCGGGTAGTGGTTGCGTTTCAGAGACAGACACCATGGTTGCGCCGGATATCGTCCTTGAGACATCCCCCGTCTGGCCCGTCGATCGCACCCTGGGAATTGGTTGCGTCGGGGCCGGGTTCATCATGGCCGACTGCCACCTGGTGGCCTATCACGCCGCCGGTTTTCGGCTGGTCGCCATCACCTCCCGCCGTCGCGAGCAGGCCGCCGAGGTCGCCGCTAGATTTCCCGGTCTGTCGGTCGCCGATTCACTGGCGGACTTACTCAACGATGATCGCGTGGAACTTGTCGACGTCGCCGTTCCTCCCGATGCCCAGTTGGGCGTGATCGAGGAGATCTGTCGCAAGGGGCGATTCGTAAAGGGGATCCTCGCTCAAAAACCGCTGGGCGTGAATCTGGCCGAGGCTCGACGGATCGTCCGATGTTGTGAGGATGCGGGAAAGGTGCTGGTCGTCAATCAGAACATGCGCTACGACCAGTCGGTGCGCGCCTGCAAATCGCTGCTGAATGCGGGCGTTCTGGGAGAGCCCGTCCTGGCAACGCTCGATCTCCGCGCGATCCCGCATTGGATGCCCTGGCAGGAGCGCCAGGGCTGGGTCACGCTGCGAATTCTCAGCATTCATCATCTGGACACGTTCCGCTTCTGGTTCGGCGATCCGATACGAGTCTTCGCCAGCGTCCGTCCCGACCCCCGGACCGCCAGCCGATTTCCGCACGATGACGGCATCTGCCTGATCGTGCTCGAATACGATTCCGGCTTGCGGGTGAGCGAATGGGACGACGTCTGGACCGGTCCGGCTCGCGAAGGGGCGGCAGCCGACATTGGCATTCGGTATCGGGTCGAAGGGACCGAAGGTCTCGCCCTTGGAACAATTGGCTGGCCCAAATACCCCGAACGCGCCCCCAGCACGCTCGAATACTCGACGATTCACTCAAACGGAAACTGGGAGCGGCCGCGCTGGGAGGAGGCCTGGTTCCCGGATGCGTTTGCCGGACCGATGGCCGAGTTGATGCGACAGGTTCAGGAGGGTGTCGTGGCAGATCTCAACGGGCAGGACAACCTGCGGACCATGGCGCTGGTCGAGGCCTGTTATGCTTCGGCCCGCGAACATCGCGTGATCGACTTCGCGGAATTCTTGCAACAGCACTGAGCGACTGATCGCGATGAGTCTCCCTGGTTTTTATCCATGTTAAGAATACTGGCGTGTGCCCCTGGCTCTGCCAGTGTGCCTTTAAGTTGATCGCACAGAGTAAGAGACACTGGCAGAGC
>JAHBXV010000105.1 GCA_019636285.1 Planctomycetaceae bacterium
CGGTAAGCGACTCGCGGCCTACATAAAGTTAGTTGCCGCTCGCAAGTCAAATTGCGCGCTCGACTGCCAAGATCACATTGGATTCCACATTGGGGACATGTCCCCAATGTGAACGCAATATTGCGTCCATCTGGTGTCCCCGATCGCCCATATGGACGCCATATGGAGCCAATGTGACTTTCATGTCCCCAATGCGTCCGCGTAGAGACCGTGTCCCCGATCAGACCGGATTCTCCCTCACCGTGGTCAGCACGTCGCTGGCCAGCCAAACCCGTGAGAGGAGAAACCCGAGATGGACGCGAAGAAAGAACCGACAATCGAAGAGAAGCTGGATCTGATTCGCAGCCGCGCCGTGCGATTCAAGATCAAGCGGCATGACCTGGAGGACGCCGTTCAGGAAGTCGCACTGTATCTGCTGACATTCGAGACCGACCCGGCAACTGCCAACCGGGCCAGCGAGTCGACAATTCTGACCGGGGCGATCGATCTCCGATTGAAGCAGTGGTTGCGAACCAAACAGCGCTATCAGGACATGGTCGATCGTTGCGGGGCCATGCTGCCTTGCGGCGACGAGTTGCTCTGCGAAAGCAGCGTGGAAGCGAGTGACGCAGCTCTTGATGTCGCCGCAGTGCTGGCCGATCTGTCCGAGTTCGAACAGCGAGTCGGGCGCATGCTCTCCGAGGGGCGCTCGGCATACTTGATTGCCCAGGAACTCGGAGTCGGGCGCAGGGCCGTGAATACGGCGATCGAGGTCATCCGTGAGCGATTCACCAAAGCTGGTCTCGGCAGCGGGGAGTTGGCATGACGCCAGTGCCGACTCCAACTGAACTGCGGAATGACCAGGGTCATCGCGGCGACATGACTGGATTCTCGTCGCCGGATGAGCCAGGACTGTGTGTGCCCGTGCCGATCCGCCGGCCATTGTCCCTCGCCTGGGTTTCGGACGAGTTGATCGCCGAAACCCGGCGGCTCTGGTCGGCCCGGTACGGTCGCGAGGTCTCGATGGATGAGGCCATCGAGATCCTGCAGAACGTCAAACGATTCGCCGAAATGCTGTTGGAAAGGAGCAAGGAATGAACGTGTTGATCTGGGCCCGTGTCTCGTCACGGGAGCAGCGGGAGGGGTATTCGATCGACGCCCAGCTGCGGGCGACGAGAGAACGGGCCACGAAGAGCGGCTGGACGGTCGTGCGGGAGTTCTCGGTGGCCGAATCCGCCAAACGCGGAGCCGAGCGGATCGCCTTTAACCAGTTGATTGACTGGGTGAAGGCCAACGCGAAGCGGGAAAACCTGCGGGCGATCCTGAGCCACAAGCTGGACCGTGTCTGCCGCAACATGCGGGACGCGGTGCGGATGCAGGAACTGGAGGACAAGTACGGGGTCTCGCTGGCGTTCGTCGAAAACCAGTTCGGCCCCGGCCCGGCGGGCGCGTTGTCGTTCAACGTGATGGCCGCCGTGGCCCAGTACTACAGCGACAACCTGCGAACGGAAGTCCTCAAGGGGATTGACGAACGAGCGAAACAGGGCTGGCAACACAGCCGGGCCCCGTTCGGGTACTTGAACGTGAAGGAAGATCGCGACGAGCCGATCCAGCCACATCCGGAGAACTCGAAAGCCGTAATGCGGCTGTTCGAGTTGTACTCATCCGGCCGGCACACGTTCGAATCGGTCGGCCAAACGCTGGCCGACGAAGGATTTGTCTTTCGGCCCTCCGCGCCGAAGTTTCACCGGACGGCCGTGTCGTACATCCTCAACAACCGGTTCTACATCGGTGAGATTCGGCGAGGCAGCAACTACTACCAGGGGCGACATCAGCCGCTGATCGACCGCGCGATGTTCCAGCTTTGTCAGGACATCCTCAGCGGAAAGAACCGTCGGGCCACGCCGCAGGTGAATATGCCCCGCTCCGGCGGACTGTTCACCTGCCTGCATTGCGGGGCGTTCATCACCGGCGAGCGGATCAAGCGGAAGTTGAAGGGCGGCGGGGTTCGACCACACGATTATTACCGCTGCGCCAACAACTACCCGGACGACAATCACCCCAGCGTTCGGTGGCGGGCCGACGATCTGGAGGATGCGATCGTCGCGGACCTTGCGAAGTTCAAGATGCCGGATGATGAGATCGCCGCGTGGTTTCGTGTCTCGCTGCAGAGTGCGTTCACGGACATCACCGACCTGCAACGCAACCAGCGCGTTACATAGTCGAAGCGGCGAAGTGAACTGATTGCGATGAACGATCGGTTGCTCAACGCGTTCCTGGCCGGGGCGATCGACGAGGCAACATTCAACGCCAAACAGGCCGCCCTGCGCGACGAACTGGCCGTGCTGGAGGCCTCTCTGACCCAAGTCGCCACAGCCGAACCGACCGACGTCCGGGCCGCGCTGGCGATCTTC
>JAHBXV010000106.1 GCA_019636285.1 Planctomycetaceae bacterium
ACTGTCCGACTCGTCCACGGGCGCTACCTCCAACTTGAACTTGACGGAGCGCACCGATTCCGGCGGACTCGTGTCGTTCAAGGTCACCCAGCCCGGCTTCGGCTACATCATCACCTGTAAGCAGACGGGCGACTATGCTGGCGACTACCTCTCCAATGGGCCGGTTAACAACAACTGGGGCGGCCGGTTCACTCTCACCATCGACGAAGCCGCCGGTGAGGCTGTCATCGACCTGGACCAGGGCGCCGCCCGCTTCCGTTTCGCACTGGTGAACCCCGGAACCACCACCCCGTGGCTGGGTGACTCCTACATCCAGATAAATTCCGAACAAGAGATCGTCGGGGGCGGGTTCGTGGAGCTCGAGGACTAGCAGCTTGATGCATAAGTCGCCGTGAAAGCGATTCTGCTCCAGTTCTGAGCTCGGTGAGGACTCAGACGGGCCAAGATAGGCCCAGCGACGCGAAAAACCGTTTCCAGGCTTCCCAATGGCTGTATATCGACGTCAAACGTTGCAGCTACACCATCCCTTAGCTTCGCGGTCGGCACCTCACACCCAGCGCTCACCACGTGAGGCGAGTCATCCGCATGAGGTTGAAGGCCGCTCCGACCAGGTAGCCCGCTATCTCGTTGCGAGCCGTCCCCCGCAAGCGCGTCTTGCGCAAGCCGCCGATCTGCTTACCCCAGCCAAAGATCTCCTCGACTCGCTTACGGACGATCTGGCTGATACGGTAGCCTTCGTGCCGAGTTGTGCGTCGGTCTAACCCTGGCGTCTTGCGCCCCTCAATCCGCGCGATGTGGGGGGCAATCCCGTGCTGACGTAGGAAGGCGACGAAGTCCTTGCAGTGATAGCCTTTGTCCCCGCCAAGGGTCTTGAAGTGGAAACCCTGGCTAAGCCGCTCTTCCACAAGAGACTTGGCCGCCTCGGTCTCGGTCAGCGTGGCGTCGGTGATGGCCAGGCCGACCAGCATCCCGTTGCGGTTCTCCATTAGCGCGTGGCCGCCGAAGCTAAGTTTGGCCTCTTTCCCTTTGCCCTTCCTCATCATCTTCGCGTCGGGGTCAGTCGTGGACTGATGAGTATCGTTCTTGCGCTTCTCGCCACGGTAGTTGACGTCCCCGCCCTGGTCCGGTGGACTCCCATCATCGCCTTTGGGTCGGAAGCTCTTGTGGCTAGCCCACGCCTCGATGAGGGTGCCATCGACCGTGAAATGGTCGGACGACAGCAGTCCACGCTTGTCGGCCAAGCCAACTACCTCCTGGAAGAAGCGCTTAGCGATGTCGGTGTCCAGGAGGCGCTCTCGCAGCCGCGAGAAGTTTGACTGGTCCAGCGTCTTCTCCTCAAGCGACATGTCCAGGAACCAACGGAACAGGATGTTGTAGTCGAGCTGCTCGCAGAACTGCCGGTCAGAGCGGACCGAGTACAGGGCGATGAGCAGGCTGGCCTTGAGAAGGCGCTCTGGCGGGATGGACGGCCGCCCCGTCTTCGAATAGAGCTTGCCCAGCTCGGGCGACAACGCTTGAAGCACGGCATCTACGTCACGCTTTATTGGGCGAAGGCTGTGGTCGTCTGGGACACGGTCCTCCGGAGAGAAGTAGAAGAACATCTTCGACTGATCGTCTGAATGGCCGCGCATCGCAGCAACCTCCGGCTTTGAGATGCGTGCTACTTCGTACGTTTGATCTGCGTCCCTGCCGTGTTTTGCATCAAGCTGCTAGGGCAGGCGAACCGCGGTCGTGCGGTTGGAGGGCGGGCCGTTGCGGTCGGCGCCCGGCTTGTAGGAGACCTTCTCGTAGCCATCCTTCGTGGCGGAGATGATGTCGGCCCAGCCGTCGGTATACTCGACCACCAGGCGGTCGCCTTGCCAGTGCCAGCTGCCGTATTGGCCTTCCCAGTCGGACTCGGCGCGGCCATCGGCATGGAGCGTGAGGCGGAGTTCCGTGCCATCTCCGTGACCGACCTTCCAGACCCCGGCGGCGGGGAAAGGCTCGGCGAGGGCCAGGACGCTCAAGAGCAGCAGTATCAGCAGCAGTCGCATTTGCCGGATCACTTCGGGCTCCGCGCGGGTATACCTATGGTATGCGAATCTTACTGCTGCTTATGATTCTGGCCCTCGGGGCCTGGGCGGACTCGCCGCTGACTTCGACCGATTTCTGGCGGGCCTACCGCGACCTGCCCCAGGTGAAGGAGGCGCGCGATATCGAGCGTCTCAATACGCGACTGGCGAACTTCCTGCTCGATGTGAAGAAGCCGATCGACCAGAAGGCGGCCGTCATCAACGCCCTCAGCTGGAACTTCTACGGACGACAGAACGCCATGCTGTTTCGGGAAGTCCTCGCGCAGAAGTACAAATGCACGCCCGAGGTGGTGGAGCCGCGGCTGACGTCGAGCGAG
>JAHBXV010000107.1 GCA_019636285.1 Planctomycetaceae bacterium
CGTGCATGAGCTTTGTTGGTGAGGCCAGTCCGGAGCTGTCGGAATCGTCAAACGTAAATCCTGCTCCGTAGATTTTTGTGCCGGAATAAGTCTTGTGTAGGTTTGGCGAAAGGCGGCTCGGATCATCGTGTCCACCCGCGTGGAAGAGGTACGCTGTAATCATTGGGACAGCACGGCCATCAAGCGATCGTGAGAGGAGACTGCGGTTGCGAATCAAATGTAGAACGCTCACGACCACGGCCGCCACTCCTGGCCAAGGAACTCTTCGTCGCGCCGCGTAAATCTCACCCCCGTGTTTACAAATCCATTTCAATCCCGTTGTTCTTGTGTCGCCCTGCGCGATCGTATTCGTTGCGATCAATCCGAGACATCCCATTTGCCGCAGCAGGTTGAAGCATCGTCTAAAAAAGTGGGCAACAAGATCGCCATTGCCGTGCGACTCATCGTGGATCGCGAGTATCCAATCACGAAATGTACTGCCGAGAACCGTTGATACGCGGCTTCCTCCCAAGAATGGTGGATTGCCAACGAAGGCGTCGAATCCGCCATTTGCCCGCGAAAACACCTCGGAAAACTCAATCTCCCAATGAAATGGCGAAATCGGATGCGGGCCAGTTCTCAGGCTCGCGGCGGCGTTCGCGATGCGGCTGCGGGCTTCGACATCGAACTTGTCCTCCTTGAGAGCCTGGAAATGCCGCGCGACATCCAGGAACAGTTCGTCGCAGAGCTTCTCCCGCTCCTTCGCCTTTTTCCCTGCGAAGAACGCACTGACGCAGGCATCACCCGTCATCCGCACGACGTTCAGAGCCTCGTCGGCTAGCGCCAACCGTTGTTCCTGGTCGCGGTAAGGCACATCCTCGCGGGCGTTGAGAATCTTCGCGCGGGCTTCCGTCGCCCGGTCGAGCCGCTTCTGGATCAGGTCTTCGCCAAACTGCTTCTGCTTCTTCGGTTCCCAGTGAAAGCCGATGATCTGCTTCCGCGTAAGGCCGACCAGCGAATCGCCGTGCCGGAGCGAATGATCCAGAAACGTAAAGGGATGATCCTTGGCCAGCGTCACCAGCCACAGCGACAGCTTCGCCAGATCGACCGCCATTTCGTTCTTGTCGACGCCGTACAGACACCGCTGCGCGACCTGACGCCGCGCGTAGAGGACTTCGTCTTCGTCGGGCGGAATGTCGGTCGGCACGAGCTGGTGGGCATACCACGCCTTGACCAGTTCATCGGCCAACTGGCGGCAGGCTTCGACCAGGAACGCCCCGCTCCCCATCGCCGGATCGCAGATTTTCAGATCGAGAATCTGCGACGGATGCGGCGTGCCGACCGCACGAGCCTGCTTGGCCTGCTCAATCGCCCGTTCCGACAGGCGAATCCGGGCGTCGATCTCTCCTTGCGTGTACCACCGCTTGTCCTCTTTGGACGGCTGGTAGACCTCGGGCAGCGGAGCGCCGGGATCGCACAACTGCTTGAGGATCGGTTCAAGCGTGGTACGGACGATTGGTTCCGTCAGCGACCGGGGGGTGTAGTGCGACCCGCTGCGGCGACGCTCATCCGACGGTTGCAGGACGATGGCCCCCTTGGGGACCGTGCGGGGAGTGACCTTCTTGGCGATCTTCTTGTCGAGGGCTTCGAGCAGTTGCTCCAGCGACTCCGCCTCTTTGAGCTGTTTGGCCGCTTCCTTGCCGAGCGTCTGATCGGAGTGTTCCTTGAGCCATTTGACCCGGTCCTTCCCCGGAGTCTTCAGCAACTCGCTGAGATTGATCGTGGCCGGGGCACCGTGCGACTTCACGGGTTTGATCGCAATCGAGCGGCCCCTGGCGACCTCCAGGTTGAATCCCATCACTGTTTCGTAGACCGAGCCGATCTGCTCGACATCGAGCGTCCGGTAGCTGAGCCGCTCGCCATCGAGGATCAGCAGATTGCGGAGAACCTTGTAGACGACGCCGTCGGAGACGCGGGGGACGATCGGAGCCGCGTCGGTCGACGAGGATCGCCCTTCCAGAAACGGATAGCGGTCGGGATCGAACAGATAGCCTTTGCGGGCAGGAAGCCGGAAATCACCGTGCTGGCCCCCTTCGTAGATCAGCCGGAACAAGGTGAGCAGTTGCGACCAGGCCCCGTACCGCTGGTTCATCGTGTCGGGATGTCGCCCGGCGTCTTCCCGCAGGCGATTGAACAGCCCGGTCACCGAATAGTAGTTCGAGTAGATCGGATCGCTGGAGAGGAGATCACGGTCTTCGGCGTACATCACGAAGACCAGCCGCATCAGCACCCGCAGCAGCCCGGCATAAACGTGATTGGGGTCGTTCGCCAGCACCTCGCGGAGTAGCTCACCGTTGCGGACATCATTGGCAGCCTGGAAGCCGCGCATCAGTTCATACAGCGCCGCCA
>JAHBXV010000108.1 GCA_019636285.1 Planctomycetaceae bacterium
AGGGGCAGGGCTTGCGTTATTCGTCTTGGGACCAGAGCCGCCCAGGATAGTGAGCACTTCAAAGACGTGCTTGTCGGTCAACCAAACGCTCTCATACCAGTCCGTCTTGGATGACTTTTGGAAGTTCGGTGGAAACACCTCTGGCCAACTGGCGACGAGATCATTCCCCCATTTCTCGCTGGCATGCTTGAGCAGATTGACGAGATCGCGCACTGCTCCGAGCTTCGCGTCGATCGGATAGTCTTGAGCCAACGAGAGTTCGACGAGCTTGAGGTGCTTCCCGTGTTCGCTCTGCGTCCAGCCTCGCGCTGACCGTTCCCAGTGGTGATAGGCGGCGATTACGATGGCCTTCCTGAGGCCCATCGCGCATTCCTCGGCTCTCTCGACGTGCATCTGCAAAACGTCGGCATGATCGAGGATGACATATCCGTCTTCGTCACGCTCGATATCGGGCTCGACCAAACCTTGAGCTACGGAATCCTGGTAACCCATCGCTTCTTCCTGGGCGAGTTCGATGTCCCGCCGAAGTGCATCACGTGCCGACGTGAAGCTTTGGCTGAGAACGTTCAAGCCATCCTGAAACGTGTAGCCCCACCA
This sequence comes from Planctomycetaceae bacterium, assembly GCA_019636285.1. Taxonomy (GTDB): domain Bacteria; phylum Planctomycetota; class Planctomycetia; order Planctomycetales; family Planctomycetaceae; genus JAHBXV01. The sequence goes on from JAHBXV010000108.1 coordinate 598, forward strand.
GTTGAAATTAAGGGCAACCATCATCGGGACTCACGTGAAGGTGGGATAGATCAAGATCAGGATAGGACACCCGACCGATTGCGTCGAACAGAGTCGGCATGCGGTAGCCGCTGCCATAAGCATCAGAAACCGAGGCTGCTCCACTAGAACCTCCTCCATGCGCCCAGCCCCCAAGCGTCATCGCGATGTCCCTGTCGATGCGGGCCTCGCGAAGGCCGTCCCGAAACGTGTGGCGGAAGCTGTGGAAGCAGGTGCGCGGCGCATAGCCTCCCGAGCGGCGGAGAAAGCGGGCGAACCAAGATGAGAAGGTAGTGGACCTATATCCAGTCGCGCCAAGCTCGACCTCAGCAAACAGCTTCACCGCTCCGGCCTTTGCCCTGCGCCCCACGAACTCGACGAAGCCGAGGGATAGAAGCTGGGGGTGCACCGGGACGACACGCTCGCTCGAACTTGTCTTTAGACGCTTGTCCGTAAGCGGTGCGTCCGAGGTCGCCGTCACCACGAAGCAGGTGATACCCTCAATCGTCTTGATGTCCGCGACATCGAGTTGGCAGACCTCGTTTAGACGAAGGCCACCGAACAATCCGACCAGCGGAATCCAGAACCGAGCATTCTGAGGTCGGCTCGGACCGGGTGTGGCGTATCCGAGACCGTCGTCCTTGCACCCGGTATAGAGCGGCGCTGCGAAGATCGCTCGAAGCTGGGTCGCCGAGAACGGCAGCCGCTTCTCGCGGCGGAGTGTGGGATCGGGCAACCGCAGTCCTACAGCCGGATTTCGGTCGATGATCTCTTCCTTGACGGCCCAGTTGAAGATGCCTCCCAGCTTGTTGAGGTAGGCATTGATGTTTGCGGCGTTGATGAGATCAGTGCGTCCCTCCGCGCGGGCGCGACCGGCTGCCTCGCGCGGAGGCACGCCAGGATAGACCTTAGAGGCGTGTCGTGGGAGCGCGCGCAGCACATCGACCAGACCTCGGCAGTCGGCGCGGCTGATGGAGCGGATGGGGGTCGATTCGCCTAGGACCGAAAGCACAACCCTGCGGGTCGTCACGTAGGCCGTGCGGGTCGTCGGCGACCAGTCGTGGGTCGGGTCGGACATATATGCATCGTAGACCTCCCCAAGGTTCGGACCTTGCTGGCGGAGGGGCAGGAGAATCGCTTGGGGCTCGGCCATGCCGCCTGCGAGGACAGTTTGATCCGCTGCGAAGCCAGCAGCGGCCCTGATGGTTTCGAACTCTCGTTCTATCGCGGCGGCAACTGCATGGGACCGCCGGACCGCAACTGTCGGGCTATCCGTCCGCAGCGATCGCCAAACTTCCGTCCTGCCAACAATCGGGCGCAACGCTGCGGGAACGCGCCGCCGGTAGTAGATGCGCCCGCCGCGCCACATAAGGTGCGATCGAACATTGAGTAGCGGGTTTGTG
>JAHBXV010000109.1 GCA_019636285.1 Planctomycetaceae bacterium
CATCGGCGGATTCCGTCTCGGCGAAGACTGGGGCAACTATCTCGGCTGGGAGACACGTCTCGCCTTCGCCAGTCTCGACATGAATGATTTCGGGAGCGACTACTGGCTCGACGACGCCGAGGATTTTTATTGGGCCACCAGCGTGGTGTATTACCCGTGGGGCGATTCACTCTGGCGTCCCTACTTCTCGATCGGGCTGGGACTCGCGAGATTCCAGTTCTACAAGAACGAAGGCGCCCGCGCCGACGAAACTTCATTCAGCCTTCCGCTGGGGATGGGGCTCAAGTATCGCTATTCGAGCTGGCTCGCGTTTCGACTCGACTTTACGGACAACGCCAGCTTCGCCGGCGGTCTCCCCTGGATGAACAGCTACTCGTTGACCGCCGGCATGGAATTCCACTTCGGCGGTCGGCGGCGCAGCTATCAGGCCTGGAACCCGGGCCGGCACCATTGGTGAGCGTTGCCGCTAAGGCAGCTACTTCTTGAGCTTGACGGGCAACTGATCGATCTTGGCCGCCAGGATGAAGTCGTTCTCCGACAGCCCGCCGATGGCGTGGGTCCAGATCTCGATCCAGACGTTGCGATACCCTTCGAGGTGCAGATCGGGGTGATGCTGCTCGGCTTCGGCCACTTCGGACACTGCCTGAAAGAACTCCATGCCGGCGACGAAGTTCTTCACGACCCAATCCTTGCGGATGCGCTGGCCCTCGTGCGTCAGGCGCCAACCGGCGAGCCTTTCGAGTTGTGGCCTGGCCTGCGGCAGACTACACGCCTCGACGCCCCCTTCGCACGGCACGCACTTCTTCGGGGCGAGTTGTTCACTGGTCATGGTTTGCATGGCGTGGCTCCTCGATCAGAGATTCAGATTTGTCTGTTAGAGACTCTAACACAACTCGGTTTTGGCGATGTTGAGGCAGATCAGCGCTTCAGCGAGGTTGATGAAGGCTTCGTGGATGTCGTCGCGGCGCTCCCAACGAATGCGGAGTCGGCGGAAATGGTGAAGCCACGAGAGCGTGCGTTCGACGACCCAGCGAAAGACTCCCAACCCGCTGCCGTGTTCCCGGTTGCGTTTCGGGATCACAGGGGTGATGCCTTGTTTGCGAAGTGCCTTGCGGTGCGGTTCGGAGTCGTATGCGGTATCGGCTTGGACCCGGTCGGGATGACGTCGAGGCGGACCTGGCTTGCCTCGGACCGGTGGAATGTGGTCGACCAACGGGAGGAGTTCCGTCACGTCATGAACGTTGGCCGCCGTCAGGATCACGACCAGTGGAGTGCCGTTGCCGTCCGTCAGGACGTGGTGCTTGCTGCCCGGTTTTCGCCGATCGGTCGGATTCGGGCCGGTTTTTGGGCCTCCGCACATGGCCCGCAACATCGCACTGTCGGCGACCGCGCGCGACCAGTCGATTTTGTCAGCCTGGTTCAGTTCGGCCAGCAGAATCTCGTGCAATCGCCGCCAGACGCCGGCGGCCTGCCAATCACGGAGACGTCGCCAACACGTCATCCCACAACCGCAACCCATTTCCTGCGGCAGCATTTCCCACGGAATTCCCGTTCGCAGGACAAACAGGATGCCCGTCAACGCCTCACGGTTGCCAACCCAAGGGCGACCGCCTTCGGGATGAGGCGACAATGGTGGGAGCAGAGGTTCAATCCGCTCCCACAGTTCGTCGGAAAGAAGTGGTTTGGCCATCGCAGGATCCTCCATGACTGAAGCTGCGAAGCTCGCCATCCCACCGCGAAAAGTATCAAATACGGCCAAGGCCATGAAGAGCAGTTTGGGTTGTGTTAGGGTCTCTAAGCATATGTTGGCAAAACACATGGGGCGACTAGCTCGCGCATTAGCTTCACTGATCG
>JAHBXV010000011.1 GCA_019636285.1 Planctomycetaceae bacterium
CGGCTTTCGGCAGGTCCGCCGTCACGTAATCCTTCCGCTGGGGTGCAATTTGCTCCTCAAGAAGAACGTCCGATATTTCACGTGGATTGCCATGTGCAATACTGCGAAATCACCTGGCCTTGTTGCCCGCCATTTTTGCATTGCCGGACTGCCCCTTTTCAAGACAATCCCGGTCCACTGTGAGGCCTCTTCAGGCGCTCTCGCGAAGTGCGACGATTTATCGGTTTACCCCACTTCAGCTAAAATCGATCCGCCGAGGACAGGGTTAGCGGACCGATCGGTGCGGCCTCCCGCAATCGGATTTCCCGCGATTTCTCTTTGTTGCTGCTCACGGTGAATGGGGAGAAGGATGTCGGACGCTCGTGCGATTCAACTTGCCTGGGATCGAGTTGTTGCAGCGGCCGGGAGTCAGGAAGTTTTGTCCGGGGCGGAGCGAGTGCCGATCGATCGTCGAGATGAACTCGCGGTTGCATTGGGCTCACTCCGAATCATGATCCGGAACACTCCCGCGGCTGAGGTCCAACTCCAGAAACGACTTCGCTGGGTCGACGAGCATGCGGGGCCGGGTACGGAGTTCCACAAACAACTTCAAACGGTCGTCGCGACCCTCGCGCTAGAAGAAAACCACAACTCGCACGTACGTCGCGCCCAATGGAAAGTTCGCAGCGCAGCTGTGGACGAAGAGGATCGAGGACGCGTTTTGGGATATCAGCCCGAAAGTGTCATGGTTGAGGGACAGATTACTCGTCGCGAAAGCGCGGTCGTGGGAGACCCGATTCACTCGTTGCCACGCCTCTTTGAAGTTGAAAAGGCTCTGCGGCAACTGAGCGACCTTCCAAATGCCGGACCCCAGATTGCCGCGGCGATGGAAACTGCCGATCAGCTCGTCAAGGTTTCGAGAAGCGAAGAAATCGAGGCTGCTGTTGCTCTCGTCGGTCTCGATGAGATGGGAGCAGGTGGACGATTCGGCGCGATTGGTAGCACGGGGATCGTTGACTCGGTCCCCTTGGGAGCAGTCGGGCGGCTGGTTCAACAACTTATTGCGGAACGGAATGATCCGGAGTGGTCGCAATATCTTTCACCGGAAGACTGGCAAAAGCTTCTGAGAAAGGCTGGCCTTCCCGCCTCGGCGAAAAGCTGGGCACGCTTTCGTACGAACCATGGCGGTGATTTACACCCGGACTCAGGTTATCGGAAAGTCAGGTTCAAGCTTTCCGAACTGCGTTCGGCCGGCCTCGACGGCGAATTCTAAACCGCCACAAGTTGTCACTTCTCGGCATTAACTCGCCAAGTTGCGAAGCTCCCCAGATTCCGAATCTTGAGCTGCGGCTGCCATGATTGAATGGCTTCTGTCACGCATGTTCGTTTCCGAACTCGTATAGGAGCAATCTCAATGACCAGTGCGTTGCAGCGTCCCGTGCCTCTCTCCCTGGCTGACCGCATGGCCCTCTCGAAAGCAGAGGCGGCCCGCTCTGTCAGTGTCTCGACCCGACTCCTCGAATTGGAGGTCGCTGCCGGGCGACTTCGCGTCGCCAAGGTGGGCCGCCGCTGGCTGGTGCGTCCGGCTGATCTGTCGGCCTGGCTCGACGCCCGATCGCGGTGAGAGGCCCCATCAACGACAAACCCCCGCTGCCAGGCGGGGGTTTGTCTTCTCATGTCATCGACCGCGACGGCCAGCAAGCAAGGAGCGGTCAACATCCAAGAAGGAACTTTCAACGATGGTAAATTCTGCACGTCTCGTAAACAACCCCGAACCGGAGGATCTGGTCCGGCGCTTGAATAGCATCATTCGGCATCATCGCCGGACGAAGAACTATGCTGGAATGGCGATAGAACACGCGCGAATTGTGAGCGAAGTTCCGGCTACTTTGAAGGCCTCGCTCCCGCCGGGCACTTTTCAGCAACGGTTTGCACAGCGCAGTGAATTCTTTGACAGGACCGCGCGGTCGTACCTGATGATCGCGGTGGGCCGGAGTCAGCTCAACAGCGGAATCGCTGCTGTTTTTTTTGTCCGGGGTTCGCTCGGCCTGCTTCGGGAACGGCGAATCGGCTGGCTGCCGGAACCCGGTGAAATCACGCTGGGGAATGAGGACGCCAGCGAGGTGGTTCTCGTTGTGGCAATCGGCGAACTGTGGCTACGGATCGCCACGGCCCTGCTCGATGGGGAACTAATTTGCGATTCTCGAGGTCTCCGGCGATCCGCGGCAACGAAGGATCATTTGCGGACTTGCCTCCGAGTTGATGCGGACCAGTCCTGCTGGAAGCGGTCGCCGGTCGACCGTTCCCAAAAACTCCTGCCCGCCTGGCTGCCCGAGTGGCGCTATGGGGGTGCGAAATGAGCACGGCTTCCTGTCTGAAAGATGCGTATCGACTGTCAAAACTGGGCTATCGCCTGTTCCGGTTGGCGCCGCAGTCGAAGGTTCCATTGGCAGGCTCGGAAGGCTGCAAAGAGGCTACTTGTGATGATGGCCAGATCGCGGACTGGTGGGAGGAGCGTCCCGATGCGAACCTCGGCCTGTCGACAGACGGATCCGTGGTTATCGACTGTGATCCGGTCGACGATCAGACGAATCCCTGGTTGATCGAGAACCTGGAACGGCTGACTGAATCTTGCGGGGCCTCGGCTGAGACGCCACGCGGCGGTCGGCATTTCTACTACCGTGCGCCGGAAGGGTCAGATTTTCGCAATTCGAGCGGGCGGATCGCTCCGGGCATTGATGTGCGGGCGAACGGTGGCTACGTGGTCCTCCCGCCGTCGTGGGTGATCGATCCGAAGAAACGAATCAACGGCGGTTATCGGTGGGTCCAGGAACTGAATCGCCCTCCCGAGGACTTGCCGGAGCCTCCTCCGTGGCTGTTGGAATTGCTGGTTGAGAAACCCGCCGCCGCGGCCCCATCAGTGAATGAGAACGCTGAGGTCATTCCAGAAGGCCAGCGAAACGATTCGTTAGCGCGGTTCGCCGGTGCTCTACGCGGTGTGGGAATGGACGAAGAGGAAATTCGCGTCTCGCTCCGGTCGACGAACGCGAAGCGGTGCCGGCCGCCGCTGGACGACGACGAAGTCGATCGGATCGCCCATTCGATCTGCCGGTATCGTCCGTCCGAAACTGCGGTGCGATCTACGACTGGACATCGCACTCCGAAGAATGCCATTCCCGACGAACCGGTTCCTGACTGGCAGCCGTTTCCGATTGCTCAACTTCCTGAACCGTTGCGGAGCTATGCGAAAACAGCTGCCAAGGCCATCGGCTGTGACATCGCGATGGTTGCCGGGCCGTTACTGGTGATGTGCGCGATCGCGATTGGGAACTCGCGGCGAATTATTCTGAAGAATGGCTGGGACGAACCGGCGATCATCTGGCTGGGGGTTGTCAGTGAATCGGGAACCCACAAATCGCCCGCTCTCGACTGCGGCTTCCGTGCACTGAAAGCCTTACAGCGTGTGCGGCTCAAGGAGTATGCCGCCGCTTTAGCCGACTATGAGCAACGGTACGCCGAATGGAAGGGGCGGCATACAAAGAACCCCAGCGAACTCCCTCCTGTCGAGCCGGTCGCCGAACGCTACCTGTGCGATGACGCGACGATCGAGGCGCTGGTCTGGCTGCTCAAAGACCAGCCTCGGGGGCTGGGACTCGTTGTTGATGAACTTGCCGGTTGGCTCGGGGGCATTGGCAAATACTCGGCGACAAAGTCACAAGCCGGAGACGCTGCCCGCTGGCTCGAAATGTATCACGGCCGGATGGTCATGCTCGATCGAAAGACGGGCATCCCCCGAACCATCGCCATCCCCCATGCGGCCGTCTCTGTTTGTGGAGGAATTCAGCCTGCCATCCTGGAGCGAGTCCTGACCGAGGACTTCCGTCTCAATGGCCTGGCAGCTCGATTGCTGCTGATGTCGCCCCCGCGGCGACCGCGCCAGTGGATCGATGCCGAGATCCCTCCCGATGCGGAAGCAACCATGCGGGAGCTGATCGATCGGCTGCTGGCGCTGTCGATGACACCCGATGACGACGGAGGCGCCGAACCGGTTCATTTGCGGCTGTCGCCCCATGCGCAAGAACTGTTCATCGCCTATGTGAACGATCTCGGGGCCGAACAACTCGATCTGTCCGGAGAACTCTCTGCGACGTGGAGCAAGTTGGAAGCCTACGCGGCTCGTTTCGCGTTGATTTTGGCATGCATCAAGTCTGTCGCCCACGGGGAGGACGGAACCGCCGACGTCGATGCCGACTCGATGGCGGCCGGAATCGCCCTGGCCCGCTGGTTCGCCGGTGAAGCCAAGCGGGTTCACGCGCTGCACCATGAATCGGTTGATGCACGGAAGCAGCGGGAACTGATCGAGTGGATCCGCCGTAAGGGGGGCAGCACGTCGGTACGCGAGGTCCTATCTGGCTACCGCCGCTACCGCGGGCGGACTGCCGAAGAGGTGCGCGAAGCACTCGATGCCATCCGAAAGGCTGGCAAGGGGCGGTGGGTCACCGAACCGACCAGCACAAAGTCGGGAGAAAGGTTTGTACTGAACGACGACTGTCAGCAGATTCCCAATAACGCGCTGCACGAAACGGAATCCGCTGACGCTGACATGTCAATGGATTGTAAAAGCACGCTGCACCCTGGCGACTCACTGAAGAAGACGTCCAGCGCGTCAATCAGGCATTCGAGTGACGGTGCTCTCATGGACTGAAACCATGAAATGCCCAAGACCGTCTCGTCCGGCGAATTCTTAGAGCCAAGTAAGCTGACTTCGACTTCGTTGCCGAATGCAGGAAATCGGCCGCCCGCACCGTCTCCCATTGGTCCAGTCGGGTGACAATCATCGGCTGTCTGCTTCGGCGGAAGTGATTTTTGTCGAATAGGTTACGGCTCCTCGCGCGCGTGCGCGGGGGGAGGGGGAGGGGGAGCGGTGCCCCCCCCCTCCCCCCAAACGTCCTCAAGCAGTGCCTGAGTCAAGCAGAACATCGCGCCGCCTCATGAGGGCGATTGAAAAGCTACCGGAGGTCCTTCAGTTGCGGCTGCGGTTGGATTCGCGATCTCCTCAATGGATTCTCTGACGGACGGGTACGGTGATCACTGCGGCCGTACCCGAACCCGCCGCGAGATCGCGGGCTTCCCCAAGTGGTTCCTTGGCTTACGACGAATTGGATGATCGCGGACCTTCCGACAAATCTCACTCAGTTTCCAGTGAAAGAGGAAGGTGCTGCGTATCTGGGTGGAACTCGAACTTGTTTCTTCAGGAAAGGAAGTCGAATGGCGAGCGTGAACAGAGAAGCGAACGGCCGATACCGAATTCAGTTTCTCGGTCGAGACGGAAAGCGACGAACGCTTCGGGTCGGCAAGATGCCCAAAAGCGATGCCACATACATTGCCACTCGGGTTGAGGCGATCCTGTCGGCCTCCGCCGCGGGCGTCTCGGTCGATCGGCAGACAGCGGAATGGCTGGGAACTCTTCCCGACGACTTCCATGGCAAGCTCGCGGGGGTCGGCCTGGTTGAATCGAGGACTCCTCCAGAAGCCAAGATCATCCCGACCGTCTCCGGGCTCGTTGATGCCTACCTGGCCAAGCAGACTCGGCAGAAGGAAGCGACGAAGACGGTCTGGCGACGCGTGAAGCGTCATCTGGTCGCGTACTTCGCCAATCGGCCGATCGATCAGATTACGACTGGAGACGCCGAGGACTGGATGAACTACCTGCTCGGGGTTCCGCTGGCCGAAGCGACTGTTCGTCGCGCCTGCGGGATCGCTCGCCAGTTCTTCGGCTATGCGGTCCGGCACAAGATGCTCGGCGAGAACCCGTTCGTTGCCAAGGAGATCAAGACGGCGGTCCGCGGCAATGAAGCCAAGTTCTTTTTCGTCTCTGCCGACGATGCCGAGAAGATTCTCGACGCCTGCCCATCGCAGGAATGGCGGGTCATCTTCGCACTGTCCCGTTGGGGTGGCCTGAGATGCCCTTCGGAACACCTGGCGTTGAAGTGGGGCCATGTCGACTGGGAACACGGCCGGTTGATCGTTGAAAGTCCCAAGACGGCTCACCACCAGGGCCATGAGCGACGCGTGATTCCCCTGTTTCCAGAACTGCGGAAGGAGTTGGATGCCCTCTATGCGGAGGCCGATCCTGGCGAGTGGATCATCACCCGCTACCGGGACGCCGGCCAGAACCTGCGGACGACGTTCGAGAAGATCATTCTGCGGGCGGGCCTGAAGCCCTGGCCGAAGCTCTTCCACAATCTGCGGGCCACGCGGCAGACGGAACTGGCCGATCGGTATCCGGCTCACGTTGTCAGCCAGTGGATCGGGAATTCTGAGGCCGTCGCGCGGGAACATTACCTCCGGACAACGGACCAGCACTTCGACAAAGCGGCCGGAGAATGGACCACTGAAAAAGCGACGCAAAATCCGACGCACAACCGGTCCGAATGGGGGCGAACCGACGCAAAAAGCGACGTAACCAAAATGAAGAAAACCCCTGAAAAACAGGGGTTTTCCGAGAAAACCAGTGGGCACAACAGGACTCGAACCTGTAACCCCCTCCTTGTAAGGGAGGTGCGCTAACCAATTGCGCCATGCGCCCTGGAGTTCTGGTACGGTAATCGGTTGGCGCGGTGAGGGGAAGGATTCGCCTCTGGGAAACCTTCAAAACACCGACAGCAGCAGCAACTGGGACATCCGTACCAGCCACGTGCGGTCGTCGGGGGTCATTTCGCCCTTCTCCAGAATGGCCCGGCAACGCTTGCGGACGATGCTGACCATGTACCGCTGCACGTCGGTCAGCGGACGCTTGTCGCCGGCTTCCAGGAGCAGCGTCGTGATTCGTTCCAGCGCGCGGGGTTCATCGAGGTCGATTTCGGGTTTGTCGACCCATTCGGGCAATTCCTCCGTGGCGGCCATGTCGCGCACCAGGCGGAGGACAAGGCTCGAAACGCGTGCCACTTTCTCGTAGTCGATCCGTTCGGGCGTGTCGCGCGGGGTGTGATAGTCGGGATGTTCGCCCGATGAGAAGAACAGAAATGGAATCTGGCGATCCCGGAATGGGCCGTAGTCGCTGCGGGTGCCGATCAGGTCGACGCACAACCGTGCGACATCAAGACCTTCTGGCCGGCCAACGCGGTCGAGTGACTCCTTGAGTTGCGGGGCGTGTTCACTTCCCAGCACGAAGACGGCCGGCAGCGGCAAGTCGCCCAGCGAACGGCCGATCATGTCGGCCGTGATGAAGAGCTTGACCCGTTCGATTGGCCAGGGAGGGTGTGCGGCGAACCAGGTTGATCCCCAGAGCATGTGTTCTTCGAGGTCGAACCCCACGAACGCGATGCTGCGGGCGGGCTTGTTCGATTGTTTGGAGAGTGCCGTCGCGACGGCGAGCATCATGGCCACGCCGCTCGCGTTGTCGTCAGCCCCGGCAAAGATCTCGCCGCCGCGCGTTCCCAGGTGATCGTAATGCGCGGTGACGAGCAGAATTTCATCACTTCGAGCCGGGTCGCTTCCCGGCAGGAACGCGCCGACATTGCGGCCGAGAACCCGTCGAACGCCGTTTTCGTCCTTGGCGGCCGGGATGTCCTGGTAGTAACTCTGTTCGGCAAACAGAGGCTGTAAACCGAGTTCCTGAAACCTCTGGACGATGAACTCGGCTGCCCGCGTGGAATGACGTCCGCTTCGTCCCGCGAGTTCGGGACTCGCCAGGTAGGCGATTGTCGGGCGAACGTCCTCAACGGCGATCTCGGGCCGGAAGGTGACCGGCTCCTCGGCCGGCGCCACTTCCGGCATGACAAGCAGCAGCAGGAGCAGCAACGCGAACAACTGTTGGGTCCGCCGCCGCGGAATCGGAGACCCTCCTGGTCGTGTCATAAGTGGACATCCCTGGCGAGGTTTGAAAAACCTCGGTGCGAAAGCGTTGCGAGCAACAACCGACCGCCTCGAAATGCCGATCGGTTCCTGAAACGGGTTGGAGCATCAACTGGAGGGTGGCAGTTCCTCGGGAGGTTGATTCATAGCCGCCAAACCGACGACCGGGAAGGGATCTTTAGGGACTCGGTCGTCGTCATCCGGCGTGACGAGGTCGATCGGAGCCCCGTCGACGACCTCGCGCAGGAGCAGGTAGATCAGCGTGACAAGCACCCAGAATACGGCTGAGGCCCAGGTTCGCACGCCCAGGATCGTCCACCCGGCCAGCGCTGCTGCTGCCCGGTGCTCCGCGTCAATTCCCAGGAGCGGCTGCCAGCTGAGCATCACCAGCCACTGGGCGAGTTCCCCCAGCCAGCGGGCAACTTCCGTTAATGCGGTTCCGATCAAGAGTCCCAATATCGCCAGCAGCAGGGCAATTCCCGGGCGCGAGATGAGGAAACTGTAGACGCGGCTGAGGACGCCGAAGCTGTCTGCGTCTTCCACGACCGATGCCACTGCAAAGAATGGCCAGCCGATGATGAGTACCGCGAACAGAAAAGCCGCGATCAATCCCAGAACGAGCGCAATGGGGCTGACGAGCGTGACCCAGGACTCATCCCACCAGCCCACGACACCAGGGAGCCCCGTTACGGCAATCACGAACCCGAGTAGGGCTGTTGCCACCAGCGGGATGCCAACGGCCCCCAGACTGCACGGCAAACGGCTGATTGCGTGCCGCACACATCGTGGGAACGATTTATTGCGTCCCGCGACATCGAGCGCGACGGAACGGGCGATGATGCTCCCCGCGAAGAGCCAGACCACGATCGTCAACAGCCACTTCAGCCCGCGCCAGGCCTTTTCGCGCAAGGGCTCCTGAGCGGCAGAGATGAGCACCAGGTCATTCCCCGCCAGCCGTACTCCGAGCGACAAATCGCTCCAGGAGCGCAGCGTCGCCTGCGAGGCAGCCGACGACACGGAATCCGCCTGAATCGGTTTGATTTCGAGGATGGGAACGACGCGCCGCGGCGATAACGCCCAATCGATACTGGCCGTCAGAAGGACCGCGACAAACGCGGCGATGAGCGGCGTGGCGGCGAAAGCCAGCGAACCAGCCCGTCCCAGCATCCGCAGCGCCGCGCCCAATGCAAACATGAGGGTTTCCCGGTTCGATTCGCGGTTGAAGACGGAAGACGCGCTCCCCGTTGGGTCGCGGCTAAGCAGTTAGACCGTGCCGTCATAGAGGACAATCGGTTCGGCGCTGCCGGGTCGTTCGAGGACGAGGCCGCCGCGCGGGTGGTTGACGCGGACGACGCAGTCGGGTTCGCCGGCCGCGTGGCGTTCGAGGATGGCTTCCAGGGCCTGGACAGCCGCGACCGTCTGGCGATCGGCGGCGAGATCGTTGTAGCCCAGTGCCTGCATCTGGGCGAGTCGCTCGCTGCGTTTGTCCGCTGACCCGCCGTATTGCACGTAAGCGAGTTCGCGGACGAAGCGTTCGATGACTTCGATCCCGTATCCCCGCTGCGCTCGCTCGCCCCAGGGTTCCACGAACGTGCCGTTGTAGTGGTTGTTCATCGAGTTCTTCAGCGTGAACGGCGTCCGCTCTTCGACCGTGCATTCGACGCCGCGTTTGCGGCTGTGGCCGTTCCACAAACCGTTGTCGAAGCGGAACTGGACTTCCTGCTCGACATAGCCTGGGAAGTTGTCGGGAGTGACCCATGAGGTATGAATGTCGAACGCGGCTTCGCGGCCGTCGTTGTACTCGTAGATCATCCGCATCTGGTTGCTGTCCCACGTGGGACCATCTTTCGGACCCACGAGTCCCCGCTGACCGGTCGCGGTGATCGTCTTCAGCTTTCCGCCGAAGGTGAAGTCAATCAACTTGATGTAATGAACCGCGACATAGGTTCCGGGGTTGCGACCGACGATCCACTCGGCGAACTGTCCCCCCGAAATCGACTTCGGTTCCAGCAGGGAGCAGTAGCCATTATTGACATGGCTGAGGACGTTATCGTGAACAAGCGTGCGCAGCTTCTTGTGATCGGGGTCGAGCAGTTTGTGGTAGACCACCTTGGCGAGAACCTGTTTCTCGCGGGCGATGGCGACCAGTTCGTCGAGCTCCTGCAATCGGAGGACAGATGGTTTTTCGATGAGCAGATGGCACCCGGCCTGAAGAATTTTCCGGGCGGCTTCAAAATGACGGTTGTCGGGGGTGGCGACGCAGGCGAAATCGACGCCCGACGCCAGCATCCGGTCGACCGAATCCTCGCCCGCGAAATTGGTGAACTTCGCGATCGCGTCGCCAGCGGCGGCCTGGTATTTGGCGGCCCGGCTGCCCGTTCGCGAAGCCATCGCCGTCAGCGGGACGGAGACATCGCCGAAACGGCGGTCGTAGACCCCTTCGCGATGGGCTCGTTCAAAAAACGGGCGATAGGTTTCGTCAAAAATCATGCCCACGCCGACCATGCCGGCGCGAAGGGTGGGGGTGGCGTTCGTGCTCATGCCGCACGTTATACCACGCCCTCCGGGGTCGCGCACAAGGATCGACGACTGCTGATCGAGGACCGGCGATGCGATCGACGGCATTTCAACGGGCCGTGGCGACTCGAGACTCCTCTCCGACGATCGAAGGATGAGCTTTTCGTCTTTTTTGATTGCAGCAGGGGGATTGCCACCATTCTATTGGGGCGCAAAGATTCACAGTGGAATCGGTCAGACCCCATTGGCGACCGACGATCCGCGGGCCCACAGTTCGACCTGATAGTCCTGTTGGAGTCCGCAACGATGTCACAACTACGCTTTCGCACCCTGACACTGTCCCTCGCCGTCGGTTCGCTGCTCTTCAGCGGCTGCATCACCACGCGGCGTGTGGGGACCGGCTTTTCACAGCCGACGTTCCTTACCGCCCTGCCCGGCGTCGACTCGCACGTCGCGGTCCTGGAAAAAGGGGGGCGAGTTCAACTCATGAGTCTGGAGGACGGCGGCCAGTCGACGTACCTCGATCTGACGAGCGTTGTTCGTTCCTCCGAAAATGAACGGGGCCTGCTGGGGGTGGCATTCGCGCCGGACTTTTCTTCGTCCGGGGTCGCTTTCGTGGCCTACACCGCGCAGCCTGATGGCGCCTTGCATGTTGTCCGGTACGAGGCCACATCGCTTGATCCGCCCCAAGGCAACCCCGCATCGGCACAGCTCATTCTGCGGGTTCCGCAGCCGCAAGCGAACCACAACGGCGGCTGGATCGGTTTTCGCGAGGCCGACCGACTGTATATCTCCCTGGGAGACGGCGGCGGCGACAACGATGACGACGCCGGACACACCGACGCCATTGGCAACGGTCAAGACACCAATGTTCTGTTAGGCAAAATCCTGCGGATCAATCCGAACCCGGACGCGGACGCATTTCCCGACGATGCGGACCGCAACTATGCGATTCCGCCAGACAATCCCTTCGTGGGAGTCGCTGGAGACGACGCCATCTGGAATTATGGGCTGCGGAATCCCTGGCGGTGCAGTTTCGATCGCCAGACAGGCGATTTCTGGATCGCCGACGTGGGCCAGGGAGCACGCGAAGAAGTCAATTTTCAGCTTGCCAACAGCACTGGCGGTGAGAACTACGGCTGGCGGCTTCGCGAAGGGACGATTGCGACACCAGGCAGTGTCGGCGGCCCGCCACCGAGCGACGCGGTCGAACCGATTTATGACTACGGCCATGGCAGCGGCGGGTTTGAAGGCCGCTCCATTACGGGGGGCTATGTCTACCGGGGCCCCATCGCCGACCTCCAGGGGCAATACTTCTTCGCCGACTATGTCAGCCAGCGCATCTGGTCGTTCACCCGCTCGGGGAATACAGTCACTGACCTGACCGACTGGACCAGTCAGTTCCGGCCCGACGTGGGAACCATCGGCCGCGTCTCGTCGTTTGGCGAAGACAACATCGGAAACCTGTACATCGTCGATTTCGACGGCGATATTTTCCGCGTCACGGACGCGCGACGCGGCAACGAGTCGATGAGGAATGTCTCGCGGCGTCTCGTTCTTCCACGTCGCTGAATGCGCTATGTTGGCGACACGACTTCGTATGCGGCCGGACAAAGGTGGTTACTCAGTAGCCCTGACCGAACGCCGGACGCGCACCCAGTGGTCCGTCAACTCCAGATGCGGCGCGACCTCGACCGGCGGCATGTGACAGGGAAGGCAATTCGAATCGGCGGGACTGGCCGAACAGTGGGGAGCGGCTGGCTTCGCGCCGCCATGACACGCCTGGCATTTCTCGACGTAGACTCCGGGGGCTTTCCCCGCCGGTCGATGAGGGTTGTGACACGTCAGGCAGTCATAACGCATCGCGGCCGTCTTGCCATGGCTCTCATCCTGCCCCTGAAAACAGGGGCTCATCACGAATCCCACCGAGGCGAAACGAACCAGGACCGTTCGTTCGGGATTCAACTCGTCGGCGGTCAACTGGTCGGCTCGGCGATGACATTCTCCACAGCGATTCACCGATTCCAGCGGAGGCAGCTTGTACCACTGCTCAAGCTGGAACGATTGCCCCCCCTCCTGTGCGCGGGCGTGTTGTTCCCCGCCCGGGTGGCATCGCTCGCAGGTGACGCCCGTCATGATCCGGCTCTCGTCGATCACTCCATTCATTACGGGAAGGTGCGTCACATGACAGCCAAAGCATTCCAGCGTGGTCGCGTGATTGTGCGGCTCACCCAGCGAGCGGATTCCCGGTTTGCCGGTCAGATCGGCTCCCGGTGTCGCGCTCAGCAGGTCGGGCGGATACCACGAGACACTCCCTTCGATCAGTTCCGTTTCTCTCCGCGCGTTCGTGAGGAGACTGACAGGTGTCATCGCATGCTGGCCGGATCCGAACATCCAGTCGACACGAGCTGCTTCCGGGAAACCGTCCGATGCCATCCACAGCTCTCCACCGCGGTCCTCGAACGAGACCGTTGGTCCATCTGGAGTGAGCGGGTGGCTGCGACCGGCGAACCGGGAGAGAACCTGCGGATCGGAGCCACGAACCAGAGTCCGCTGGTGGGGCGCATTCGCGAAATCGTCGCATTCGCGCGGATGACAGGCGGCACACCGCTCGACGGCGGGAGCAAAAGAATTCCGGGCCCGCACCAGCGGAATATCGACTTCCTCCCGTTCGGCCCGAGCGACGAACCATGCCTGGAGCCCGCCCAGCGCGATCAGAAAACCAGCCGTCAGGCCAGCTCGCGTGACGGGTGAGACGATCCGAGGCAGCATCCTGCCGTGCTCCGCGCGAATTCGAGATCATTGGGAAACTCGCCCGCGGATGCCTTCCGCTGGCTCGAACCTGAGCTATTGTCGCCGATTCGCGAGTGTCCGCAACCCGCGATCCGAACGGACCATCCGTGACGCGCCCCGGAATCCACCAGGCCCCAGTTTCGATCGACTGGTCCGACCCGGTAGACTAACAGTCGACGTCTTCCTGGCGACGACGCCTCAACCAACGAGACACCTCCTGGAATCGCCATCGAGCGGGCCCTCATGAAATGGGTTTTGTGCCTCCTGTCGGGACTCGCGATTGGATACGGCCTGCAGCGAGCCTTCCGCGACGACGTTTCCGATCTGGAGCTTCGTGCCTCGCTGGCCTGGAACGAGACAGACCTCGCCACGGCCGAACAGGTCTCACGCGTTGCCCTGGGAAGAAACCCCCAGTCGATCCGCGCGCGGGATATTCTGGGTCGCATTTCCGATGTGCTTGGCCGCCCAGAGATTCGCCTGGCGATGCAGCGAGATTCTCGAAGTGGAGCCCCCGCCGATGCGGCTGCTTTCGGGGAACTCGGAGCGACCGCCTTGACGGCCAACTGGCTGCGCGTGGCCGACGGATTTCTGGCGGAAGGAGTTAAACACTTTCCCGATGACGAGCGGCTGCAGCGCCAGTATGCCTCCCTGGCGGGGCTGCGGCTGAACGCCGACCAGATGCAATCGCGGCTGGTCAACTGGCAAAGCCATGGAACTCCGGCCCTGGATCTGGTCGCCATGGCGATCGGGCTTTACGCGCTCGACGGGCGCGGGGTGGCCCCCGCCGAAACGTGGCTGCGCGCCGCGGTCGAAGCCGATGCAAACGACCTGGAATCGCGACTCGGACTGGCCCGCTGCCTCTTAGCGACCGGTCGCTACCAGCAGTGCGTCGTTCTGCTGGAACCGGTGCGTGACAGCGACCGCGCCCGCTCGCTCCTGGTAGTTGCCCATGTCACCATGAATGACCTGTCCCAAGCCGAGGCCCTGTTGCCGACCGCGGAGCCGGCCGAAGATCGGGCCGATTACTGGTATGCGCGCGGGTTGCTTGCGCTCGAACGTCGCGACCTCGTGGACGCGGAGGAATCGCTTAAACAGGCAGTCTCCTTGCGACCGCTCTCCCCGTCCTATCGATCGCGCTACTGCGACGTGCTGCGCCGGCTCGACGAGACCGACCGGCATGACGAGCAGGTTCGACAACTGGAACTGGTGACGCGGATCCTGCAGAAAACACTTCTGTTCGGCACCACGAACGATCTCTCGTCGCTCGGTGAACTGATCCCCCTCTGCAACGCGGTCGGCGCGAAGGAAGCCGCCTCGCTGCTCGCCGCCGCCATTCGTCCCCGGGAGCCGTCATGAAATCGCGACTGCTCCTGATCGCGGGACTGGTCGTCTCGATGGCCGTTGGCGGGCTGCTCGGCGAGTGGCAGGATCGTCGCTCGACCTGGCAGGCCGACCGCGAACTAATCGCCGATCTCGGGATCCGCCCCGAGCCGTTGGCAACCGAATCGAAGGAATCGTTCCCCGAATTCGCCAAGAACGACCTGCAATTCGTAGGCATCACGCCCTCGGAAACTGCATGCGTCTACGACAACGGCCCCGAAGGTCGATTTCACCTGGCGGAAACGCTCGGCGGAGGAGTCGGCGCGATCGATTTTGATCGCGATAGTTGGCCCGACATCGTCCTGATCGACGGGGGCGACCCGATCAATTGGCCCACGAACCGAACGTCGCGCGTGACGGTCCTGCGCTGCCGGGCTCCCGATCAGTTTCGTCCGGTCACGGCGCACACCCGCATCGACTGGACTGGATATGGTCATGGTTGCGCCGTCGCCGATGTGAATAACGATGGCTTCGACGACATTCTGCTCACCGGTTACCAGCAAAGCCGCCTGTATCTGAACGCGGGCGACGGCACCTTCCAGGAAGCCGAGGATCTGCGCGATCTCGTCGGCGACAAGTGGTGCGCCTCGGCCGCCTGGTCGGACCTGGACCTGGACGGCGATCTTGATGTCTACATCACCTGTTATGCCGACAGCCCGCGCACCCTGCCGACACCGTTCTGCGAGGTCAAGGGAGTACGAATTCACTGCAACCCGCACTCCTACGGTCCGGTCAGCGATCTGCTGCTGGAAAATCTCGGCGACGGCACATTCGCCGATCGCTCGGAATCATCGGGGATCGCCCAGTACCGCGAATACGGTCTCGGCGTTCTCACGCCCGATCTCGATGGTGATGGGGTTCCGGAGATTTTCGTGGCGAACGATGGCGACCGGAATCTCCTGTTTCGGCAGACCGCCCCCTGGACCTATGAGGAGATCGCACTGGCGAGCGGAGTCGCCTTCAACGGCCAGGGAGAATCGATGGGATCGATGGGAGCGGCCTGCGCCGACTTCGACCGCAACGGCCAGTTCGACCTCTTCACGACCAATTTCTCGCGGGAGTCAAATGCTCTGTTCCGGCAGGTCGGCAATCTGGTCTTTACGGATGACTCGCAGGGAACGCTGATCGACCGCAGCAGCCGCGCCCTGGTCGGCTGGTCGGCCATTGCCTTCGATGCCAATTGCGACCGCTTTCTCGATCTGTTCGTGGCGAACGGTCACGTCACCGAAATGCCAGGTGAAGAGCTGCGGCAGCGCGCCATTCTCCTCCGGGGAAGCGAACAGGGCCTGACCGAAGTGAGCCGCGCGGGACCATGGTTTGAGTACTCGTGGAATGCCCGCGGAGCCAGCCGGGTCGATCTCGACCGCGACGGACTCGACGATCTCGTTGTCAGCCTGATCGATTCGCCCGCGATTGTCCTGCTCAATCGCTCGGTCTCGCCCGGGCACCGCGTGCAATTGCGACTCGTGGGAACAACAGCCTCGCGTTCGGTCGAAGATGCCCTCATCGAAGTAACTTCAGCGTCCGGCCCCCAGATCCATCTTTCATCCCGGGCGGGGGGTTACCTTTCGACGCATGGGGATGTTCTCACCATTGGACTGGGGGCCGACACAAAGATCGAATCGCTCCGCATTCGCTGGCCGCGCGGGGACTGGCAGGAATTTCGCGATATTCCGGCCGATCGCCTGATCACGGTCATTGAAGGTCGTGATACGATCCTGGAATCCGACTTCGAACCCCGACGATAGACCGGCTGATCGATGAGCGACGGTATGACGACTCCGCCCCTAAAGAGGCCCCCGCGATTCCGGACGCTCGCGATATTGGCGATCCCGTTCATCACGCTCTTTGGCGAGCCCCAACATGACGGACTGTCGGCCGACGAAATTCGCTTCGTCGACGCCGCCGCTGATGTCGGACTCGACTTTCGACATCACTCACCGCTGACTCCCGAACGGCACCTCCATCTTTTCATGGGGTCGGGCGTCGGTTGGCTCGACTACGATGGCGACGGCTGGCCCGATCTGTACGCCGCCCAAGGGGCCGCCTTTCCGCGAACAAAGGCCACGGATCCTGCCCACAGCGACCAACTCTTTCGCAACCGCCAGGGGCAGTTCACGTCGGTCGCCGTGCCGGCCGGTCTTCAGGACTTTGAGTATTCCATGGGTGTCGCCGTGGGCGACTTCGACAACGACGGGTTTGCCGATCTCTTTGTTTCGGCCTACGGCCCCAACAGCATGTACCACAACAACGGCGACGGGACGTTTTCGCAAGTGGACGATCAGCCGATCCTCGCCGACCCGCGATTTGGCGCGAGCTGCACGTGGGCCGACATCGATGCTGACGGCGACCTTGATTTGTATGTGACGAACTACCTGAAGCTCGATCCGGAGAACTATCCGCTTTGCAGTCATCAGGAACTGGGGAAGCGCTATCCCGGCGGTTGCCATCCCCGGTATCAGCAACACGAACACGATCAACTGCTGCGCAACAATGGCGACGGCACCTTTTCCGATGTCAGCCAGGAATCGGGAATCCTCGCGGAAACGCCACGTGCCGGCCTGGGAGTCGTCTTGTGCGACTTCGACGACGACGGCGACACCGACTTTTACATAGCCAACGACACGGTCAACAACCAGTTATGGGTCAACGACGGAAAGGGAGCCTTTGTCGACGACGCGCTTCTCATGGGAGTCGCCGTGAACGGATTCGGCGTCGCCGAGGCGGGCATGGGAGTTGTCTCGGGAGACATCGATCGAGACGGCCTCGTGGACCTGTTCGTGACGAACTACTTCAACGAGACGAACACTTTTTATCGCAACGACCGCCTGGCCTTCACGGACGTGACGGCTGAATTTGGGTTGGCGGCCCCCAGCAAGCAGCGGCTTGGTTTTGGAACGTCGCTGTTCGATGCCGACAACGACGGCGCGCTCGACATCTTCGTCGCCAACGGCCACGTGCAGTCGTACCCTCCCGAACTCGATCGCAAGTCGCCGTTCGCGCAATTGCAGCAGTTCTACCACAACATTGAAGGCCGTCGCTTCGAGGACATCTCCGCATCGTGCGGTCCCTACTTTCAGCAACCCAGAGTCGGTCGTTCCTCGGCGGTGGCCGACTTCAACAAGGATGGGAGGCCCGATCTGGCTGTCTTGCATTTGAACGATCGCCTCGCGCTCTTGCGAAACGAGACGGCAGCGACGGGCAATCGCGCCACTTTCCACTTCGTCGGGCGAACCAGCAACCGCGACGCAGTCGGAGCGCGCGTCGTATCCAAGATTGGTGACCGCTCGTGCGTGCAGTTTTGCCAGGGAAGCCAAGGCTACCTGTCGAGCGACTTTCGCCGGGTGAGCATCGCGCTCGGGACCGCGAACCAAGTCGATTCCATTCAAGTTCGCTGGCCGTCGGGCATGACAGAATCGTGGGCAGCCCTCGCGGCGGGAGAGGACCATGTCCTGCGGGAAGGGACCGGCCGTGCGGATTGATTGGCTGCCCCATGGCAAGAATCATGCGTGCCGGCGATTGTTTCACGGCATGGCATGGCTGTTTGGTCTGATTCTGCCACTGCTGGCGAGCGGGTGCGGCGACTCGGCCGATCCGGATCGGCGTCATGGAAACTCGTCTGCCAACCGGCATGACGAAACGGAAATCGACTCGCTCCGAGCGCGGCTCGCGGCCAACCCGCAATCGGCCGCCACGCGCCTGCGGCTGGGGGAACTCCTGCGATCGGACGCTCCAGATGAAGCGATTTCGCTTCTTGAAAAGATTCCGGCTTCCGTCCCCGAACGAACCGCGGCACTTCAGCAGATGGCGATCATCCACATGCTGGCGAATCGTTATGAGTCGGCACGAACGGTTCTGCGGGAGTTTGTTGCTCGTGAACCCGATAACTTCGGCGGCCAATTGTCGCTCGCGGAAACCGAGTTCAACCTGGGAAATCCCGACGGCGCCCTGCCGCACGCGCTCGCCGCCGCGAGGCTGTCTCCCGACCGGCCGCGGACGTTTGTCTTGATCGCCGACATTCATGATGAGCGGCACGACTATCCCGCGATGATCGAGCCTCTCCAAACGGCGCTCGCGCTCGATCCCGACGCGTACGACGTCCATTTGAATCTCGCGTACGCGTGCCAGCGAACCGGTCATCTCGACCAGGCAGATACCGAGGCCGGTTGGTGTCTCGCACGTAAACCGGACGATGTTGCCGCCCTGCGCATTCAGGCCCTGGTCGCCCGCGACCGTGGTGACTTCCCGCGATCGCGACAGCTTCTCGACCGGGCTCTCGCTCTCCAACCCAACGATGTCGATTGCCGAATTCTGGAAGCCGACCTCTTGCTGTTCGAACGCCAGCCGCGCCAAGCGTATGACCGTCTGCGCGAGATCGAAGACCAGCATCGCGAAACGGTCCGCTATCTGGGAGCCCTCGCCAGGGCAGCGGCTTCGGCCGGCGAGCGTGAGGAAGCGAAACGACTTTACGAGGCCGCCCAAGACCAGATCGCCAAGTCGCGACGCGCGGACGAAGACAGTTCGACGACCGCACCGTGACGACCGGCCTCACCGCGATTGACCGTCGGAAGTCATCGCGGGCGGATCGGATTGGTCGCGAATCCGAATCCAGTGATCGTGAAAGCCCGCCACTCCCTCGAAGGAGACCTTTGGCAGGTGACAGTCGATACAGCGGCTGGTTTCCTTCGGACAGGTCGTTCGGCCAGGTCCATGGCAGTCGAGACAGATCTGCTCGTAATGGACCACGTCGTGCGACACGGTTTCATGCGGATCATGGCATGTCGTGCATCGCATCGCACCGTTGGATTCCGTGAAGCACCGGCTTTGCAGCAGCCCGGCTGGTTGGAAGCGGGGCAGGACCGGCGAATCGCGAGTCAATTCGCTCGGCTTGAGCGATTCCGGCAGGCGATGGCATTCGCCGCACATCCGGATCTCGTCGATCGCCTTCGGCCACCGATGTTGGACGTTCACGTCGGGTCCGGCTCGATCGGCGAGTTTCGCCCGCGCGTGGTTGGCGGCCGGGCCATGGCAGCTTTCACAACCGACATGAGGAATCAGTTCGGTCACTTCGTGGTTACGGATCATCGCGTGCGTCGTATGACAGCCGATACACCGCGCGAGCGACTTGCCATCCACGATCTTCCCGAACTGTTCCGCGTCTTCGATCGGTTCCGGAAGGTAGGGGTGTCCCACGGTCAGGTCGAGTTTGTCCGTGTCGCGGTAATACGTGACTCGGTGCTCCAGGCCGATCGTACCGCCATCGCGATGGGGCAACAGCGTCAGAAACGTCACCGCGTGCGTTCCGGACCCCAAGGCGTACGTCAGCGGAAAGCGCTCGTCGCCGAACACATCGGGTAACGAGACCGCCACCCCATCCGCGTCAACGTGGTAGCGGAACGTCCTGTCGCGGAGTTTGTCGTGGAACGTCGCGTCACGCAGCCTTTGAACGAACTCCGAGCGGGAGGTGAGCTCGAAGGTGCGAGCATGGCCGCTGGTCTCGTACTTTTCGGTGATCTCGCCATGGCAGTCGCGACAGGCCGCCGCCCCGGCGAAACCAGCCACATCTCGAATCTCGCTCACCGACGCGGATGACGAGCCAACCCCTCCCGGACGGACGATCGCGATCGCCAGCCAGACCAGTCCCGCGGCCAGCAGGACCAGCAGCCCGATCGTGAAAAGTTGCTTGCTCGCCATGGACCGGCCCACGAAACAAAAAGGCACGCTCTGATGTCTCAGAGCGTGCCCGGTCTGAATCCGAAGCGACTCGAATTGGCTTTTCTAGAACTCGCTCTGAACTTCGCCGCCCGCTCGGGAGTGGGCCGCATTCCAGACGTTTGAGTCGACGTTGTCCGACGCGAACTTAACCGCTCCGTCCGACATCAGCACATGCGCGCCGCCCGTATGGGCGCTCGATGCTGGGCGGAAACCGTCATGGACGCCTTCGTCGTTTTCGCCGTTCCAGGAAGACTGGTCGGCTCGCTTGTCGTTGGGCCCGCCATCACCGGTGATGATCGTGCCAGCGGGGACACCGAACTGCAACAGGCCACCGGGATTCCCGTTGCTCGTGTGGTAGTCAAGAGCGGGAGCGGGCGTGCCGCTACGTCCAAGAGTCCCCGTGACACCGCACGAACCTTCGACCATCCAGCGGCTGCAGCGGCCATTCTGGAGGCCCCAAGTGCCGCTGCCGCGAATCGCAGTGACTCGACCGCGGTAGACTTCGGCAACCGCAATCGTGTTACTCGTTCCATCCTTGATGTCCGACAGCGTGACCTTGGTCGCGCCGACGTTGTCCATCTGAAACACTGCCTTCAACCGCTGCGACGGGATGGCTCCCGATGCCGTGGTCGCGCTGAGCTTCGCCAACGAGCTTGCCGATACGACTCCATCGTAATTGGTGCCAGCGTTCGATCCGCTGACGGCTGGCGTTTCGTCCGACGGGCAAATATAAGCAGCAAGCGGCGTTCTGTTGATCGTGCCCCACGAGTTCGTCGAACCGGGACAGGTCGCCTGCGAATGGTGATTGACAAAGTCAATCTGGTTGTAGGCGGGTGCCTGATCGATGAATGGCAGAATCATCACGCGCCAGCTGTAACCGCCTTGATTGGTCCAGCCGTCGGGGCCGCCAAAACAATCGGTACCGTTATTCCATGTCTTGTAGGGCGGCAGGACGCTGTGCGTGTCCGCATAGTTGTGCAGGGCCAGGCCAATCTGCTTGAGATTGTTGCGGCACTGCGTCCGACGAGCCGCTTCACGCGCCTGCTGCACGGCGGGCAGCAGCAAAGCGATCAGAATCGCGATAATCGCGATCACGACCAGCAGTTCGATCAAGGTGAAGCCGTGACCACGACTTCTTTGAAAACCTGGGCGACGGTTCATGATGCAACTCCAAAATAGGCGAACCAAGAACGGTAAATAAGAACGCCCGATGATCGGGGCGCCACGACGTGAACTCACGGCCTCTGGAACGATGCCAAAGGATATTTCGACAAGTTTTGATGCAATTGTCACAGAATAACGGTGCGGTCCGGGGGAATCCAGATTGAATTATCCCCAATTCCGTCAGGATGATGCGTCAGATGCCGAAACAAAATCAATGAACAAAAAAACAGAACCCGCCCTCGAACTTCCGGACCTTGCCGGTTTTGAAGCCTCTGGTTCGGTTCGCGGATTGAAAGGGGCGCCCTACTATTTCTTCCCGCCAAACTGCTTGGCGTACTCGGGATCACTCCCCAACTCTTCCGGGGCTGGCGCGACCTTCTCTGGCGGAACATTTGCGTTGGGGTTGGATTTACCGCAGCCGACCATTCCCAGCGAAATGACGGCAGCCAGCAGCAGACACAAGGTAGACAATACTTTCACGTTGCAACTCCCGAGTTGTTAGAAAGCCAGTTCTCCACGTCCGGCCGCCGGCGGACATTGATTCTGAATCGACGACAATCAATGACCGGCAACCCACCACCTGGAACTTCCAGTGCGACTCATGTTTCAATTTCACGTCGGGGCACGATCCCCACGTCGTTTCTACTTCGTATCACAAGTGAATTGTCAAGAATCTGACAAGATTCGACTTGAATCATGCCCAGACACGAGGACGAACGTCAATTGATCCTTCAAAATCACGACGCCGGCTCCGAAGGAGCCACTTTTTCCGTCCTTCAGTCCGCGAGAGTGTCGGCAATCGCGGTGGCGACGCGCGCCAAGTGATGCTCCGGGAATTCGTCGCATAGCTGGCGAAGCCGTTCTCCTGCCGACCTGGGATTGCCCCCTTCCAGATTCATCATGGCCTCGGCGAAACCTGCTTCCGGCCGGTTGGGACTCTTCCGAAATGCCGCGATCGCTTCCTCGCGATGTCCCGCGAGATACGCGGCGACCCCCGTCAGGAATGCAGGATCGACCGCGGTCGCAGACTCTGTTCCCCAATTGAGTATCTTCTCAAGTTCATCGGATGAGAATCTCACCGGATC
The DNA here is from genome assembly GCA_019636285.1 of Planctomycetaceae bacterium. Lineage (GTDB taxonomy): Bacteria > Planctomycetota > Planctomycetia > Planctomycetales > Planctomycetaceae > JAHBXV01. The sequence continues at coordinate 22,491 of JAHBXV010000011.1, forward strand.
GGCCATTCGAGCCGCGTGGAATCGAAGAAGACTTCCCCGGCCGCAAAGTTTTCGCTCTCGATACCCCAGCGCCGCCTGGTTACTCGCGAACTCTTGTCGCACCTGTTCGACATCGAAAGCGGAGAGGGCCCCCAGAACCTTGAGCGCGGCGAAGTTCAGATCCATCGCGCGAAAGACACCGGCCAGCCTCAGGCCTCCGCGCAGCATGGAACGATGGGATGCCAATTCCCAGGTCTCGGCGCCAACTTCGCTCGCAGGGTCGTAGGTCCAACTCCCCAGGTCGACAAATCCGCGCAGCGACAGTGTCTGCACGATCTGTCGCGCGCTGGCCGGATCACCCGCCTTGCCATAAACCAAGCTGACCGCATTGAGTGACAACGGCTTCCAGACCGTCGGTTCCAGAGCCGCGATCACATCGACTCGCTCGCTCGGAATCACCAGCGCCGTGAGTCCCCAGTCGCGTGCCGGCTCCGACCAGCCTCCCCAGTCGCCATTCACGCGGCGGCGGGGCAGCCGCCACTCCCGAGACAGATCCTGCGTCAAAAGAACATGTTGCTCGAGGCGGTGATGGAGCAATGCCGAGGTCGGAGTGTCAAATGGCTGAAGCCTTGGCGGCCCCAGCCACGCCACCAGGCCCGCTTCCCGCGAACCGACGCAATGAGCCGTTCCCGCGAGTTGCGTTTCGGCGACCGACGCCGCGAATGCCGTCGGATCAATTCGTGGATCGATTCCCCACCCCATTCCGGCGGACGTCTGGCTCCAGGGGCGGATCGCGATCAGCAGGGCCAGCACGGCGGCCACTTTCCCCGGCAACCCTCGCCAGCGACGAACGGGACGCGCGACATCGACGCTCCTTGCGATGGGGGACACCGTGCCGATCAGCGGCGACGTCAGGTCCAGCACCAACAGCAGCACCGCCAGGGGTCCATTCTCCGATGAGGCAGCCGCCAGAACGTGAGCGGCACAAATCGGCATGATTGCGTACCCGGTCACTGTTTCCCGGCCGATCCGCCAGAGTCCCACCAACGTGAAGAGGACGATTGCGATCGCCTCGGCGGAGAGCGGGGCGTCCCACCAGGGCTGCCAGCCAGCCAGCCGGAGAATGGCGGTCCGTTCCACGAGTTGAGGGAACGTCACCACGGCCGAATCGACCCAGCCCCGGATTCCCGCCGGTGTCAGGCTGCCGCTGGCCAGAAAGACCAGACTTCCGATTGCCAGGGCTTTCCAGTTTCGCCGCCGGGCAAGTAGCCCGATCGAGAGAACGGCTCCCACGATGAAACGCGGGCCGAGATTCGCCCAGACCGCCAGCAGGACGGCGGGAATCACAAGACTCCGACGATCCAACGTCTCCGGGAGCGACTCAAGGGCGCGAAAGAGCAGGACCAGCCCCAGGGCATCCCACAACAGCGGAACGGGTTCCCAGGCCGCATGGCTGCCGACCAGCGCCATCGCGACGAGGCCCGCGACTCCCCAAGGGTCGGCATCGCCGCGCGACAGGCCGCGCTTCAGGAGAAAGCGAGCCACGCCCAACGCGATAAACAGTTTGGCGGCCATCAGCGCCCCAGTGCCCAACATCGAGGCGATCAGGTAAGCCGGAACTCCGCTGAACCAGTCGGCTTCGGTGCCTGTCGTGCCGGCCAGAAGGTCGCTCGTTGGCTGCCAGCTTCCCGCGACGACAGCGCGGCCTTTGCTGAGCTCCCACCACAGGCCATCTGCCCCGATGGGATGCAGGGCCGTGAGAATCGCGATCAGCCAGACGGCCGCGCTGGCCAGACGCCTGTCCGAGCCCCAGCGAAAACGATTCTCGGGCTGGGGTGAACTTCGTGTGCTATGCGTCATCGCCAACCCGAACCGATCGCGGGAATTTCCGCGAGCACGTTCGCTCGCGAACCCGCCATTCTCGGATTTTGCCGATCATCGGCAACCCGAAAGCCGTCGCCGGCCGGGCAAATGTCACGTTCTCGACGCGTCCCGCGAGAATCGCTCGCGCGAATCAGGCTGTCGCCGACGGAAGCAGGCGCGCGGACTCCACATCGGGATAGACCAGGAAGAGACTGTCGAGGCGTGTCGTGCGGAACACCTCGCCAACCTGTTCCTGCAGGCCGGCGAGCTTGACCACGCCGCCGTGCTGGCAAACACGCGAATGCAGCGCGACGAACGCACCCAGGCCCAGGCTACTGATGTACCGCAGATCGCGGCAGTCGATCAGAATTTCGTTGTAATCCGCTGCCCGGCACATTTGCAGATGACGCTGGAATTCCGGGGCTGCCGTGGCATCCAGGTCGCCAATCAAACGCAACGTCAGGACATCGCCGTCAAGCGTCTGGCATTCAAAGCTGGCCCGCTCTGACATGATCCTCCCTCCTCGCGGAGACTCGGGGACCGAACTAAAACCACACTCACACTACGGCTGATCGCGACGGCAGGCAATCCGGAATGAGACGAATTCGCCCCGTCTTTTTCGTCATGGACCGTATTCCTCCGCATCGCAATAGGTATTTACGTGAACCCCAGACCGACCGGCTGGACTCGATTGCGCGCGAGACTTGCCCCTTTGCGGCCTCTACCTTGTCGGTCGTAGCGGATTTTACGTCCGCCCCGTCGCCAGCTACAGTTTCGGAAAGTCCCGAGCAACTCACCAGGAAACTGCCATCATGACATTGAAACGCTCGTTCGTGACGGTCCTGCTTGCCGGCTGGTTGCTCGGTCCATCGCAGTCGATCGGCCAGCAGCCTTCGAAATCCCCGCCGCGATCGCCGGACGAAATCGCGAAGTGGGAACGCATCGCCGACCACGCCCTCGAGACGCCGAAGCTCAACACCTCCCCCCTGCCCAACTATGGGTACGACCGCCTCGACTACGGTATGACCATCGGCATCGCGCGAACTCCGGGCGGGCGGTTGTGGGCCTGCTGGGTCGCCGGAGGAGACAGCCCGGACGCCTTTTTCGTGCTGGCCACCAGCGATGACCACGGAGAGCATTGGTCCGATCCGAGACTGGTCATCGATACGCACGATGCCTCCCTCCCCCGCCCCCGCAGCACTCTCGTCGGCAATCTGTGGACCGATCCGCTGGGACGACTCTGGCTGATCTTCGACCAGTCGATGGACATGTTCGATGGCCGGGCGGGCGTCTGGGCGAGCATTTGCGAGAACCCCGATGACGATGCCCCACTGTGGTCGCAGCCGCGAAGGATCTGGCATGGCGTCACGTTGAACAAGCCGACCGTGCTGGCCAGCGGAGAATGGATGCTGCCGATTTCGCTCGATCAGCGGGGTGGGTTTGGTCCCTTTCAGGGCTGTTTTGCTGAACTTGATCCGTTACGCGGCGCCAATGTGTTTGTTTCCGCCGACAAGGGCGAAACCTGGGAACGGCGCGGGATGGCCGTCTTTCCCAATCCCGACTGGCACGAGCACATGATCGTCGAGCGGCGCGATGGATCGTTGTGGATGCTCGCGCGGACCGCGAAGGGGCTCATGGAATCGACGTCGACGGATGGAGGCAGAACCTGGTCCGCGCCCGTCGACTCGCCGATCCGCAACCCCAACGCGCGATTCCATGTCCGCCGCCTGGCGTCGGGCCGCCTGTTGCTCGTCAAACACGGCGACCGGATCGATGCCCATCAGGGTCGCGTCCAGCTCAGCGCGTGGTTGTCGGACGATGATGGCCAGACCTGGTCGGGCGGTCTGGTCCTCGATGAGCGGAAGGGGATTTCCTATCCCGATGGTTTCCAGAGCCCCGACGGAACGATCTTCATCTCGTACGACCGGAACCGGGCCACCGACGGAGAAATTCTGCTCGCTCGGTTCACCGAGGACGACATTCGTCAACAGACGCTCGTGAGCGAGAACTCGCGGTTGAAGATGCTCATCAGCCGTCCCCTGGCGGGCAAGAACGTCAACCCGCGCGATTGACGGCCTCCCGTTGGCCGTTTACTCGGGTTCGGCAAGGGCTCGGTCGAAAGCGCTCTCCAGGTCGGTCAGCGATGGCGACGACTGCCGGCTGGGGACGGGCATGGTCAGGCTCTTGCCCAGCGGAGTGCCGCGAGCGGGTTCGCCCTGGGGAACCTCGTACGAGGCCTGCTGGATGCCCGAGGAGGCCAGCGAGTCGTGGGCGGAGCGGGGCGTCGCGCGCGTCAAAGAGCCGTCGCCCGACTTCGTTCCGGGCAACGTCAACGTCGCGGATTTCGAGTAGAGCGCTCCGCTGACCGTATCGGAATAGCGGAGCCGTAGCGAACAGTTGGCCAGATTCGATCCCGGCCGCGTATAGGGAATGAAGATCTGGTACGAAGCGCCGACATTTCCCACGCGGAAGTACGTATTCCAGACATCCGCGGGAAACTCGAAAATGTGAATCGGTTTCTTGCGCTCTTCCTCGGTCCCGTGGTCATCAAAGACATAAACCTTCACGTCTCCATTGACCTTCATGGGTTCGGCCACGCCCATTCCGAAGAACAGAACCTGCCCCGCGAAGCCACGCGTCGGCAGACCCTGGGTGTCGCGACCTTCTCCCGGTTCCCACAGGCACATAACCTCCACGACCGGATGCCGGGCATCCACGGTACGGTATTCCGGCTTCTTGGCCAGGGACATCCGGGAAAGGTCCAACCCGGCGCAGCCCGCCAGCCCCATGGCCAACAATCCGACGATCAGCGGCATTTGGAAGCGAATCATTTCTGGCTCCTCGACGGACTGGCCATCTGCTCGACTTCGGCATACGCCGGCTGCACGCCGCGGCGAAGGTCATAGTACGTTTCATCCAGACCGGGCATTTGCGTGGTGGGGACCGCCGCTTCGTCAATCATCAGATCGTCGGCCGGCGTCGGAGGGATTGTTCCATCGAGCATCGGACCCTGGAGTGGCAGTTGGTCGAGCGGCGTTGGCTGCAATTCGTAGGGCACCTCTTCGGGCGACACGCCGAACAGCGGGCCGTGAATGTCCTCAGCGTCCTTCAGGTAGAAGTGCATCCGCTCGGCTTCCACCTGCTTGACGAACTCGGCCTTCTCGTTGCCTTCGATGATCCGCGGCGTGAGGAAGATCAACAGCTCGGTCCGCCTCGTGCTGAACGAGTCGTATCGGAAGGCGAGCCCGATGATGGGAATATCCCCCAGCCACGGAACTTTTCGCTCGATCGTCTCGTCGGTCTTGGTAATCATCCCGCCGACGACGATCGTCTGCCCGTCGGGAACCTTGACCGTCGTTCGAGCGGCGGACAGATCCTTGATCGGCGACGTGATCACGTTGCCGTTGGTGCCGTCGGTGAAGATCGGCACGCCGTCGCCATTGAAGGCCGACTTCTCGGCGAGCAGTTCCATCACGACCATTCCCTCGGGACTGATCCGGGGCGTGACGTTCAGAATAATCCCTGCCTGGTCCTGCACGATGTTCGGATTCGCCAGGCCCTGGGCCGAAATGTTCACGCCGTCAACGATGGGCACCTGCTGACCGACCTGGATTTCGGCTGTCTGATTGTCGAGAGCTAGAATCTGCGGCCGCGACAGAACCTGCACGTTGCGGCGGGCAGCGAGAGCGCGAATCAACACGCTGACCGACTCGCTCCCGGCCGAGAGCACCAGTCCCCCATAGCCCAGGTCGTTATTAACCCGGCCGACGGCGAAGTTGCTCAGGCCCTGCGTCCCCACTTTGCTGGGATTGGCGGAAATGTTGTTTCCGAGACCCTGTCCGGAATTGAACAGGAAACCGGGATTGCCCGACTGCGAAATGATTCGCTGGGTGGTCGTCTGCACGCCGTTGGGGGCGGTGGTCGTCTCCGAAATCGTCACCAGGCCGTCGGCTGGAACGATGCTGCGGTCGAAGAACACCGAGTCCTGAAAGCCAAGTTCGACGCCAAACTCGTCGTTGTTATCCAGTTGCACTTCCACCAGCAGAGCCTGAATGATGACCTGAGCCGGCTCGCGATCGAGTTCCGCGATCAGCTTGCGGATATCCTCGAAGTACCGCGGCGTCGCCGAAATGAGCAGGCTGTTGCTCACCGTTTCCGCCGTGACGATCACTTCCTGTTCCAGCAGTTCGCTGGTGCTGATGCGATTGGGATCGATCTGCAGCAGGTCGCGCTGTCCTTGAAGGAATTGGTTGACGGCGGTGGCGACGTCGGCGGCGGGGCTGTTTCGCAGCTTAATGACCACGTTCTGGCGATTCCGAAGATCGCTCTCATCCAGCCGCAGCAGGATCGCCTCGACGATCTGTAACGAGGCTCCCCCGCCGATCGCCACGACGCTGTTGGTCCGGATATCGGTGGAGAACCGCAAAGGAACCAGGCTGCTGTTGGCGTTCTCGGCTCCCACCAGCGCGACGCCAAGCTGCGACTGATTGGCGTCATCGTTCGAAAAGAGCCCTTGCAGCAGTTCCACCGCCGCTGTCGCGTCCGCGTTACGCAGAGTAAAGACCTTGATCTCCGCGATCGTCGCGCTCGGCTGATCCAGCACGCGAACCAGTTCCTCGATCAGCGGCAACGACTGCGCTGAAGCGGTCACCATCAGGCTGTTGGTGCGCACATCGGCATTGATGCGGATGTCGGAGAGCAATCCCGATCGCACGAGGCGTTCGGCCCGCTGTCCGGAATTCAGGAATTCGAGGACCATCGACTTCGGCGTCCGCTGCTGGGTCTGGCCGCCAACCCCGCCCGTGAAACCCTGCCCACCCTGTCCCTGAGTTTGAGCCGGGTTCAGGACGCTCTGAATCGCCGTTGTCAGGAACGTCGCGAGTTCCTCAGCGACGGCATTCTTCAGCGGAATCACCTTGACCTGAGCCACCGCGGCGGCTTCGTCCTTGTCGATCTTGCGAATGAGCTGGACGACTTCCGTCAGTTCCAGCGGCCGTGCCTGCACGATGATCGAGTTCGACCGGGCATCCGCGACGGCGACAATCTGCGATTCCAGGGCCGTCCGGTTCTGATAGAACTGGTCGAGCATGGTCACCACGTCGGCCGCGACCGCATGTTTGAGCGGGAAGACCTGCACTTCCGACCGGGGATCGACTGGTTTGTCGAGTTCCTCGACGAGTTCGACCACCGACTCCACCATGGAACCGGGCGCGAGGATGAGAATGGCATTCGGCTTGCCAACCGCCACGACATTCACGGAGCGCGGGGACGACTGCTGCCCCGTCGGGCGATTTCGCAGGTTCCCCATGCGTTCGTAAACATCGGTCAACAGGACCGCGAGCGACTCGGAATCGACATGCTGCAACAGATGCAGGCGAATTTCCGGAGTCGCGCCGAGCGCCATCCGCTCGATTGCGCGAATCACCGTCATCACGCTTTCAATGTCGCGTTCGTTCCCGCGCAGAATAATCAGGTCGAGGTCGTCCATCGCCTCGATGTTGACGTCCCCCTTCATGCTTTCGATCAGCGACATCAGGTCGTTGTTGGACGGAGCCTCGATGGCCACCGCGGCCGGCGCGTCGGCTGGCGCTGCGGGAGTCGCGGGCTGGGGAGGTTGCGGCGGTTCTGCCGGTGCGTCCGCGGCGTCGCCCGGAAGCTGGCGCCGAGCAGTGACCATTCGAGCCAGCACGGGTTGCAGTTTGTCGGCGACATTGGCCAGACCCGGCTCTCCCGCGACAAGCCGCGTTGTTCCCGTTCCTTCTTCCGGAACATCGAGCGAGGTCGCCAGATCAACGAGGCTGTTGACCACTGCTTCTGGCCCATGAAACCAGATCTGGTTCCGGGCCATGTCCAGTTCAACCGTGAACCAGACCGTGTCCGAGGCTTTGCCTCCCTGATTGATTTCCAGAACTTCGTAGGCCGGGAAACCCTTGGGGCCCGTCGACAAGAGTCGATTGCGGTTGGTGAACGCCGAACGAACCTGACGGGCGACATCCCGCGCGGTCCGCTGCTTCACATTGGCGACCACCGAGACTGGCGGACCGGCCGGCCGGGGGGCCGCCGGCGGGTCATCGGCAAAGGAGTCGGTTTCCGCCGGCTGCTCATAGTTTGTCTGAACAATCGGACGCGAGGGCGAAGCCGTTTGCTGCATCGACCGGGGACGCGTTGAAACTCGCTCATCCGCCTGCGCCGCCTGCATCTGCCGCACCCGGTCCGTGATCGAGTCGAATTGCCGCTCGGGCTGACGTCCCGTGACCTGGTCGACCGTGGGCGTCGTTCCGGCCACCGGCTGGTTTTCTTCGGGGTACAACGGACGGCGATAGTCGGCCCGTGCCTGCCGCATCGAAACCACGGTCAGAAAACCGTCGTTCGCCAGAACCTTGAATCCTTTGGGTTCCAGCTCGCGGTTGAGAATCTGCACCGCTTCGTCGAGGGTGTGTTTTTTGAAGTCGCGACGGCTGAAACGCCCTTCTGGAAGGGCATGCACCACCAGTTGCAGCCCCGCTTCCGCGGCCACTTCCTTGAAGACTTTCTCCCAACTCGACGAGAGGAAGTTCAGGCGGATGTTAGCCTTTTCGGGAATCGGCGCGGGCGCGGTCTGAGCCCCGGCCGTCGTCGTTCCTTTCTTGGAACTGGCTCCGCGCGGAGGGGGATCGGCAGCCAGGACAGGCAGACAAAGCTGCGAACCAATCAGCAGCGGCGCGCTGATCCAACGGGTTTGCCGCCAGACCGCGAGAGTCGTTCGCATCAACATGGAGAGTCCACCACAACCGGATGGGAACTTAACCGTCAGGCGCAATTGCCGCGCGGAACTCGATACAATCGATACAATCGTCAAAGTTTGACAGCTGGCTTGAGGCGGAAACTGGCGGCCGAGAATTTCGTTGATTCGTCGTAACCAGTTGCCTTATTGATTGATGCGGCACAATCCGTGCGCAGGCGCTACCATTCGCAGGCCCTTGGAGAGGCTGCCAACAGTGCAAAAAAGACCCAGCGGGTCGCCAGAAGTGCGAGTCGCCACCCGTTCAGAGAGAGAATCCATCCCAACGAAAAGACTGAAGTCCCTGCCCAACGACTGACGTTCACTCAGACACGGCACAATGGCCGCGGGCATTGAACCGGCGGCGATCTCCCGTGGACCGCCGCGGGACCGGATTTCAGCGCGACTCTACGGACTTTAATCGCGGGGTCGCTCAGGCTTCGGCGGAAATGGCCGGTCGCTCGACTCGGGGCCGCGTGATCCGCCATCTGGACGGCCGCGATCTCCCGGGGGACGATTGAAGCCGGGACCGCCGCCCCCTCCAGGTCGTCGGTCATAAAACCGCATGAAACCGCCGCGCAGGGATTCCGTGCGTTCCCGCATCTGCATCAGCCGCTCCACTTCAGGCGTGGGGTGCTCCTTGAAGTACAGCGTGAGCAGTTCCCGCCGGTAGCGAAATGGGTCGAGGTTGCTTAACTCCTCGCGGGAGGCGGCATCGAGCCCGGCAAAGAACTTGCGCAACTCTTCGTCCCCAGGCCGCAGCCGATCGAACTCGGCTTCCCACAACCGCCACAAGGACGCCAGCGTCTGGCCGTAACAAGCCATGCGGCGAAATTCCGGATGCTGATCCGAATGCATGTTGGCTCGGATGTGGGGGGGCAGCGCGTCGATCATCTCGTTCACCAGGTCCGGTGGCGGCCAGGCGGCAAGCCCGCCCGGGGTATTCGTAATCGACGCGTCCACGACACGGACGGCATCTTCAAGAAGCCGGTCGCGTGAAATCTCGATCTGCCTGTTCGGGGGCAATCGCTCGACGAGAGGTTGCAGGAAGGCGAGCAGTTCGCTTTCGCTCAGTCGAGGGGGCCCGCCGCGCGGTCGCTCCCCACTGCCCGGCAAGACCAGGTTCGGCAAAGGAGAATCCATCTGGTTTGCCTGGTTCTGCCGAAAATCGGCCACCAGCGCGGCACGCGCGACGGGATCGGTGGCCTCTTCCAGACGGCTGAGTTGCCCGGGTGTCAGGGTCTTCAGCCAGTTGCTGTAAGTCTCCAGCAACTGGTTCAGACGCGGCTCCGCGCGAACCGCGGCATCCAGGTCGCGCAATCGCTGCCGTTCCGCGGGGGGCAAGCTCTCGAAGCGCGCGAAATTCCGCAGAACCTGTGCGCGCTCGGGCTCGGTCAGCGCGGCGAGTTCGGCCTGCCGGCGTTCCACGGCTGTTCGTCCGACATCATTGGCGCCAATCAGCACCACCGCGACCATCGCGAACGCCGGCAACCAGAATTCGCCGCGCGAGCATCCGCGAAGGAAAGCACCCGCGCGAGAAATTCTCTCGGTCGAGCATCGTTGAAACCAGTTCATTCCCTGGCCCCCTCTGATGCGGTGTTGAAGACGCCCGCCCGATCGAGCTGCCTGAGAAACTCGAGGCTGCCAATCTGTTCGTATTGTTCGTAGCGCTGGATCACCGGGTAGTCGTCGAGCAGGCGCTCGACGCGATTCGGAATTGCCCGGCGGGTGAGCAGAAATCCCCCCCAGGCTGCTCCCCCCAGAACAGACGCCCAGATCAGACAAACCCCGCTCAGACGAACCCAGCGGAACCAGGGCTGCTCCGTCAGCGGAATCCTCTCTTCGCCCTGCCGCGCGATCGTAATCGTATTTCGCGAAAAATCGGGCGAAGCCTTCTGCATGGGCAAGACGTCGAGCAATTCCCAACTACGGGCGAGCGCCTCGACTTCGTGCCGGGCCACCTCGCTCTGCGCGAGAATATGATCGATCTGCCGCGTCTCGGCTTCGCTCAGTTCGCCGTCGAGATACGCGACCAGATTGTCGCGCTGCTCGGCGGAGAGTCGTGCGGTGGGAGCCATGGTCAACGTCCGGTAAATCGTCGGGAGTCTCGTCCGCGTTCCTGCGTCCGATCGGTCGGGGCAAGTTGGTTGGGAGTGTTCTGGAGGTCAGCCATTTCCCGTCAGACAGGCTGCGGCGAACCGCCCTCCCGTCAATTCTTCGTCATCTGCATATAGGGTTCCAGGACGGCTCGCAGATTCTCGCGCGCTCGAGCCAAAAGCGATTTGACCGCCGTTGCCGACAGTTCCATCGCGTCGCCAATGTCCTGGTAACTCATGTCTTCGTACTTGTGCAGCAGGACCGCCATCCTCTGACGATCGTTGAGTCCGGCGATCGCCTGCTGCACCAGCACTCGCATTTCTTCCTTATCCAACTGTCGATTCGGCATCAGAGCCGACTTTTCGACGACAATGCTCTCCGACGGCCCCGCCGGCACGGCGGACGTATCGGATCCGGTGAAATGGACTTCCTTACGGCGGCCCTTGGAACGCCGCACGTTGCTGGCCAGGTTATTCGCAATTCGAAAGAGCCACGTCCCGAACCGGGCGGTCGGCTCGTAACCATGACGCGCCCGATAGATGCGCAGAAAGACGTCCTGGGCCAGATCTTCCGCGGCTTCCTGGTCCTGCAACAGGTGATAGAAAATATTGACCAGCCGGTCCTGGTAGTTCGCCACAAGCTGCGTGAAGGCGGCTTCGTCGCCTTCTTTGGCGCGGAGCATCAGTTGCACGTCGGGATCGTGCTCGTAGGCACTTCCCGCCGGCTCAACAGGAAGACTCGCGGTCGATGTCACAAACAGTCTCTCGAACGGGCGTGTTCTTTGAACACCAGGAGGCCGAAAAAGTGTCTGCCGCGCAGAAACTGGCGGGACCAGGCCGATTGCCGTCCCTTCAGAACCATCGGGGATCACCAGTCACCCACCGCCAACCGTGTTCCCAACATGGTCCCAGTTTCCCACTTGCAGTATAATCGGGGTATCGAGGGAGGCATACAAGCCTGGACAATTCCGCGCTCCGAAATCGCCGACTTTCCACTTCCCGCCGCCAACTCCGCCCACCCTGAGCCCCATCATGGACTGGCCCCCCGTTCTTCCCTTGAGCTATTGCACCAACGTCCACCCTGGCCAGACGGTCGCGGAAGTCTTACAGGGCCTCGACAGCCACGCCCTGGCCGCCCGGCGGAAACTCGGCCGCCCCCTCGCCGTGGGCCTCTGGCTCGCCGCTCCTGTCATCGCCGAACTGCACGAGTCTCCCGACGGCATTCGCGAATTCGCCGCCGAACTCGCCCGGCGAGACCTGCCGTGCTACACGCTCAACGCGTTTCCGTACGGAAACTTTCACCAGGATCGGGTCAAGGAACAGGTTTACCTTCCGGATTGGACGACCGCCGAGAGACGTGACTACACGCTAGGCTGCGCGCGAGTCCTGGCAGCGCTGCTTCCCGAAGGAGCCGACGGCAGCATTTCCACGGTCCCATTGGGCTTCAAGGAACTGTCCGATCGCCCCGACTTCCTGAACACGGGTGTTGAGCAACTCCTGGCAACGGCCCGGCAGCTCGCCGCTCTCGCGCGGGAGACCGGCCGCACCATTCGCCTGGCCATCGAACCGGAACCTTGCTGCGTCCTGGAGACCACCGAAGAAGTCCGGACTTTCTTCCGGAGGCTGTTCCAGGAAGCGGACGAACAGGGACTGGGCGAAGCGGTCCGAGAGCACCTGGGTGTCTGTTACGACATCTGCCATCAGTCGGTGGAGTTTGAAGACGTCGACCAGTCGATTCGCCAACTGGCAGCCGACGGCATCCGCATCAATAAGGTTCACATCACTTGTGCTCTCGAACTGCGCGATCCGGGAAGGAACGAAGCCGCACGCCGTCAGCTCGCCACCTTCGCCGAACCCCGTTACCTGCATCAGACGTTCGCCTGGACGCGCGAGCCGCATGGCGACGTCATCCGTCACGTGGTCGATCTAACCCCCGAACTGGCACTTGATCCCCCCGAGGAGTTTCAGTCGGCCGATTACTGGCGCATCCATTTTCATGTGCCGGTCGATGCCGAAACCGTGGGCGAACTGGGCACCACGCGAGACGACTTGCGGCGGGCTCTGAAAGCCGTTCGCAACTTGCCCTATACTCCGCATCTCGAAGTCGAAACGTACACGTGGGGCGTCCTGCCGGGGGAGCAGAAACCGGAGTTGTCGACCGGGCTGGCTCGCGAACTGGATGCCACCTGGCAACTGCTGCGAGCACTCTGAGAGATTCTCACACAACCTCTGTGAAATCCGTTTTTGGAACTGACCTCGATGCGACAATCGCTGATCGTTGAACTCGACCAGATTCTGCGAACCGGCGAGCCGGTCTGCTATACGGCTCTGGTCGAGACGCGCGGATCGACGCCGCAGAAAGCGGGAGCCTCGATGCTGGTCTTCCCCGATGGTTCCCAGCGCGGAACACTGGGCGGAGGTTGTGTCGAAGCCGAGGTGAAGCGCCGGGCACTCGGCATTCTGAACGAGGGCACGACCGAATTGCTGTCGTTTCAGCTCGACAGCGACTATGGATGGGACGATGGCCTGATCTGCGGCGGCCGCATGAAAATGCTGGTCGATCCGCTACGCCCCGGCACTGACACCAGCTATTTCTCCCGTTACGCCGCCGAAATTTTGGCCGATCGACCAGTGACCGAAGCAATTCTGATTGATTCGGAAAAGACCGGGTTGGGAACGGCCGGCGATCGGTGTCTGCTCAATGCCGAAGGGCAAGTCATTGCCGAACGTCGGCAGGCCAACAGTCAGCCCCATTGGACGTCCCACCTGCGTCCGCTGTCCGAACGTCCCCGCCCCTATGTGGCTGGTGGAATCTCGTATTTGCCCTCGCTGCAGCGCTGTCGACTGCTCATCGTGGGGGCCGGACACGTCGGCCAGCGTGTGGCCAAATTGGCGGCCGAGGTCGACTTCGATGTCTGGGTGATCGACGACCGGGAGGAATACTGCAACCCCGACCGGTTTCCCTGGGCAGGTCGGCTGATCGTCGCGGACATTGAGACCGGCCTTCAAGGGCTGCCGATTGATTCCAACACGTATGTGATTATCGTGACGCGCGGCCACAACCACGACGAAGAGGCGCTGTTTCATGTCGCCGAAACGTCGGCCCGCTACGTCGGGCTGATCGGCAGCAAGCGCAAGATCAAGCTGATCTTTGACGACCTGTTGCGAGAAGGCATCTCCGCGGGCGCGTTGCGCCGAGTGCAGGCCCCGCTGGGATACGACATCGGTTCGCAAACCGTCCCGGAAATCGCGATCAGCATCGTGGCCGAGTTGGTGGCTCATCGAAATCTGGGGCAGATACCCGAGCGAACCCGGGGCGCGAACCTTTTGGATGCCATCCTGCCTCAGACCACATAACAACCTGGTTCCATCCCGGCTGACTCGAATCCCGTTCCTTCTGGTTTCATTGGCTTCTCACGTTATGTCAGATGCAGCAGATTCCCCGAGCACTCTCGAAATTCGCCAGGCGGTCGCGGTCGATGTCCCCGCGCTGCAGGCCTTTCTGGATCCGTTTGTCGAGTCGGGCCGTCTCCTTCCGCGCACCCTCGACGAACTGAACGACCTTATTACGCACGGCTTCCTCGCGATTCAAGACGGACAGATCGTCGGCTTTGGCGCCTTGGAGATCTATTCGAGCAAGCTGGGAGAAATCCGCAGCCTGGCGGTTGCCGAGGGATCGCGCGGACATGGCATCGGCCGGCGGATCGTGGAAGCCTGTCTGCAACGAGCACGGGAACGCCGCGTGTTCGAGGTGATGGCGATCACGTCGACCGACGAGTTCTTCCGCCGCTGCGGCTTCGACTTCACGCTGCCGGGGGAGAAGAAGGCGCTGTTCCTGCAAACCCGAGACTCCTATCAATAGCCGCCGTCAGTCGCGCCGGCGGAACCAGGTCGGGTTCGACCCAATCGAGACGAGCGGCCTTCGAGTACAGCGTGTCTCGCTTATAAAACGCAAGCCCCCACTTGCGATCGGCCAGCCGCGACATCAGCAATCGTTCCAGCGACGATGCCAGTGGCTCGGCTTCGTGTTGTTTGTGATGCGAGCAGACCCCCTGCCAGAACAGTCTCGTCAGGGTCTCGTGATAGCCCGCCTGGTCGGTATTGGGGATGCCCACGGCGGTGTTGCACGCCCGAATCCGTTCCCGGACGATCGCCAGCCCTTCGTCACCGGTTGTCTGCCGTGCGTACCAGAGAGCAATCGTCAAATGTGCCGCATGGTTCCACTCGGCCCGAGACAGCGTTCCCGCCTCGAAGCGTTCCATGAATGCGGCGATCTCATTCTGGGTGAGCGACATGCTGCATGTGCCCGCATGCGGGATAACCAATCCGCAACGTTGACAAGAGGATCGTTTTCCTGACCGCGAAGCGGTCAAAGGGGGTAGCCGAAGGTGATACCTACTTGAACGGCACTTCCAGCAGCCAGCAGAGCATGCCCTTCGCCAGGTGCATACGGTTTTCGGCCTGCTGGAATGCCAGGCTTTGCGGGCCATCCATCACGTCATCGGTCACTTCCAGCCCGCGCTTGGCCGGTAGACAGTGCAGGAACCGGGCTGTCTTAGGAGCCATCCCCATCAGCTTGGCATTCACCTGATACGGCGAGAAGACGCGTCGTCGCTCGGCATCCTCCGCTTCTTGGCCCATGCTGGTCCAGACGTCGGTGTAGATGATGGCCGCGTCTTTGAGTGCTGTCTTGAAGTTGCTCGTCTGTTCAATCCGCGAATCGGGATAGCGCCCCTTGAGATCGGCGAGGAATTCGTCAGTCAGCCGGTATTCGTCGGGGGCACAGATCGTGAACGGAACCTTCAGCAGCGAGCAAGCCGTTGCCAGCGACGTCGCCACGTTGTTGCCGTCGCCGACAAAGACAAACTTCTTGCCTGCGACATCGCCAAAGACTTCCTGCATCGTGAACAGATCGGTGAGCGCCTGGCAGGGATGCCGTTCATCCGAGAGTCCGTTTACGACGTGCGTTCCCGAATAACGGATGAACTCGTCGATGAGCCGTTGCGAAAACGTCCGCAGCACGATGACGTCGCTATACCCACCCAGCACCCGGGCCACGTCTTCCACGGCTTCGCGACCGCCGAGCCCCGCATCCTTGGCCGAGAGAAACAAACTGCTCCCGCCCAGTTGCATCATGGCCGCCTCGAAGCTGACGCGAGTCCGCAGCGAGGGCTTCTCGAAGACCTGGCACATCACCCTCCCCGCCAGGAGCGCCGGGCGCTCTCCCCGCGAGAGGCCGGATTTCAGCGAAGCGGACCGCGCGAAGATCTCTTTGACTTCGTCGGCCGTCAGATCAATCAAGGCATTCAGATGACGCATGGTCTAACCCGCATGCGACAAACCGGAGTCCGCCGCTGTTTCGCAATTTGTTCAATCGACGATCGTGAAAACGTGCGAGGGCAGACAACTTTGTCTGCCCTCCTCTGGCGAACGCCTGTCGCACCGATCGTGGTGTTGAAAACTCCCGAAGCCAATGGGCGGCCGCGAGAGCTTCGCATCAGCTTCCTGTCTGTTCGGCAATTTCCCGAATCGCCTGGCAGATCACCTCACATCCTTCATCGACCTCCTCGGCGGAAATGTTCAAGGCAGGCAGCAATCGCACCACGGTGTCATGTGTCACATTGATGAGCACACCCCGTTCCATGCAGTAAGAAACCGCCGTTCCGGCAGGAACAGACAGTTCCACCCCGATCATCATCCCCCGAATCCGCAAATCCTGAATAATCGGAACTTCCTGACGCAGGGCTTCGAAGTGACCTCGGAACCGTTCGGCCATTTTTACCGCATGGTCCAGGAGGCCCTCGCGCTCGATCGTCTGGAACGTCGCGATTCCCGCAGCCATCGCCAGCGGGTTTCCACCAAACGTGCTGGCATGCATGCCGGGTTTCAGGCTAGGAGCGAGTTCATTCGTGCAAATGAGAGCCCCGCAGGCCACCCCGGCCGCGACACCCTTGGCCAGCGTCATGATGTCGGGCTGTACGCCAGAGTGCTGATAGCCGAACCATTTGCCGGTCCGGCCGCTTCCAGACTGCACCTCGTCGAAGATCAGGAGCAGACCATGGTCATCACACAGCTTCCGCAGTCCCTGAAGATAGGAGTCATCGGGGATGTTGACGCCCCCTTCTCCCTGAACCGGTTCGAGCAGCACCGCCGCGGTCTCCGCGTCGATCAGGCGTTCGATCGCGGCCAGGTCGTTGTAGGGAGCGTACCGGAACCCGGGGAGCATCGGGCCGAGTCCTTCGTGGTACTTCGGCTGAGCCGTCGCTGACAGCGCCCCGAACGTGCGCCCATGAAAACCGTTCGCGCACGTGATGATCTTGTAGCGCGACGGCCCCTGCTTCAGTCGGGCTAGTTTGATGGCTCCTTCGTTGGCTTCCGCGCCGCTGTTGCAGAAGAACGCCTTGCCGAACGATCGCGTGCAGAGGATCTCGGCAAATTCGCCCTGGGCCTCCATGTACCAGCTATTGGGCACATGGATCAGTTGAGCCGCCTGCTCCTGAATCGCCTGGACGACCGCCGGCGGGCAATGCCCCAGAATATTGCAGCCCCAGCCCGGAAAGAGATCGAGGTAGCGCTTCCCCTCGGCATCCCAGCAGACCGAACCTTCGCCGCGCGTCAGACAGACGGGATAACGCCGGTAGTTGGGAATCACGTACCGGTCGAATTTCGCGATCACCTGCTGACTGGAAAGAGTGGCGGTCGACATGGCGAGTCCCTGATTTTTCGTGTCGTGCTATCCGGCGGTTTTCTTCACGTGATCGAAGTTGCTTCGGCTGAGAGCGGTCTGCCCGCGGCGGTCACCTACAAAACAATTTCCGTCCCGATCCCCGCATTCGAGTAGATTTCCAACAGCACCGAGTGCGGGATGCGGGCATCGATGACGTGAACCTTTCCCACGCCCGCCTCCAGCGCTTCGATCGCTGCTTCCACCTTCGGCACCATTCCCGAATCGATAATTCCCTGCGCGATCAGTTTCCGGCAGGTCTCGGCATTCAGGTGCGACTGCAAAGTTCCGGGATCGTGGCGATCGAGGAAGATTCCCGGGACGTCGCTGAGAAACACCAGCTTTTCCGCCTGAATCAACCGGGCGATCGCCGCCGCTGCCGTATCGGCATTGACGTTCAGCCGCCCGCCGTCGTCATCGATGGCGATCGACGGGATGACCGGGATTTTCTTGTCCCGGCAGGTCATCAGCAGCAGATCGCGATCAATATCGGAGACTTCTCCGACACGCCCCAGATCGATGGGTTCGCCCCCGCTGCCGGTCAGCGTCAGACGCTTTCCACGCAGGCAGTTGACGGTCAGATAGCTCAGCCCGACCGCGTCCCCCCCCTGCCGGTTGATTTCATCGACCAGAGACTGGCAGATTTCCCCGGCGAGCGTGCTGGCCACGATTTCCAGCGTGGCATCGTCGGTGTACCGCCGCCCCTGGACAAAGTGGGGCTTGAGGCCCGACTTTTCCATGGCCGCGGAAATCGCCTTGCCGCCGCCATGGACGAGAATCGGCCGCATCCCGACTGACTCCATGAAGATGACGTCGGTCAGAAACGCCTTGACCGCCTCCTCTTCTTCGAGCGCGCTGCCGCCCAGCTTGATGACGACGTGCCGGTCGCGAAACCGCCGGATCCAGCCCAGCGCTTCGAGTAACACGTCGGCCTTGCGAACCGCTTCAGCATCAAAAATCGGATGGGCCAAGAGAGGAGCTCCGGAATGTCGTAAACCGCCAGTGTAGAAACCGATGGGGCGAAACGTCAATTTTCGAGCCTCGGCACGATGCGGGGCAACCTCGGCGAAAACACAAACGCAATCGACCTGCTTTCGGATTAAGTCTTGGCGGGATAAAAGGAAGTGGAATTTCAATCAGCCCGGATTCCTCTCAGTTCAGACACCCCGACGTCGAAAGGGACGCACCCATGAAGTTCTGGCACCTTGCCGTAGTTCTCGCCCTTTGGGCGGGAAACGCCGTCTCCCCGACGACTGCCGCCGAGAAGCCGATGGAGTTGATCCAGGGGGCCAAACGGATCGTCTTTCTGGGCGACAGCATCACCTACAGCGGACAATACGTGGCGATGTTCGAAGCCTGGCTGGAAACCCAGCCGCTTGACCCGCAGCCGACAATCATCGACGTCGGACTCCCCAGCGAAACGGTTTCTGAACTCAGCGAAGAAGGTCATGCCGGTGGGGCGTTTCCCCGGCCTGGCGTCGCCGAACGGCTGGTGCGCGTGCTCGACACCACGAAGCCGGACCTGCTGTTTGTGTGTTACGGCATGAACTGCGGGATCTACGAAGAGTTCGCGGAAGAGCGTTTCCAGAAGTACCGCGACGGGATGCTCGCCTTGCGGAAAGAAGCTCTTGGCCGCGGAATCAAAATCGTCCACATCACGCCCCCGATGTACGACGACGCCGTCAAGCCGCTGGCCTGGTCGTACAATCACGTCCTGGACGAGTACTCGCGATGGCTGCTTGATCGGCGATCCGATGGCTGGACCGTCGTCGACACCCACTTTCCGATGAATCAGTTCGTCGCCGAGAAGAGAAAGTCGGACCCCAAATTCACGGTCTGCCCCGACGCGGTCCATCCGAACAACGCCGGCCACTGGCTGATTGCCCGCGAACTGATTCGCTGGGCGGGAGACGAAGCCTCCGCGAATGCCGATTCGCCCGAAGCCATGCTGAAACTGCGAAGCGCGCCGGAGGGCGCCGCCGAGCTGGTGCAGCAACGGATGGCCGTCTTGCGCGACGCCTACCTCTCCGCCGCCGGCCACAAACGCCCCGGCATGCGCGCCGGGTTGCCGATTCCGGAAGCCACGAAACGGGCTGATGAACTGACCCAGCAGATCGAGAAACTGAAGTCGGCCAAGTAGCGCCTTGGCCCAACCAAATGGCCGACTAACCCGCAGGATGTGCCGGTCCGCAACGAGGGGACGAAGTTTTCGTGGCGATTTCTCGGCACCGGCATCATGCATTTTGTATTCCGTGTGCCATTGGCTCCGCCAGTGCAAATGGCTTTGAAGACCCGAAGTTAAGGCGCACTGGCTGAGCCAGCGGCACCCTGAAAAAGCAGCCATTTCCCAGTCGATTCACCCGGCTCAACTCCCGTTGACCCTCCCGGCAATCCGGCAGTAGGACACCCCTGATTCGAGGCGAAGTCGCGCTTCGTGCCGGGGTCTGTCATGTCCATAACATTCTCATCGTTCGTGACCTTGTCCTTCGGGGCATTCGTCGCGCTCGCGTTCTGTCCGGAAAGCACCCGCGCTGGTGACGGCGTTATCGTCACCACCAGTGGCCGCGTGGTCACGGGCGAGGTCGTGATTCAACCGGGCGGACGCCTGGTGCTCTCGCCCATGGGAAGATTCTTCGTTCCGGACGAGCAGATCCGTGTTGTCGCGAGTGATCTGCACGAAGCTTATCGCCTTCAGCGGGACGCCGTTGTCTCTCCCACTCCCGCCAGCCGCATGGTCCTCGCCAACTGGTGCATCGTTTATCACCTCTACGACGAGGCGCGCGACGAACTGAAGCTGGCGCTCAAACAAAATGGGAACCTTGACGAGGCTCGACGCCTGCTAGACCGTATTGACACCGTTCTCGACCCGCCCAAACGACCGGTCGCCGCGCTTCCCCCTCGCAAGACGTCCGATGGCTTTCTGATTCCCGATGTCGAATCGCTGGGCGGCCTGCCGCGCGACGTCGCGGCTCAATTCAGCGGCCGCATTCAGCCTCTCCTCGTTAACAAGTGCGGAAACACCGGCTGCCACGGCCAGCGAGACGACAACGGCTTCAAACTCCATGCGGTCCGGCTCGAAGGGGGAGCGCAGCGGCTACAGTCGGAACAGAACCTCGCCAGCGTGCTCAGCCAGATTGATGTCAGCAGTCCGCTGGCGAGTCGCCTGTTGTCCGTTCCTCGCAAACCTCACGGCGGAATGAACCAGGGTTGCTGGTCCGGCGCCGGGGGCCACGCTCAGGAAAAAATGCTGCGAGACTGGGTGACCCGAATTTCGGCGCACCAGCGGAAGTTTGTCGCGACGGCTCAAAAAAGTCCTTCGCTCGAACCAGTTATCGAGGTTGCTTCGCCGCCCGAAGAGTTCGTCGAAGAGGTCGAGCCAAGCATGCCGGTCGTCCAGGCCGCGGCCGAGTTCTCAGCGCTGCCCATACCACACCCAAGCAAAAGGCAGCGCGATCCAGCCACAGACGAGCCTGTATCGCCCCCGCGAACGCCCGGCTCGGAACGAACTCAAGACGCCTTTGACCCGGATGTCTTCAATCGCCGGATTCACGGGATCAGCGTGTACGGCGCGGCAGGACGGAAGGGGGCGCGATGAAGTCCGTGAGCCAATCCGCAAGCTCTCCTCGTTCGCTGGTGTCCAGCGCCAAGTGGATGCTGCTGACGATCGCCTTTCTCTGGCTGGTCGGCTGCCACTTGCCGCTGAAGGCCACTCAAGGCAAGAAGACCACGAAGCCCGGCGAGTTTTCGTGCGGGGAAGCGTGTCCGCCCGCGATTCCGTGAAAGCAAATCTCGACGAATCCACATCTTTGAGATTCTGATCGTGCCCGCTTTCATGAAAGACAATTGCGCCCTCCCGCGGCGAAACATGTCGGGGCCCGTCTTCTTATGTCGGCGGAGCTGAAGTATGCCTCAAACAAGTTGCGAAGAGCGTCGTTCAACCGGCTCTGCCCACCGGTTCATGCGGGTGAAGCTGTCGACGACTTTCCCGTCTCAGGGCTGACGGGATCTGTCACCGGCATCTCGGCGTGTCGCGCGGACCACTCGGTAGCGCGGTCGAGGATATTCATCTTCTGCCAGATGTTGCCCGAGAGTTCGTTCGTCAGCGACGTCAGTTGGTCGACAGCCGCCAGCGCTTCGCGATCGGGAAAGTCCTGCACGTACATGGCCGCCACCTTGCTGACCAGTGACAGGAGCTCGCTGCAATAGTCGAGATAGCGGCTGAGCAAAAAGGGAGTCAGCAACCGCTTGGGCGATGACGGCGTGGCCGGCCCCTGACGCAGCGTCGACTCCGGATCCTTCGTCAACTGGTGCATGTCGATGATGTGAGCGATCGAGCGAAGTTCCCGCACGGCTTCGAGTGCCTTCTTTCGCTTCCAGCGCTGCTCCAGCGAGGCCAGAAAGACAATCGCGGCTCCCAGGAAGACGACAATCGCCAGGCCCGATTCGATCGTCTGCACGAAGCTGTCGGGGTGAAACAATTCCCGCCAGTGTTCGCGATCCTGGTCGACATTGGCTGCGGCTGCGACAACCCCGGCGACCAGACCTGCCAGCAGCACGAAAGCCACGAATCGCAGCCCGAGGTGGGGCCGCCGGAACTTCGCGGCTCGTTCGATCGCCTCGCCGGCGATTGTTCTCAATTCCCGGGCGACATTTCGCAGCCCAGCGTCCGGAAAGCGTTCCCCGATACGCTTTTCCAGCCGAGCCGCCGTATCCACGACCCGCTCCAACTGCAACGACCGATACCGCTCATTCGGTTCGGACATACGGAGTTCCACCAGCGAAGTGAGAGATGAAGGGAATGCTCACCGGCAAGAACGCAGAAACGGGGTGTGGGGATCACGGGAGGAGGCAGCCAGCCGCCAGCTTCCAGCAGCCAGCAAAAGTCATTCAACTCACCCCAACCTTTGCGTTGTGGCTTTCATCTTCTACGCTGGCCGCTCGTAGCTGGCGGCTGGCAGCGACAAAAAAAGCCAACGCCCCGGCCGATCCGTTAGCCGGGGCGTTGCTCGCCGTGATGCGGAGGTCATCCCTGCCGCAGCATCCCGACAGATGTTGGGTGGTTGGTAGTTAGTGGTCAGTGGTTGGTGAGGAAGTCCACGATTCCACGAACTCCCGACCGCTTTCCACTAACTACCAACCACCACCCACTAACCACTACTTAGTTTCCCCTAACTACACCCCAGGCTATTGCCACAGTTGTGACACAGGTAGCAGTTGCCGTTGCGGACCGTGATGGCTCCGCAGTTATCGCAACTGGGGGCATCGGTCTGAAACATCGCGAACTGCTGGTCGCGCGAGGTCAGCGAAAGTTCTCCCGCGTCATCGGCACGCAGTGGAATCGGAGACGTCGGCGTCAGGCGGCTGACGATCGGTTTCGGGAGCCGGGCCAGCTTCGAGGCCGAAGTCGCGGGCTCCTGTTGCGGAGCGACTTCGGCCACGGGATGACTTTCCGCGGGCTCGTCATCGGCCTTGGCTGCCACCTTCGGAGGCCGCTTCGGCGCGTTCGCGTCGCGATACCCTTCGATGAACTGCATTCCCAGCCAGCGGAAGATGTAGTCAACCACGCTCTTGGCGTTGGGGATGTCCTGGTTCGGTGTCCAGCCCGACGGCTCGAACCGCATGTGCGAGAACTTGTCGACCAGCACCTGGAGCGGCACGTGGTATTGCAGGCACATACTGGTCTCGGTCCCGATGACGTCCATCAGGCCGCCGATCGTGCTCCCTTCCTTCGCCATGCTGATGAACAGCTCACCCGGCGTTCCGTCTTCGAACAGACCCACCGTGATATAGCCTTCGTGCCCACCCACCGAGAACTTGTGAGTGATCGACTGCCGCGTGGCGGGAAGACGTCGCCGCACGGGCTGAGCCGAGGCTCCCCCCGCCGCACCGTTCTTCCGATCGCTTTCCTTCGAGGTGCTGAGCGGCTGGCTCTGCTTCGATCCGTCGCGATAGACGGCCAAGGCTTTGAGACCCAGCTTCCACCCCTGGAAGTAAGCATCTTCAATGTCGGCGACCGTCGACTCGTGAGGCATGTTGACGGTCTTCGAGATCGCTCCCGACAGGAAGGGCTGGGCAGCCGCCATCATGCGGATGTGAGCCGGCCAGGGAATCGTTCGCGTTCCGGCAGCCGCCTTGAACGCACAGTCGAACACCGGGAGATGCTCGGCCCGCAGATCGGCAGCATGCTCGATGGTTCCGGACTCTTCGATCTCGTGAACGATCCGGTCGATCGCCGACTGCTCGTACCCCAGGCTCTTGAGCGACTGCGGCACCGTGCGGTTGACGATCTTGAGCATCCCGCCGCCGGCAAGCTGCTTGTACTTCACGAGCGCGATGTCCGGCTCGATCCCCGTCGTGTCGCAATCCATCATGAAGGCGATGGTGCCAGTCGGGGCCAGCACGGTTGCCTGGGCATTGCGATACCCATGCTTGCGGCCCATGTCGACGCACTCGTCCCAGACGGCTTCCGCCGCATTGCGGAGGTATTCGGGACAACTGTAGTCGATGCGGTTGACCGAGTCGCGGTGCATTCGCATCACACGCAGCATGGCGTCGGCGTTGTTGGCATAGCCCTCGAACGGCCCGAGATATCCGGCCATGCGAGCGGAGATCAGATACCCCTGCCCCGTGAGCAGCGCCGTCAGCGCCCCGCAGATACCGCGGCCGGCATCGCTGTCGTAGGCAATCCCCATCGACATCAGCAGGCTGCCCAAGTTGGCGTAACCCAACCCGAGCGGACGATACTTCTGGCTGTTCTCGGCAATCCGGTCGGTCGGATAGCTGGCGTGTCCGACGAGGATTTCCTGGGCCGTGAAGAAGATCGAGATGGCTTGCAGATAGCGATTGACGTCGAAGGTATTGTCGGCCCGCTGGAACTTTCGCAGGTTGAGACTGGCCAGGTTGCAGGCCGTGTCGTCCAGGAACATGTATTCCGAGCAGGGGTTCGACGCATTGATCCGTCCCGAGTTCGGGCACGTGTGCCAGCGGTTGATGGTCGAATCGTACTGGACGCCGGGATCGCCGCAGCCCCAGGCCCCTTCGGCCATCTGCCGCATCAGGAACTTGGCTTCGAACTCCGGCCCGGACTTGTTCGGATCGGTGACCCAGCGGGTCTTCCAGATCTTCCCTTCTTCAACGGCCCGCATGAACTCGTCGCTGACGCGAACCGACAGATTCGCGTTCTGGAACATGATCGAGCTGTAGGCTTCGCCGTTGAAGTTCGAGTCGTACTTGCCCGACTCGATGAGCGTGTGGGCCTTCTTCTCTTCCTTCGACTTGCACTGGATGAAGTCCAGGATGTCGGGATGCCAGTCCTTCAGCGACTGCATCTTGGCGGCCCGGCGAGTTTTTCCGCCCGACTTCACCACGGCGGCAATCTGGTCGTAAACCCGCATGAACGACAGCGGGCCGGAGGGAGTTCCCCCGCCGGAAAGCTTTTCCCGCGCACCGCGAATCGAGGACAGGTCGGTGCCGGTTCCGGAGCCGAACTTGAACAGCATGGCCTCGCTGGTGGCGAGACGCATGATGTCTTCCATGTTGTCGTCGACCGACTGAATGAAGCAGGCCGAGGCTTGCGGGTACTCGTACGGCGTGGTGGGCCGCTCGACTTCACGCGTTTCGGGATTCCAGTAGTAGTTCCCTCGCGAACCCTTCACCCCGTACTGGTGGTAGAGGCCGACGTTGAACCAGACCGGCGAGTTGAACGAACCGTATTGGTGCAGGCAAAGCCAGGCGAGATCCTTATAGAAGTTCTCGCCGTCTTCCTTGCTCGCGAAGTACCCGTCTTCGATGCCCCAGTCGGCAATCGTGCGGGCGACGCGGTGAATCACCTGACGGACGCTGTATTCGCGTTCGGCGGTGCCGTGCTCACCGTAGAAATACTTGCTGACGACCACATTCGTGGCGAGCGAGCTCCACGACGCGGGGATTTCGCAGTCGGTCTGCTCGAAGAGCACCTTGCCATTTTCATCTTTAATGGCCGCGGTGCGACGATCCCACTCCACCGTTTCAAAGGGATCTTTTCCGGCGGGGCAGAAACTGAGCGGGACACTCATCGGTCGCAATTCGGGACGCATTTTGGCACCCGCAACCCGAGACCCAGACGACCCATTGCCCGCGTGATGCCCGTTCGCGACATCCACGCCTGCATTCACCATAGACAGTCCATTGGCGTCGTGCATCATGCACACTCCCTGAATCCAGAGACACGTGACGAATTGGTTAGTCGACAGAACGGTTCAAATGACCGGCGATCGGAGATTGGGGAACCGCAAGAACATACAAGCGTTCACCCCGGATGTGCCGATCTCCCCACTGTACAAAAGAATCGGTCGAACTCCTCCGTAAACTTCAGGAAAGCACAACAGATAGGGTGCTTTCCCGAAGCACGGCACCACATGTGGGGACCGAGCACATGAATCAGAGAATAAACACCCGCACCGGAATGTCAAGAACCGGAAGCGCGGGCATTTCTTGGCGGACAGGTCATGCCCCCCTTAACGTGCAATTGGGGGCGGGTTTACTGAAAGATGAAAATTCTGAAGAGGCCTTCACAGACGCTTGCGCGACAGCGCGGCGGAGTTGATATCAACCCCCTACGAACATCTACGTACGCTCTCCACAACCTGCTATTTGAAAAGCGGTTAGGGTCGCTAGAATTCGCGCGCTGGCGATTGTTGTCATTTGGCCACGTCCGCCGTGTGCCGGCGACTCGCTTCGACCGTGGAGCCCGCGATGCTGACCGTGTTGTTACTGCTGATATCCAATGTGTTTATGACGTTCGCCTGGTACGGGCATCTGAAACATCCGCATACCTCGCTCTGGGCAGCAATCATCGTGAGCTGGCTCATCGCGTTCTTCGAATACTGCTTTCAGGTCCCCGCAAATCGCATCGGGGCCGGGCAGTTCTCGGCGGTGCAACTCAAGCTCATTCAAGAGGTTCTGACGCTGATCGTCTTCAGCGTCTTCGCGGTCACCTACTTGGGAAGCCGGCTTTCGTGGAATCACCTGCTGGCGTTCTCACTGGTTGTCGTCGCCGCGTTCCTCGTCCGCGCCGACAAGCCCTATGCCGCGAAGACGTCCGCGGCGGCCGAAACCCAGTCTCCCACGCTGCCCTGACCGACTTCGCGTTCGTCGATTGGCCGTGTGAAACACTGATCTGGCAACGAGTTGCACTTCCCCGCGATCGTCCGGTTTCACTACAACTCTCGCACTGGCAGCGGCCCTGTCTCTCCTAGGTCTCGCGAACGTCAGTGTTCCGCCTTTCCATGACTGATCGATGCGACTGAGACACCCCGCGACGAAGGCTCGTCCCTGGGGCACCGCATTCCCGATGCGCCGTGCGGGTCAGCCGTTTGGACCGCTTCGTGATACAGCGCTTATCGTGTTTGTGCTGGTACTTGGTGGCTGCCAGATGTTTCCGGTCCAACCGACCGGCGAATTGGCGAGCGAACTGGAAGCGGCGAGTCCTTCACCATCGGCTCCGGAAGCCACGCCGGCAGCCGAAGAGACAACTGCGGCTAAACCGGATTCGCTCCCTGGTGTCTCCGCAGCGCTCATCGACGATCTGCGACGGGAATTGAATCATCAGGCGTGGATTCCCGATCCCCGCAGTTCGGTCCTGACGGGAACCGACAACCGAGCGACCGTGTATCGCCCCGCATCGACCTGGACATGGAAGTTGTCGCCTCGCGTTTCCACCGAGGATTCAGCGCGTGCGACTCCCACGCTGGTTGGCGGCGAGACGCCGAAAGACCCGTTGATCGACCATCCTCGGCGCTGGCTCTATGAAGGTTCGCGCGGCCTGCCCGCGAGTGCGAGCGGTCTCGATCGCTCGGCCACGCTAGCCGCGCTGGAGCTAATCGCGAAAGACGAGACGGCGGCTGGCTGGAATGCCCGCATTCTCCTGGCGCGCTGGCAGCCAGACCGGGCGTTGCCCCATCGGTCGGCTTTGGAAGAATTGACCCGCGGTGATGTGGCGACGCTGGAAGACGCGGAGGGAAAAAAAGGAACTATGTCGCCGACGCGCGCCGCGGCCTCCGAAGCCTGGTGCGTCCTTCTGGCGACCGCTGGCGGGCTTACTCCCGGCGGCGAACCCGTCTCGGCCCCGAACGCGCCGATTGCCGATGAGGTTCTAAGCGACGCCGGCTGGATGTTGTCGGAAGTGGCCCTTCCTCGCGAAGTTCGCGCGACACTCTGGAAAAGCCTCGCGCGGTGGATCCCTCCAGCCGAATTGCCCCAGCTTGAATCGGTCTGGTCTGCCGCGCTGTCCGAAGGTTCGCTCGATCTCGAAGCGGTTCAGTCAGCATTGGAAGTCTGTCTCGTGTATGCGAGGCGTTCCGCCGATGGCTGGCGCGCTGAAGCCTGGCCGGCAGCGATCTGGCATTGCCGCCTCGTGAATGATTCCCGTTCGCGCCTCTACTTCGGGCGCTGGTCGGCGATGGTCGGTCACGACCGAGCCATTGAAGTTCTGCGATCGCAGCTCAACGACAGCGATGCGGACGTGCGGCAGGGCGCCATCACCAGCCTGGGGCTGATAGCCACGGACGAGGCGAAGGCCGAGCTTCAAAAACTGACCCGCGACTCTGCCGAAAACACACGC
This sequence comes from Planctomycetaceae bacterium, assembly GCA_019636285.1. GTDB lineage: Bacteria > Planctomycetota > Planctomycetia > Planctomycetales > Planctomycetaceae > JAHBXV01. Next base: position 50,513 of record JAHBXV010000011.1, read on the forward strand.
CGGCTGGCGGTCGCCGCCCTGGCGAACTGGTCATGGAACGATCTGGAACCTTTCGCGGCCGATCCATCCGGGCGAATCCGCCGCGCGGTCGCCGAAGGACTGTCCCACTTTCCCGAGCGCTCGGCGTTGTCTTGCGTCGGTCGCCTGCTCAGCGATCGCGACGTGCAAGTGCAGTCGGCGATGCTCGACAGCCTGACCAAATGGCCGGACGAACTGGCCCTGCCTGCTCTCGTGAAGGGTCTGGACACGTCCTCGCTCCCCACGCGCCGGCAGATTGTGACCCGACTGCAAGAGCGGACATCGGAGCCGATCTTGTTTCCGGTCGACGGCGATGGCCCCGCCCGTCAGTCCGCGGCGCGCGAGCTGGCGAACCGCTGGAACATCGAGCCCTGGTGGAAATCGGGGGAACTGACGGCCAGCGGCAACGGACTGACGGCCGAGGCCGTTCTGGATGATGTGACCCGCACGCTCGGTGAAGCCGTGGCGGAAGGACGTCCGCTCACGAGCGACGAGCGCGAGCGGTTGACAAGCCACGGAACAGGCGGGATTGCCGCGCTGGAAACCGCCGCGAGACAGAGCCCCCAGTTTCGCGAACTGGCGGAGCCGCTGCTGCGGGCTGCCAGTGAACCCTATGCCCTCCTGGACAAATTCGCCGACAAAGAAGTGACGGTTCGCCGATCGGCCGCGCACAAACTGGTGGCCCTCGGCGAGCAACAGTCGCTGAGTCGGGACTTTCTCGTCGCCCTTCGTCAACGACTGCTGCACGAGCAGGATCGGCAAGTCTGGTTCGCCATTCTGCAACTGCTGCGGAATGAACCGGGAGACGAAGCGGCAGCCGTGGCCATGCTGGCCGTCCATCAACCCTGGCCCGATTTACGGTCGCTGGGAGCCGATTATGTCGGTCGGCACCCGCAACCCGAACGCGCGATGTGGCTGTTACCACTCTTGGGCGATCCCGATCCGGCGGTTCAGGAAGCAGCAGCCCGCGCGCTCGGTGCCTGTCAAAATCCGCGTGCACTGGATGGCCTCCCCGCCAGCGAGACCGGAGAACCCGCGCTGCCTGGTCTGCGGTCGCTACTGACGAGTTCCCATGCGAACGTGGAATGGACGGCCATCATGGCAATGGCAAGCCTTGGTGATGAACAGGCCACCAGCGAACTGCTTCGCCGCGCGCTCGACCCGCACCCGCGCGTGCGCGAACGGGTGATTCGCGCGATGGGAGAAACGGGTAACCGTCGCCTCGTCGATTCGCTGATCGAGATGGGCTGGACGGAACGCGATCCGCAGGTTCTTCAGGCGATTCTGTGGTCCTTGGACCGATTGGTTCCTCTGGACCAGCGCGACGCCGAACTGATCCGCGCGGGCGGACTTGCCGCCAGCGCCCCAATCGAAGATAAGATCAGGATGTGGGCCGACTGGCAGGCACGGCGAAAGTCTGCCGCGCGGTAGTCGACGAATGTCGCGACGACCGTTCGAGGTTCGTGAATCGGTCGCGGTCGACCGCGCGCTCGACTCAGGGAAGCGGTGATGGGCAAAGCAAGCAGCGATGATTTCCGGCTCGACTTCAAAGGCAACGCCGTCGTCATCACGCCGGCCAGCAATGTCGAGCAGATGAACTGGGAGTTGATCGAGCAGGCCGCCGAAATCGTGATGGCCCCGATCCGCAACCAGGAGTCACCCATGGTCGTCGTCGACCTGTCCGAGGTGAGCTACTTTGGTTCGGTCTTTCTGGCCCTGCTGCTGCGGTGTCACACCGCGGTGAAAAGCCGTGGCGGCGAACTGGTGCTGTGCGGCCCCAGCAAGATGGCGCGGGAACTCCTGAAGATCACCGCGCTCGATACCCTTTGGGCCATTTACGGCACACTGGACGAAGCCTTGGCGGCCGTTGATGCCTAATGCTTTGTCAGGGCCTGATTTTCGTGTGCCACTGGCTCCGCCAGTGCATCTTTCTATGAATGAAAGACTCAAGGCGCACTGGCGGAGCCAGTGGCACACACCCAAATTTTTGACATTGACATACCACTAGGGGAATCCTTTCCCAACGCACGGAGCGCGCCGCGCATGACGGGAAGCGAAGAAGAAGTTCTGCTCACGAGCACGGGCGCTCCGGACGTCGCGGCGTTCGAGCAGCAGGGCCGACAAGCCCTGCTGGAACTCATTCGGGAAACCGCCGACAAGCTCGAGCGAGATCAGGCCTCGCGCGGCGATCTGAAGATCGTTGCCCGCGCCATGCGGGAACTGCGCTACGCGTTCAAGGTGTTTGGAGAATATCGCACGACGCCGATCGTTTCGCTGTTTGGATCGGCTCGAACTCCAGATGGCCACCCGGAGTTCGAGGCTGCGGAAGAATTCGGTCGACGCATGGCGGCCGACGGCTGGATGGTGCTGACCGGAGCCGGCCCCGGCGTCATGGAAGCCGCGCATCGCGGCGCGGGCCGGGAGAAGTCGCTCGGTGTCAATATTTTGCTCCCGTTCGAGCAGTCGGCTCATCCGTCGATCGAGGGCGATCCGAAGCTCGTCACGTTTCGCTACTTCTTCACGCGAAAACTGATGTTCGTGAAAGACGTCCGGGCGTTCGTCGCTTTTCCCGGCGGCTTCGGCACGCTCGATGAACTGTTTGAAGTGCTGACGCTGGTGCAAACCGGCAAGCGCGACCTGCTGCCGATCGTGCTCATTGATGAACCAAAGGGAACTTACTGGTCCGACTGGTTGAAGTTCGTCTCGCACCAATTGGGCGACCGGCGATTCATTTCGGTCGAAGACCTTTCGCTGTTTCGCGTCACGAACAGCCTGGAAGAGGCGATCGATGAAATCCAGACGTTTTACCGCGTCTACCACAGCAGCCGGTTCGTGCGCGGTCGTCTGGTCATGCGGCTGAAAAAGTCGCTCTCGCCGGAAACTCTCAAGAAGCTGTCGTCGGACTTTCGTGAGATTCTTACCGGTGGCGAGATCGAAGCCGTCGGACCGCACGCCTATGAGGCCGATGAACCCGAAGTCTGGGATCTGCCCCGGATTCAAATGTCGTTCAACCGGCGGGACATGGGACGGCTGCGGCAGTTCGTGGACGCCCTCAACCGGCTGTGATCGACAGTCCGCCCCACGGGTCCCAAGTCCCGTTCACTTCACAACCGGGGCGATCACGTGCGAGGCATATTCGGCGTCGTGCCGAACCGTGTTGATCGCCTGCCGCGCATCGACGGGAATTTCAAACGAGATTGGTTTACCCGTGTTAGGGTTCGACTCGTAGAACGGTGCCCCGGTGCTCGCGACGGTCACGCGAATGCGATGCCCCTTCGCGAAGATCTGGCTGAGCCAGCCGACGTCGAAGGCGACTTCGTGAACCTTGCCGGGTTCCAGGAAGGCTTCGTGATCGAATCCCTCACGATAGCGGGCCCGGCGAACGTAGTCGATGATGAGAATCGAGCGTCCGTCCGGATAGACGTCGCTCACACGAACGATGAAATCGGTATCGGGGGCGTTCGAGGTCACGTACAGTTTGGTCTGAACCTTCCCCGTCCATTCCACGGGCTCGGTCAGCACGTCGCTCGTGAAGGTCAGCACGTTGTTCTGGACCTCGAACGGGCGGGCATCTCGCGCGCCGGGGAAGCCGATGGCCGGGATCTCGGCGGGGTGCAGTGGATCGGCGATCCAGATGGATTCGCTTTTCGCTTCGGCAGGCTTTTCTGTCGCAAGTCTCCCACCGGGGGACAGGTAATAGGGAGTCTGTTGCGCGGGGATTGGCCAATCGGCGGCAGTCCGCCATTCGTTACCCGGCGCGCCGGCTTCGCCGACGGCTCCCATGACGTAATACTTCACCGCCGGATCGCGCTCGACGCCGGTGTCGCGTCCTTTCAAATGATGGTCGAACCAGCGGACCATGTGTTCCATCATGGGGAACGTGGCATTCTCCGGGTATTCGAGTTCGCCGACTTTGGACTGCTTGTTGAACCGTCCATGGAGCCACGGACCGATGAGCAATTGCTGAGTCCCACGCGAATTCGCCCCGCCCTGGTGCTGACGGCCAATGTAGCTGTCGACCGAGCCGACGCACATGAAGTCGTACCAGCTTCCGACGGTGAAACAGGGGACGTTCATCTTGTCGAAGTGCCGAGAGCAGTCTTCGTCGGCCCAGTAGTCGTCAAAGTTCGGGTGCTGGAACCATTCGACCATCAGTTCCTGGTTATCCGCGGGATTGCGGCAGACGTCGGCCATCTTGACGAACCGCTGCGGTCGTGACGTTCCCCCGATGCGATACCCCTCCTGGAACAGACTCAGGCCGGTATCGATCATGTACTGGCAGACCAGGTGTGGCGGCTGCGTGACCGCGAGAAAGTTCTGCGCGAAACCGGCCTGCGAACTGCCGAACGTGCCGACCTTGCCCGTGCTCCAGGGCTGCGTCGCCAACCATTCGACGGTGTCGTAACCGTCCTGAAGTTCTCCCCAGCCGAGCGCCCGGTAGCCCCGCCACTTGCCTTCGGAGAGCTGCGAACCGCGAAAGTTCTGGAGCGAGACGACGTAGCCGTACGAGGCGAGCTTCGCGAGTTCCTTACGAGTCCCGGCTGCCCGGCCGTTGGCGTACCGCTGTTCCAGCAGCACCGGCCAAGGCCCTTCTCCCTGCGGGAAGTACAGATAGACCGAGAGCTTCACGCCGTCGCGCATGGGAACCATGACGTGCTCTTCGCGGACGCCTCCGAGGTCGATCGGTTCTTCCTGCGCCGTCGCCACGGAAGCAGACACCAGGAGCAAAGCAAGCACGCAAACCGATCGAAGCATGAGTCATTCCCTCTCGCGACGAACACACCGAACCCATCAGCACGCAGTGTGGACGGAGCGAGGGGATTTCTCAACGCAGCGGGGACACTCGACGTGATCCGACTTTGTCGGCGGGGTGGCACGCCCTAAGTCTTCGAAGGGCGTGGCGTATGGGCAACTCCCACGCCCTTCCGCAAAGCCTTCAGGGCGTGCCACCCTTATGAAACCTCGTCAAACGCCGTTCCTTGTCCCCAGGCTCCGCTTGGTAACGAGACCATAAAGGGAACGGTATAGCATGCGAAGTGAGAAGCCATTACACCCGCTTCGCGAGCGACTTGCCCAGCCGCTTGAGGGCGGGGCTGGTATCGTAGGGGTCGAGATGGACGTTGAGCAGGCTGAAGGCGTCTTCGTGCGCGAGGGCAGCTTTGAGAGACTGGTCGAGTTCGCCTTCGGTGTGAACTTCGAATCCCCAGCCGGCTCCCAGGAGATCGGACATCCGGTGGTAGTTCCAGTTCAGGATGTCGTTGAACTTCCCGTCCTGAATGAAGCGCTCGGTGGTGTAGCCCTTGTTGTTGAGCACCACGACAATCGGGTTGTAATCGCGGCGGACAGCGGTCGAGAGTTCCAGGCACGTCATCTGAAACGCGCCATCGCCCACCAGCACCAGGGGCCGCAGCTTTCCATTCGCGGTCTGGGCACCGATCGAGGCGGGAATCGCAAAGCCCATCGACGTGTAATAAGCAGGGCTGAGGAACTCCGTCGCCTGATAGATCTGCAAATCAGCCGCGCCGAACAGGCAATCGCCCACGTCGGCCACCACCACCATGTTCGCGGCGAGCATCTGGTTGATCCGCAGAAACAACCGTTCGGTCGTCACCGGGTCATCCGGCTTCAGGACGAATTTGCGCCCTTCGGACTTCGGTCGCGGCAAGAGTGGCCGCTTGACGGTCCGGAAGTCCTGCTTCGCCAATCCTTTCACGAAGTCGGTGATGAGGACATTGTGATAGTGATGATGCGAAATTCGCAGTTCGTCGGCTGTCGCGAAGATCATCCGGCCTGGGTTCAGATTGGCCGTGTAGATCCCCAGGTCGATATCGGTGAGAAAGGCCCCCAGCACAATGATGCAGTCGCTCTCTTCGACATATTTCTGCACGTCTTCGCGGCCCATGCCCCCTTCGTAAATGCCGACAAACAGCGGATGCTTCTCGCTGACGACCGATTTTCCCAGTAAGGTCGCCGCGACAGGAAGCGAGTGCTTCTCGGCGAACCGCAGCAGGTCGTCGCTGAGCCGGAAGCGGTGCATTTCCACCCCGGCCATGATGACCGGCTTCTTCGCGGCCGCGATCAGTTTCGAAGCTTCCGCGAGTGCTTCGTCGAGGGCCCCCTTATCGCTCTTCACCCGGTCTGTCTGCGGCGTGTGCGGATAGGGACAGCGGGCCATCACCCGATCGCGGGGAAGTTCGAGATAGACCGGACGCTTGTAGCGCACGGCTGCTTCCAGGCAACGATCGATCTCGCGAAACGCCGTGAGCGGGTCTTCCAGCGCGGCGCTTGCCACCGTGATCTTTTCAAAGACTTCGCGCTGCGTGGAGAAAGCCCCCACGCGATGGTGAAGCATGGGGTTCGAACGACGTTCGTCGACACCAGGCGCGCCGCTGATGACAATCACTGGCGACTTCTCGGCGTACGCTCCGGCGATGGAATTACAGACGCTGAGGCCGCCGACGCAATACGTGATGCAGACCGCACTGAGGCCATTCACGCGGGCATAAGCGTCGGCGGCGTAGCCCGCGTTGTCTTCGCGCGTCATCCCCACCACGTCGATGGGGGACTCTTCCAGCATGCTGTAGAAGCCCAGCACGAAGTCGCCGGGAATTCCGAAGACATGCTCCAGGCCATAATCCTGCAGCCGCCGGATGAGGTACTCGCCGATCGTCGGATTGGCTTCGGCCGCTGGCGCGGGCTTGCCATTGTGGGATGCCGTTTTCGCCGCTGCCTTCTTCACGCGCGTCGTCATGACAGACTCCCGGCCCGGGTGATATTGGTTCCACCAATTGAATTGTTGGTGGCCCGGGCAAGGACGTCAATTGCGAGTCGAGGGTCCAGAGTCCAGAGTCCAGAAGAACGCTAGAGTTTCCGTCCTCCTTCTTCTCCCCCTCCCCGCGTCTCCCCCTCTCCGGTTCTCCGCGTCTCTACCACTAACCACCAACTACTAACCACCAACCACCTTTCTCACCCCCCCGCCTTCCCGCTCCACCACCAGTTGCGGGGGACCAGGCCAATCGCGGCGAGGACGATCGACGCGGCCGCGACGCTCACGAACAACGTGGCCATACGGGCGTCGAAACCGTAGCTGTGCAGGCCCACTTCCAGGCCGTTGACGCCGAACCATGACCAACTGACAACGCCCGCTCCGAGAATCGACAGCACGGCGATGCCGCGGTCCTTGATCATTTTGCCCCAGCGGGCGTGCAGGATGAGGGCGTTCCACAGCACGATCATGAGGGCGCCGTTTTCCTTGGGATCCCAACCCCAGAACCGGCCCCACGAATCGTCGGCCCACAAACCGCCGAGCACGGTCCCCACGAAGCTGAAGAAGATCGAGAAGCATAGCGTGCCGTAGATCATGCGGGTCAGGTCGCGACCCACCGCTGGAGTCAGCGACGGCGTCAGCACGCCTCGAACCACGTAGAGCGCTCCCAGCATGGCAGCCAACAGCGTCGTGGAATACCCGAACGTGATGCAGGTCACGTGCGTCGCCAGCCAGAACTGCGTGTCGAGCACCGCTTGCAGCACGCTCATCGTGTCGTCACCCGTCGCGAGAGTCCCCGCGACGTACAGAGTGCCGGCACCCGCCAGAACGGCTCCCACGACGCCAATGCCGTTGCGGTAAATCGCTTCCAGGAACAGCCCCAGCCCCACGCAGCCCCAGCCAATGAAGACCGCGGACGAGTAGAGGTTTGTTACCGGCGGGCGTCCGGAAATGTACATGCGGGCGACGAGCGCGAACGTATGCACCGCCAGCGCGACAATCGTCACGGCAACAGCAGCGCGGTTCATGGGCTTCGTCCACGCCAGCCAGCCGATGGCGCACAAGACGAACGCCATGATGTACAGAATCTGCGCGACCGTGAACGGCACGAAGCGATTGAAGAAGGCTTCGAAATCGGCCTTGGACAACGAGACCTGATCGGGACGTTCCTTGCCGAGGACGGCGAGATAGCGATCCACTTCGTTGTTGAATTCACCTGGCTTCTCTTCAGCATAGGCCAGCAGAATATCGCGGATGTCGTCGGTGTAGGGATTCGTCTTGTCCTTCGTCAGCGTGCTGGTGACGATATTCCGCAGCCAGCCACCCGCGAATGTCTCCCATTTCTCGTCCTTCCGCGAGGGAGGAACAATGAGCGGGGGATGACGCTCGGCGAGCGCTTCCTGCCGACGGATCGCTTCGATCATGTCTTTCGCCGTGTTTTCGCCATCGCTGCGAATTCGCGGGGGTGAGAACGACTGAAGTAGCAGGTCCAGCACGCCCAGCTTCTTTTCCAGTTGCAGCACATGCTTCTGGAACGTATTCAGCGATTCGGCGGGAGCCTCGCGCGCCAGGTTGGCCTGCTTTGTCAGCTCGCCGAACTTGGGCAAGAATTCTTCCGGCGCGTAGCGGAAGCGTTCGCGGCGTTCGAGGCCGAGAAGCTGTTGAAGTTCCAGGTTCTCGATGCGGAAGACGCGGTGCTTGAAGGCCGCTTCGGGATTCGCCATCAGGTCGGCGAGCCAACGGACAGCCGGCTGCCGCTTTTCGTCTTCATCCACGAAATAATCGCGGCTGGAAACAGCCAGCAGGCTGTTCCGCGCCAAGGTGTCGAGAGGCTGTGTTCGACCCCCCATGACGACGGGAATATCACCGAAGCGCGTCCAGTTGTATTCGTCGGGTGGAGTCGATTTGCCGCTATTGACGGCCTGGTCCAGTTGCCGACCGACGATCGACAGACTTACAACGACAGCCACCGCGGGGACGATGATCCCCAGCCAACCGGCTTTTTCCAGCGTCTTATCGGCGGGAGCAGTCGCAGGGCGCGCGCGGTCTCCAAAGCGGGCGGCGAGTTCCGGCGAGAGCTGCATTGCTCCGGAGGGCGAGCGTTCCATGCGATTCAGAAACCGCATGAGGGCCAGTGAAAAGTGGGTCAGCATCCCCACCGCGACGATCATGCAGCTCACATAGGGAATCATCCAGCCGGTATTCGTGACGACCGACAGCGTCGTCCCTTCGACGCCGGTCGTGGGATCGCGGTGATAACTGCTCTGGTAGAACGTCTCGCCAGCGAAACGCAGCGGGTTATTCATCCAGATGCGGACATCGGGGCGGTCGACATTACGGCTGGGATCGACGAGATGCACGAACGACGAATAGTCCTTCGGTGTGCTGGTCCCGATGTAGTCGACCTTGCGAATGTCTTCGAGCGTCATCCGGTAGGGTTTGTAGTGGCGGGTAAATCGCAATGCCAGGCCGTAGGACTTGTCACCAACGGATACGGTCTCGGTCACGTTTTGAGCCGAGAAAACAATTCCCGTCAGGTATGTCCCGAGGTCGGTGCCATCTTTGCCGGTCAATTTCACATAGGCGGCCGACAGGTCGACACGGCCACCGCTTTCGACCCCGGTGCTGGCGGCGACCTCATCAACCTTCCATTTCAGTCCCTGGCCCGCCGTCGCGGGAGTCTCGTCACTGGACTTGCGGTCATCCAGTTGCGAGTTCTGCAGGAACTTCACGACCGTGACATCGAAGGGCAGGCGTTCATCGACAATCGGTTTGCCGGTCTTCGCGGCATTCACGAGCAGCGATTTTGGAATGACCGTCACGACGTCCTTCTCGGGATCGCTGGAATCGACGACAGCGAGTTCGACCGTGCGGATATCTTGTGCGAAATTGACGGTCTCGCCTTCCTGCATCTGAATCTGGCTTTCGACAGCCGTCAGACCGACGAGCAATTCGCCGAACATCATCAGCCCGATTCCGCCGTGCAGCAGGACGACGCCGGCCCGGTGGCGGAAGACCATCCAGCAGCCCGCGAGCAGAATGCCCGCGGCCATGCCCCCCTTGGTGAGTTGCCAGAGAATTCGCATCGACGAAACGCTGGGTGCGGTGGTGACTCCCAGCGAGCAGAGCCAACCGAGCAGCGTCGCCAGGCTGATCGCGGTGATTCCCACGACCGTGCGACTGACATTGTTCCCGGCGGGAATCTGGAACCAGCCGTAGACCGCGGCTCCGCAAGCGATTGCCATGGCTGCCAGGAACAGTTGCCACAAGGCCGTGTATGGAATCAGCGAATCGGTCTGCAAGCCGTTTTCGTTCGCGCCGGATTGCACGACGAGCACCGTCATGACCAGTCCAAGGAGGAGCACGATCAGCCCTCCGACCAGACGGCTGCCGCTCGACTGCACTTTGAACCGGATCAGGTGGGCGGCGACCAGATTGGCGCTCATGACGGCACCAATCAACCACCCACCGGGAAACCAGAAACCTCCCGGAACGTTGGCGGCCCAGGGAAACTGATTCCGTGGAAAGAACGATGGCGGAAAGAAGATTTTCAGATCGATCCACGCGAACGTGCAGCGAAAATACTTCTCGATGACGTCCCAGATATCGAGCTCAACCTGCGCCAGCGTTCCGGCGAGGACGATGAAGATCGACATCGCGAACAACGCGACCGTCAGCTTGAGCGAAGCCAGCGGCGCCAGCGCGCGGACCACCCAGTCCGGCAGTCCATGGTCGAACGATTCGGGTTCGCGGGACATCTCGTTGAACGTGGTCGCGGTGGTCGTCATGGCTGATATCTCAATCCCTGGAGAGGGGGGACGTCGTGGGCTGCTGCTTGTCGTGCGTCATTCAAATTTCAGGCTGCTGGCAAACTCGAGGAAGTGTTCCTTCTCGGCCGCGGCAATTTCCGGACTCCCCTGCATCTTGAGGAACCAGGTCTGAACGCCCCGGTCGAAGATCACACCGAGAATCGACTGCCTCTTTTCGGCCGCCGGGTCGCCGGGCAGTTCGACGAAGTCCCCCATCTGCCCGGCAATGGGAACAGAGTTGATCGCCTTCGGCAGTTCCGCTTCGGTGATGGGTGGCAGGCCCACCTGACCGCGCCAGCGATTGATGTTGGCCAGCCGGTCACCCGCCCCGCGATCGAGATCGATCAGTGTGATTTCAACGCGCCCAGCCGTGGATGCGACCTCAAACGCCGCCTTCCGCATCCCGCCGGCTCCGCGATCGCGCCACCCTTCTGGAAGCTGATACGCCAACTTGGGGGCTGCTGCTGGAGGCGGAGTTTCCTGCGGCGGTGCGCCGCGCATCATGTTGGCAAACGGGGCCGCCGACGACATGCCGCCGCCCGAGGAGGTTCCCTCGAAGTCGACCGCGACGACTTTCCCGAACTGCCTGGTATCCGCTTTCCACGACTCAGCCGTCGCTGGGGAAAGTCCTACCTGGCCGCGCCAGCGATTCACGTTGGCGAGCATCTGGCCGTCGAGGTCATCAGACGTCTGCGGGAGCGGAATGATCGTCAACTCAAGTTTGTCATCACCGGGAGGTCGCAGAGTCGCGAACCGCATCCCCTGCCCGGCTTCTTCGGTCCAGCCTGACGGCAACTTCCACTGCACGGAGCCGGTCTGGGTAAGTTCAACGCTCGCCATCAGTTGCTCGAAATCAGCCGTCAGTGAGGCGATCTTGTCGGGCGGACCAGTCAGCTTGAAGAACCACATCTGGTCTTTACCGGCGAGCATTCCTCCCAGCATCCGTTCCGGTCGACTCGCGGTCTCCTGTGTCGGTGTCGCCGGGGCAGGAGAAAGCCGCTCAACCTCGTACTGCGTAATCCCTTCCGACCTGTGACAGCCGCTGGCGATCAATAAAGCGATCATGGCGGCTGCGAGAAACCGGGGGCGGGTCGGCACGAGAGGGGCCAGCTTGAGCATGGTGTTCATCAGCGGAGATCGTGGTGGCGGGAATGGCTAGGCGGGAGCGTGGTCCAATCCGGAACGGACCACTCAATAAAGTATAGTCACGCATCGCGCGCTTCGTACACGACCGGTTTGCGATCTGGTCACGATCCGGGGAATTTGTCAAAGCGGGGAACTTCGGCCAAATTTGCCGGTCGGCACACCGTTCGCAATAAAGTAACTTGGAACTGGAACCCGCTCGGGCTCTGCCAACGTGCGAAGCGCGGAACCAGTTCGCAAGCAAGGCGTTACACCGTTTTGACAGATCCGCCATGGACGGCGGATGAGGCTCCGTTTTGTAGAAGTTACGAACGGAACGGCGTCGGATTGAAAGTCCGACAATCGGCAAGGAGGCCGAATCGATGCCGCAGGTCACTACGTCCCGCTCCGCGTCACGCCAACGAACATTCTGGGAGTGCTGGACCGTCTGGCTGCTGGTCGCGGCCGTCAGTCTGGCCGCTTCCGCGTTCGTGGCGACGCCCCTCCCGATGAACGCCGGCGCCCAGGACTTTGATGGCGTCCTGCTCGACTTCACCGCCACCTGGTGCGGACCATGTCAGCAGATGACCCCCATCGTCGAAGGACTGGCCCGGGAAGGGTTCCCGATTCAGAAGGTCGACATCGACCAGCAGAAGGCACTCGCCCGACAATACAACGTCGCGTCGATTCCCACGTTCGTGCTGGTGGTCAACGGCCAGGAAGTGACTCGAACCACTGGCTCCACGAGCGAGCAGCAGTTGCGACGGATGCTGTTGCAGATTCCCGCCGCCAATCGCGCCGGCTCGCCCCGCCCCACAACGACGACCAGCGGCGTGAAGCCGCTCCCCCGTTCGCCACGATCGACTGCCGACGAATTTGAAATTGTCCTGGGCGAGGCCGCGCAGTTCCCGGGGCCGTCGCGACCGGGGCTGGAGGCTGGCGCCCCGGCGAACTCGCTGCCTGCCAACAATCAGGTTGCGGAAAGCGCGCCTCCTCGGTCCGGCATTCGCCTGCCAAACTTGTTTGGCGGTCGTCCCGAGCAACCGGCCCGGCAACCGGCCCCCGCTCCCGCCACGGTGCGCGGTCAGTCGCAGGAAGTTGACCCGCTGCTGGCGACCGTGCGACTGCGGGTCCAGGATCCCAACGGCATGAACTATGGGACTGGTACGATTCTCGAAAGTCGCCCTGGTCGCACGATTGTCCTGACCTGCGGACACGTCTTCCGCCATCTCCCGACCGGTCAGACGTTTGATGTCGATGTGTTTCTAACCGATCGAACCACGCGAAGCTGCCAGGGAACCGTCATCGAGTTCGACCTGGAGGGGGATGTGGGACTCTTAGCACTGGAAACCGACCAGCAATTCCCGGCTGCCCGCCTCGCCTCGCCCGCGACTCCTTTGAACAAAGGGGAGTTCCTGCAATCGATCGGTTGCAGCGGCGGGGCCGATCCGACTCGCGAAAACGTCCAGGTGACGGGTATCAACAAATACCAGGGACCGGACAATATCGAGTGTAGCGGCGTGCCGCAGCAGGGCCGCTCCGGAGGCGGACTCTTCCGCCGCAACGGCGACCTCGTGGGTGTCTGCATTCTGGCGGAGCCGCAGCAGCGCGTTGGCGTGTATGCCGCGATGACGCCCATCGTGGAACTCCTTCACAAAGCAAATCTCGGACATCTCGCTCCCACGAAGGGCCAACAGTCGGAAGCCGCGTTGGCCGAATCAGAACCCGGCGTGCCGTTCGCGGACACCGCCGCTGGCGACGTCTTTGCATCAACGGGACCGGTAAGACCTGCGGTGTACGAAATGACGGAGCCTGAAGCGAATTCGCTCTTGGGAAGCGGGCTGTCGACCGATCCGTCATCGCTGTCGCGGGTGGTTGGGGGATCGGCCCCGGAAGTCATCTGCATCGTGCGAACGGCAGCCGGTCCCAGTCGCGTGGTGGTCTTGAATCAGGCCAGCGAGAAGTTCCTGGGGTATCTGCTGAACGAAGTGGATGGCAAATCGGGACGACCGGCCGAGGAAGAACTGGCTGGGATGCCGACACGTCCCTGAGTGTTGGGAATGACGCGGAGAGGGGGCGACGTGGCGATGGGGTGAGAAGAAGATGATGGAGGAGGAAAAACTCTTTCATCTTTCTCGACTCCAGACCCTCGACTCTCGACCACCCAGCCCCTGCCCTCAGTTCACTCGCTGGTGACAATCGCATAAGATTTGAGAGCACGGACAGAGACACGGCCGAGGAGGGCAATCACGATGGCGCTGTTTCACGACAATTCGGAATCGATCGGCAAGACACCGCTGGTGAAGATCAATCATCTCACCAAGGGGCTCGACTGCACGGTTCTCGCGAAGATCGAAGGCCGCAATCCTGCCTACAGCGTCAAGTGCCGCATCGGCGCCGCCATGATCTGGGACGCGGAAAAGTCCGGCGCGCTCAAGCCCGGCATGCATGTCGTTGAACCGACAAGCGGTAATACTGGCATTGCCCTCGCTTTCGTCTGCGCGGCACGCGGCTATCCGCTGACGCTCACCATGCCCGAGACAATGTCGGTCGAGCGGCGGATGATGCTTAAGGCGTTCGGGGCGAATCTCATCCTGACGCCCGGAGCAGACGGCATGAAAGGGGCGATCGCCAAGGCGGAGGAACTGGCCGCCCAGCCCGGCTACTTCATGCCGCAACAGTTCAAGAACCCCGCGAACCCGGCGATCCATTTCAAGACGACCGGCCCCGAGATCTATGACGACACCAATGGGAAGATCGACATCTTTGTCGCGGGCGTGGGAACCGGCGGTACGATCACCGGCGTCTCGCAATTTCTGAAGAAAGACAAAGGGCTGCCGCTTTACTCCATCGCGGTCGAACCAACCGCCAGTCCCGTGCTGTCGGGAGGAAGTCCCGGCAAGCACCGCATTCAGGGCATCGGCGCCGGTTTCGTGCCCGACATTCTCGACCGCAGCCTTATCGATGAAGTCGTGACGGTCTCCGACGAAGAGTCGATCGAGATGGCGCGGCGACTGGCCCGCGAAGAAGGCATCATTTGCGGCATCAGTTGCGGGGCCGCGATGGCGGCGACGCTGAAAGTCGCCCAGCGGGCTACCTCAGTGGGAAAAACGCTCGTCACCGTCCTGCCGGACAGCGGCGAGCGTTATCTGTCGACGGTCCTGTTCGACGATTTGCGAGCCTAGGGGGAAGCGCTCCCCATCGGGTCGCTGCTCAGGAGTGTCGACGTTTAGAACCGCAAGATCAGGTCGACGGTCAGGCGGTCGTCGATGATGTCTTCGCGGTTCGTGAGGGGAACTTCGTAGGCAATCCCCAGTTCCAGATTCTGGCTGGGTTTGTACTTCACGCCCCAGGCGCCGGTGACAACCGTGTTCCCCGTGATGCCGGGAGCGCCGAAGTTGAACAGGTCCTGCCCACCGACCGGCAGCGGGAATTCGTCAGCCGACGTCATGTAGTGGAAAATATTGTTCTCGGCGAAGACGTAGAACGCCGACTTGCCCAGTTTCTTATCGAGGTGGTTCGACCAGTACCACTGCTGATTTTCAGCGCTGCGGTTGGCTGGCAGACGAAAGCCTGTACCACTCAACCAGTGCATGCCTTCGAAGAGCTCCTTTCCGCCGGTGACAAACAGGTGGAATTCGCCATCGCCGTTCCCCTGCAGGGCGCGAGTGCTCCCCACGGGAAGTTCGAAGGTCAGCCCGCCGCTGAGAATCGTCTGCGTCTCGGCATCTTTGTAGATGTTGTACTTCAAGCCGGCGGAGACGTCGGCGAAGCCATCGTCGAGAACCGGGCTGTCGGAAACGATGAAGCCGTCCTTGGTGGCGATGATCGAGAGGCGATCGGTCAGCGCGGCCCGCAGTTGTGTCGCATAAAGCTACACGTTGTCACCCCCCAGCGAGTTGGGGAGCCGGTGATTCAAGAAAATGACGCGCGCTTCGGTCAACGTGCGGGGGTCTTCAAAGTAAACCGGATTGGTCATCGGACTGATAAAGTCCGAAAAGCAATGATCGGAGTGAGTAAACAGTCCCAGCAGCTTGCCATCATCGCCGACGAGCTTCGGAAGCTCCCATTCACTGGGGTCGAGCAGGTCCTGGGCATGCGTCATGCGGGGGCCCGCCAGCAGCACGAGCATGGCGACCGCGACTCCAATTCGTCTCATTTTTACAATTCCTTTTGCGCCGGCATCCGCATCGACCGGGTGGAAAATCGATGCAAGCCGTGGTTTTTGACTCCTGTCGCAAAAAGGTGATCGGCAAGTCCGATTTGGATGTCGCGCGCAACCACTGCGAGCCCGCAAGTCAGCACGCAAGACTGAGAATTTCGCGAGAATTGAAAGATTTTCTCAAGTCGTGAAAAACGCTCAAGAAGAGCGCTCCCCGTTGGGTCGCGGCTAAAGAGGTCCGAACGATCGTTAACCGAGAATCTGGGCGAGCGTGTCAAAACCGATCTCCGCGCTGAAGGCGTCGACGAGCTGCTTCCACACGGGGCCGGGACGGCCGGTACCGATCGACAAGCCGTTCAGCTTGACCACCGGGGCCAGGAAGTAGGGCGTCGTGCATAGCCACGCCTCTTCGGCGTTGACGACGTCGTGAATCTGCAAGTCGTCTTCGCGAAAGCCGATCCCCAGCGTCTCGCCCAGGCGAATGACAGTTTCGAGCGAGACGCCCCACAGGATGTTGGATCGCCGGGGGCTGATGATCGTCTCCTTGCGATAGATCAGGAAATTGGACCCGCCGGTTTCCGTGACGTTGCCATTCACGTCAAGGTAGAGTCCAACCGCCTTGGGATCGACGAGCCGGGCCTGCGAGTCGCCGATCCACATATGCAGCCGATTCCGGTGCTTGATCTTGCTGCTGAGAGTGTTCGGCGGCACATGTCGCTGCGCGGGCGTCACCAGCGTCACCCCCTCGGAGACCGCGCCGCGCCATAGCTCAAACGGCATCGGGAAGCAGTGAAAGCAAACCGTTGGTTTGCGTTCGCCGGCCATTCCCGCCGCGCCGGCGTAAACGGGGAATTCGCCGACCGTCGCGTAATAAACGACGGCGATCTCACGGCCCGGCCACGCCTGCCGATTGTGTTCGATCAGCTTGCCAATAATCTGGCCGACGTCCTCGACGGTCAGCCCCAGTTCCAGATACGCGTACCTGGCCGATTCGAGAAACCGTCGACTGTGATCGTCGAGCGCGTAGGGAACTCCGCCGTATGTCCGCACCAGATCGGTCACGGCAGCCCCCAGCACGATGCCGCCATCATAGATGGCCAGCTTGCATTCGCTATTGGCAATGAACTGACCGTTGAGGTAGGCAATTGGTTCCATCGTGGGACTCGGCGGGGGTGAGTGGGGCGGACGTCGTGGGACGTGAGTGTATCGACGCGCGGGTCAGGAAAGACAGCGCTCCCCGGTGGGTCGCGGCTAGCGGGGCGATGAAAATTCAATTGCCAGGCGGTGTCGGGCGCATCAGACTCGAATCTCCTGGATGATCCATCGCCGCACCCGTTTCTTACCGACAGGCAGCCTTATGACGACAACTTCTGCGAACTTGCCGGCGCGACTGCTCCTCGTCATGTGCTGCGTCCTGGCCGGACGCGGACTCTGTGAGGCCCAGTTCACCCGGGTCAGCGACTGGGATGGCTATACCGACAGGCAGGTCTACGGCGTACCCCTTGATCCCGATGCCGTCATTGAGATCGCTGACGAACCCAAAGTCATTGACCTCGGGACGCTCCTGCCACCCGAAATGTCAACGAACGTGACGCTGGCGTTTGATAAGACACCGCTCGACCGGGCGATTGCCACGATCAAGGAGAAGCTCGCGATTGACGTCGTTTTTGAAGAGTCCGCACTGAATGACGAGGGAATTGCTCCCGACAACAGGATTTCAGCCAGCGCGAACGACGAGCCCCTCTATTTGCTGCTGGATCGCATGCTGGCCCCCTTACAACTTACGTGGGACATGCGCGGCGGAGTGCTTTGGATCACCACGGAAACGGCCTACTACGAGCGGCCTTATTTTGAGGGCCACGACCTGAGCCGCCTGCTCAACCAGGGTTATGATTTCCGTCAATTGAGCCGCGTGTTGAGCACGATTCTCCAGGCGGAATGGAGCATCGTTGGCGAGACATTATTCGTTAGAGGGGTCAATGGCGAGCAGACCGAGATCGCGGCCTTGCTGGTCGCTTTGCAGACGCCTGCCCGACAGACTTTTACCAGAGAGCCTGCACAAACATCAAAGCTTCGCGAACTGCTAATGCATCCCGTCAGCGTTGACTTTCAAAAGATTCCACTGGACGAGGCACTCCGAATCCTTTCCCAAGAAGTGGGCACACACATTTTTATTAACGACGTGGCACTACACGACGAAGGACTTTCGGAAGACGTGCCGATCTCCGTCTCGCTGACACAGAAGCCTCTTAAGACCGTCCTCAATGTACTGCTGGAACCGCAGCAAATGACTAGCGTAATTCGTCATGGTGCGATCACAGTCACGACGATGACCATGGAAAGCGACTTGTTCAAAATCGCCGTCTACGACGTGAGGGATTTCTGCCGCGACTCACTGGCCTGCCGAAGGTTTGTCGATACGCTCGCCGAAACAACCTCCGGGCAGTGGCCGCCTGTCGAAGCCCACTCTGGCGAAGCCCTTTTTGCACGACCCGGAATACTTGTTGTCAGGCAGACGGAGCCTGTTCACGACGAAATTCTGACCTTGATCGAGCGGCACCGCGCAATTCGGCGGCAGGCGGAACCGGCCGGTGACCGTCCTTGGACGAAATCGCCGGAACTTCGCTTTTATCGCATGCCAGCATCGGTAGCCGATTACCTCGAACAGAACCTGCCGACACTCGTTGCTCCTGAGACGTGGCGGTCGGACAACCATCCGGATGCGCCGGGAACGATCGTGAGGATTCAGTCAGAGCCTGTCATGACCGCAACGCCAACAGCGACGAAGGGAACGAGCAACAACGAGGACTGTGCGGACGAGGAAAAACCAGCCTGGACAGCCAGAGAAACCGTCGTGCTCGCGATTCAGCAGTCTCCTGCCGTCCACGACGAGATTGCCACGCTTCGATGGCGAGCAGAACAGGGTGACACGATCCCACAGAATTTCAATCGTCCCGGCGACGGTCTCTTCTCGGTGAGCGAGTCATACCCTTAGGCGTGCTTCATCGCATTCTTCTAGAGCACGAATCGAAAAGTTCACCCCCTATTCGAGACGAACAGATGCGCAACCCGACGATTCTTGCTATCGCCGCGTGTCTCATCGCTTTGGGGCAAAAGCCCCTGGACGCCCAATATGACGGGCCTTTCCATATGGGCGGGTTCGGAGACGGCTATCTCTACGTGCCTGCTCTCGGTGTACCAGTCGCCCCAGACGCAGTCATTGAGATCGCGGACGAGCCAAGAACGATCGATCCTGCGACGCTGTTACCGCAGGAACTAACGAGGAAGGTGACGCTGGCGTTTGATAAAACGCCGCTCCGCGAAGTCGTGGACATGCTGAAAAAAGAGCTGGGAATCGAGGTCATACTTGATGACACTGCACTTTACAATGAGGATATTCCGACCGACATTCCGATCGTGGCTCGTGCCAAAGACGAACCAGCTTATTTACTGCTCGACCGAATTGTAGGACATCGCTTCTATCTTGGGTGGAGCTTTCGTGATGGCATTTTAAGAATCACGTCGCAATACTCTGAAGAGCGCCGTTTTGATAGCAGAGCCTACGACTTAAGCAGCCTCTTGAACGACGGCTACGAAGCTCGGCACCTCTGCGATTTATTGGACTTCATTCCGAATTCTCGCTGGAAGCCGACCAACGCCGATGGAGGCACACGAAATATGGTCGGCGAAACTCTGGTCGTTTGGCAGACTCATGACGTTCGTCACCAGGTTGCGGGGCTTATCGCTGCCCTCAAAACTCCCGCCCGACGAATTCTTGTCTACGAACCGGCACAGCATGAGAGCTTGCGCGATCTCTTGGAACGGCCAATTAGCGTTAATTTTGACGAAACGCCGTTGAACGAAGCGTTGGCGATCCTGTCCGAACAAATCGGTGCGACAATTTCGATCGACCAAGAGGCGCTCAGCGACGAGGGGACCGCTCCAGATTCGCCGGTATCGTTGTTGCTCTCCGAGAAACCGCTCCGGGTCGTAATGGACTGGTTACTGGAGCGGCTGGAGTTGGCATGCATTGTTGAGCAAGGTCAGTTGACTGTGACAACGGCAACATTGGCAAGAGAACTGATGGGGCTTTCCCTCTTTGACGTGCGGGATATCTGCCGCAACAACAAAACTTCCCGACAGTTGCTGGAAATGATTTGGGGTAACCCGCGATGCCGATGGGCATACATTCATGGTGATGGGGGAAGGATGGCGTTTGCCCGGCCAGGGATTCTGCTCGTACAGCATTCGGCGGCAGTTCGGGACGAGATTTTTTCGCTGATCGAAGAATTGCGATCACTCCGTCAACAAGCGGAACCGGCCAGCGAGCGTCCCTGGGAACATACCGTTGACGTTCGCTTCTACCGCATGTCCGCATCAGTTGCCGATTACATGGAACGCAATCTTCCGACACAGATTGCTCCTGAATCGTGGCGGTCAGAGGCGCGGCCGGACGCTCCGGGAACCATTGAGCGGATTCCAATGTCACCGATACCGGCCAGTGGCCCTCTGGCTCCTCAGGAGAACGCAATAAAAGAGAACGATGAAAAGAGGCCGGATGAGGAAAAGGCTGCTGAGAGGATTGTGAAGACGGTCGTGCTGGCCATCCGGCAGACTGCGAATGCCCATGAGGAGATAGCTGCTCTGCGGCAACGTGCGGAAAGTTGCTTCGAAAACAATTTTAGCTGGGGGACGTGCGGCTACGGGCCAATCCCGTTGAGCAACTAACATCTTCGAACACGGCTCTTCCCGTTGGCGGTCTCCCCGCAATCGGAACTGGCTTTCGACCTCGACTTGGGACAAACATATGCAAGCTCCATCCCGGTTCGCCCTTCAAGTTTTGCTGGCCGCGTGTCTTATCGCCGTGGGACAAAAGCCACTGGACGCACAATTTCGCGGGCCGACTCCCTGGGATGGCTATCCCTACGTGCCCATTCATGGCGCGCCCGTGGACTCAGGAGCGGCAATCGAGATCGCCGACAAGCCGAAAGCGATCGACCCCGCGACACTGTTGCCGCCAGAAATGGCCGCGAAAGTGACGCTGACGTTCGAGAAGACGCCGCTCAGTGAGGTGGTGACGACGCTTAGTGAGAAGCTGGCGATTGACGTTGTCCTGGACGAAATAGCATTGAACGACGAAGGAATTGACCTCGATTTTCCGGTTTCGACCCGCGCGAATGACGAACCGGTCTATTTGCTAGTGGACCGGATGATGGGTCGGTCGCTCGCCTGGAGCATTCGCAACGGTCTCTTGCGAATTAGTACCCGAACCGCCGAACAAGGGCGTCTTGATACCAGAAGTTACGACCTGAGCGGCCTCCTGAACGACGGCTACAGCGTTCAGCAGCTCGACTATCTTCTCAGTGATGTGACTTCGAGCGAATGGGAACTGATTGACGGCGTTGGTGGAGCCCTGCGAGTCGTTGGTGACTCGCTGATCGTTTCTCAGACTGACAAAGGCCATCGCGAAATTGCCGGCGTGCTCGCCGCGCTGCGAACTCCCGCGCGGCAGACATTGATTGGTCAAGCCCCTCAAACCGAGCAAGTGCAAGCGTTCTTCAAACATCCAATCACGGTGAAGTTTGTCGAGACACCGCTCGTCGAAGCATTGGCGGCACTTTCTAAAATTATTGGTTCCGACATTCAAATCGACGAATTGTCGCTCGAAGACAATGGAATCTCGCTCGACACTCCTATCACATTTTCCCTGCGAGATAAGCCGTTGCATGTTGTTCTTGATACGTTACTGCCTCCTCTGGACCTCACGTGCGTCGTCGCGAACGCGGAACTGCTCGTCACGACGACCGCCGAGGCTGAGGAACTCATGACGCTGGCGCTTTATGATGTCCGGGATCTCTGCCTCAGTAACAAGACGTCCCGACAACTCCTCGAAATGATTCAAGGCACCACGAACGGCGAATGGAAAGACATTGACGGCGTCGGAGGAGGGGTAGCCTTCGCCCGACCGGGAATTCTGCTCGTGCAGCAGACGAGTCCGATGCACGACCAGGTTTTTTCACTGATTGAACAATTGCGAACGCTCCGCGGGCAGGCTCAACCGGTTGGCGAGCGCCCCTGGGAACGCGCGGTCGAAACGCGCTTCTACCGTGTGACCTCTGCCGCCGCGGACTATCTGGAACGAAATCTCCCGAAGTTGATTGCTCCGGAAACGTGGCGATCGGGGGAACGGCCGGACGCTCCTGGAACCATCGAACGGATAACGGCGGCACCGGTGCCGGTCGGCAGCCCCCTCCCTCCTCCTCCGAAGACGGAGAAAAAAACGGAAGACGGAAACCAGGAAAAGCCCGCCGTGCCGCTCGTCAACACGGTTGTCCTGGCGATCCGGCAGACCGTGGATGTGCATGAAGAGATTCCCGCCCTGCTACACCGCGTCAAAGATGGTGATGGGAATTACAGCAAGTGGGGGCCATGCGGCTACGGTTTCTCCCAGGTCAACGAGCCATTTCGGGGTAGTCCTCTCCCATTGGCACCACTTGAGCCTTCGAAAGGCGCGGGGAACGACTGAGTAATGGCCAGCCCATGAGCCATTCGAGCGGCGTTTGAAGACCACGCCCTTTCGCAAAGCCTTCAGGGACGTGCCACCCTGCTTCAGGGCCTTCCAGTCTCGAAGAGAGTCGCTTCCCACCGCGCCGTCGCTTGCCCGGCGACGGAACGTGTGTTAGCGTCCGGACTTGGCGCGCCCGGGTGCCGGACCGTGGGCAAGTTGCCAGGCTTTCTCGATCTCACCGAAGCGAATCGATCAACATGTACGATGTGACTCTCATTCCCGGGGACGGCGTCGGTCCCGAAATCGCTCAGGCCACCATCAAGTGCCTGGAAGCTACCGGCGTCAAATTCAACTGGGACGTCCAGGAATGCGGGATCGAGGTCATCGAGAAGGTCGGGAAGGTTCCGGATTCGGTCCTGACCTCGGTCCGTAAGAATAAGGTGGCCCTCAAGGCCCCGATCACCACCCCCATCGGCAAAGGCTTTCGCAGCGTTAACGTCTTCCTGCGGCAGGAATTGGGCCTGTTCGCCTGCCTCCGCCCGTGCAAGAGCTACCCCGGCGTGCGGACGTTCTTCTCGGAACTGGGGGTCGACCTGGTCGTCGTCCGCGAAAACACCGAAGACCTTTACGCGGGCGTCGAATTCCAGGCGGGTCAGCCGGCGACGGCCGAGTTGATCGATGCCATCAACGCCCGCGCCACCGGCAAGAAGATCAGCACCGGCAAGTCGACGACCGGCGTCAGCATCAAGCCGATTTCGTACGAAGGAACGCGAAACATCGCGAACTTCGCCTTCGACTACGCCGTCAAGGCCGGCCGCAAGTCGGTCACCTCGGTCTGCAAGGCGAACATCATGAAGTTCACCGACGGGCTGTGGTACGACGAAACCCGCGCCGTGGCGACGGCCTACAACGCCAAGTACGAATGGCCCGAACTGTCGGTTCCGGCTGACAAGGAACTCGCCGGCAAGGTGCCGGACGGCAGCGGCATCGTCTACATGGAACGTCTGATCGACAACATGTGCATGCAGCTCGTGCAGAAGCCCGAGTTGTACGACGTGATTCTGCTTCCCAACCTGTACGGCGACATTCTCAGCGATTTGTGCGCCGGCCTCGTCGGCGGTCTGGGAGTCGCCCCGGGCGCGAACTACGGCCCGGACGCCGCGATCTTCGAAGCGACCCACGGCAGCGCGCCGAAGTACAAGGGTCAGAACAAGGTCAACCCGACCGCCCTCATTCTCTCGGGCAAGCTGATGCTTGAGCACCTGGGAGAAACGGCCGCAGCCGAGAAGCTGGAAGCCGCCGTCGCCGCCGTCATCGCCGAAGGGAAGGACGTCACCTACGACCTGAAGGCCGACCGCAACGACCCGACAGCCGTCGGCACCTCGCAGATGGCCGACGCGATCTGTGCGAAGATGAAGTCTCTGTAGTCGAACGATCGCACGACAAGAAACGAACGGGGCCGATCACCACATGGCGATCGGCCCCGTTTTGTTTTTGAGAGCGTCATTCGTCGATGTCAGTTCTACGCGGGCATCGCCTTGTACGCGCGGATTTCGTACAGCCGGGCCTGGCTTTCGCCGTTGGTGGCTGTCATCCGCAATCGCAGCTTCGACAGTTCACGCGGCTCGAAGTCGTGGCGACGCAGCCGCTGGTAGTTGCCGGTGACTTTCACCAGCGACACGCTCTCGCCGGAGGGAGTGATTCCAATCAGTTCGTAATCCCGGACGGTTTCCGGCTGCGGCTTGCGAATGATCTTGGCATTATGGCTGTCGGCGCTGGTCAGCGTCAGTTCCCGCTGGAAGCCGGTGTCCCACGTCAGTTGCACATGGCCGATTGATTGCGGCTGTTCCCACGCCAGCTCCAGCCAGGCCCCGTCGTTGATGTTCGACATCGTGCCGATCCAGCGATTGTTCATTTCGCCAGCCATGTCGCGAACGAACCCGTTGAGAACATTTTCGGGTTTTGCCGTCTGGTAGTTCTCCGAAGCGGCGACCTTCGCCTGCCGTGCCACATCGCCGGGATCTTCGTTGCGGCGATTGAGGATCGACTGGTCATCGCGCAACAGAGTTTGCGTGAGCGTGAAGAGTTGCTCCTTGGAACCGGCAAGCTCGCGCGGCAGCAGGCCCTGTTTGACGCACTGAGCGGCGGCGGTCCCCAACGCCTGCCCCATGACGGCACAGGTCGCCATCACGCGGGTCGAGGTGAAGGCGACGTGGCTGCAACTGGCATTGCGGCCGGCCATCATCAGGTTGGGAATGTCCTTGCTGTACAGCGTCCGTAGCGGAATGTTGTACGTTTCCGCCAGTTTGATCGACGTGAACGGCGGAATCTCGGGGTCGTCGAAACCGCTCGGCGGGTGCTCGTCCAATGGCCAGCCGCCAAGCGCGACCGCATCTTCAAAGTCGCCGTTGAAACCCATCAGATCCTGCTGGGTGAGGATGTGGTCGCCCTCGATGCGACGGCTTTCCCGTTTGCCGGGGACCATGCCGATCCAGTCCATCCCCCAGTTGGCCGATTCGGGGAAGTCACCACTGTTCTTAATGTAGTCCCAGACGCCGGTAACGATCGACAGGTTCTCGAAGCGGATTCGCTCGTTGTCGCGAATGGTATTCAGGGCCCCGCCCCACTCGATCCACCAGTACCCGTATTCCCAGGTCTTGATGCCGCGGAACCGGAGGTGCTTCTTCTCAATCTTGCGGGCCCACTTGGGGGCGGTATAGGGAATGGGCTCCCCGTAGTCGCGGGCGGTAAACAACAGGCTGCTGCCGAGCGTTTCCCGCGACGGCTTTTCCCACGCCAGCGATTCGCCGAACTCGTCCCGCGACTCGTGGCCCCAGCGGATCGTCGCGTTGGCTTCCAGCGCCAGACGGGCATCGCCGGTACAGTCGGCGTAGAGTTTCGCGGTGATGCGATAAAGGTGCTCGGTCTTGTCGCTACGCGCCATCACGCGGGCGATTTTGCCCCCCGAAACTTCGGCGGCATAGACAGAGGTATCGAGCAGCAGCGTGATGTTCGGCTCGCTGACGATTTTGTCGTAGAGCAGAAGATCCCACATTTCCCACGAACGGTGGGGATTGTTGACGGCGTCGTCGAGGCGGAGTTCTTCAAGAATCCCCCCTTCCCGCCAGCCGGGTCGGCCGTTGTGGTTGTTGGCTCCCACGACGTGCATCTTCACTTCGCTGGACGAATTCCCGCCCAGCCGCGACCGGTCCTGCACCAGCACGACCCGCGCGCCGTGTCGGGCTGCCGCCAGAGCGGCAAGTACTCCGGCCGGACCGCCGCCGGCCACCAGGAGGTCGCACGTCAGATCGACGAGCGTCATGTTCGGTTCGCCATCGAAGCGGCCGCGGCCGTCGGGCGGAGCAATGGTGTCGAAGGCCGCGCGAATCTGCTCGGGGGTCGCTTCCGCCGCCGCGAGCGGGCGAAACTCGGTCGCGTTGACCAGCACCGAATAGCCAAGCCCTCCCAGGCCCAGGTTCGACAGGAAGCGGCGGCGGTCGAGCGGATTGGTCATGGTGGCTGCCTCATGAAAGTCTGCGGGCCATGCCCCGCGCGGTGGCACGGGTCAGGCGGGGCATCTCGAATTTTCCCCGAATGAATCTCATTCAGGTTAGTGAATGCGGTCGGTCGCGAGAAGCCTTGAAGCGGCAAACTCCACCCGATCGGACGACTCAACCCGGCGATAGCGCGCAACAGACTGGCTTGAGATGAGAGGCCACTGCATCGAGAACCCGTCAATTCCACGAAACCTGTCGTTTTGAACAAGTGGTGGTGACATGGAAGAGGGTGGAACGAAGCCCCCTTCCGGAAGGTTCGGTAGAAGCGGAAACAGCGCCGACGGAATCCGCAGACAACGCATTCTTCCCAGACTCACGGCCAAAGTGCTGGTTTCGATCGTTCATGAGGCCGCAAAGTCATGCACAGCTTCCACAGGCGTCATGGCCGCTACAACCCGAACAAAAATCGCCGTAACTCAATACCTAAATAGCAGTTCGAGAGATTCAAGGCATTCTTCAGATTGGGCCGATCATTGGGGCTAGTCTCGCGGAACCAGAAGTTCCAATGCTCTCGAAAAGTAATCGGGTGCTGGCCGTGCCGGGACTGCCAGGCCAGCGGGATGGCCGGCCCTGTTTAGGTTGAGGTCGGACGAACGTTTGTCGGTCGTGGAACCGGGATCGCAGTGGGGTTGAGTCTTCGTTCTGGTGCGACGCGCGTCGCGGGCGGTGCTGGTATCGGCGCCGATGGCCGACAACGCCTGTCGGGACAAAGCTGCCTCATGTGGCTCATGGGTTGGGACGACCCAGTATTTCCCAAGGGAAGGAGACGTTGTTCTATGCGTTGGATTAATCTCTGTGGTGCGGTGCTCGCCACGTTGGGAATGAGCTCTCTGGCTGACGCCGGATTGTTCAGCCTCAAGGGCGGCTGCGGCGCATCGAAAAGCTGTGGTTGCGCGTCAACCTGTCAGCCCGAATGTTGCAAGCCCGTGATCGTCCGCCCCTGCGGCACGACGGTCCACACGTATCAGCGGAAGTGCTCGACGATCAAGCCGCCGTGCTGCGACACCTGCTGCCCCAGCAATGGCTGTGCTCCTGCTTGTGCGGCTCCGGCCGCTTGTGCTCCGGCTCCGGCCTGTGCGGCTCCGGCTGCCTGTGCTCCGGCTCCGGCCTGTGCGGCTCCCGCTGCCTGTGCTCCGGCTCCGGCCTGTGCAGCTCCGGCTGCCTGTGCTCCGGCCCCGGCCTGTGCGGCTCCGGCTGCCTGTGCTCCGGCCCCGGCCTGTGCGGCTCCGGCTGCCTGTGCTCCGGCTCCGGCCCCGTGTGCCCCGGCCTGTGCGGCTCCCGCCGTCTGTGCCCCGGCCCCGGCGACCTGTGCCGCGCCCTGTGCTCCGGCTCCGGCCACCTGTGCGGCTCCTTGTGCTCCGACCTGCGGCCCGGTCTGCTGTGCCGATCCTTGTGAGATCGCCAAGCTGATCTACCAGTCGCAGACGGCTTGCTATGCCAAGGACCGCCGTGCGGCCATCCACAAGCTGGGTGATCGTTACGACTGCGTCTGCAATCCCGAAATCATGCATGCCTTCGTCTACGCTCTCAACGACACCGACGAGCGCGTTCGCCGCAAGGCTGCCGATGAAATCGGCGATCAGCTCCGCAAGAACCCCTGCTGCTGCAACCCCTGCACGGTTGCCGCTCTCACCTGCTCGCTGGGTGATTGCGACAAGTGGGTCCGCCGTCAGGCCGAACAGGCCCTGAAGCTGTGCGGCTACGAAATCGTCGACGGCTGCTGCACCCCGAGCTGCACCGCCACCTGCGGCACCTGTGCCCCGGGATGTGGTCCGGCTCCGACCGCCGCTCCGATGCCGATGCCGATGCACGAAGGTGCCCCGGCTCCGGTTCCCCCGGAATCGGCTCGTCGCTCGGGCAACTCGCTGTCGAACCTGCTCGGCATGCTGAACTAGATCGAACGATGTCGGGGTAACCCGATGTCAGGCTGATCAAAACGGAAAGGCCCGAGGATGAAAATCCTCGGGCCTTTTTGTTTTTTCCTAGCGTTTTGAAACCAAGGGCTCAACCCGCCGAGCCAACCAGCGAGACCAATTGCTGAAACGACTCGTCGTCGCGCAGCAAATCGAAGTCGGTCTCATCGGCCACCAGCCGCGCCAGGTCGCTCTGCATCCGCAGCGCACGTGCCAGCCAGGAAAGAGCCTGCTGTTTCTCTCCGGCCAGGCTGTAGTAACAGGCCAGATTATACAAGACGACAGCCGCGTCGGGATGCCGACGATAGGCGCGACGCATCGCGGCGATGGCCCGGGAGAGCTGGTCGGTCCGCTTGTAACACCAGGCGATGCCCATGAGCATGGTGAGCTCATCGGCCCCGATTTCCCCGGCCGCGCGATAGGCGTCGAGCGCGTCGTCGTAGTTCTGGCTCATCCGCAGGGCCTCGGCCTGGAGCAGCCACCAGTCGCCGCACGGATTGCCCGGAAACAGTTCGCGCGCCCGCTTCAGTTCGGCGATCGCCTGTCGAGGCATTTCCAACATCAGGTAGCCGCGAGCCGACTCCAGATACCGCTCATGTCGCTTGTGTCGATCCAGCATGATTGGGGCAACTCCCATCGGCGAAGGACTGACCACGGAAAGATTCTGGTCTACGCACAGCGTGGCGATCACAGGAAAGCGAGCCAACTTCGAAGTCAGTCGCTACAGCGTGAAAACCACTTTCAAGAACTGCTAACACAACCGGTTGTGCCTGTCAAAAACGCGACAAAAAGCCAGGCTAACGTCTCGTTGCACAGAGGTTGTGTTGGCAACTCCAACCTACAGAATCCCTGGTCCCTTCACGTCGATCCCCTTGAGCATCATTTTCAGTTCTTCCGCGTTGGGCGAAACTTCAAACGCGTCGGCACGGCTGATGAATTCCTTCTTGAGGAAGTGATACAGGCTGTCGTTGAACTGCTGCATCCCTTCCGCCTTGCCGATGCGAATGGCGGCCGGCAGCTTTTCATCCGTGCTTTCCAGAATCAGCTTCCGGATGACGCCGTTAAAAATCATGATCTCGCAGATCGGCACGCGCTTGGGCTTGTCGACGATCGTCGGCAGCAGCTTCTGAGCGACGATGGCCTTCATGTTAAAGCCCATCGACGACCGCAGCGCGTTGTGCATGCTCTGCGGGAAGAGGTCGAGAATACGCCCGATGGTCGACGGTGCCGACGAGGCGTGAATCGTTCCGTAAACCAGGTGGCCCGTTTCGGCGGCATGCATGGCCGTTTCGAATGTTTCCCGGTCACGCATTTCGCCCACCAGCATGATGTCGGGATCCTGACGCACGGCATGCTTCATGGCCGTGTGAAAGTCCGAGACATCGCAGCCGATTTCGCGCTGGTTCACCAGGCACTTGTCGGCCGTGTAGACGAATTCGACGGGATCCTCGATCGTGAGAATGTGCTTGATATGGTTGTGGTTGATCCAGTCGAGCATCGACGCGATGGTGGTCGACTTGCCCGACCCGGTCACGCCGGCCAGGAGCACCATCCCCTGGTCGTAGATGCATAGATCCTGCATGATCGGGGGGAGGAACAACCCCTCGAAGTTGGGAATGGACCGTTCGACTTTACGACTGACCATCCCCATTTTGCCGGTCTGGATGAACAGGTTGACGCGGAACCGCCACGCCTCCCCCTTGTATTCCAGGACGTGGGCGTAGTCGGCCCCGCCTGTCGTCAGGAAGATTTCCTTGTTGCGCTCATCCATCATCGGGAAGAGCAGCTCTTTCATCTGCTCTTCGCCAATCGGGGGCATGTCGAGCGGCTTGAGGGTGCCGCGGACACGGATGATGGCCGGCTTGCCGACCTGCAGGTGCAAGTCGCTGCCGTTGACGTCGATGATGGCGCGAAACAGCTTGTTGACCGCCAGATCTTTGGTGATGGCGGACCCGAGTCGGATCGAATTGAACTTGGACGCGGCAGGCGCGGCGGCACTCATGAGCAAGGGTCCAGGGATTGACGGGATGACAGCGCGAGAAAAACCGAGCGCGTGACACCATTTATTCAAGCACACCGGCCAACGGTTCGGCAAGACCGGGCGGGAGGAAACCGGGAAACCGAGGGTGCGTCAGCCGTTGACACGGCGGCCCGGAGAGGCGGGACGCGGAGGAACGCGGCGAAACCATTCGATGAATGCCCACTGGAGGGCGACCCAATAACGGTCGTCCTCGAAATGAATCTGCACCAGCTCCCGTTCGTCAAACCAGCCCTCGACTTCAATCACCACGCTCCCGGCATCGCGAGCAATGACCGTGTACGCCCCCGCTCTGCGAAAGTCGTCCATCTCCATCCGATACCGCTTCGGCATCCAGTGAATGACCAGCTTCCCGAAGAGCGCGCGGAACTTCCTGTGGCTGGCGGGCGGACATGTCGGCAGCGGCTTCCAATGCCGAAACGTCCGGCGACGATCGGACTGCCAGGTTCCGAGCAGGCGCGGTTCTGTGAGGGTGGAGGATGATGGCATGTCGGTTCCTGAAGAAACGCCGCGTTCGAGAAACGCATTTCAGGGTAAGCTCGAACTGCTGGATCGAGAAGCCGTACTGGCGGCGTGAGTGAAGCAACCGGTCCGTTGTTGTGTGAGTTTTGAGAGTGCTCGATTCGCAAAGGCCCGTGTCGAAGAAGATTCCTGACTTGAACACGGAGAGCAATGACAAGCCGGGGCGATGAGGGGAATGGCATGGTTGAACGAACCAGCAGCGGCACACGATGTAATCCCCACCTCCCAGTTCTCCGAATCACTTGAGCTATCGCACTTCAGGTCCGCGTGAACTCAAGCGATCAATGCGCTGCGAACCGTGCTATTGCATGGATTCCTGTTAGATGTCGCGGCAGGCAATTGAAAACTGACTAAGCTCTCGAGTGATTTCACGAATTCCCAGGCAATCCTTGCAGTTAGCGGCTTTGGCACGACAGTTGCCATTCCTGTCGGCTGTCGCTCGCATTGCCGCGACTCGTCGACCGATCGCAAGGAAGCCGACCTGCAAACGCGGGAGGCGGTCGACCAACTCAATGTCACGTTTCTCAGGCTGACTGTAGACACCAGAGGCTATTCATCCTCGGTTCGTCCCATGTTCTCCCGGCGATTTCTCACCAGAGCGTCGACATGGCTGACGGTTCGCGGCCGGTCCCGACGACAGTGGAGTTCCTGAATCGGCCTCCGACAGATGCCAGTTGCCGGAATCGGTTGTTGAGTCTCGGCACCAGCCGCGCGTTCTTGCGGTGTTGTTGCCGTCGAGACCGACGGCTTTGTTTTCAGTTCATCCCAATCACGGCGGTCGTCTGGTGCAGGCGACGCAATATCTACTCATTGAGAAAGGTCCGTCTCATGAAACGCCTGAAGTGCCCGACAAGTTCGAAGGGCTTCACGCTGATCGAACTTCTGGTTGTCATCGCGATTATCGCCATTCTAATCGCGTTGTTGTTGCCCGCCGTGCAGCAGGCACGTGAAGCGGCCCGGAGAACCCAGTGCCGGAATAACCTCAAGCAGATCGGCCTGGCTCTGCACAATTACCACGACGTGTATTTGGTGTTCCCGCCGGGAGTGGTGCATAAATCGGGCAACCAGAACGTGGCCGCGATGGCATCGTATGGATGGGGGACGTTCCTTCTGCCGCAGCTTGAACAAGCCACGATGTTCAACGCGATGCAGGCAAATGGCACCGATCTTGACGAACTGCTGCGCAATTCGGGAAACCCGGACGTTCAAAGCCTGCCGCTGACGACGCTGCCCTTCTACCGCTGCCCGTCGGACACTGCTCCCGATCTCAACACTCGACGTGAATGGGACGCTCCCTACAGCCAGTTCTTTGGAGGGCAGCCCGTGCATTTGGCGACCTCCAACTACGTTGCCGTCTGCGGTTCGCGATGGTCCACGCCCGAACAATGGGTGGTGAGCGGAGTGGATCCCTATGGAACATTCTGGGGCGACAGCAAGGTGAGGTTCCGCGATGTCACGGACGGGCTGTCAAACACATTCATCATCGGCGAGCGAGACTGGGAACTGGGCTGGGCTGCCAACTGGGTGGGACAGCGCAATTACACCGGTACGGGCATCTGGGGGATGCGGCAGAACCTGGCCATCCTCGATGTCAAAATCAACGACCCGCTACTCCAACCCAATGGCAATCCGGCCGTCACGCGAGGATTCAGCAGCCGACATGTCGGCGGGGCACACTTTCTGTTTGGCGACGGAAGCGTGAAATTCCTCAGCGAAAACATCGAATTCAACAATGTTCAACCCGCACAACAGACCCCCAATGCCTCGTTGGGAATGTTCCAGCGTCTCGGCCGACGAAATGACGGACTCGTTCTTGGGGAATTCTAACTTTTTCCAACTCAGATTCCCCCGGTCGTGTTAGTCGTTCCAAACACTCGCCCGAATAGTAACGGAAATACTTCATGTCTAGAAACACGTATGCCATCGTCCCACTCTTATCACTGACCGTGCTGATGGCTGGCGGTTGCGGTCGCAAGGGCCAGGAACTGGGCTATGTCACGGGAACAATCACATTGAATGGAAGCCCGGTTCCCTTTGCCTTTGTCCAGTTTCAACCGATCGATCCACCGGGAACTTATGGGTCCGCCTACGCCGACCCCAAGGGGCAATACGAGTTGGAGTTCACCAAGTCATCCAAGGGGGCGCCGCTCGGCAAGCATGAAGTCACCATTCGGACACCAAACAAGGACGAAATCCAGATCGAGGATGAAGCGACCGGGAAAATGGTCCTACCAGACCTTCCTCCCGGCTTTGTCGAAAAACTGGAGAAACGATTCGCGGCAACTGTCGAACCGGGAAGCAACTCGATCGACTTCGAACTTTCGAATCCAGGATTGAAGTGAATCGTCGGGTGCCAGGTTCCAATGCTGGGCAATTCAGTAGTGGCACCCTGCGGAAACCGACTTTCCTAACCCTCCTCCAACGCAAATCGCACCCGGCATGTCACGTAAATCGTCCGCGTCGGGCGTTGCAGGGTTGGCTCGGGCTCACTGTCTGCACCGGCTGCGGCGAGACGGACGCTGCCACCCTTCGCGAACCGAGAATAATCGCCGTTCCAGTCTTCGTCGCCGGCGAAGCCGGAATTGCGCTTGGCCTGTTTCCCTTCTTCCACCGAAAGAACCTCCCCGAGACGGCCGTTCATGGCGGCGGCTAAACGAGATGCCTTTACCCTGGCTTCGGTGAAAGCTTCGATCAGCGCGGTTGCTTTGCCATCGCTTTCGTTCGCGAATTCGGGCTGCCGCATCTGCACCGAGACCGTCTTCCGGTCCCGGTCGCGAGATTGAAGGGGTTCGAGCCGTTCCAGGGCATGGCTCAGCCTGCCGAAGTCTTCGACCTTCAGAAGGAGCTTTCGCGTTGCCGTCTGGCCGACTTGCTTCTTCCAATGCCACGGGCGGTGGACGTCCAGGCCTCCTTCGACAAACTCCGTATCGTCGAGGCCGGTGCTGCGAAGGACCGCTAGCGCCTCCTCGCGCAGTTCGCCGACCTCCCGGAGGGCCGTCTCTTCTTTCGCGGCGCGAACTTCGAGCGTTACCTCGGCAAGGAACCGTGCGGCGGTTTCTTCGAAGCGTCCTTCTCCAATCACCTCGATGTAACGATCCACGAGTGCCCCTTTGCTACGCGATGGAAGAGCTGGCCGTTCGTCGCCAAAGAGAATCGAATCATGACGCACCGAAACGAAAGGCGGAATGATTCTAACACAGCTTCCGTGAAGGAAGTCCCGGACAACGTTCTGACGTGGACTCTGAGGTCGGAGCCTGGCTCCGAGTTGAATTCGGACGAATCTGGCCTCACCAGGACGTAGAATGGAATGCCAGTTGTCGCCGGTTTTGCGAGCAGCCGTGCCGATTCCCGCTTTTGTCCTGGGTCACGTTCCGATGCGATTCCATCCTGCGCGCGAGGAGATTTTCCCCAAAACGGCGAAGAGTTCCTCGCCCGTGCTTTGGTCAACGTTCGTCTGGGCGTTGCTGACGGCAGTTGCGATTGGCGATGACAGGCCGACCGATCTGACCGACAAGATCGGCATCGCTCGCGCGTACCAACGGGGCCTCGCGTGGGTGCTGGACCAGCAGGCTGCTGATGGGGGCTGGCATTCGGAGACGTACGGCATCATGCGCGGCGGCGCGGGGAATACCGCCCAGGTTGTCTGGGCGTTGTCGCATCGACCGGGACCGTGGAGCGAACGGGAAGACGAAGCCTATCAGCGCGGCCTGGTCTTTCTGACGAGCCATCTGGACGAGTTCGGACTGGTTCGCGGGTCCGAGTCCGTGGCTGACTTTCCGGTTCCGGCGACCGCACTCACGTTGACCGCGATCGCCAATCGTCCGCCGCGCACGAATTCCCCTGCCCGTCAGAAAATGATCGACGGGCTGATCCGCGCGCAGCGGCGATCCGGGAAAGTCGGCGGGATGGATGACCGCGGCTGGGGCGGCTGGGGGATGTTCGCCGATTCCGGCGTCACAAATCTCTCCGCGACGGCGCAAGCATTGGCGGCGCTGAACGCGACAGGATCGCTGACGCCCGAGGTCCGGGACAACGCCTTGGCCTATCTCGCCCGGATGCAGCATGGCGAGACGATTGACGGCGATTCGGGCGGGTTCTTTTTCACGCCGCAACCCGATCACCCGCTGAATAAGGCCGGGTGGGTCGAGAACTCCGACGGAACGATTCGGGCGCGGGCGACCGTCAGTTCGACCTGCGACGGTCTTGCCGCTCTCCTGGCCTGCGGTGTTCCTGCCGACGATCGGCGAGCTGTCGCCGCTAGGAACTGGCTGATTCGGGCTGCAATGGCAGACGGACAGGTGAGCGCGGACGGGAGCGTCACTCGGCTCGATTTTCGTCGCGGACTGGAGTTCTATGAAGCCGCCGCGTGGTCACGCATCTGGACGGTAATCGACGATCCGCGAATCGCTGACCAGCGGCGGAAAATCGTCGCCTCGCTCGTTCGACAACAATCGCCGGATGGCTTCTGGCAGAATTCACATCCCAGCATGCGCGAGGATGATCCGCTGATTGCGACGGCGTTCGCGCTCTCGGTACTCGGGCCGGAGCTGATTATAGATCCGAAACCGTGAGGTACTGGTTCGGAGCCATCAGCGTCAGGAGGACGGCCGCCGTGCAGAATGTTCGCGCGGTGATGCAATGGTGGCCCGACCAGCTTCCGTCGCGATTCTGGTGGCGAATGAGCTTCTCCGAGACATTGGGATACCACGTCTTCCACTCGTTCTTCGGCTGTTGCAGCAGGCACTCGGTCACCAGGTAGAACGACAGGTATTCTTCGCCCCCGGCATGCACGAACGGTCGGTCATCGTCGCGGGCGATGGCGACCATCCGCTGAACGCATTCCTGAAACGCCGGTTCATTGCGCAGCCGCAACGAATGGAGCACGCGGACGCCGGAGGCTTCCTTATAGAAGTTGTGCATCCAGTCTTGCTCATTCGCAGTGTGCGTCTCCAGCTTTTTGAGCAGGGCTTTCCCGGCCCGTTCAGCAGACGCTTCCACTCGCATGCCACAGGCGCTGCTGGCCCGCAGGCTCTCCCAGCCCAGCACGGTTCCCAGAACCGGAGCCCAGCTCTCGTCGCCCCACGTTCCATCTTCGCCCTGCGACCGGGAAATCGTATCAACGAGCCCCTGCAGGGCGGCTCGCACTTCCTTGTCGCTGTAGCCCGATTCTCCCAGCACCTGGCTCAGGAACAAAGCCGACAGAAAGACATCCGCGTTGTGGCCGATCTTTCGCTGTACGAGCGTCTGCAGGCCGTTTCCGCCGTTGCGGCGATATTCCACTTGGACCAGGACAGAATCGAGAATCGACTCCAACTGATCGGCATGGGGACCGGTCGAGAGCGTGTTACCTTCCGCCAGCAGCGCGAGGCCCACGATCGCGGTGCAGCCCAGGTCGGGGGGTTGATTCAAATCGGTTCCGACGCCGCGGCGCTGAATCGCGGAAATCAGCCATTCCATCCCCCGATCAATCGATCGCCGCCCGGCTGGCGAAATCTTCGCCGGATTTCCGTCTTCCAGAACCACTCGTGAATCCGGAGGATCGGCATGCACTCTGCATGCGCTGTCGAATACAGATGAAAGACCGAGCACGTGTGCCACGCCCAACAACACGGCCAGGAACCGGCGCGCGCGGTGCCGCCGAGTGCGTACAGCGCGAGAAGACGTCCTTGTTCGTTCTTCGCGAATACTGCGGAGAGGCATGCATGACTCCCGTAAAAACCTGTCGACTGCTGCTTGTCACTTTCATCCTGGCACGCACAGCCATTGCAGAGCAAATCCCGGACCACGAACCGGGGGGGCGAGTGGAACACAGGACGGCGTACTGGCAGCGAAGGTGGCAACTGATAAAGATGTTCGTGGCCGATCTCCATGACTTCCCCAGAAAGTGACGAATGATGCCGTTGCGTCCCCTGCTGAATGTTCCCAGCCCATCGAGAATCTCGGCTGCTGTACGAAGCTTCTTGCTGATCGCGGTATTCGCCTCGCTTTCATGGGTCGGGCGACCCGTACATGCCGAGCATGACGGCAAGATTCAGGTGCTGCTGCTGGGGGACAGCACGACGGAAGGGAGCATTCCCCGCGTGCTTAAACCGGCGGGGCCGCATCTGGAGCAGGTCATTGAGCAGCTATTGGCAGCCGAGGGGAACCTGCCGCCGGTGCATGTCATCAACGTGGCCCTCAGCGGCGAGTACATTCATCGCCTGCTGGATACCGGCCGTTATGACCAGGTCGCCGCGAAGTTGCCGGGGATCGATTATGTTTTCATTCGCTATGGTCTGAACGACCGCGGGCGTCGCGAAGAGTTCGCCACGAATTTCCCCGCCGACTTTCACAAGCTGATCGCCCGGCTGCGGCAGGATCATCCCCAGGCGAAAATCATTCCCATGACGGTGATCCCCTACTTCGACGAAGCCGCCAGCAACGAAGTCAACTCGCTTGTCCGGCAAGTCGCCGATAAGGAACAGTTGCCGCTGTTCGACATCTACCCGGCCTATGCCCAGGCCCTGGCGGAGCAAGGCCCGAACTCGCTCAACTACCGCCGCTATCCCGTGGACAAGGTGCCGGAGAAATACCGAGAGTTCGTGAAGCCCTACGTGAGCGGCGAGCGCGTGGTGGTGATGGACAACGAACTCGACGGCCTCTTCGGCCACCTCCCCGGCTGGTACGGCGACCGCCATCCGAATCTTGCGGGATATAACGTGATCGCGAGAGAGACGGCGAAGTATCTGGCGGCGGAGTTGGGGAAGTAGCGACTGGCTCAGTCTGGTATTGAGCCGGTAGGCCACAAAGGGAGACGGATGTCCGAGTTTCGAATCGCGGCTGCGCAGGTTCCATCACTCCGTGGAGAGATCGAGCGGAACGTCGAGACGCACATTGCGGCCGTGAAGGCAGCGGCCGCGATGGGTGTGTCGATCCTCGTGTTCCCGGAACTCTCGCTCACCGGCTACGAACCGGAGTTGGCCGCGACGCAGGCCCTCGCGCTTGACGACACTCGCCTCTCTCGATTCAGCGTGCTTGCTCAGCGGCACCGAATGCACCTCGTCGTCGGCGCGCCGCTGGCGAATGGTGACGGGAAACCCGGTCTCGGCGCAATTCTCTTCGGCCCCAACGGAACGCGACAGACCTATGCCAAAATGCACCTCGGCGGCACCGAGCCGAACTATTTCGCGCCCGGCGAAAAGCCGCTCATGTTCGCGTCCCACGGGCAGAAGGTCGGATTATCCATCTGTGCCGACTCGTCCGCTCCGAGCCACCCGGAGACTTATGCGTCCCTCGGCGCGGCCGTGTACGCAGCCGGAGTCTTTCTGAACGCTGAGTGGTACGCCTCCGATGCCCCGCGACTCGCGGGCTACGCATCCCGCCATCGGCTGCTAGTCGTGATGGCCAACCACGCGGCCTCGGTCGGCACATATACGTCGGTCGGTCGCAGCGCGGTCTGGACTCCGGATGGCGAGCTGCTTACTCAAGCGACCGGTGACGAGGACGTGCTGGTGATTGCGACGTACGAATGCGGTTCATGGCGGGCCGAGGTGTGTGGCCTTTGAGTAGCTACTGGACTCGTCTCCGCGCCGTGCGTACGGTCACCTTTTGGCAAGAATCCTATTCCGATCAGTCCGTCATGATCTCGCAGAAATAGATTTTTGGCTTCAACGCCCTGACGGCTTCGCGGCTGACTTGTGTTCCCTTGAGAAACAGAAATCGTAGACTATCGAGTTTCTCCAGTGAGGAAAGTCCGACGTCGGTTACCGATGTATTCTCCAGATGGAATTCCTCCAGGCGAGGTTTCCTATCAAGCCCCAAAACAGCGGTGTTGGTCAATTGGGTTCCCGAAAGATCGAGAGTCTCCAGCTTCGGCATGTCTGCAATAACTTCCAGACCCGTGTCCGTTACTCGGGGACAATGGATCGTCAAGAATCGCAGGTCTCGATGGGACTTCAAAAATGCTAACCCCGCGTCCGTGACTTCGTTTGAAATGATCGTCAGGTTCTCAACCGTTGGGAAGATCACAGTCAATTCGACATCAGCGTCCTGAAACTCGCGTAGTTGGTGTTGTCCATGAAACATCGCATAAAAGGGGTCCGAGTCACCGCCGCCCAGCCGAATGATGGTTGGATTCGGGGCGTGACCGGGAGTGACGTCGATCCCGGTGGCAACTCCGCCAGCCTGTTCAATCTTCTGGATGGCGGACTTTTGCAGCGCCGCGATACGTTCCGCTTCTCGTACCGAGACGAAGTACCATCCAACCTGAAAAGCCGCGACGGCTCCGACAAAGCAGAAAAAGAGCACATAGGCGACGGTTTGCCGCGCGCGACGCGCCGGAATGGTCTCTTCGCGGCCGTCATCAGGCTTTGCTGAAGCTCCGATTGCGGAATCATCCCCGCAAAGTTCAGGAGGTACAACTTCCGGCAATCGGTAACTGCGAAGTGCGTTGGTCAGAAACAGAACGCCGACGACGGCGAATGTGCCATTCATGAGAACGCCCTGGGGGACTCCTTGCAACAAGGCGATGATTGCAGAAATTCCTCCGAAGAAAGCCACCGCCGCCCCCACGGCTCCCATGGAGACCGCACCCCACAGAGGCATTGGCAGTTTGTAGATGGTCTGACAAACGTGACACTGCCGATCACTGCGAAATGCCGCGATCGAGGCGGGTCGGACAGCAATCGACTCCGCTGAACCACAGTTTGGGCATCGTCGACACACTGGCCGATTTGGCATGATCCCTCCGCGAGTTTTCCGCAGTCAGCCCAGTCATGTCGGTCAGGCTGTACCTGACCGAGGTTTTCCAACGATCGTCAGGCACAGCCTGACCTACCTCGACTCATCCACTGCTACACAACTCTAGTCCGCACTCCACCATGATGCCCGATCCATTACCGAAACCATTTCCCGCATAGCACCAAGTACCTCTGTCGCGACCTCAGGAACAGTGCTAATCACAACTGGCTGTTGTTCACACATCGCGAGCACCTCTTCACACACCTTTGCAAACTGCTGCCGATCAGCCGAGTCGAGCGACAAGAGTGATGTGGAGCGTTGATTTTCGTCAAGTGGTTGATACACAAGGGCTGCGACGCGAGGGATTCGACGCCCGCAGATCGGCCTAAGAACAGCAAATATCTTCGCGTATATCTGGGACTCGCATTCCCACACTCCATCGTCTCCGTAATCAACTACTAAATATCTAGCCACGTGCCACTCACTCCACACACAGAACTTTCGTCACCCCCACAACGGCGACCACGTGAGCGCTCCTGCAATCCACAACCATACACGCGTTTCACCGCGGCAGGTCCGCCACGGCACAAAATCCCTATCGCTGCACGAAGCCCGAATTCAATCATGCCAACATGGCTGCGTATGCTAAGCGGCAGCCCTCTCCGGCGCCGTCCATCAATAAACGCGAGCCCCATACCAGCCCGCATTATTGTGCTCGCTGGCTACAAGACCACTTCGCTAGGTCGATGTATTGGCGCTGTCCGACTCGTTTTTCGCCAACCGCGGCCTTGAGCGTCTCAGGGTGTCTCGCAGCGCAGCCATGCGTGCGAGCACGGCATCCGCAAACTCAGGATGTGTGCTAATCATCAGTGGGTTCTGCGTGGACACCTCTAAACACTCCTCCAGAGTGTTCAAGAAGTCGCAAAAATCTCTTTCGTCTAGCGTTTCCACAGCGATGAAGTGAAACGAGCTGTCGAGGGGCGAGTATACCTCGGCAGCAATGTCAGGGTGCCTCGAGCCAAATAGTGGCCGAAGAGTATCGCAAATGGCATCGAAAACACCTAAATGGCACGTCCAGATTCCCTGTGGCCCTTCACCAAATATTACTGATCCAGTCACAACAACTCCAAGTCACGTAGATCAGGCTGTTCCTGACGGAGGTTTTCCAACGATCGTCAGGCACAACCTGACCTACCTCGACTGATATCACTTCCCGCTACTCAACTTCGCCAGTTCCAGCGGGTAATCCGTCAGAATCGCATCGACACCGGCGGTGATGGCTGCTTCCCAGTTGTCCGGTTCCTGGCCGGCAAATGCCGGGCCGGCGACGAAGACGGGGCGGTTCTGGTCGTGGCAGCGGGCGACTTGTCCGGTGGTGGGGACGAAGCGGAGGTACATCCAGTCTGCCGAGTCATCGGCCAGCGCGGCGGTCAGGTCGTCGGGCTGCTCTACCACAACGGCTGTCCGCGCGTGGGGGGAGGCTTTGTGAATTGCCAGTCGCAGTTCGCGGGAGCGGATTGTCGCGCCGATGAAGAGCAGGCGGTCGAGAATGTCGCGCTCGGCGGCCATGCGGACGACCTGACTGGCAACGGCCGGGTCGGCCTCTTTCAAGTCGACCGCGTAAACACCATCGACATCCCCCAGATCGCGAATGTGGTCGAGGATTGTCGAGATACGGGGGATTTCTTCACCCACGTATCGTGGCGAGAACCAGCTTCCGGCATCGAGCGCGGCCAGTTCCTGCCAGGTGCTGGCTGCCACGGGTCCATGACCATTCGTAGTCCGGTCGAGCGTGTCGTCATGGACACAGACCAGTTCGCCATCGCGAGTCCGCTGGACATCAAATTCAAACCCCAGCCGCAGCGCGAGACAACTATCAAACGCCGCCAGCGTGTTTTCCGGAGCATGCTTGAGCAATCCCCGATGCGCCACCGCAATCGGTTCGCCAGCATGCAAGAAGCTCGACGAGACAACCGTTAACAGGGCCGCGAGTGACGTTACGAAGGTCGATGAATGAGGCATCGGGGAGATCTCGGGAAGGGATCAGGAGTCAGCCATCAGAAAAGGCTGCCAGCAGCCAGCGACCAGCCGCCAGGTTTGAGAACCATCAACCTTAGACCATCAACCATCGACCATTCCCTACCAATGTATCAATTCATCGGTCGCCCAGGAGTCTTCCGGGCGTTCGCTGGGGAGGGGCTCGCCGATGTCGGCGGGGATTTCTGTCTGGGGAAGCGTCTCCCACGAAACCGGAAAGCCCGCGAGTTCGAGGAAGTTGGCCAACAGACGATGGCCGTGCTGGGTCAGGACCGATTCGGGGTGAAATTGTACGCCGAAGACGGGGCGGGACGTGTGACACAATCCCATCGGGACGCCGTCATCCAGGCGAGCCGTCACGCGCAGGCAATCGGGAAGCGTGGCTTCATCAACTATCAGCGAGTGATAGCGCGTCGCGAGGAACGGCGAAGGCAGCCCGCGAAACACATCGCTCCCCCCGTGCCAGACGGCCGATGTCAAACCGTGAATCGGCTCAGGGGCACGCACGACGAGGCCGCCGAACGCCTCGGTGATGGCTTGATGTCCCAGGCAGACTCCCAGAAGCGGAATCGAATCGCTGACAGCGCGAATGAGTTCGACCGAGATGCCCGCTTCGCGCGGAGTACAGGGACCGGGAGAAATCACAATGGCTGGGGGCGCGAGCTGCATCACTTCGCGAACCGAAAGCGCGTCGTTCCGGACAACGCGGGTTTCAACACCCAGTTCCTCGAAGTAACGAGCCAGGTTGTGGACGAAGCTGTCATAATTATCGATCAGCAGCAGCATACGGCGACTCGTTCTCGCTCGACTCTTGACTCTCAACCCTCAACGATCAACCATCGACCGTCGCCCTGCATACTGTGCTGCGTCGCGCAGGCTCGCAATGGTGCCGCCCCGGAGCGAAAGAGTTGTCTGGAACCGATCGGCCGTTTGCCGCCCACACGACGAAGGCGCTCGCGGACTGGCTCCGGGCCGGTGGCGACTGGCTGTTTCCACCGAGTTGTCTGGCCTGCCGTCGCGACCTGGCCGAGCATCGACTGATTGCGATAGGGGGCCTGTGTGGAGATTGTCGTTCGCAGCTCACGTTCGAGCGACGAGTCTGTGGTCGCTGTAGCGCGCCCATCGGACCGAACCTGCCGACCGATGGCGACTGCATCCTGTGCCGCGACGAACGCTACGCCTTCGAGCGTGCATTCGCGCTGGGACCGTATGACGGCGTGTTGCGGGATCTGATTCGCCGCGCGCAGAAACCGGGCCAGGAACTGGTGGCCCGGATGCTCGCCCGGCAGACAGCCGAGCGCTGGACCGATGAACTGACAGCCGCGAATGTCGACGTGGTCGTACCGGTTCCGCAATTCCTTCCTCAGTGGTGGTGGCGGCGGTACAACACGGCTGCCGTTCTGGCCGACGAGTTCTCGCGAATACTGAGACGACCGGTCTCGGGATGGTCGCTAGTTAAGACCCGCTGGACGCCGTCGCAGGCGCAAAGTTCGCCGAGCGATCGACGGCAACAGCAGAGAGGCGCGTTTCGGGCAGTACCGTGGGGACGGATTCGCGGACGAACGATTCTGCTGGTCGATGACGTGTTGACGACGGGCGGGACTAGTCAGGCCGCGACGCGGGCGCTGTTGGCTGCCGGGGCGGCGCGGGTGCTGGTTGCCGTGGTGGCCCGGGGAATCGGCCGGTAAGCTGGATGGTTCGTCGACGACCACGGTGGATTCTTCGACGCCCGGACG
The DNA here is from genome assembly GCA_019636285.1 of Planctomycetaceae bacterium. Lineage (GTDB taxonomy): Bacteria > Planctomycetota > Planctomycetia > Planctomycetales > Planctomycetaceae > JAHBXV01. Next base: position 93,419 of record JAHBXV010000011.1, read on the forward strand.
CAGCAATTTCTGCAGAGAGTTCGAGACCAGGCATGTCTTCCCGTCCCGTGCGGATTGCAACGCGAGCCAGTCAACTGGCCTTATGGCAGGCTCATCACATCGCCGACCGGCTGCGGGAAGTCGAACCGGGACTCGTCGTCGAAATCGTGGAAGTCTCCACTGCGGGTGATCGCAACCAGGTGGATCGCCTGCGAACGATGGGCAACACCGGCGTTTTCACGCGCGAGGTCCAGGCGGCTTTGCTCGATGGCCGAGCTGATGTCGCCGTGCACAGCTTGAAGGATCTGCCGACCGACATGGTCGAGGGACTGTGTCTCGCGGCGGTTCCCGCGCGTGCCCCTGAGTTTGATGTCCTCGTTCTGCCAACCGGGAAGACCGGCGAGAACGGACTCTCAGACCTGCCGCACGAAGCGCGCGTGGGGACCGGCAGCCCGCGGCGGCAAGCCCAACTCCGCTTTCATCGCCCGGATCTGAACGTCGAGGAGATTCGCGGAAACGTCGATACGCGACTGCGCAAGCTGGACGACGGCGAGTATGACGCGATTCTCTTGGCGGCGGCGGGGCTGACACGGCTCGGCTGGGGTCATCGCATGAGCGTCCCGCTCGAGCCGCCCGTCATGTATCCGGCGGTGGGACAGGGCGCGCTTGGCATTGAATCGCGCGTCGATGATGCCTGGGTTCGCGAGATTCTGTCGCGTTTGACCGATGACGCGACGCTCGCGGCGGTGACGGCGGAGCGGGCGCTGCTTGCGACTTTGCGAGCCGGTTGCCATGCGCCGCTCGGAGTCACCACACGAATCGACGGACAGTCGCTACTGCTTGAAGCGGTGTTGCTGCGCCCCGACGGGAGCGCGCGCTGGACGGCCGCCGCGACTGCCAGCGTTTGCGACGCGGCCCGTGTTGGTGAGACCGTGGCGCGGTTGCTGGTTGAGCAAGGGGCGGCGGCGGTTCTTTGAGCGCTTTGTAGAAGAGCGCTCCCCGTTGGGTCGCGGCTAAGGGGCGCATGCGCGATCGATTGCGACTTGAAGATTTTTTTCGCGCTCGGAACGTCCTTCCAAATGGCGGCGGCAACGCGGGAGCGACGGTTTGGTCTGTACCGGTTGCAACGATCCTGCCGATGATTCCTTCTGCTGACGCATTCGCAAACCGGGTCGCTGGCAACAGCCGCGACGCGGTGGGGGGATTCGCGAATGACGGCACGGTGATCGCCGGGCGGAGTGACTCCGCCCCGGCATCGCCATGACCCGGGGGGGAATCCGGATGGCGGTCCGTTTCAGATTAGGACCGGTGCGCCCCGCGCACTGCGTCGCGCTGTTGCTTTCGGCATTGGGTTCATCGGGGTATTGCCAATCCGCGGGCTCTCCCGCGCCGGCAACCGTGACACAAGCCGGTGGCGTCCAAGACGATGCCTCCGAAGCCTGGCTGTATCGCGGCCTCAAGATCGAAGCCGTAGGAAATTCGTCGTCCGCCACGCGTCGCGACGCCAGCGCTGCCATCCCCTTCGACCGCATGTCGCCGGAGATGGCGTCCAGGTCGCGTCGACTGTTGCGAAACGTCGGTCTCTATCGACGGTTGCCGACGATTTCGTTTGAAGCCGACCCGGATGTCTACTCGCATTTCCTCCAGTATCCCGACGTCGCGGTCGCGACGTGGCGGGCGATGGGGCTGTCGAAGTTTCAGCTTCAGGAAATTGCTCCCGGTCGGTACTCGGCCGACGCGGGCGATGGATCGGTGGGCGTGGTCGAAGTGTTGTACCGAACCCCGGCCGACACGCTGATTTATTGCGAGGGGGCCTTCAAGAGTCCGCTGCTCGCCAAGCCCATCGAAGCCCGCGCCCTGATGCGAGTGGAAACCCAGTTTCGCCAGGGCGACCGCGGACAGACCATCGCCGCGCACTCGGGCGACGTGTTCGTGGAGTTTCCGTCGCAAACCGTGGAAACGGTGGCGCGACTGATTTCGCCGATCAGCCACAACATTGCCGATCGCAACTTCAAGCAACTTACGCTCTTCGTGCAGATGATGTCGACCGCGATGGCCCGCCATCCCGATTGGGTGGAGCGCCTGGCCGAACGTCTGGACGGAGTGCCCAACGAGCGACGCGTTCAATTGTGCGAGGTGGGGTCGCTGGCGACCCAGCGGCGGCTCCACCTCGCCGGTATGGGAGAAGTTTCCGGCTCGGTCGACGAGCTGATCTCCCCGTTTCGGCAATTGTCCGCAGGGGAACCCGTCCCGAACCGGCGATAGCTGCCGATTGCTGCCCTGGAATCGTCGGCTTCAAACGACGTTCCGCTCGGCGACGTTCCAACCTCACCAGTTGGATTCGCGATTCTGCAGCAACTGCACGTTCTGGATGCACAGCAGACCAAACAGCACGGCGGGGTAAACGCCCCCCATGCGGTCCTGGTACTGGTAGGCCAGGATCGCGACTGCTCCGGCGACCGACGCACCGATCGCGTACGTCTTGCGATCAGGGTCTCGCGTTCGCGACATGATGAGCAGCGACTGGCAGACTCTGCCGCCATCGAGCGGATAAACAGGGAGCAGGTTGACGAGCCCCCACCACAGGTTGATCCACTCCAGGTTGTAGATGGTGAACCTGACCTCGGGTGATAAGTCTCGCAGCGGGATGTCAGCGACTCTCAATCCGGCGACCCCAGCCAGGATCAGCCCGTAGAACAGGAAGCCGGCTCCTGGCCCCGCCAAGGCGACCGCGATCAGCCGTGGCTGTGAAACGCGGTAGTCGGGTTCAAAAAAGGCCAGTCCGCCAAAGTGGTACAGCAGCACATGGCTGCGCCATCCGAACCACTCGGCCGTCAGGGCGTGCCCCAGCTCGTGAATCAGGATCGACACGAACAGGCAGAGCACCCAGATGAACATCAGCCGCGGGTAATCGGGCATCCAGCCCATCGCCAGCCCCATCAGCCAGAAGAGCGGATGGACGCGCACGGGGATGCGAAACAGCGTGAACTGCAAGTCGTAGGGCGTCGGCTGAATACCAAACATGCGGGTGCCTTCACGAAGGCCAGATAACCGGTCGCGGCAGATCGTAACGACTTCCCACCGTCCGAAATACCTCAGCGGCGCCGGAGTCGTGGACTGAAGGGAAAGTGGAAAAGAGCGCTCCCCGCTGGGTCGCGGCTACGGGGCGAATTGTGGATTCGGCGGAGTTTGCCGATGCGGGCCCGACGACGTGCCTGGCGGAAGACTGGGCGGCGTAGAGACTTTGCCGGTTTTTCCGAAAGCTCGGGTTGTAGGGCCGGATTGCCTCAACATTGGGTGCGGAATTATCCGAACAATCAGGATAACCACCCCAAGCGGTACGACCGTCCGGGGTCGGCGCACGGTTTTCGCCCGCGCACCCAAAAAGATGGAACGGCAAAAGATGCGCGTCACAGGTTTTCTCCGCAGGACGCTGGAGCTCCCGATGAAACGCTTCTTCAAGCGTTGCCTGTACGGCCTCGTCGCTTCGACGGTGCTGACCGGTTCCGCTCGAGCGCAGGAGGCCCCCAACGCGGGCTCCGTGCGCATCAGCGACCAACCTTCCGCGGAAGCCGCGCTCGCTCCTGCTCCCACCCCCGACAGCTACTACACGTACGGGGGACCGGGAACGGCGAGCGTGAACGGTTCGGCGTTCAGCTACACCAGCGTCGACGCGGTCTTCGCTCCGCGATACTACGTCGACGCCCGTGGCGGAAACCTGTACGGCTACGATGACGGCTACACGAGCATCGGGGCGTTCGTTCCCCAGATGAGCATCGACCGCAACAGCGTCTTCTTCGCCGACTTCCGCGCGTTCGCCACCAATCAGGGGCGAGCGGGGACGAGCGTCGGCTTCGGCTTCCGTGAATACATGGAAGATCTGGACCGCCTGTTCGGTGCCGCCGTCTCGATCGACTACGACGACGGACACAGCGAATCGTTCCAGCAGGTCGTCCTCAGCCTCGAATCGCTGGGCCGCTACTTCGACATGCGTGCCAACGGATATCTCCCCGTCGGCCCCGATACGAAGCTTTTCGGACGGCGCGTGCTGACGAACACGGCGACCCCGTTCCAGAACTCGATTCTCATCGATACCGTCCACTACATCGAATCCGCGTATGGCGGCTTCGACATCGAAGTGGGCGGGCCGATGCCGTTGCTCGGCCGTTACGGCGTCAACGGCTACGTGGGCTTCTACTTCTTCTCGAACAGCACCGGTGGCGACTTCACCGGGGTCAGCGGACGCATCAACGCACAGATCAACGAAGACCTGTCGATCGGCGTGCAGATGACCGACGACCACGAGTTTGGGACCAACGCCCAGATTCAGGTCGCTGTGACGCTCCCCGACGGTCCTCCCAACCGCTGGCTGCGGAACCTCTCCGTCCGCGATCGCCTGACCGAAAACCTGGTGCGTAACTACCGCGTGACGGTCAGCCAGGAAGGCCGCGTGGTCAAGGAAGGAGTTTCCAACCCAGATACCGGGAACCCCTACTTCGTCGTCTACGTCGATCCGGATGGCCCGGTGGGCGGAGTCGAAAACGGCAGCGGTACCTGGGAAGACCCCTATCGCCTGCTCGCATCGGCCGATGCCGTCGCCGCCGCCGACATTGTGTTCGTCTCGCCGCGCACGACCGGCACCGGATTCGAGAACCTCGACACGGGCTTCACGCTCAACAACAATCAGAGGCTGTGGGGCACCACCACCGACCATTCGCTGTTGACGACCTATGGACTCGTCAACCTGCCCGCGCTGGAATCGGGCGCGCTGCCCATTATCAGCAACGTCACGCCGGGCACGTCGGTCATCACGCTGGCCAACAACAACGAAGTCTCCGGCTTCGAGATCAATGGCACGAACGGCGGACCGACGCCGGATACCCCCTTCAACCGGGGAATCTCGGGGACCGGAATCACCGGTTTCAACATCAACAACAACTACTTTGTCAACACGCTGGTGGGCGTCGACATCACCCACACGGGAAGCGCGACGGGCGTGCTGACCAACAACGTCGTGATTGGTGCCGGCGGCCAGTCGGTCGGCGGCTTCTTCGTCACGCACAACGGCGGAACGCTCGACCTGACGATCAACAACCCGGGCGAGACCGATCTCAACGGCAATGGCATCGTCGACGCGAACGAAGACCGCAACGGCGACGGCATCCTGAACCCGGGCTTCGCCAACATCCAGGGTGAAGACGCCAACCGCAACGGCGTTCTCGACCCCACGGAAGACACGAACAACAACGGGATTCTCGATCCCGGCGAAGACACGAACGGCAACGGCGTGCTGGACTTCGCCGAAGACCAGAACGGCAACGGCCAGATCGACGGCGGGACCGCGATTCGCGTGGTCGGAACCGGGGCCGGCACGGTTATCAATGCCCGTCAACCGGGCGGCATCTTCGGTAATACGATCACCACTTCCGGCCAGGGGATTCACGTCCGAGCGGCCGACAGTGCGGTTGTCAATCTCGACCTGGTCGACAACAGCGTCACGCTGGGGAACGATCCCGACGGCTGGGGCATCCGCCTTGAAGCCGATGATGCCCTGCTGAATCTGCTTTCGTACATCGACAACGTCACCCAGAACAACCAGGGAGACGGCGGACAGTTCTTCGCCACCAACGGCGGCGAAATGCAGATTTCCAGTCTTTCCTCCACCCAGTTCAACAACAACGGCGGCAACGGTCTGCAGATCAACGCCAGCTATGGTTCGCTCATCGAAGTTCGCGATCCGGTGACGGGCGATCTCGTGCCGATCTCGCAGAGCGAGTTTAACAACAACGGCGAGAACGGTCTGCTCGTGGTTTCGGCTACCGGCAGCACCATTAACATGCTGATCGGCAACCCCGACGCGGGCGGAGTCGACAACACGTTCAATAACAACGGCTCCAGCACCGACGGCGGTAGCGGCCTCCTGATGATGACCCGATCGGAAGACCTCGACGCCGACGGAGTCTTCGACCTGCCGGGCGAAGACCTCAATGGCGATGGAATCTTCCAGACCACCAGCGGCATCATCAACACCTGGATCGTCAACGCCCAGGCCGACAACAACGGCTCCGGACTGACGCTCACGCCCGGCAAGCCCGTGATGGATGGCAACTCGAGCATCGGCAGCGGCTTCGCGTTCGATCTGAACGGCGGCGAAATCAACCTCGCCACCTTCGCGGATAACGAAGCCAACGGAAACACTCTCGACGGCGTCAGCATCGTCGCTTCGAATGGTTCGGTCCTGACGACACCGACCTTCGCCCGCAACAATCTGTCGAACAACACGCGTGCCGGGCTGTTTGTCGGCGGCTTCCTTGGCAGCCCCGGCGCGACACCCGATTCGATCGTCAACCTGAACTCGATCGTCGACAACAACTTCGATCGCACGACCTCGGGAACCTCGGGCATCCTGTTCGACGGCTTCGAAGTCGTCGTCAATGGCCGCCTCGCTCGAAACAGCTTTGTCGGAACTGCTCCCACGGCTGGCCCCGGCATCGGCGGCACGCTCGAAGACGGCGGTCTGTTCTTCGACATCGGCAACCAGAACCCGGCCGATACGAACACCTTCACCGGCAACACCGACGCCCATATCGGGATCATTCTCTCGGGCGACTCCATCAGTCGGATTCGCATCGAAAACCAGGACTTCAGCAATGCGGTCAACGGGTCCAACCTGAACTTCGACGGTGAAGGTATCGCGATCCTGTTGCGAGACGCCGCGATCCTCGACGGCTACATCCGCAGTTCGACGTTCACCAACAACCAGGCGGACGGTATCCGGTTCGAGATCAACGGCACCCGCCAGACACAATTCACCAGCCTGCGTGACTTCGTGATCGGTGGAACCCCTGCCCAGGGGAACATCATCTCGAACAACGGTCAGAACGGGATTCAGATCGATCGCTTCGGCACCGGACAGGCCGGAACGAACCTCAACGATGCCGACCCGAACAACGACGTCTTCGTGCGGATTCTCAACAACGAGATCAACGAGAACGGTCAGAACGGAATTTTCCTGAGTGCAGCCGGTGCCCAGACAGTTGACGGGTACTTCATCCAGGGCAACCAGATCAACACGAACGGCCTCAACGGCATCCACATGTTCGTGCGGGGTGACGCGAACATCGACGCCCGAATCGACCGCAACGAAATCTGCTTCAATAACCTCAGCGGGATTCGCACCAGCGAACTCGTGAACACCGGGACGGATGCTCGCGGAGTCGGCGGCATCTGGACCAACAACGTCATCGCCCAGAACGGCGACGACGGGATCTGGCTCGACGCGGCCAGCAACAACCTGCTCATCGGGACGACGGTCGGAACCGTGGGCGGCAACCAGATTCTCGATAACGGACTCAACGGGATTCAGGTCACCGGTCCTGGCTCGGTCACGATTGGCGGAAACCTGATCGACGGCAACGGCGTTAATGCTGGCGGAATTGAGATTGCGGGCGTGAACGCGGGCAACCACCGTCCGTTCCTGGATCTGACGCTCGTTAACAACGATATCACCAACAACCTGGGTGACGGCGTGGAATTCGCGATCGCGACTAACTTCTTCGGGTTCGGCAGCAGCCTGACCATGGATAACAACAACGTCGCATTCAACAGCGGACGCGGGGTCGACATCCTCAACCGGACCGACAACGACATTCAGGTTTCGATGACCAACAACCTGATTTCCAACAACTTCCTGGAAGGGGTCTACATCGTCAATACCTCCTCCGACACGCAGACCAACGACAACATCACGGCCCGTGCGGCAGGCGGAGACCCCTTTGCCCTCGATAACAATGGAACGATCTTCCGAACGCCGAATATCGACATTTTCTTCGACAACAACGAAGTGACCGCGAACGGCGTGGGAAGTGCCTTCGACGCCACCGGTGTCGTGGTCCGGGTCGGTACCTCCAACGCCAGCACCTCTCCATTCGACAATGGTGGATTTGCCTCGAATCGCGCCGGTGTCCGAATGACCTTGACCAACAGCACCATCCTGGGCAACCAGGGTGAAGACCTGTCGTTCGAATCATTCGTCTCGACCGAAAACCCTGGCACCACGGCCGGAACCTGGAACCAGAACGAGTTCACGATCACGCCTCCGTATAACTCGGATCCCCTGGCACGGCTCGACCTGATCTTTGGCAACAACACCTTTGGGGCCAACTTCGGCGATCAGGTCAACGGCGTGAACAACGGCCTCGGGGTGGGAAGCAACAACATCGACCGCGTCGCCTATTACAACAACCCGGAAGGGGTCTTCAAATCGCGTCTGAACAACATTCAGCCTCCGAACATTCCCGGACCATTCACCAGTGCGACTCGTCGTCGTAATGCCCAGCGTCAGGCGGCCCGACTGCCGTTCCTCGATGCTCCGAACGTGCCACCGGGCTTGAACTACCTGTATCCGGGCACCGGGGCCAGCACCTTCCGTGTCCGCGGCCTGAACCCCGGCGACCTGGCACCGTTCCTACTCGACAACGTCCCGTACAACGATACGGGTGATGCCAACGGCTTCTTCCTGCCCAACTCGATTACGGGCGAACTGCCGTACGGTTGGGGCCAGTTCTAACCGACTGACGGGATGATCCGACAACCTCGACACCTCGTCGCTTGCGGCGAGGTGTCGTCGCTTTGGGGCTTCGCCGTCGAATGCACTAGCACGCACTCCGCGAAGTAACCCGCAGCGTCCGCGAGGGCGAAGTCAGAACTTCCCTCGCTCACGCTTCGGGTTAACGAAAATCTGAGTTGGCGAACCTAACGCGCCGTTTCGGGATCGAAGCCGCGAATGAGCTCTTCGTCCCACTCTTCCAGTAGCGGCCAGCCCAACGCGCACGTGCCGAAATCGGGCAGGTAGAGGTACCCCTTCAGGCGGTCGATCGTTTTCTGGATCATTTCCGGCCGCTTCCGGAAGACCGGGCCGTGACTGGGAAGCAGCCAGTCGACATCGGCGTCGCGAATCCGCTCCAGGCTCGTGATGAAGTCTTCGATGTTCGACCCATGATGCGCGTCGATGTTTCCGACGCCGCCATCGCGGTAGATGTTGTCGCCGGAAAATAGCAGCCGCCCCAGCCGGAACGCGAGTTGGCCTGATGTGTGTCCCGGCGTGTTCCAGACTTCCAGTTCCAGCGATCCGAGCTTCAGGACGTCGCCTTCATTGATCTCCTGCTGGATCTCGATGGGTGGCAGGTCGATCGCAATTCCCTGGGCGGAGATCTCCGCATACGTCGCGATACGGTCTGGCGACTCGAGCAGTTTCTTGGCATCGGGATGACCGACCGTGATCGCGGACGGCAACAGTTCCTGCAACCGCTTCATCCCCTGGATGTGGTCCACGTCGGCATGAGTCGCGACGAGGTACTTGCAATGGGCCAACGAGAAATCCATCTGCCGGATCAGGTCGACAATCTCTTCGGCCGTGTCTTCGTAGCCGATGTCGATAATCATCCAATCGGGCCCGTCGAAGACGACGTACACCGAACACCCCAGCCGCTGCCGCGATTGGTAGTTCATCTCCAGAACGTGGGGAAACAACTCGCGACGGGCAAGCATGGGCACACAAATTCAGCAAACGGGGACGGAACCAATCAGCCAACTTGAGGAATTCTAAGGCTTTGGCATTTCAGCGACAACAGCCACGGCTGATCACGGACGATCCGCCGGGCTGACAGCGGTCACGAACCTGCCCCGCAACGGTCTCCGACCTGGACCGAACGACCTCGCAGAAACTCGGCGGCGGACATCGCCCGTTTGGCATCGGGCTGCACCGATTCGACAACCAACGATCCTTCGCCGCATTGCACCCGAAACCCGTCTGACGAGACTTCGACGACGGATCCCGGCGCGGCGGAACTTGTCTCCGCGATCGGCTGGGCCTTGAGGATCCTGAGCCTGAGCGGCGATTTGTCGGATTGATGAAGAAATGTGAACGGCCCCGGCCAGGGCTGCATCCCCCGGATGTGACATTCCACCTCCCTGGCCGTCCGACCCCAGTCGATAAGCCCGTCTTCCTTCCGCAGCTTGCCAACATGCGTTGCCCCGGCGTGATCCTGCTCCCCGGCAACGCTTCGACCGGTGGCCACTTCGTCCAGAACGCTGAGCAGCAGCGGGACCGCCAGCGGCCCCAGACGGCTTTCCAGCTCTCCTGTCGTTTCGTCCGAACCGATCGGTGTCGAGACCATCCCGAGAATAGGCCCCGCGTCGAGCTGCTTGACCAGACGAATAATCGTGACTCCCGATTCGGCATCGCCGTTGAGGACGGCGGCATGAATGGGCGTCGCTCCGCGATACAAGGGCAGCAGCGACGCATGCACGTTGAGCATCCCGTGCGGCGGAAGGTCGAGCACTTTCTGCGACAACATTTGCCCGTACGCGGCAACAACGCCGACATCGGGCGCAAGGGCCGTTAATTCCGCCACCGCTTCGGGGGCAGAGATCTTCACGGGCTGTAAAACGGGAAGTCCCCGTTCCTCGGCAAGCACTTTGAGGGGATTGACATGACGATGATGGCCAGCCCCGGACTTGTCCGGCTGCGTGACCAGCCCGACGACCTCATGGGCCGAATCGAGTAACCCCTGAAAGACCGGCAAAGCAAGCGGCCCCGCCCCCAGAAACACGATCCGCAACGAAACACCGCCTCTCCGCGAGTCTTGCTTTACACACCTTCGGCGCGGACTTGTCTTCTACGCCTTCGGCACGGTCTTGTCTTCTACGCCTTCGGCACGGTCTTGTCTTCTACGCCTTCGGCTCCCGCTCGCCAAGTTGGCGGAGGACGACCTCGTCGGCCGGAATCTTCCCCTGCTCCTGGCCGCGACGATACTGCGTCTCGAAGTCGGCAATCACCGGGTCGAGCGGTCGTCGGATCGTCTCCGTCATGCGATCAATAAATAGCACGCCATCGAGATGGTCGTTTTCGTGCTGGACAGCGCGAGCCGCCAGGTCATCGCCGGAAACCTCGAACGCATTTCCCTGAAGGTCGAACGCTTCGACAACGATGTTCGCCGAACGCCGGACGTTCCCATACAACCCCGGAAAACTGAGGCAGCCCTCTTCCGCCTCAACCGTCCCTTTGCGTTTGAGAATCTCGGGATTGATGAAGACGACTTCCTCGTCCTTCTCCGCCGGGTCTCCCGTCAGATTGAGCACGAATAGCCGCCAAGGCAGCGCCACCTGGTTGGCGGCCAGACCGATCCCCTTGTGGGCATACATCAGCTCGAGCATCTCGGCCACGACGCGCCGCACGTCGGCATTGATTTCCTGAACCGGCTTGGACTTCCACCGCAACGCCGGGTGCGGGTAGACAACAATTTCCATCACGTTCACCGTCAAAATCTGGCTGAAAACGGCCTCCGGCCGCGCGAACACGCCAGTATAGTTCCCTCGACGGGATTCGTGAAGCGGTTCGCTAAACGGATGAACAAGTGAAGGAAGTCAACGGGACTTCTATCGCCGAGCCCAGACCGCGGTGACGTTTACGAGACGTTTTTCAGGGGTCACGAAGAATTCGACTCCCAGCGGGTCCACAAGAAGGACTCGGACCACCCCATCTCGTGACTCGCCCTCACGTTCCGGATCCTGGGAGAGGGCCTCGTCAATTCGTTGGGCCGCTTCCCCCAAACGAGCGCGATAACGAGAGCCCAGCCAGATTCGTGCCAACTCGGATTCGGCAGCCCCTGTCCAAATGACGGTGAACTTCATTCCGTTATCCGTCTGATATGAGGCATGCGGACATGTTCAGTCGACGGGGAGTTCAGCAAGGATTTCGGCAAGACTTCGCCCAGTCCCGGGGTTAGCCGCTCGGCGCTTGGACTCTTCATCCGACAACGGCGACAGGCTCTTGGCGTCGATTCGCCGGAAGACGCCGAGGCAGCGGCCGCTGGCGTCATACAGCACCACTTCGGATTCCCCTCCCTCTTCCAGGGCACGGGCGACCTGATCGTCCAGAATGACTTTCGGCATGCGGTTCTCCTCATAACGGACGGATGCGCTTTCAATCGTAGCCGATTGCGGCATCGGGGAATATCCCCCACAATGATGGCTCGCTCGAGGTCGCCTTCCCTACCGGAGCCTCCCCCCGATGCCTCTTCACGCCGCCCTGAGATCTGTCACCTGCCTCTTCGCCCTCAGCCTTCCGTTCTCCGCGACCCTCGCCGTCGATCCTAAGGTGCCTGACGGCTTCACAATCGAAAAAGTCGCTGGGCATCCTCTGCTTGAGCGCCCGATCTTCGCCGGGTTCGATGAAACCGGCCGCCTGTTCGTCGGCGAGTCCAACGGCGAAAACCTCCGCCGCGACGAAATGCTGGCGAAAAAGCCGCACTGGATTTCCTGCCTGGAAGACACCGACGGCGACGGCGTCTTCGACAAGTCGACTCGCTTCGTCGAAGACATCACCCTGCCGCAGGGCTGCCTGTGGTATCGCGGCTCGCTGTATGCCGCCTGCCCGCCGAGCATCTGGAAGTTCACCGACACGGACGGCGACGGCAAAGCGGACGAGCGCAAAGAAATCCTCACCGGCTTCGGCTTCAGCGGTAATGCCTGCGACACGCACGGCCCCTTCCTTAGCCCCACCGGCCGGTTCTACATCGTGCAAGGCCGCCACGGCCACGAGTTCAAGGACGAAAACGGCAACGTCTACAGCAAAGGGAAGGCGGGCCGCATCTATTCCTGCCGTCCCGATGGCAGCGACGTCCGGGTGCATGCGGGCGGCGGATTCGACAACCCGGTCGAAGTCGATTTCACCGAAGAAGGCGAATGCATCGGCACCGTCAATATCCTCTATCGCGACCGTGGCGACTGCCTGATGCACTGGGTCGAAGGGGGCGTCTATCCCCGCGAAGACCAGGCCGACGCCGTCGCCGAATTCAAGTGGACCGGCGGCTTGCTCGGCCCTGTCCACAACCTGGGCCACGTCGCCTGTTCCGGAATCATGCGCTACCGCGGCACCCACTTCGGCGATGAATTCAAGAACACCTGGTTCTTCACCGAGTTCAACACGCACAAAGTCCGTTACGCCGAACTGAAGCGGGCAGGCTCGACCTTCACCGCCGACGTCCACGAATTCCTGCACTGCGACGACGGCGACTTCCATCCAACCGACGTCCTCGAAGACGCCGATGGCTCGCTCCTCGTGCTAAACACCGGGGCCTGGTTCCTCAACGGCTGCCCGACCTCACGGGTCTCGAAGCCGGAGATTTATGGGGGGATTTATCGGATTAGGAAAATCGGTGGAACCATTGTGGAGGATCCGCGAGGAACGAAGTTGGACCTGGCGAAGCAGTCGCCGGAAGTCTGGATCCAGCATCTCAACGACCGTCGTTTCGCCGTCCGAGCAGTAGCAAAGAACCTGCTGGGACAAATGACCGCCTATAACTGGCATCTTGCAGTAGGCAGACATCAAGCTGGCGAACTTCATACTGACCAAGAATCACCTATTCAATTAGATCGCCATTATCCAATTGCCGAGAGTGCGATCAGCGCGAATGCCAACTATTGGGCCTGCTTACCCAATGCGTTCGAAAGTACGGACGTCACCCTCCGGACAGTCTCCGCAAACTCTGTCGCGGACTATGCGAAAATTCCGAGTCATTTCTCGGACATTGTCTACGGGCTGTCGCTGTTGTTGGATGACGAACATCCTCAGACTCGCCACGCAGCCATTCAAGCAATCAGTCGGTTGGCTCCAAAGATTCAAAGTCACCTTGAGGGGCGTGATGTACCTGGTTTGGTCGAGAAACTCTTACTGGCAGCACAGTCAGAACAAAACGACAGTTTTCTTGATCATCAGATCATTGTTGCTCTCATGAGATTGGCGAGTACAAAGCAATTAGCTGATGAAATAAAAGCCGGCCACTCCAAGAGTCAACGTGCGGCCCTCATCGCCCTCGACCAGATGGACGACTCCCCGCTCACACGCGACATGGTCCTGCCCCTGCTCTCATCCGATGACTCGCGGCTGCAACAAACCGCCCTGGAAGTCATCGCGCGTCATCCCGGTTGGGCCGCCGAAACGCTGGCGCTGCTCAAAACGTGGATTGCCGAACCCGATCTGAATGCCGACCGGGCGAATGCTCTTCGCGGTTTCCTGCTCGCGCAACTGAATGATGCCGCCGTACAGGAGTTCCTTGCCCAAACGCTGCGTGCCCCGGATACCAGCAACGGCGTGCGAGCGCTGTTGTGGGAAGTTCTCCAACGATCGACGCTCGCCGCCTGGCCGGAGTCGTTCCATCCGCTGCTGGCAGAAGCCCTCGGCAGTCCAAACGGCGATGTGGTTCTGGCGGCGCTGCGAATCGTCACGCAACGCTCATTGACGGGCTTCGACGAAGGCGTCCGGCGACTAACGCTCGATGACAGCCGGTCGCTGGCCATCCGTTGCGAAGCCGTGGCGGCGCTCGGGATGACGCCGAACGTGCTCGATGACGCCGTCTTTCAATCACTGGCCGATCGCCTCGGGCAGGAAGACGCTTCGTCCGACGAAAAAGCGATGATCGGGCGGGCCCTGGGGAATGGTCCGCTGAGCGAATCACAACTCGCCAAGCTGACCGCCGTGTTCGATGCCGCCGGTCCGCTGGTCGCTCCCGTGCTCATCAAGGCGTTCGCGCGATCCACGAACGAAGAACTCGGCCTGTCGCTGGTGACGGCGCTCCTGGCCACCGATGCCTCCGCCAGCGTCGCGCCCGATGAACTGGCGGCTCTGCTCCGCAAGTATCCCGAGGGCGTGCGCAAAAACGCGGAACCCCTCTTCAAGAAACTCGGCATCGACCCTGTCGCCCAGGAAGCGCGGTTGGCCGAATTGTCGCCGCTGGTGGACGGCGGCGACCCAGCCGCCGGGCGGAACATTTTCTTTGGCCGCAAGGCGGCTTGCGGCTCCTGTCACGCCGTCGGGAGCGAAGGCGGCCGCGTCGGTCCCCACCTCACGACGATTGGTGCCAGCCGATCTGCCAAAGACCTCCTGGAAGCCATCGTCTACCCGAGCGCGAGCTTCGTGAACGGCTATCGCACGACGCTGGTCGTCACGGTCGACGGCAAGGTGCTGCAAGGCGTCATCAGCGCGGAAACCACCGACACCATCACGCTGCGCACCAAGGACCTCCAGGAACTGCGGGTCCGCCGCGACGACATCGACGAAATGCGCGAATCCAGCACATCCATCATGCCCGCCGGCCTCGACCGCCAACTCACCCCGGAGGAACTCCAACATCTGCTCGCCTACCTGCGCTCCCGTAAATGAAAAGCCGCCTCCGCTGGAGGCGGTCTTGGTGTTTTCAAAAATGAAGAGAAGACCGCCTCCAGCGGAGGCGGCTTTTCAGGAGGAAGATCGTGCCCCAGACGATCGGTTATCACCTCGTGAAGACGACTTACGGCACGTGGTTACCGGGAGACGAACGCGGGCATTGGTCGTCGATTTTCGATCCGGTAACATGGCAATTCATCGAGCATCGAAAACTGCATCCGGGCCAACCCGCGAGAAAAGAGCTCTCCCACGAGTTGATGAAAGATGCTCCATTTCACATTTCCAATCATGTCTCCAAGGTGATCGAACAAACGCTTGCGAATTGCCAGGCGGAATCGGAATGGAAGATTGTGGCAGGGGCCATCGAGCCAACGCATCTGCACCTGCTGATCACATACACCGGACGATCCATCGATCAAACCGCCCGATGGCTGTCGTCACGGATGACCACGGACATTCATCGGAACACGGCTTATAGCGGGCCGGTCTGGACATCCGGCAAATGGGCGGAATCGATCACCGACGAGCCCCACTGGCGAAACCTGATTTCATACGTTGAACAACACAACATCCGTCGGGGTCTTGGACTACGCCCATACCAGTTCCTCCCCTGAAAAGCCGCCTCCGCTGGAGGCGGTCTTCCTTCCTGTTTGAAAACACCAAGACCGCCTCCAGCGGAGGCGGCTTTTCACGGAAACGCGAATGCCCGAATACCGCACGTCGCCCGCTCCCATCGCCACCATGCCGCCGGGCGTGCCCTACATCGTCGGCAATGAAGCCGCCGAGCGGTTCAGCTTCTACGGCATGAAGGCGATTCTGACCGTCTACATGACGCAGTTTCTCGTTTCTTCGGCCGGATCGCTCGATGTGATGTCCGGCGAAGAGGCAAAGAAGTACGTGCATCTGTTCGTGGCTTCGGCTTATTTCTTCCCCATCGCGGGGGCCATTCTTTCCGACTGGTTGTGGGGTAAATACTCCACCATCCTGTGGCTGTCGATCGTCTACTGCCTGGGCCATCTCGCCTTGGCAGTGGTGCCGGGACGCGAAGGACTGTTTTTGGGGCTCTTTCTCATCGCGCTTGGCGCCGGAGGCATCAAGCCCTGTGTCTCGGCTCACGTGGGGGACCAGTTCGGCGAGCAGAATCAGCATCTGCTGACGCGGGTGTTCGGCTGGTTCTACTTCTCGATCAACTTCGGGGCGTTCTTCTCGACATTGCTCACGCCGTGGCTGCTGGCAAAGTACGGCCACGAGGTGGCTTTTGGAGTTCCCGGCGTCCTTATGTTTGTCGCGACTGTCGTCTTCTGGATGGGGCGAAACCGCTTCGTCCATATCCCCCCGGCCGGGGAACGTTTCATTGACGAGACCTTCAGCCCCGAGGGTCTTAACGCGATCTTGCGCCTGATCCCGCTGTACCTTTTTGTTGCCATCTTCTGGGCGCTCTATGACCAGACCGCGTCCGCGTGGGTGCTGCAAGCCGAGGAAATGAACCGGAACGTCATCATGCCGAGTTTCGATTCGGAAGCAGGTCTTGTTTTCCGCGAACAGCCGCTCTTGTCCTCGCAGCTTCAGGCAATCAATCCCATTCTGGTTCTCATTTACATCCCCCTGTTCTCGTACGTCGTTTATCCGCTGGCCAGCAAGGTCATCACTCTGACTCCCTTGCGAAAGGTCGGCTTCGGCTTCTTCCTGACAGCCGCCGCGTTCGCGATCAGCGGGATGGCGCAGTCTCTCATCGACGCCGGCGCGCAGCCGCACATTTCCTGGCAAGTGTGGGCTTACATAGTTCTGACAGCGGCGGAGATCCTCGTGTCGATCACCTGCCTCGAATTCAGTTACACCCAGGCCCCCAACCGCATGAAATCCTTCATCATGTCGCTGTACCTGTTGTCGGTGTCGCTGGGGAACGTGCTGACGTCGGGGGTGAATGCCTTCATCGAGAACGCCGATGGAACATCCAAACTGCCCGGCGCGACCTACTACTGGTTCTTCACGACGCTGATGGTCGTGGCCGCCGTCTTGTTCGTTCCGTACGCCGTGTACTTTCGCGAGAAGCGCTACCTGCAAACCTCGGCGTAGCGCCCCAACGAACCGCCCCGCTTTCCATTTCTGCAATGAAACTGTAAAAACGAGATCGTCAGCCTGAGTTTCGGCCAACGCGGCCATGCCTGTTGGCGTAGTCCATCGGGAAAGCGGCTCGAGAACCGCCGTAGAAGATCGTGTCGTCATCACCAAGGATTCCTGATCATGTTCCGTGATCGTTTGCACAAATTCGCCTGCGCGATGGGAGTTTCGACCGGCCTGTTCCTGGGGTGCGGCGGGGGGGAAGAATTCAAGACCCACACCGAATTGCCTCCGCCATCCCATGACCACGATCACGACCATGGCAAGCCGGGTCCGCACGGCGGCTCGTTGGTGGAACTGGGAGAAGAGGAATACCACGCTGAACTGCTCATCGATCACGACGCCCACGCGGTGCGGGTCTATCTCCTCGATAAAGAGGGGAAAACCGCTGTGCCGACTGCCGCTACCGAGCTGAGCGTCGACACGGGTTCCGGCGAAGTGCTGCTCCTCAAGCCCGCGCGTCAGGAGTCCGATCCCGAAGGCCAGGCTTCTGTCTTTGAACTGGTCGACGACGCGGTGGTTCACGATCTCCTCGACGCCGGTTTCATCCACGGCAAGCTGACCATCGCCATCGGTGAAAAGACGCTCACCGGCGGCATTGATGCTCATTTCGATCACGATCACGATCATGACCACAAGGACGAGAAGTCGGCTGCACCCGCTGGCGAAGCCGCCGCGCCCGCTGACGCCGCTGCTCCAGCCGAAGCGGCCCCCGTGGAAGCGGCTCCGGCCAAAGCCGAATAGTCATCGAACGTCCCTGGATGATTGACGTGGCTGTAACACCTTCCGATCTCAGGCCGATTGGCCGCACTTCGCTGAAGATCACGCCGATCGCGATGGGGTGCTGGCCGATCGCGGGGATCACCAGCATCGACGTTTCGGAGCCCGAAAGCCTCTCTACCCTCGACGCGGCTTTCGAAGCCGGCATCAACTTCTTCGATACCGCCTACTGCTACGGCTACGACGGCGAAAGCGAGCGCATGGTGGGTCGCGTGCTGCGGCCTCATCGCGACCGTGTGGTGATCGCCACCAAAGGGGGCATTCACTGGAACGCCGAGAAGAAGCAGGTGCGGGACGGTCGTCCGGAAATTATCCGCCGTCAATGCGAGGAAAGCCTCCAGCGGCTGGGCATGGACGTCATCGACCTCTACTACCTGCACGCTCCCGACCCCGAGACACCGATCCCCGAGACCGCGGGTGCGTTTCGGGAATTGCTGGCGTCTGGTAAGGTCCGCGCCGTGGGGGCGTCGAATTTCTCACTGAAGCAGTTGCAGGAGTTTCACGCGGTATGCCCGCTCAGCGCGTTCCAACCGCACTACAACATGCTGCAGCGGGAGATCGAAACTGACCAGTTGCCCTGGTGTGTTCAGAACAACGTCAGCGCCATCATTTACTGGCCCCTCATGAAGGGACTCTTGGCCGGAAAACTGCCGCGCGATCACCAGTTCGATCCCCGCGACGGCCGCCGGAAGTATCCCATGTTCCATGGCGAAGAGTGGGAGCGCAACCAGGACTTTCTTGATCAACTGAGGACCATCGCCCACGACGTGGGCGCATCCGTCGCGCAACTCGTGCTGGCCTGGACCATTCAGCGACCCGGAATCACGGCTGCCCTCTGCGGAGCCAAGCGACCCGGCCAGATTCGGGAAAACGCCCCTGCTCTGCACCTGAAACTGGCCCCGGAAACCATTGCCAGGATCGACGCGGCGATCGCCGCCCGAGGCCCCATCGTCTCGCGAGCCGCCGTCACCTGAGGGGCACCCGACCCGTTCAGTTCCCGCGAGAGGCCGAACTCCGTATCGTTCCCCGAGGAAATGGCGATTCGGAACTGATGCGGAACGGGTGATGACGACTTCCTATGCCGATCGGCTGCACGCGGCGACTCTTGCCAAGAAAACTCCAGCTCTCGTGGGTCTCGACCCGCGCTTCGACTGGCTGCCGTCCGACGTGGTGGGGAATGCCCGCGAACGCCTCGATGACCCCGTCGCCATCGCGGCAGCCGCCTTCGAAGAATTCTGCATCCGCATCATCGACGTGGTCGCTCCGCTAGTCCCCGCCGTGAAGCCGCAAGCAGCCTTCTTCGAAGAGTATGGTCCCGATGGCTGCCTGGCGCTGTGCCGAGTCATCCGCTACGCCCGCCAGTCGGGACTGATGGTGATCTGCGATGCCAAACGCGGCGACATCGGAACGACCGCCGAAGCCTACGCGCGGGCCTACCTCGCGGGCGAAGATCCCCAGGCTGCCATCTGGGGAGCCGATGCCCTCACGGTTAGCCCGTATCTCGGCCGCGATACGCTGGAACCCTTTCTGAACGTCGCGGCCGAACGGGGAGCCGGAATCTATGTGCTGGTGCGGACCAGCAACCCGCAGGCAGGGAGCTTCCAGGATCCCATCGCCGACGGAATGACCACCTACCAGCGGGTGGCGGCAGCCGTCGAAGAGATGTCGGCCGCATCAGTAGGAACATCCGGATACGGTCCGATGGGAGCGGTCGTCGGGGCGACCTATCCGAAGGAGCTTAACGAGCTGCGCGCCGCGATGCCGCATGTTCCCCTGCTGATTCCCGGCTACGGCAGCCAGGGCGGAACAGCGGCCGACGTGGCCGGCGCCTTCGATGCCAACGGATTGGGTGCCGTTGTCAACAACTCGCGAGGGATCAACTTCAGTTGGCGAAGCGGCAAGCATGCGGAAGAGTTTGGCGCCGCCAAATGGGAACAAGCCGTCGAAGCTTCGACGCGGGCGATGATCGCCGATCTCGCCGCTTCGACCACAGCCGGCGTGTTGGCGTGAAATCGCGTTCCTCGAAAGGCGAAACGTGGCCGACTATGACGTGATCGTTATCGGGTTGGGAGGCGTCGGCAGCGCGGCGGCGTTTCATCTGGCCCGGCGCGGCCGCAAGGTGCTGGGGCTCGAACAGCACACGCTTGGCCATCGGCTCGGCAGTTCGCACGGCGAGACGCGTGTCATTCGCAAGGCCTATTTCGAGCATCCCGACTACGTCCCGCTGCTTCATCGCTCTTACGAACTCTGGGACGAGCTCGCGACACTGGCCGGAGTCGAGCTTTTCCATAGGGCAGGTGTTCTGCTCGTCGGCCGCCCCGACGGTGAGGTGATTTCCGGCTCGTTGGAATCCGCGCGCCGACACGGGATCGAAGTCGAATCACTTGATCCGGGCCAGTCGCGGCAGCGCTTTCCCGGCTTTCGCGTTCCCGACGATCAGATTGGATTGCTCGAACCCAATGCCGGATTTCTGCGGGTCGAGCAATGCGTACTCGCTCACTGTGCGGCAGCCCGCGGGCTGGGTGCCGACCTGCGAGATGGTACGGTCGTCGAAAAATTCGAGTTCTGTCCCGACCACGTTCGGATCACGATCGATGGCACGACGCACGCGGCTCCCGCAGCCGTGTTATGTAGTGGTGCCTGGACAGCCGGACTCTGGCCGGACTCTCCGGTTCGCCTGGAAGTTCGACGCAAGGTCTCGGGCTGGTTCCCGATTTCCGAAACCTCCGAACAGGACTGGCGGCGGGTGCCCGCCTATCTCTTCGAGCAGCCGGAAGGAATCTTCTACGGGCTTCCTTCCCAGGATGGACGAACCGTGAAAGTCGCCGAGCATACGGGAGGGCGCGTCGTTGCCAATCCGGACCGCGAAGATCGCAGTGTCTTGCCGGAAGAATTGGACTCCGTGGGCCAATTTCTGAGCAGAAGCCTGCCCGATATTGGGACTTCTCCCGAACGAACATCGTGTTGTTTCTACACAATGAGCCCCGATCAGCACTTCTGTATTGGAAGAATTGCCAATTTCGAGCATGTCATCGGCGTGGCAGGATTGTCGGGCCATGGATTCAAGTTCACGAGCGTTCTCGGCGAGATCGCCAGCGAGCTACTGATCGACGGACAAGCGAAACTTCCGGCGGCATTTCTGAAATGGGAACGATTCGGCATGATCTAGCACGAACAGTCTGCGGGGAGTCCCCCGGGGACGGGGTGGGCAATGTCGTGAACGATGACGACGGCCCGAGAGATTCCAGAGGTCGGTTTCTCGCTCCGTCAGCCGGCTCGCGGTCGAAAGACATGGCCATGCCTGACACCGTGCATGACGACTTGCTCCAGACGTTGTTCGAGGCTTCCCCGGACCTCCTTTGCGTTTCCAGTTCGGATGGTCGGTTTCGACTCGTCAATCCGGCCTTCACAGCCGTCCTTGGCTATACCAGCGAAGAACTTACCAGCCAACAATTCCTGAACCTCGTTCACCCCGACGATCGTGACCGAACTTCGGCGGAAATTGTCAGTCTGTCGATCGAGACGCCGACCGAGCGCTTTGTGAACCGTTACCGGTGCAAGGATGGTTCCTATCGATGGCTCGAGTGGCGGGCCAGGGCCATTCATGGCACGCAACTCGTTTCGGCTGTCGCACGCGATGTCACCAATCGCGTTCTTACCCGGCAACTCGCCAGCGACATCGACTTGACTGCGGTCCAAAGCGATTCGGTCTTTGACGGGATCGCTCGGCTCGATGCCGAGGGACGCATCGTCCACAGCACTCCGGTCCTTGCCCGCATGCTGACGTTGATGACGCAGGAACTCGAAGGAAAGCGGCTTCTTGACTTCGTCGACCTCCAGGATCAGGACGATTTTCGCGGGTTCCTCGCCAAGGCAGACCCCGGCAATGCCTTGTCTTCAGCGACCTTTCTCTTCGTTCCGGCCATCGGCTCCCGGCGGCGTCTGGAGATTCGGCGGATTGTCATCCCCAGCCACTCCGGCGAGCTCCTGATTATTGCCCGGGACGTGACAGAACAGTTCATGGCCGAAGCGAAGCAACAGCAGTCCGAAGACCGCATGAGGCTGTCGTTGGAAGCCGCCGGGGGCGGCACCTGGGCATGGGATCCCGTGCGCAATGTCACCGTCTGGGACGGATATCCGCATCCTATTTTTCCCGACCGCTCCGGAACGTTTCAGGGGTCTTACGAAGACTTCATCAGCCGTGTCCACCCCGAAGATCGCGACATGGTCAATGCCCGTGTTCGCGAAGCGCTGGACGGCCGTCGCGAGTATGACCTGGAGTTCCGCACGCTCGCTCCTGACGGCTCGGAGCGAATCATCGCCGATCGCGGCCGCGTCGTCCGGGATGAGCACGGACGCCTCCTGCAGATGACCGGCGTGTGCTGGGACATCACCGAACGCGTGACCACCTCGCGCGAGCTCGCCGAAGCTCATCGCCGTCTGAGCCTGCACCTCGAAAACTCTCCCTTGGCCCATGTCGAATGGGACAGAGACTTTCGCGTCGTCCGCTGGTCGCGCCGCGCGGAGGAGATTTTTGGTTACAAGGCCGACGAAGTCCGCGGAAAGAGCTGGCGGGAACTTAACATTGTTCACCAGGACGATCTCGCCTCCGTCGCCAAGGCCGTCGACGAGCTCCTTAGCGGCCGTGTCTCCAGCAACATCAGCCATAACCGGAACTACCGCCGCGACGGCAAAGCCATCTGGTGCGAGTGGTACAACTCGGTCCTCACGGATGACGATGGAAACATGGTCTCGATCCTGTCATTCACGCACGACATCACCCGCCGCATCGAAATGGAGCAGGCCTACGAATCGCAGCGGGAGAATCTCGCGAGGCTCGTCGACGAGCGCGCGAGCGAACTTCGCGAAGCCAATCGCCAGGTCGAAGAGAACGAGCAACTGCTCCGCTCGGTTCTCTTGACCATTCCCGACTTCGTCGCCCGCATCGACCGCGACGGGCGATTCGTCCAGATCTTCTCCGACCGTGTCGTCTGTCTCTCGGGAACCGTCGAAGATCTTCCGGGAACGGCAGTCCGCGACCTGATTCCCATCGACGACGTGGACGAATTCGACCTCGCCTTCGCGACCTGCCTGTCGAACAATCAGGCCGTCGATTTCGAATATGTCGACCATCGGGACAATGGGCAGCACCCCTGCCGCGTGCAGCTCATACCCTTCGAAATCGATGGCAGCCAGCGTGAGGTGCTCTGGATTTCCGCCGACCTCACGGAACGCCGGGAAGCCGAGAAGAACATTCGGCAACTGACTCGCGATCTGCAGCACGCCGCCCGATTGAGCACCATGGGCGAAATGGCGGGGGGAATCGCTCACGAACTCCACCAGCCTCTGATGGCGATTACCAACTTCGCGAACGGCACGCGACTGCGGCTGGAGAGCGGGCACTTCGAAGTCAGCGATCTCATCCAGGTCAGCCGCAAAATTAATGACGAAGCCCTTCGCGCCGGCGAGATCACTCGGCGGATCAAGCAGTTTTTACGGAAGCACGATCCGCAGTTCGGGCCGGTCGACATCGATCAGGTCATCAGCGACGCCGTCGAACTGGCCAGAATTTCTCCCAACGCGCGCGGCATTCGCATTCCCGTTGAACGGCCCGAGCAGCCCATTCGCGTCTGGGGCGACGCGACGCAATTGACCCAGGTCGTGGTTAACCTGCTTCTGAATGCCATGGATGCCCTCTCTCACCAGACCGGTTCCTGGCGGACGGCATCGGTGGTTGTTCGCAGGTTGGCAAAGACCGTGGAAATCGCCGTGATGGACAATGGACCCGGAATCGATCCCGAGAATCTTGGACGCGTCTTCGATCAGTTTTTCACCACCAAACCCGAGGGCCTGGGACTGGGACTGGCCATTTCCCGTTCGATCGTTCAGTCCCACAGCGGCATGATCTCGGTCCAATCTTCCCGCTACGACGGAACCACGTTCACGGTCTCGCTGCCGATCGATACCGCCTCGCACGGCGGCGCGACCGCCGAACAAACCGAATAGGTCTGATCCCTACAGTGGATCCTGCAAAACCAGGCCCGTGTCCGTGATTTCATACGGAACGATTTCCTCGCGACACGCACTGCCGCGATGCTTCGCGACGTAGAGTGCGCGGCGGATCTTCGCCCCATCACGAATCTTACCCATCAGAATGATGGTGTTCGCGTTGGAAAGTTCGTCCCCGCTCTCGATCGGCCGGGCAATCAATTCATCGAGCAGCACTTCGTGCGACGTGTACGAAAACAGGCAGCACAACCGGTCGTGGTCATAGGCATGGGCGGCGACGGCCGCCTCGTTCTCGCGAAAGTGAACGCGGAACAAGTCCCGCGCGACCCAGTCCGACTCCTTGTGCAGAATCTGATGATAGACGTAGTCGAACAGATGGAGCTGGAACGATTCGCTCGCTCGCTCCACCGGCTCGACGCCGTCGATCACGCAGCGACGGACGCCATGCACGAAATTGCCGTAGAAAAAGGCAATGGCCTGCTCCAGCTTCCGATTGAATTCGATCTTCCACTCCTGCCACTGTTCGGTATCCAGATCGGTT
Source organism: Planctomycetaceae bacterium (assembly GCA_019636285.1). Classification (GTDB taxonomy): domain Bacteria; phylum Planctomycetota; class Planctomycetia; order Planctomycetales; family Planctomycetaceae; genus JAHBXV01. The sequence continues at coordinate 118,075 of JAHBXV010000011.1, forward strand.
CGCGTGACACGGCGGCCGCTGCGATCGAACAAATGGCAATAGTCCCAACGTGCCGATTCCCGATTCCAGATGGCCTCGGGCGTGACTGGAAAATCTTTCGGACGAACCCGCAGCGGCCAGTCGAACATTCGCTCGGCATATCCGGCGTGATTCTGCGAGTCGCCCCGCGACGTGAGGTCGAAGAACAGGCCGGCCTCTCCTTCCTGGTGGCGGCCGGCCTCGGCGAAATGCAGGCCCAGTTGCGTCTTTCCGATGCCCGTCGCCCCCATGACCACGGTCATCGTCCCGGGCAACAGTCCTCCCCCCAGCAATTCATCCAGCGAGGCAAGTCCGGTCCTGTAGCGCATCGGGAATTCCGCGAATGATGAAGGGGTGAAGCGGATCGGTGGAAAGCACGCCGCGCGCGATCAAACGATCCGCGCGGAGATTTCGAGGAGGTCGACAGCCGGCTGGCGGTTGCAGAAGATGGTGGCCAGGCGGCCATAGGTCACTCCGCCGACACTCATTTGAAGGTAGTCGGCGAGTTGCGGACCGGCCGTGATCTCGAGAATCGCCCCCAGATCGATGTGTCTCAAAACGTTGTGGTTGATGAGCACGCGGCCCAGGGGAGTTTCTCCGGCCAGAATCTCGTCGCGGACGGCTTTCGTCACGTAGTCGAAATTGAACCGCACCAGGCCGAACTGCACGACATCGTGCGTCCCGTGCTTGAGGAGGAGGATCTTGCGGCAGTACAGGTTCGCCTCGAGTTTTTCGGCCAGCACCTTCACGTCAACGAGCGTCTGATGGAATTCTTCCATCGCGATCGTCATGTGATGGTTGTGAACCAGCAGATGGCGATAGGGTTCCGGCGTCGTCGCCGAAGGAATGTGCACGACTTTTTCAAACAGCGGCCGCGGCTCGGGAAACACGTCGGTCAGCGAGCGCAGTTCATCCAGTGGATTCATGGGCAAGTCCTTGCAAGATCGACCCGTACTTTATCAGGTCGTGAGCAGAAATCGAAATCGCCCGCTGTCGTCAGGCAGAACCTTCCCGTTTTTGAGTTCGGATCCTGCCGCGGCCATGAACTGGTCGAGAACGACCCATCAAATTCTCCGTCTTTCCCACGCGACTCCGGCCTCTCGACAGCAGACTTTCGCCCGGTTGCAGTTTTCGCGACAGACCGCCAGTCTAGGGGTCCAAAGGACCGCCGCGCCCGCGTCCTTTTCCCGAGACAAAGATTTCTTCCCCGAACGGAAGAGTGGTCGCGGAGTCTCACGTCTGGAACCGGCCGCCTGACACAAGCTGCATGCCATCCGGTTCGCGACACCCATCTTTTTGACACAGGATGTATTTGGAACCCCTGACACAACCGGTCGCGCCTGTCAGAATCCCGTGGTACGCCAGGCAAACACCACATTGCACAGAGGTTGTGTCAGAACCACTGAGAGCGCAGGGAATTCATGGATCAGTCGACTGATATCTCCGACTACGACGTCGTTGTCGTCGGGACCGGACCGGGTGGCGAGGGAGTCGCCATGCAGGCCAGCAAAAATGGCAAGCGGGTCGCGGTCGTCGAGCGCGACCTTCTGGTCGGCGGCAGTTGCACGCATCGGGGCACCATCCCGAGCAAGGCCCTGCGGTACGCGATCTTTCAGGTCATGGAGGCCAACCAGGATCCCCTGTTTCGTGAAAAGGGGATCACGGTCGACTTCATGCTCCCGGAACTCCGGCGGCGAGCCAAGTCGGTCATCGACGCCCAGACCAAAATGCGGACGGGCTTCTATGACCGGAACAAGGTGCCGGTCTTCCGCGGCGAAGCGGCCTTTGTCGATGACCACACGCTCGCCGTGCACGATTCCAGCGGCACGGTCACCCTGTTGCGCGGCGAAAAAATCGTGCTGGCAACCGGATCGCGACCATTCCGCCCGCCCGAAATCGACTTCAAGCATCCCCGTATCTTCGACAGCGACACCATTCTCAACGTCGATTTTCACTTTCGCTCGGTCACCATTTTTGGCGCGGGTGTCATCGGCTGTGAATACGCGTCGATGTTTCGCAACCTCGAGATCAAGGTCAACCTGGTCAACGGTCGCGATCGACTGCTCGACTTCCTGGACGAAGAAGTCGTCGACGCGCTGAGTTACCATCTCCGCGATCGCGGCGTCGTCATCCGCCATCGCGAACAATACGATCACGTCGAAGCAAGCGCGGATTCGGTGACGCTCTGCCTCAAGTCGGGGAAGCAGCTCAAGTCCGACGCACTCCTGTGGGCAGCGGGACGAACCGGTAACACTGACACGTTGAACCTCTCCGCCATCGGCCTGACTCCCGACGCGCGGGGAAATCTGCAAGTCAACGAACACTTCCAGACCGACATTCCGCACATTTACGCCGTCGGCGATGTGATCGGCCCCCCCGCTCTGGCCAGCGCCGCCTACGACCAGGGCCGATATGCCGGCTCACACATTTGTGGTCTCGTTGACCAGCGGCCAAGCCTGGATATTCCGACCGGCATTTACACCAGCCCGGAAATCAGCTCCATCGGCAAGACCGAGCGCGAGCTGACCGAGGCCTGTGTTCCCTACGAAGTCGGCATGGCACATTTCAAGAGCCTGGCCCGCGCGCAAATTACCCGGCGGACCGTGGGCATTCTCAAGCTGCTGTTTCACCGCGAAACACTCGAAGTGCTTGGAATCCACTGCTTCGGCGCCACGTCGTCCGAAATCATTCACATCGGCCAGGCCATCATGGCCCAGCCGGCTCCCAACAATACGCTCATGTATTTCATCAACACGACGTTCAATTACCCGACAATGGCAGAGGCATACCGAGTCGCCGCCCTCAATGGATTCAACCGCCTCTAAAATGGCGGATGACCTAATTCGTTCCCAGGCTCCGCCTTCTCCGTGTGCCACTGGCTCCGCCAGTGCGTCTTCTTGACGAGAGAAAGACTTAAGGCAAACTGGCAAAGCCGGTGGCACGCGACGATTCTTGACGAGTACCGCGCCGCTTCGCTGAAAGACCACCATGCGAGACTTCTGGACGTTTGGTTCCGCCGGTCAAATCGTGTTCGGGCGTGGTGTCTCACGACGCGCCGCCAGCATCGCGGGTCGATTCCAGCCCCAGCGGGTGCTGGTGCTCAGCGATCGCATCTTGCAGAAGGCCGGAATCGTCTCGCCGATTGTCACGGCCATTCGCGAGTCCGGTGTTGAAGTCGCTGAGTTCCTCGACTGCGAACCGGAACCGGCGACGACCATCGCCGATGCTGCTATCCATGCGGCACGGCAGGTCAATCCCGATGTCATCATCGCCATTGGCGGCGGCAGCAACATGGATGTCGCCAAGATTGTCACGGCGGTTCTCACCCATGGCGGCACTTACTCGGACTACTTCGGCCATGAAAAGATTCCCGGCCCGCTCAAGCCGTTGATCTGTCTTCCCACAACCTCGGGCACCGGCAGCGAAGTCTCGCATGCCGCCGTCCTGACCGACACCGCGAATCACATCAAGGTCAGCACGCTCAGCCAGTATCTGCGACCGGCGGTGGCCATTGTCGATCCCCTCCTCACAGTCTCCTGCCCGGCGAAAGTCACGGCCGACAGCGGAATCGACGCGTTAACGCACGCCGTCGAAGCCTTCACCGCCACGCGATTCGATGAACTCGAAGTCAGCCCCGACGAGCCATTCCCCTACTGCGGCAAGCAACCCCTGGGCGATTGCCTCGCGGAACGGGCGATTGAACTCGTGGGTCGCCATCTCGAAACCGCCGTCCGCGAACCGAGGAACCTCGACGCCCGCGAGGGAATGTCGCTGGCAGCCCTCCTCGCCGGGCTGGCCTTCTCGAACAATGCGGTCGCCGCGGTCCACGGCCTGGAATACCCCGTCGGCGGACTCGTGCATGTCTCCCACGGCGCCGGCAACGGCTTGTTTCTGCCAGCCGTCATGAAATTCAATCTGCCGGCGCGCGTGCCCGAACTGATCCGCATCGCGGAACTCCTCGGCGAAGACCTCGTCGGCCTCGACGGAAACGCGGCCGCCAACAGAGCCGTCATCGCGGTGGAACGCATTCGCCGCGCCATCGGCATCCCCGAGCACTTACGCGACCTCGGCGTGAAGCCCGAGCAGCTTCCCGAACTGGCGCGAAAAACTCACGCGATCACGCGCCTGATGCTGCTCACCCCGCGCCGCCCCAGCGAAGTTGACCTTCTGCAGATTCTGGAAGAGTGCTTCTGAAAGGCGGCTACCAGCTTCCAGCAGCCAGCCTCTTTTCTGATAAGTAGCCATCCCGATTTGCACTGGTAACACCACGGATAACAGCCGGAGGCGACGACGCAGTCTCAGCGGATTGACGAATCTGCTGCTTGACAGACCGAAAGCGTCCACTAAGACTGGACCGTGACAGTCTCCCTGATGCGAGTGCGTGCTCCCTCGCCAACCGCGTTCTCTCGCACGAGCCTGGCGGCTCACGAGAACGCAATTGCCCCCCCGCCGAAGGAATCTGACATGCCGCACGTCGACTTCCGACTGACTCGCGCATTCATGCTCTTGTCCGTGTTTGGCCTCGCGTGGGGGAGTGCCACCACAGGCGTGGCGGCTGACAAAAAAGAGAAAGAAGAGGCCGCCAAGCCCGAACGCCCAGCGACGGCCGGTTTAAGCCCCAACGAACAGCGCATCGTCAAGCAGCTCGAAGGGAAGCTGCGCACCAAGTTCAATTCCAAAGAGAACCCCGGCGACAAGGACACGTGGTACGTGTTTGGTTTCGCCGACTTTGCCGCCGCTTCGATCGAGACGAAGCGAGCTACCGCGGTTCCGGGCGTCATCATCACATCGCGCAATGAACAGAGCGATTCCAAGGTCGTGCGGAAGGCGGCCATCGTCCAGGGACGCACCGAAGCGGCCATCGAACTGGCACGCTTTCTCTACAGCCCCAATCAGGCAACGGGCAAACTCGAAGTGGACGCCCCGACGCAGAAAGAAGGCTACCTGAGCAATTCGCAGGGGCAGTTCGCCGCCGATCGGAAATGGGAGTTCCGCCCCTTCGACAACGAAGCCGAAGCCCGCGAATTCTACGACTCCATCAATCCCGATAAGAAGAAGCGCTGAGCTTTCAGGGCCTTGCTTCCCTGAGCATTCTCATCGCTTTTTTCGGGTGCCACTGGCTCCGCCAGTGTCCCTGCTTTGGCAGCTTCGCTGAAGGTACACTCGCAGAGCCAGTGGCACCCACGCAAGTCTTCAGCGTAGGGCACGGTCAGCAAGCGGCAATGTGAATAGCCATTGCTATTGAGTCTGCTCGACGACCTGCAGAATCTCTTCGCGATGGACGGCTCGGGAAAGATGTTCGGCTGTGAACTGCACGTCGAGTCGTGCTTCGCCAACGACCTGCGGAGTCAGCACCACTTCGAAGGTCGCCACCGCCTGCGGAGGAAGCGTTTCCAGCGTGGCGAACGACAAGCGATTGCCCTCAAGCTGTCCTTCGGTCGGCCCCGACGCATCGACCAGTTCGACCCCTTCGGGCATGTCGACAAAGAAGCTCAGACCCCGAGCGGCCGCCGTTCCGCGATTCTTGACCTGCAGCTTGACTGTCACCTTGTCGCCGACGGAGACAATGCCCCGATCGGTGGGGGCATCGACCGACAGGGCCGGCACTCCGACAACGTCGACGCGCGTATTCAGTGTCGCCACCGCGCCGCTGACACCCATAGCCGTCACAGTCCCTTGATGCGAACCCGTGGCCTTCGCCAGCAGCGTTGCACCGACGGTCTGTTCGCCGCCAGCGGCGACCGGCCCCAGCGTCCAGACCAGCGTCCGCGTTCGGGCATCGTACGTTCCATTCGCCCCCGGATCGGTCACTTCGAAGCCGGGGGGAATGACTTCCGAAATTTGAACGCGCTCGATCGGCAACGAGCTTTCGTTACCCACGGTATTCTGAATCTTCGCGGGCTGACCGACATAGATCTTCTCATGAGCGGTCCGCGTCAGTAGCAGGGCCTCACCCACTACGTTGAGCGCCGTCTCGACCTGGCGATTCTGACCGCCCGCCGCAGTCAGCGTCGCGACGTTCGTGATCCGCCCGGTCTTCATCGGGACTACCTTGAGCACCAGTTCTCGCGTCTCCCCGCTCTGCAGCAGGCCAACCGGGTACTCGATGTCCTTGCCGGCAGGATGCTGCAAACCTTCGGGAAGCAGGGCGCGAATGACCACCTGGCTGGCATCGCCGTTGCCGACGTTTGAGATTTTGAAGAGCAGGTTGAGCGGCTCGTTGATGCGCGCTTCCTCGGGAGCCTCGACTTCGAGTTGCAGTTGCGGCGACGTCACCAGAATTTCAGCCGCCACTTCGGCGACGAAATTCACGGTCGCCACGCTGCCGATGGAGCCTTCCGTTTCCGGAATCACGCGAATCGAAATCTTCCGTTCTTCGCCGGGAGCCAGATCGCCCAGCTTCCACCGTAGCGTCGTTTCGATCAGTTCCGCTCGGGGCGCTGTCCCCGTGAGACGAGTTCCCTTGGGAATCCGGTCTTCCACGACCACCTGCTGAGCCACGCTGCCACCCGCATTGCGGACGACCACCGTGTACACCAGAGGCTGCCCGAGTTGGGCTTGCGGCGGCGCCACCTTCTCGATCACCAGCCGCGGCTCCAGGCTTCCCGGAAGCCTGCGTGCGGGAATCGTCCCATCTCCCCGAAAGTCGACGTTGTCGACCGAGTCCCGATCCCTGGATGGTTCGGCGACGGGCAGCGGATCGAGCCGACGCGGTTCGGGAGTCACTTCGCGGCCGCGCTGGGGCGGATTGATAGCGAAGGGATCTTCGGCTGTCTCGGATGGCAACGTCGGGAGAGCAACCGGACCGCCGAACGGATCGTCGCTCTGAACCTGGCGAATCGGCTTGTCTTCGCGAGCCGGTAATTCGCGCTGCGGAATGTCGACAATCGCCGGTCGCACGCGATTTCGATCGCGCGACGGAACGGTCAATTCCGTCGGCTCGGACCGCGATCCGTCCATTCCGAAGTTGGGCTGGCTGCCTCGTCCCGTCAACGAACGCGAGGTCGGGGTCGACGCTGGGATATCGGCCGGCAGGCGATCAAGCATCGGTTGCGCGGGTGTCTCCACGACCAGGGCCGGCGCTTGATCGATCTGCTCGACGGCGATGCCATGATCGGCGGCCAGTTGCTCGTCGGTGATCCGCAGACCATCGACGCCCGGCAGTCGCCGCGTCGGCCCTTGGGGAAGATCGATCGGCTCGCCAGCGGGCAGCCTCGGCGACGGCGTCTCGCCAAACTCCGGGAAATCTGGCAGCGCCGGAAGTCCCGGCAACCGGACCGTGGGCTTTCGCTCGGCCGGAGCAAACTCGGGATCGAGCGGCACGTTCGCGAAATCGGGATTACCCAGATCGTCCGCGGGTTCGGCCAGCATCTTGGGTGCCGGAGTCGAGTCAGGCTCGTCGATCACCAGGGTCGGCAATTGCGGTCGCAGGATGTCCCCGCGAGGTCGATCAATTGATTCATGAGGCATTTCAGCAGCCACATCGCTCGACGGGCCCTTCGAGGCAGCCGGCAACGACGGCGGAGCGGCCCCGAACGGATCATCTCCTCCAACGGCAAAGGGATCATCCCCGGCCAACGCAGGAGTCGGCTGGGTCCCCTTCGGCTCGTCGTTCATGCGTGGAGGCGGATCGGCAAAGGGATCGCCCGCGTCAGGCTGAGCGGAGGCGTTCGATTTCGCTGGCTTTGGCAGCGCCGGAAGTTCGGCCGGCGAGTCGAGATCAAGCTGCGGCGGAGAACTGGTCGCGAACGGATCGTCCGAAACTTCCGGAACAGGAGTGGGCTTGGCGGGCGGAGCACCCGGCAACGCCGAGAAGGGGTCATCGCCGAAATCGGTCGCGTCCTCGGCCGCCGTCAACAGGATGTCCCGGCCGGGCTTTGCATTACTGGTCTTGTCCGCGGCATCTGCACCGGTCGCGAGGTTCTTCACGGACTGCAGCAGTTCCTCCGCTGTACGCGGGGTGGGCGCCTCGGCCACGGCCGGGTCATCGCGGAAATCGAGTCCTGGCCCATCAACCATTTCCGACGATTCCGGAATCGGCTTCAAATCAGCCCGACCAATCGGCGCGGGTTCTTCGCCAAACTCCTGCTGGCCGGGATCCGACGCCGAAGGAAAGTCCTGCGCGGCCGCCAGTGGCTGAACCGCTCCCGACTGCGACAGCCGGGCAAATTCCTCGGGATCGATGGGCGTCGGTTCGAGACCGAATTCCGACTCGCGTGTTTCCGCGGATTCAGCTTCCGTGAACACATCGGTCACTTCGGCGGACGCGTTGTCGGCCGCAGGTTTCTGCACCTGCATCACGACCAACAGGCCAGCACCAATGACGCCAACGGCAACGCCGAGTTTCCAGACACCGCTCAGCATGGGAGTCCTTTCCCGTGCATGGATCACATGTAGCACCGTCCAAACCTTCTGAACGTCCGAAACTTTCCTGAATTCGCAGGGGTTTCCGAACCGCCAACCGGGTTTTGACGGAAGCTCATCACACATCGAGCCGGGGGACCGGCAATTTCCGCCGCCCATTCCGACTTCGAGGCCCCCGATCTAGCAAATTTTGCAATTCCTGAAAAGACCAGCCTCAAAACATGCCTAGGGCGGGACACAACGCGAAGCGCCTTCTTCCTCCCCCACTCTCCCCCTCCCCGCGTCTCCCTCTCCTCCCGCCAAATCCCCCGCTCCAACACTTGCACTGGCGCTGATGCGTTGGACAATCAACCTTCTGCCCAGTCGCAGCCACCACAGAGTTCTCCAAGCGGGGTGCCGGATGTCTTCACTCAGTCGCCGTCGATTTCTTCAAGCCGCCGTCGCGGCGGGAACCTCGCTCTCCGGCAATCTGCTGGCTCCCCGGATCCTTCCGGCCAAAGAAGCTCGCAGCGCGAATGAAAAACTGAACCTCCTGGTGATCGGCGTCGCGGCTCGAGGCGGGGCCAACCTGCAAGGTGTCGCCCACGAAAACATTGTCGCCCTGTGCGACATCGACGAGCAGCGGCTGGGCGAAGCGGGCGAAAAGCATTCCTCGGCGAAGCGACTGGTCGACTTCCGCGAAGCCCTCGAACTGCCGGGGCTCGACGGTGTCGTCGTCAGCACTCCCGACCACACCCACGCCATCCCCGTGGCCACGGCTCTTCGCAAAGGGCTGCCCGTCTACTGTGAAAAGCCCCTCACGCATTCGCTGTACGAAGCCCGCACGCTGCGGCAGCTTCGCCAGCAGGCCGGTGTCGCCACGCAGATGGGCAATCAGATTCACTCTGGCTCCAATTATCGCCGAGTTGTCGAGATCATTCGCTCCGGCGCAATCGGCCCTGTCAACCGGGTTCACGTCTGGCTGGGAAGCAGCGTCCCCAGTGGCGTCCGCGTCGCCTCCGGCGAGCCGCCGAAGCACGTCCATTACGACCTCTGGCTGGGACCGGCACCCTATCGCCCGTTCCATGAATCGAGCTTCCACTTCAACTGGCGGTACTGGTGGGACTTCGGCGGCGGCCAGTTGGGCGACTTCGGCTGCCACTACATGGACCTCCCCTTCTGGGCCCTACAGTTGACCGCCCCGACTTCGGTCGCAGCCAAGGGCGAAAAAGCTCACGACGGCGACAACGAATGCCCCGGCAAGCTGCAAGTCGACTACCAGTTCCCCGCACGCGGCGACCAGCCGCCCGTCCATCTGACGTGGTATCACGGCGGCGCGATGCCGGAAGGGGCCGAAGTCTACAAGCGCAACTCGGCCGTCCTCTTCGAAGGCCCCGACGGTCGCCTGGTGGCAGACTACTCGACGAACCAGCTCTTCATGAACGAAGGCAAGACGGCCGCTCCGGTCAAACCCTGGATCGCCGACAGCGTCGGCCATCACCAGGAATGGCTCGACGCCATCCGCACCGGCGGCCCGACGGCCTCGCACTTCGAGTACGCCGGCAACCTGACCGAAGCCGTCCACCTGGGGAACATCGCCTACCGCGTCGGCAAGGAAATCACCTGGGACCCGGCCACCCTCACCTGCCCGAACGCCCCGGAAGCCGCGGCCATCATCCAGCGTCCGTACCGCGAAGGGTGGATGTTGTAGGGGAGGGATCAGGCGTCAGCGATCAGCCATCAGGAAGACAGACGAGCCCGCGGCCGGTTCTTTGGGACTGGCCGCGGGTTCTTTTCATCCAGCGGGAGTGATCCTGAGAGACCTACTGAGCACCCAAGAAATATCGCCAGTCAACGCCATCGTCTTCGGCGTGAGGCTCGCGCGGCTCGTAGTGATCCACTCCCATCTCTCCGACTGCTCGACAACAGGGAGTATCCGGAAACTTCCAGCCTTCCGGCTTCGACGATTTCATGAAGGTACATCCCTCCGCCGGAGAGACTTCCCAATCGAAGTTCAGTGTCCGCCACCACCAACAGTATCGACGAGGGCAGTCAGCAGAACTGAGGGCCTTGGCGCGTTCGATGTCCGCAGGTGATTGTCCCTCTCCACATCGAAACACGCGAATATGCCGGTTCATGGCTTGGCCTCCATCGCCTCGTGTTCTATTCGTGTCTGACTGTCGCCACAATTGGACGGCTGCTGTTCGGAGAGTCTCCACGTGGTCGTATCACCCCTTGGCCCAAGATTGGCGGGGTATCGAGTGTCATGCATCTTCTCCGCTATCCAATCGCAGCGAAAATGAGAACCATCCTTCCGGTGGGTCCATGCAGAGCGTTCCGCGAACAACTCCGTCATCGATCGATTCGATGATGACGCCTCCAATGGCCAACTCGCGACGCCATCGTTGGCTGCCATCGGGATTGAGCGCGACAACATCCGTACACGTCGTCACGAGAGCCAGTTCACCGGACGGAGTGACCGTGCAGTCAATTCCCAACGTATCCAGAAATCGCCACTCTTCCAACGACGACTCACGCACAAAGTAGGTGGCGCCCTCAACGAAAATGATCAGTGCGTTCGCTTGAAGCCATTCCACAATCTTCGTCGAGTAGCCATGGCCCCTCTGAAGATTCCCGAATCGGGCACTTCCGTCTGCAAGCTGAAAGCGAATGACGCAACCTTCCCTCCACGGGGTTGGTTGGCCGGTGTGAAAGTGTACGGGCTGGGAACCCGTTCCCGGCAGGCCGGGAGCAAAGGTTGCAATCATCGATCGTATCCGAGCGAGAGCCGACTTCGTCCGTACGATAAAGTCAACTTTGAGTCAAAGAAGCGTATCGCGGCGCCTTCGGCTGAGCACCGCCGGAATATCTGCCGAGAAATTCATCGCGCCGATTCTGCTGACCCGGGACAGCCACGGAAGTTCGCTAAGAATTGCGTCCGTCGAGGATTCGAATCTCCCAGTTGCCTCCCCAGACCGCCCCAGATAGGCGGAATTTGTCGGGTTTCCCATCTCCTTGCGCTCGTTTGACCGCCTTCGTTCGGGGAGGGATACTGCCGGTTTGCCGATTTCCTGACAGCCGTTGCCGAAAGTCCCGTGGATTATGTCGTCGAACGTCACCCGTCTCGAAGCCGCCCGGTTGGAGAAGCTGGAGAAGATCAAGGCACTTGGCCTCGATCCCTGGGGCCAGCGATTCGACGGTCACATTCACGTCGAGGAAGCCCGCAACCAGTGCCCCGAGGAAAAAGGGGTCGATGGGCCAGCCGTCCGCATCGCCGGTCGCATCGCCCGGTGGAGCGACTCGGGCAAGCTCCGCTTCGGGCACGTGCAGGACTACACCGGCCGCATTCAGGTCATGATCTCCCGCAAAGACGTCGGCGACGACGTCTGGTCGCTCATGGAATGCCTCGAACGCGGCGACATCGTGGGCGTCGACGGCATTCTGCGGGTCTCCAACACCGGTGAAAAAACGGTCTTCGTCACGAAGCTCCACATTCTGTGCAAGTCGCTCGCGCAGCCGCCCGAAAAGTGGCACGGCCTGCAAGACACCGAGACGCAGTTGCGGCAGCGCTACACCGATATGATCTACAACCCGCAGGTGCTCGAACGCATGTTCAAGCGGCTGCGGATCATGGACGCGATCCGGGCGACGCTGAAGGGCCACGAATACTTCGAAGTCGAAACGCCGGTGCTGCACGCCATCGCCGGGGGAGCCGCCGCCCGGCCGTTCGTCACGCATCACAACGCCCTCGATATTCCGCTCTACCTGCGCATCGCCCTGGAACTGCACCTCAAGCGGCTGATGGTCGGCGGCATCGAGCGCGTTTACGAAATGGCTCGCGTCTTCCGCAACGAAGGGGTCGACAGCACGCACAACCCCGAATTCACGATGATCGAACTCTACCAGGCCTACGGCGACTACGAGTCGATGATGGACCTGGCCGAGGAACTCATCAGCAACGCCTGCCGCGCCGCCAACGGTGCCACCACCGTGCAGTGGGGCGACCTCACGCTCGACTTCACGCCCCCGTTCCAGCGGGCCCGCTATGGCGACCTGTTCCGCGAGCATGCCGGCTGCGACATGGAAGACGAAGAAGCCGTCCGCATGCTGGCCCACCGCCTGGGCATCGAGCACCAGGGACGCCACATCGACGTCGTCATCAACGATGTCTTCGAAGCCACCGTCGAAGACAAACTCGTCGGCCCGGTCTTCGTCATCGATTACCCCGCCGCCATGTGCCCCCTCACCAAGCGTAAGGCCGGCAACCCCGCCATCGCCGAACGGTTCGAGCTGTTCATTCACGGCATGGAACTGGCCAACGCCTATACCGAACTGAACGACCCGCTGCTGCAGGACGAGCTCTTCCGCACTCAGTTGCAGGGCCTCGCCGACGAAGACTCGATGGCCAAGATGGACCACGACTTCGTCCGGGCGCTCAAGGTGGGGATGCCAGCGGCAGGCGGCATGGGAATCGGCATCGATCGGCTGGTCATGCTGCTGACGAACACGCACTCGATTCGCGACGTCATCTTCTTCCCGCTGCTCAAGCCCGAGCAGTTCGATGAGCACGGGGTCTCGCTCGACGAACCGCCCCCCGGAAGCGAAGCCATCGACCAGCAGGACGGCTGACCTCCGGTTGATCTTCCACGACTGCGTTGACCCCGACGACGCCACATCCTTGAATGGTCTCGTTCGAAAACATTTCTCGATCCCTGTAACCCGTTTCACTTCACTGGAGTCGGCACCCATGGCGAAAAAGCCTTTGCGAATCGGACTGGTCGGATACGGGTTCATGGGGCGGACGCACTCCAACGGCTATCGCAAGGTTTCGAACTTTTTCGATCTCGAATACTCGCCCGTCCTCAAGGCCGTCTGCGCCCGCGACGAAGCCAAGGTGAAGGCATTCGCCGAGCAGTGGGGCTACGAATCGACCGAAACCGACTGGCGGAAGCTCATCGTCCGCGATGACATCGACGCGATCGATATCTGCACGCCGAACAACCTGCACAAGGAAATCGCGCTGGCCGCCGCTGCCGCCGGAAAAATGATCCTCTGCGAAAAGCCGTTGTCCATGAACACGGCTGAGGGCGAAGAGATGGTGGCCGCCGTCGAGAAGGCGGGCGTCCCCAACACCGTCTGGTACAACTACCGCCGCGTCCCGGCCGTTACGCTGGCCAAGCAACTCATCGACAGCGGCAAGCTCGGGAAAATCTTCCACTACCGCGCCAATTTCCTGCAAGACTGGACGATCTCGGCTGATCTCCCCCAGGGTGGCGCGGCCCTCTGGCGGCTCGACGCGGCTGCTGCCGGTTCCGGCGTGACGGGCGACCTGCTGGCCCACTGCATCGACACGGCGATCTGGCTGAACGGTTCGATCAAGAACGTCAGCGCGATGACCGAGACGTTCATCAAGGAACGCAAGCACAACCTGACGGGCAAAGTCGAGAAGGTCAGTATCGACGACGCCTGCGCCTTCATGTGCCGGTTCGACAACGGCTCGCTGGGTCTCTTCGAATCGACCCGCTACGCCCGCGGCCACAAGGCCCTGTATACGCTCGAAGTCAACGGCGAAAAGGCGTCGCTGAAGTGGGACCTCCACGACCTGCACCGCCTGCAATACTTCGACCACGGCGACGAAGGGATCGTCCGCGGCTGGCGTTCGATCCACGTCACCGACGGCGACCAGCCCTACATGGACCACTGGTGGGTTCCGGGCCTGCAGATCGGCTACGAACACACCTTCATCCACCAGGTCGCCGACTTCCTGCAAGCCCTCCAAGACGGCAAACCCTGCCCCCCCACCTTCCGCGACGCCCTGGAAACCCAGAAAATCTGCGACGCCGTGCTGACAAGTGCGAAGTCAGGGACGTGGCAGAATGTTGAGTGATCGTGCGGAGAAGTAACGAACGACAAAAGGCCGGCAGTCCGCAGGGACTGCCGGCCTTTTTTTGTGGTTGCCCGGTCATAACGGGAACCGGAAAAGGAAGACGTCCGCACCGGAGTCCATCGAGTCGTCATCGAAAACACATTCATCGCGGTCACCACGTTGCGGCACATCTTTCCCATTGATACGCTTGCACTTGCGTCACACTACTCGGTGACTGATCTTCGGCAGATCATTGGTCAGATGCCCAACGATTCACGAAAGACCACTTCGTAGGCGTTACCCGACGGATGAGATTGCAAGGACTGCGAATGAGTTCGAGAGAGTTGAAGAACAAGCCTCTCGTAGAGGCCATTCTTGAGATTCGCTGGGCTTTGCAGGAGAAAGCCCCAGGCTTCGCAGTCGATCCGCATTACCGGCTGCTGTTGGGAAGGTTATTTGATCGCTTGCATGCGGACTATCCAGTACATGAGCAGCTCGATACAGCCAATATCCCAGATGAAATGGCTGGGCACACTGTCCAACACCGATTCCGCGTGGCCGACGGGGAATGGCCTCTTGTGCAGCTAGGTCCCGGTGTGTTTACCGTCAACGACACCTCACGATACATTTGGCCAGACTTTCGCGATCGCGCAATAAAAGCTACGCAACACCTGTTTGACTGCTACCCAAAGGCTGCCTCGCTAAATGTAAATACGCTCTTACTTCGATATATCGACGCTATCGAGTTGCCAAGCACAAATGGAGACTTTCTCACTTATTTACAGAACATGCTAAAAGTTTCGGTCAATTTGCCGCCGACATTCTTCGAGAACACCAACGTTGAGTCTTCTCCGGTACATTTCCAATTGCATCAGGCCTTCCAATGTGCGGCTCCTGCCGGTCAACTGCAACTTCGGATTGCGATAGGGCAAAAGGGCGATCGGCCTGCACTTATTTGGGAAACCATAATGCAGTCAAGCCACGCAGAGGTACCTAAAATGCTCGACAACTTTGAGTCTTGGCTTGACGCTTCTCACAAACTCGTAAACGACTGGTTCTTCAAGATGATTGAGGGAGAACTGCATCGGAGGTTCCGCGGTGAATAACACACGTGCCATGCCGCAGTTACTTGAAGACCGGACTCCATTTACGCCCGACTCGCGCAGCACGGCCACTGGTCCGTGGACCGTTCCAAACGCCCCAGTCACGAATCGATCAACTCAACGGCCATCTGGATATCTTCGACCATTAGGGTTAACTGCCGTCTTGGCTTTTACCCCCTTGACCGCGGTTGTGGATCCGTGGTGGCCGAGTGCTAGACGAGTTGCAGGGAACGTCATTACGTGGCCAGAGAAGCGACGTCGCCAGCTTCAATTGAGAGAGGCCCGCAGCCTCGCATTACAAATCATGGCGAGGGCAGAACGTGCCCGCATGGATGCTCTTGCTGCAGAATATGACTTGGCATGTAAACTGGAGGATCGAGGGTGATCTACGATTTTCCGGACGAGAGCGCGCCAATTCGACAAGGAGACATCTTCACTAACATCCCACGCACCGAGATCTCACTGGGAAAGCTCGCATTGGTTCGAGACGACATAACTGAAGAGGCAGAGTGGAGTGAGATCGCTGGCAGCGGAAGTGAGATGGCGATCATCCTCCCCGTTCGGCCTGTCTTCGCAATTGTCGCGTCGCAAGATTGCGATAATATACGCAGCCCAGATATTACACTCTGCGAGATTAAACCATTCACGGAAGTCGAAGGCTCGGCGAAGAATGCAACCACGCCAAAGGCATGGGTAAGTGCAATCACACAGCAGGCACGAAAGAATTTGAAGTGGTTTTATCTGCCGCCAGACGCTCAGATTGGTTTCAAAGACAAGATGGCGGTTGAGTTTGCGCTGACTATCCGGGTGCCGCGAATTGGCCTTGAGGCGATGCGGAATTTCCGCAAGGGACGACTGAACCCGATCTCCGACGAACATTTCAGAGAACGGCTGGCGGAGTTCTTTCGGCGTTATCCATACGACGAATGGTATGCACTCGATAACGCGGAGCTTGACTATTATCTTAGCCAATACAAAGATACCAAGCCCTATCCGTGGCAGAATGCCGGCCGAGCATCGGAGTTATTATAATTAGCATCGCGCCGAGTGTCGAAACGCTGCAACAGCACTTCAATTCTCAGCCTCGCAATAGGCGCTCCGGCCAGCTCGCAGCTATTGCTTCAAAGGTGGAGTCTGCGTGCAGGATGAGATCCCAGCGTTCAACCCTAATCGCTTGAGCAAGGCGATCGATGGTGGTCAATTCGAGATCGCCATCGCGATTGCCTTTCCAGAGTTTGTCGGCCAGCGCGACGACCAGTTCTTCAAGCGTGCAATCCATCTCAAACCACCTGGCATGAGATCGGCAGCAGCGAGCGATCGCCGGGTCGACTCCTCGTTCCAGCAGCATCCGCTCACCCGCTTCTTCGTGCTCCGACCCGCTCCCGGTCAATTCTTCAGGGTGAAGCGTTTTGCCAGCGTCGTGGAGAATGATCCCAACGCGGATGAGTTCACGGTCGAACGCGACGTTGAGTTCTTCGAGAAAGTCGATCAGCGCCTCGCCAGCCTCAAGCACAAGTTCGGCGTGACGGACCAGGCGCGGTGAGGCCTTAATCTGCTTGAGGACGTCGAAGGCTTCTTCTCTGGTCATGCTCGACTTTGAACAAGAGGTCGGCAACCTGAGCCTGATTTGCGACAGCCTGGTTCACAGCCCCGCCTGCCGGCGCAGATCGTTCACCTCGTCCTTCAGCGAACTCACCTCATCGCGCAGGTCGACGAGCTGCTGCTTTAGCTCGCTGATCGTCTCTTCGAGGTGCGAGGTCGACGCCGGAGCACTTGCTGCTCGCGGGCGTTCGACGGGTTCTGACGGGGCGGCGGGCTCTGGGGTTTCCGTCCAGACGGCCATCGGCTCGCGGTTTTCGTTGTCGGCGTAGAGGTTGTGATCGACTTCGATGCCGCGGCGGTCGAGCGGGCCGTTGGCGCGCACCAGACCCAGTTCCATCAGGCCAGCCAGTTCCTGCCGCAGCAGGTCCTGCGTGTCGATCGCCACCATGCGGCTGGCGCGCGTTCGCAGGTCGCCCATCTGCTGTTTGCCGCGTAACAGCAACTCGGTGAGGATCGCCAGTTGCGGCTCGGTCAGCGTGGTGCGGTGCCGCATGTAGTGGCGATAGCGTTCGGTCCGACCCCCTTCGGTGTGCAGGCAGCCGAGCAGGCCCAGTCGCTGAAGCTCCTCCAACGTTTGTTGAACGTCGTCTTCGCTGTAGTTCGTGACGGGGTCGCGGTTGCTCTTCTGGTTGCAGCCGGTCGTGCTTGCTTTCAGCGTCAGCGGATACTGCTCGGGAGTGGTAAACGCCTTCTCCAGCAGCACCCCCAGAACCCGGCGCTGCTTGCGCGACAGAGATTTGGGAAACGGCTGCTTTTCTTCCGTCTCAGACACGGCGATCTCCAGGGTGATCCATCAAAGGCGAATTTGTCGAAGTGGTTCTGTCAGCACGAACAACGCACAATCAGGCGGCCGCCTTCTGTTCCCGCGCGACACCATAGCGGTCCCACAACAGCGAGGCGACGCGGTCCGTCGCCCCGGTGGCACCGATCTCGCGATGCAGCGTGTCGAACGCGGCTCGCAAGCGAGGGAGTTCGGCAGGGTTCGCCAGCCAGCGCTCGAGGTGATTGACCACGTGAGCGACTGCCGCATCGGGATTCGTCACGCACAGATGTTCGGGCATCAGTTCCTTGCCCGCCATCAAATTGGGGAGCGACATATAACGAATGCGGACCATCGCCCGGCCGATCAGGTAGGTCAGCCAGCCGCAACGATAAGTCACGACGGCCGGAGTCTTGCGAGCCAGGAGTTCCAGACTCACC